>DAOTGE010000015.1:32171-50374 GCA_035446965.1 Eubacteriales bacterium
CTGCTTGTCTGTTCCGCGGTGCTTTTCTTTTATCTGTACGACCTCACGCGGGGGTTTGCAGCACTGTTTCTCGCGCTGTTTTTCATTTTTTTCAGCTTGTTTCAGCCGCGTCTTTCCGTCAGCCGCCTGCTGAAGCAATACCGCGAACTTTACCACGCGGAGATCGTAAGCGACGTCGCTTTTTTCGACGACTATCTTTTCAGCACAAGCGAGCAAACGAAGGGTGAGACCAAAACGGATTATACCCAAATCAAACGGGTCATGCGCACGCAGCACCTGTACCTGCTGCGGCTCGGCGCGCAGGTCGTCTATCTGGTCGACCGGGACGGGTTTACCAAGGGTAACGCCGCCGATTTTGAAGCGTTTATCCGCGAAAAGGCCATCCGCGCAAAAATACGGTTCTGATTCCGGCGGCCGCCATCGGGGGGAAACATGGATATTCGGCGCATTACACAAGCATACCGACCCCTTGTGAACGCTTTTCTGCAGGAGCGCTGGTTTTCCAAGGTCATGGTAATTCGCAAAAAGGCCTTCGACTTGTCCGGCACGGACGGGTTTCTCCTGCTGGAGGACGACCGCGTGACCGCGCTGATCACCTTTTATATTGCCGGGAAAAGCTGCGAAATTACTTTGCTGGACAGTCTTGTTGAAAACCGCGGCGCCGCGACGGCGCTGGTCGAAAAAGTCACTGCCGAAGCGGAAGCGCGCGGCTGCCGGCGTATCCGCGTCGTCACCACAAACGACAACACCCGCGCAATCCGCTTTTACCAGAAGCGCGGCTTCGATCTGAAACGGCTGCACCGTAACTCGCTTGCACGCGCACGAAAAATCAAGCCGGAAATTCCGATCGTCGGCAGTGACGGAATTCCGCTGCAACACGAACTGGAATTTGAACGCAGCATCCCCCGCCGGAAAAGGAGACCGACATGAAAAGAGACGTTCAAACCGTAAAAACGCATTACGACGAAAACCCGGAGGCGGAATGGCTGCGGCTCGAACGCCACCCGTTTGAGTTCATTCTTACCACTTACATGATGGACCGCTTCATCCGCCCCGGCGAGAGCATTCTCGATATCGGCGGCGGGCCGGGCCGCTACGCCGTCCACTATGCAAAGCTCGGCTGTCCCGCTACGCTGGTCGATCTTTCGGACGGCAACGCCTCCTTCGCGCTCGAGCAGGCAAAAAAAGCGGACGTTTCCATCGAAGCATATGCAAAAAACTGTCTCGAGCTGGAAGAACTTGGCCTCGGGCAGTTCGACCATGTATTTTTAATGGGGCCGCTCTATCATCTGACGGAACGTGCGGACCAGACGCGCGCCGTGCAGCTTGCACTGAACCACCTTAAGCCCGGCGGCTGTTTGTACGTTTCGTTTATCCTTGCGTTCGCGGGAATTCTCTTCGACCTGAAATACGGCGGCAATATCGTCCGCGACGCATCCAACCCTGAAACTCGTTTGCTGATCGACGCAATCTCCGCCGGCGAAGATTACCGGGGCGCCGCGTTCACATCCGTTTGTTTTACGCACCAGCGCAACATTCTGCCGTTTATGGAGCAATTCCCGCTGATTAAGCTGAGCCTGTTCGGGCAGGAAGGCATTCTCGCGCCAAACGAAGCGGATTTACTCACCCGTGAAAAGGCGGAACTCGACTGCTGGATTTCCCTCGCCGAAAAATATCTGGAGGTGCCGGAACTCCTCAGTCTTTCGGAACACGCCATGTACATCGGCAGAAAGAACATCTAACGTGGAACGCATATATTCTCCAATCAAAAAAGAACCTGTACAGGTTCTTTTTTGATTGGTTTTCTTATGCCGCCATTCGCTTTGCCCGTTTGGCTTCATACATCTTCTGGTCCGCGCGCCGATAAAGCGCATCGATGCCCTTATCGTTCTCCGAATCCCAAACCGAATACCCGATGCTTAAGCTCAGCGGAATCATGTCCTTATGCGCCGCGTTCCAGATAATGATATTGTACTGAATTTTCGCAATCAGCCCTTCAACCACCTCGATGTTGTCCGCAGGATAGATGATGCAGAACTCGTCCCCGCCGATTCGCGCGAGGAAAGCGGACGTGCTTTTGCAGGACTTTTTTAAAATGTCCGCCATAGCAATCAGCACGGTGTCCCCGTAATAGTGCCCGTAAGTATCGTTGACCTCTTTGAACCGGTCGATATCCATCATGATCATGGCGAGCACTCCGGTGTGTCCGGCGTCCCTGGCCTCGCGAGTCAGGTATTTGTTCAGTTCCCGCCGGTTATTCAGCCCCGTCAGCGGTTCGGTTGAAATCTGCCGGTTGAGCGAGTCGATGTAGTACAGCATCACAGATATCACCGTGCAAATCCAAATGCAGCTGAGTCCATAAAACATCGTCTGCAGAACGCCGCCGATTGCCGGTGGTACAATGAACGCCGCCATCATATAATACTGCCTGTTTCGAAGGCTCCGCCTGTATTTCAAGGCTTTGGCCAAAGCACGAAACGACGCATACCCTAAATAGGCAAATGAAAGCAATACGTCCAGGAAAAACCAACTGCCCCGATGATATACATTCTGTGCGTCGATTTCAAAAATCATGCCGTATTTTAAGTTGAAAAACAGCAGCGCTGTAAACACGGCCATCGGCACGGCCAAAATCCGAATATGAGCGCGCGCCGCCTTGGCGTCAGCCTCGAGAGCCGTTTCCGAATAAACCACCCACAAAAACGGCATAAGGATATTGAAAGCATAATACAGTGTTTCGAAAAAGTAATTGAGGTTCCTTGCGTATGGAAACGTCGTTCCGTCGACCAGCCAGCAGGCCGCATCGATTACCAGAATTGCGATCGTTGCATACACCATGCGGTTAAACTGCCGCTGCAGCGAAGAAGAACCGACGTTGCCGCGCTGGTTGAACAAAACGATGGCAAGAATCGCAATCCCCACCAAACTGATTTCGATGTATAACGCGTTTTGCATCCGCATCCTCCGAATGTCATTTCGCCGCACACAGGGAAACGAACACACCGTTTTCCTGCGCATTATGCAAATTTCATGTTGGAACATTAGATAACAATATAATATAGTATACCATACAAGTTTTGTCAAAAGAAATCCCCATTATTCGTCTGCTCTGTCTTCACCCTTTCCGGCGTTTGCACCGTCAGGCCGCATCCGGTTTCCTTTGCAGGCATACGTGCGCATACAACAGCAAACGGCTGTATCCAATAATTTTACCTGCATAAAAAAACCATCTTCGCAGGAAGATGGTTTTTGGGGTGTGTTTTCGTTTTACAGCGAACGCATCAGGCGCACATAGAACTGAACGGTTTTAACGATCTTGTCCAGCGGAATACGCTCGTTGTGCCCGTGGATGCAGCTGCGCTCCTCTTTGGACAGCGCCATCGCCGAGAAGCGGTATACGTTGTCCGAAATCGCACAGTAATGCCGCGAATCCGAGCAGGCGACCATAAGATACGGCGAAATAAGCGCTTCGGGCCATGTTTCGGAGATTGCCGTTTTCAGCTTCTCCCAGCCGTAACCCTGTGTCTGCGAGCATTTGCTTGGGTCCATGCCGTGTATTTTGGAAACCTTCACGTCCGGATCGCCGACGCGTTCCTGCAGGGCCGTAATCGTCTCGTCGCAGGTCGCGCCTGTAATCAGGCGCAGGTTTGCAACCATCGCGGCGCGCGGCGGAAGCACGTTTGTGGTTTTGCTGCCCTCCGCCATGGTAAAAGCGCAGGTCGTGCGCATCATGGCGTTGAGTTCGCCGCCGGTCTTCTTGCAGAGCGAGTCGAGCAGCGGTAAAAAGCACCAGAGGTTAGCGAAAATTACCCGGTAAAGGAACGACGAATGCCGGCCCAGCGTATCGAACATCTCCGCAACGGGCTTGCTCAGCACGCGGGTAAACGGCTTGTCCTCCACCCGGCAGACCGCGCGCGCCAGCCGGCCGATGCCGGTGTGCGGCGGCGGTGCGGACGCATGACCGCCCGCGCCTTCAATCACAAACTGCGCGTCCAGCATGCCTTTTTCCGCAATACCGATCAGCGCACAGGACTGCTGCACGCCGGGAAAAATCCCGTCGACGACCGCGCCGCCTTCGTCCACGACGATAGCCGGGACGATGCCGCGCTGCCGCAACGTTTCAACAATCAGCGGCTGCGTTTTGCCCGCGACTTCCTCGTCCCCGGCGAACGCAAAATACATGTCGTTCTCCGGAACGAACCCGTCTTTGAGCAACGTTTCCGCGGATTCCAGCACGCCGAGCAGCGTGCATTTCGTGTCCAGTGTGCCGCGCCCCCAGAGTACGCCGTCTTCGATGACCGCCTCAAACGCAGGCTTCGACCAGCCTTCCTCGTTGACGGGCACCACGTCGTAATGCGCCATAAAGACCGATGGTTTGTCCGCGCTTTTGCCCTGGAGCGTAAAGAGGACGCCGGATTTGCCGATCTCTTCGTACCCGCATTTTTCAAACACGGTCGGATACAGCTTTTTCAGCAGTTCGCGGAATTTCTTGAACTCCGCCCAGTCGATTTTACTCTCGTCGTAGGACGAAACCGTTTTGCAGCGGATCATCTCGGCAAGATCGTCAATCGCTTTTTGTCCGTCCACGGCGGCCTCGGTCGGTTTTGCCTGCGCGCTTTCTTTCGGTCTGAAGCGCAGCGCGCGGATCAGAATAACCGCAAAAAACGCGACCACCAGCGCAAGAAGCGCCAGCCAGAAATACGTCATTATCCTTTCCTCCCGTCCGGCTCCCCGTCCATGCGGGGAAGTCAGTTAATCAGTTGTGTCCAGTATACTGCCGAACGCGGCGTATGGGGAAGTATTTTCCCGCGCGCGTTACAGAAGTCCTTTTTTATAGAGCAGCCGCGCAACGCCGATTGCAATCAGCGCGCCGACCGGCACCAGCACGCCAACGGAACTCGCCAGCGAAGGCACGAGCACGAACAGCGCGATCATGAAGATCAACGGCGCCATGGCGATCTTCCAGTTCCGGGAAACATAAACGACCGCCAGTCCGCCGAACAGCGCGGGCAGGATGTTGTCGAACGCGGGCTGCATGATTTCGCTTTCCAAAAACGGCTCGATCTGTGCAAGCAGCAGCACGCCCAGCGCAATGATGGTCGTCGTGACAATGGCGCTGGTCGCAATTGCGATGGTGGAAATGACTTCCCCTTCTTCCGTGCCCGCGTGCAGGTTCGCCCGTTCAAGCGCGTTGAGCGCGCAGGGTACTTTCAGATTCGAAAGGTTCCCTGTGATAAAGCCCAGATACGATCCGCCGGTGCCGAGCATGGGTACATAGGTAAATACCTCGATCACGCCGACCGTCCAGAAGATCGGCGCAACGCTGAGGAACCCCTTCAGCACGCCGCTCATCGCCGGCCATGCATCGTAATACACGCAGATGCTCGTCGGCACGGCAAGCATCATAATCAGCGCGCAGAACATCCAGATGCGTCCCGAAAAATGGACGCTGTCGCGATAACTTCTTTCCTTTTTCATCTCCGCATCCCTCCTTATCCTGCGATCGTCTGCACGAGCGTCGTGATCGGAATCGCCAGTGCCATGCCGCCGAGCAGACTGATCGGCAGTGCATAATCGTCGAGCCATTTCGCTTTAAAAGCCTTTCGCGCCAGCCCGCAGAGGAGCATAATGATTGCACTCGAAAGCATGACGAACACGGGAATCCAGCCGGTCAGCCCTTCGCTGACGTGCGCGAACACAACGCCGAGGAACGCGGAAATCATGCCGAGGAACAGACCGGAAACGAAGATTTCACCCCATTTTTGATCCTTGGTCTTGATCTTCACGATTCCATTCTCAATCTTCTTTCCGAATACCGGCACCAGTATGAGGCCGGGCACGATGCCGAGCGTCATTACCCAGGTAATTGCGGTGAAGATCTTCGCGTCCAGAATCGGCTGGGACAATGTCGTCCCCATCGCGCTGGCCGCGCTGGCCGCCGCCGTCGTTTCATACGTCAGCGCGCCGATGACCGAAAGCCGCAGCCACGGCAGCGGGAAGCCGAGCGCCTTTGAAAGCGCGATGACGCCGAGCAGGATCGCCACCGCGGGTGCAATGGTGAAGATCGCCGAAGACCCAACCGTTTTTCGAAGAAGCTTCACGTCCATACCGAGTTCTTTGCCGCGCTTCCAGGCTTTCACCAGGAACACGACGGACTGCAGGATTACGAACGCGATCACGATTGCGACCAGCGTATACATAAACCCGCTGTTTGGATTGAATTCCATCCCATTTCTCCCTTCGATTCGTTCCCCATTTGGTATATAGTATATTTTTGTTATTATAGCACAACAGCGTGATGATTTAACATCGTTTGCATTGTATTTTTTTAATGAATTCATCAGTTTGCCAGCCGGCAGGGCATTTCCGATACAAATATCGGTAAACTTATAAAAAAAGAACGGGAAAAACCCGTTCGATTGATCTATTGTCCGCCCCTTGCCGTGCCGTCAGTGAACGATATCGTCGTCCAGATCGGCGCCCATAAATTCGCGCGCGGCGATGCGCTTTTCATCGCGCTCGTGCTCCACCATCTCGGAGAGCATCTCTTTGAATTCCCTGGCGTTTTTAACGCGGCGGATTGCAAACTCCGGCGTAGATTTGTCCGCCGTGTTGAGCACGATCGTACCAAGGTTCCATATACGCTGGCTCAGCGGCCGTTTCAATGTGATGTCCAAGACCCGGTACAGACGGATTTCCTCTTCCTTCCGGTTTAAAAACCCCGTATCGATGAGCAGTTTTTCTTCCGTGAGGCAATACCGTGTAAACGACCACGGCAGGCCGAAGATAATGCGTTTACGGTCCTTCCAGACGATATTTGCCATCGCAGTCCCTCCATACTACTGTTTCATTTCTGAGCATTATATCACAGAGCCCGCCCGGCCGGGAAGCGTTTTGTGTACGGCTTCCCGGCAAATCCCCCGCCGCCGGGCGATGCGGCCCCGCTACAAACGGCGCCTCCTTCAAAGCGGCGTTCGGGATGCGGTTCCGGGAGCGCCATGGTGCGCTCTTTCTGTTCGCCCGGCGGACGGTCGCCAATGCATCCATATTCCTTCCTGCGCACGCATAAAAGCGGCGGGCAAACTGCTCGCCGCCTTTTTTAGGATATTTGGTTGTTCAGGACCTTCCCCCGACGCCGTAACGAATTACGTCGAGCAGCTTGTCCACCGCCTGCAGGACGCTCTCGTCGTCCCAGTCGGGCGGAATAAGCGAATCCATACGGTTGACCAGCGTCTGAATTACAAATACCGCCGTATCCGTCGGCAGATCGCCGCGAAACTCGCCGGAGGCCTTCGCGCGGTCGACCATGTCGGCGAATACCGCGTCGCTGAGATTGCCGAACGACGCGATAATCTTTTCCCGGACGGCGGGTTCCTCTTCCAGAATCCGCCGCGAAAACGCAAGATACCGCGCGTCCTTTTGCGCCAGTTTGAGCCCAAGCAGCGCCATATTCCGGAACTCGTCGAAAAACCCGCTGGAAACGCGCGGCAAATCCGCTTCTTCAAACAGGCGCAGTTTTTCCATTCCGACGCGGTATAAAAGCGAAAGGTAGAGCTCCATTTTGTCGCGGAAGCGATAATAAAAACTCCCTTTGTTCATACCGGCGGTCTTCAGGATTTCGTTAAGCGACGCTTCCTTATACGAGTGCTCGGCAAACTCCGTCAGCGCCGCCTCGAAGAGCGCCTGCGAGCGGTCCAGCGGGTTTTCCGCGCCCTCTTCCATCCATTTAAAATTCGGCGCTTTCCCCATCATTTGCGCATCAGTCCTCTTCCTCCATGCGTTTTTGCCGTTCCTGTTTTTTCAGTTGCTGTTTTTTAAGCCATTTGGGAACATACAATGCCTTCAGCCAGATGATCGCCGCCGCGCCGGCGATGATCAGCGCCCACCAGTACCATGCCATGTGTTTTCACCTCCCGAATCTGAACTTCACCTTTTTTGCAAAAAACCATACCGCCGCCAAAAACCAGGGGATACCGACCAGCAGTGTTAACAGCGTCGGCCAGAATGCGTTTCCCCCTTTCAATATGGCGTCGACCGCCCGGTACTGCCAGTACATCGGCAGCACATAGTACAGCGGCTGCCATTTGTCCGCAACAAACATTGCAGAAATGGGCAGAATCATCGCCAGCGGCACCATGAGTTTGAGCGCACCGATCGCGGCGATCTGGTTGGCCGCAAAAGCGCCCACCGCAAAGAGCATCAGCCCCAGCACGCCCGTGCTGCAAAGCGCAAGCAGCAAAAACCTTGCAAGCTCGCCGCCTTTGCCCATGATGAGCACTGCGGTCGCAATTCCGACCAGTCCGAGAATGACCGAAGGGATCAGCTTGCTGATCACAAACTCCGAAAAACGCATCGGGCTGACCGCCACGGCACGGATGACGTTGTTTTCCCGCTCGTCCACGATGGCAAGCCCGACGGTTGCGCCGCCGATGAACAGGGACATGAGCAGTACGGAAATCATGGAAATCTGATACGCCAGTCCGCCTTTTGCCTTGACGGCTTCCGTTTTGTACTGCATTGCGGAGTCCGGCGCGGTGAGCGCCATGCCGGCAAGCTGTTCGGTCGCGGCGATGAATTCCTCGCCTTCATTGCCCTCGAAAACCAGCTTCACGTTGTCCGCGTCCATCGTAACGCCTACCACCGCGTCCGCGGAGAGCACGCGCGCCTGCATGCGCTCGGTGGACTCATAGGTGCTCACGTCCGCAATCCGCTCCAGTTTCTGCACCGTTTCCGCGTCCACCGTCCCATCCGCCGCCAGCTTGAGCGTCGTTTCGTTCACCGCACCAAACACCAGGATAAACACGATTGCGAGAAGCGCCGGTGCAAACACCATATACAGCGAAAGTCCGTTACGGAAGATCAGCTTAAACTCACGTGCAACCGAAATAAACAGCGACTTCATGCCCTCGCCTCCTTCAGCAGCACTTTTTCAACCGACCAGTACGCCGCAGCGCCGGATATGACCAGCCAGACGGCGATCGCGCCGAGCGTATAAGCCGTGTCGATGTTTCCGCCGAACATCGCGGACTGCAGCGCCATCAGCACAGGATAGGACGGAATCAGCTTCATCCAGAACGGCGAAAACGCCGGGCTGGAGATGCTGATGACCGGCAGCATGTTCACACTCAGCAGCAGCGCCATGGAGAAAAACCAGCCGCTCATATCGCGAAACGGCGTTGTGAACGCAAGCCCGGTCATTGTAAACACCGCCGTTCCAAAGAACGTCAGCAGCAGGAATATTCCCCAGTTGATGGAGAACCCGACCGTCATAACGCAGATCAAAAGCGAATAGAGCGTGCCGAGCAGGGAAAACAGCAGTGTTTTGGAGAGCACGTATTTCATCCCGCCAAGCGGCGCAATCCGCAGCGCGCGCACCGTCCCGTCCTGTTTTTCGGCCAGCATCAGCGCTCCGCCGAGAATGAATCCGACCATAATCGCCTCGAAGCAGATAAAAATGGGCGTGCTGCGAAGATTAAACGGGACCGTCTTTGCATCCGGGTCGAGCAGCTCGGTTTCCACCCCGGTGGCCGGCACGCCGCTCAGTTCCAGCATCAGCGCGTTGAGCGTTTTTTCGGAGTACCCGGGATGGACGATGGTGATGCCGCCGTCCTCATACAAAAGCCCGATTGCGTCGCCCTGCTTCACCGCGTCGCGCAGCGCGTCGGCACTCTCCGCCGCTTCCGTTTCCGGAATTTCCACCGGCATGTTGTACGTTACGACACGGTAGCTTTCCTGCGCAATCTCCTTGGGCAGCGCCAGATCGACCACCAGCACAATGACGGCGAGCATGACGGTCAGAATCCAAAAAAGCGCGTGTGTCAGCAGGCGCTTAAAGTCCTGCACGCACAGATAAAATATGCTTTTCACGCGGTCAGCTCCTTTCCGGTCACCCGCAGGAATATCTCCTCCAGCGTGGCTTCCTGGGAATGGAGTTTAATTACGTCCGCGGTCGTCAGGAATTTGGAGAGCTCCTCCTTGTCGTCCATGGAAAACGTCTTCTCTTTTTCCGCTCCGTCTTCGCGGTAAAACACGCGCACTTCTCGTTTGCCGTACTTGAGCTTGAGCGCTTCGGGCGTATCGCACGCGGCGATCAGACCGCCGTTTAAAAACGCCACCGTGTCGCTGAGCACGTCCGCAAGCTCCATGCTGTGCGTGGTCAGAAACACCGCCGCGCCGCGCGCTTTCTGCTCGTTGATCAGTTCGCGGATGCCGACCGCCGTCTTGGGGTCGAGCCCTCCGGTCGGTTCGTCGAGGAAGAGATACTGCGGGCGGTTAATCAGCGCGCGCGCAAACGTAAGCCGCTGTTTCATGCCCTTGGAATAATTGGAAACGCGTTTGTTCGCGTCCTCGCGCAGTCCGACTCGGTCGAGCAGTTCCATCGGTTCGATGGTCGGCACCGAGAACAGCGCGGCGTAATACTTCAGGTTTTCCAGCCCCGTTAAGGACGCGTAAAGATTGCTCTGCTCAAACGAAACGCCGATGCGGTTGAAAAAGCGCGTCTTGAGCGCGCGCACGGATTCGCCTTCATAGAGCACCTCGCCCTTCTGCAGCGGCAGAAGCCCCGTCATGATGTTCTGAATTGTGGATTTGCCCGCGCCGGACGGGCCTAAAAAGCCGAAAACGGTCCCGCCATCCATCGAAAAGGAAATATCCGAAACGGCATATTTCCCTTTGCCCTCATAGTCGTGAAACACATGGTTGACCTGAATCATATCCGCCCTCCTGTAGCTAAGAATCAATTTAAATGTACCACTGCTTGACCAGCCGGTCAAGCACAATTTAACCACCCGGTCAACTCGCCGTCGGGGCATAGCAAAGCCGGCCACCTCTGTGGCCGGCTGAGGCCGTCAAAAAACTTGTTTTTTGACGGGATAACCGCTCTTTGCCTCTCGTCCTTCGGACTCCCGGGCGGCAAAGAGCACAGAGAAACCGCCCGTCCCGGGCGATCCGTTACGCCGGATAAACCGGCGCAGCCGGAATCAACGGGTTAAGGGCTGCGGCCCTTAACAATCCCAGGGACTTTTTTGACAGTCTGAGCCGGCCACAGAGGTGGCCGGCTCAGACTTCGCTCCGCTTCCAATCGTTTGCATTCAGCAAACGCGCGGCGTGTTTGTTTTAATACATCGCTTTCTTTTTGAAAACCACCGTCTTGAATTTCCAGCCGTTTTCTTTGGCGGTTTCCTTAACGGTCTTTGCAATCGCGCCAATGTCGAATTCGTACTCGAAAACTTTGCCTTCGGGCCCGTACTGTACGCTTTTAACCTTGCGAAAGAGCGTTTTGCCGGTCTGCGTGGTGCTCTCGGCGCTCATGCCGAACGAAACGCCGGCGGAAAGCTCGGTCGTTTTTTCAAACATGCGCACCGTTTTGTCCGCCTCGTCCGCAAGGATCATCGCTTCATAGCGGATTTTCTTTTTCCCCGTGGAAAACTTCGCATCCAGAAGTTCCGCATCGATCGCAAGATCGGTTTTTTCATCCGGTTTGGCGCTCACTCCAATCTGCGCGAGCCGGGTCTCGATTTGTGCCAGTATCTGCTGCTTCATCCGCGTCGCCCTCCCTTTTAGAAATGCCGGCGGTCTTTCGCCGTAATTATATTGTATCATAGCCGCCCGCAGCGCAACAATCGCGGCATATTTTTCTAATTCTCAAAATACGAAAAAAACGCCCGTTCCGGGCAATCCGTTATGCTGGATAAACCGGCGTAGCCGGAATCAACGGGTTAAGGGCCGCGCCCCTTAACAGTCCCAGGGTTTTTTAACGAGCCGAAACGCCGCCGGAAGGATATCTTCCGGCGGCGTTTTGTATGTTTTACTGTGCTGAAGCCGTTCGTCAGATGAAGAGGTTGACGTTCGACTCTTCGGCGTCGCCGAGGTAGGCGCCCACGCCGCCGAGCTCCACGCCTTCTATGAGCTCTTCTTCCTTGATGCCCATAACGTCCATGCTCATGGTGCAGGCAACAACCTTCACGCCCGCACTCATGGCCTTCTTGATCAGCGTTTCGAGCGAGTCGACGTTCTTGTCCTTCATGATCTTCTTCATCATAGCCGTGCCCATGCCGCCCATGTTCATCTTGCTGAGCTTGAGCTTGCCGGTGCCGCGCGGCATCATCGCGCCGAACATCTTTTCGATGAAGGTCTTGTCCACCTTCTGCTTCTGGCCTTTGCGCAGCACGTTCAGTCCCCAGAAGGTGAAGAACATGGTCACCGGCCGTCCCATGGCCGCCGCGCCGTTGGCGATGATAAAGCTTGCAAGCACCTTGTCCAGATCGCCGGAGAAAACGATGATCGTCTTACCGTCGCCCGTGGGCTGCATGGCGGGCGCCGCGGGCGCGGAGCCGCCGAGTCCCTTTTTCACGAGCGCGACATAGTCGTTGCCGCGGTGTTCGTTGCTCAGAAGCGTGTTGCCGGTCCTGCGCGCCCAGGCCACGATGTCGCGTGCAAATCCGGGGTCGCTCGCGGAGACTTCCATGACCTCGCCGTCCTTCATGCCCTTCATGGTCTCAAAAACCTTCATGATCGGGCCGGGGCACTGCATACCGCTGCAGTCGAGCCGCATGGCCGCAACCGGCAGGTCGCGTGTGTCGGAATGTCCGCTGTCGGAAACGGGCGCGTTCTGCGTGTAAGGCATATGTTCCTCCTTCTCGTAGTGCGTGGACTGGTAGAATCGCGTGCCGGCCGGATAGACCAGCACGTTGGAAAACCCGTTGAGCATCAGCGCGCGTGCCGCATTGTAGGAACGCACGCCGATGGAGCAGAGGATAATGATTTCCTTATCCCCGTCCAGTTCACCGAGCCGGTCGCGCAGCTGCCCGAGCGGGATATGCTTTGCGTTCGGCAGCGAAAACGCCAGCAGTTCCGCGTCCTCGCGCACGTCGAGAAGCACCGCATCCTTGTCGTTTTCCACCGCATCCCAGTCAGCAAAACGCACGAGCTTGCCGAGCACGTTTTCCGCAACGAAGCCGGCCATGTTGACCGGGTCCTTTGCCGATGAATACGGCGGTGCATACGCAAACTCCAGCTCTTTGAGGTCGCTGACGCCCGCGCCGAGGCGCATGGCCGCCGAGAGTGTGTCGATACGCTTGTCAACGCCGTCGCGCCCTACGATCTGCGCGCCGAAAATCTTTTTGCCGTCCATGGAGAAGAGCATTTTCAGCGTCAGCGGGACCGCACCGGGATAATACCCGGCATGTGAATTCTGCGTAATGATGATGCTTTCGTAATCCTTGCCTTTGACGAGGCCGCGTTTTATAAGCGTTTTTTCGTTCTCGCCGGTGCTTGCGGCGGTCAGGTCGAACACCTTTGCAATCGAGGTGCCCTGCGTGCCGCGGTATGCGTCGTTCCCGCCTGCAATGTTGTCCGCGGCGATGCGGCCCTGTTTGTTGGCAGGCCCTGCCAGCGGGATCATGGTCGGCTCCTTGGTGACGAAGTTTTCGACTCCGATCATATCGCCCACGGCGTAGATGTCCGGGTCGGACGTCAGCATATGATCGTTCACGACAACCCCGCCGCGCGCATTCATTTCGAGCCCGGCGTCTTTGGCAAGCTGCCCGTTCGGGCGCACGCCGATGGAGAGGATGACCAGCTCGGTGGACACGACCTTACCGCTCTTGAGCGTGATGTCCACGCCCGTCGGCGTATCCTGGAAGGAAGCCACGCCGTCGCCAAGAATGAGCTCCACGCCGTTCTGGTCGATGTTTTCATGCAGCAGCTGCGCCATTTCAAAATCGATCGGCGCCATGACCTGGTCGAGCATTTCAATGATGCTCACTTCCAGCCCGGCATGCTTGAGATTCTCCGCCATTTCGAGGCCGATGAATCCGCCGCCGATGACCGCGGCCGATTTCACGCCCTGATCGGCGATAATCGAACGGATGCGGTCGGTGTCCGGCACCGTCCAGAGCGTCTGGATATGCGCGGACTCGATGCCCGGAATCGGCGGGCGCAGCGGCGAAGAGCCGGTGGAAAGCACCAGTGTATCATACGATTCGGTATAGGTTTCTCCGGTTGCGAGGCGCTTGACCTGCACCGTCTTGTTGGCGCGGTCGACCGAGAGCACCTCGTTTTGCACGCGCACGTCCACGCGGAACTTCGCCCGCATGGCTTCCGGCGTCTGCAGCAGCAGCGACCGGCGCGCCTTAATCACATCGCCCACGTGGTACGGAAGGCCGCAGTTTGCATAGGAGATGTATTCCCCGCGCTCCAGCAGGATAATCTCCGCCTTTTCGTCCAGCCTCCTCAGCCTTGCCGCGCAGCTTGCGCCGCCGGCCACGCCGCCGACAATAACAACTTTACTCATTCGCCTGATCCTCCTTTTTCTTCTTTCCCGGTGTAATGATATATCCGATCAGCAGCCCGATAACGCCGCCGTAAATCGTCGAAATGACGGGGTTGGATGTGATTGCGCAAGTACCGCTTGCGCAGCCCACGAACCGATAGTAGAGATATCCGCCGACCGCGCCGATTATGGCAAGAATCAGCATCGGCAGGTACCGTTTCAAATTGCTTTTTTTACCGGTTTGCTCCATAAAAAATACCCCCTTATCGTTTTGTATTATCATACGATAAGGGAATATCGGTATTCTGTGACTTTATTACAATATGACTCCGCCGCGGAGCAACCCATAGGGCCGAAAACCCCGCTTCACACAAATGCAGACAAAAAATTCGGATGCTGTTTTCTCCGCTGCAGCGGCAGGTTAGATTTCAACATTACGCAGGATTATGCTTCCCGGCCATAGCCCCGCCTCACCTGCTGGAAACATAAAATCCATTATAATAACCGACCGGCAGGTCAATTGCATCCGAATATCCGGAATACACAATGTTTACAAGAATATGATCCCCGACTTGCCAGTCGACAGGAAACACCATATACAACGGCATTTCGCCGACTGCAAAATCGCCGATATCATTTTCTACGACAATATACTGCAAATTTTTATAGGTCGATATTTCTGTGATGTCCCCCTCAAGCAGCCAGCCGCATCCTGACAAACCGTTTTCCGAGCCATACGTTATATATGCTTCTTCCGGGATTGCAGTGAATTCCGAAAAAGTGCTCCACATCGCATCGTAATCCATATTTTTCTCTTGCTGCTCCAACGAAAAGTTCGTCAGGGCTGAATCCAGTTCTGCCTGTTCTTCCGAAAGTGTCGAATAGTCTTTCGATAGCTGCTGATACTCGTTTTCGAGCGTTGCAACTTTTTCCTTAAGCAAGTCGTAATCGTTTTGCGAAACGCAGGCGGTCAGTAAAAACAACATGGCAATGCAAACACAGATAACGATTTTCTTCATATGCCCCCCATAATTCCCTGTTTTCGAGATATTTTGACGAGATAAATCTTTATTATCATATCAAAACCCTCTGCCGTTTGCTATCTTGAAAACGGCTTTCAAATACGGATTAATTCAAACCGCACCTCTGCAATGGCTTTCTTCCCCCGTCCGTTTCCGCCCTGCGGTTTGCCACACCCCGCGCAATCAAGAATATTCGGCGAAATACTGCACCCTTGCGCCGTTAGATGATATAATGAGGAAAATTCGGCTCCAAACCCGTTTTTTGATATCGATCTATCACAAAAGAGGACTTTCATGAAGAAACTTGCCGCTGTGCTCCTTGCTCTGTTCCTGCTGCTTGCCGTGCCGGGCGTCGCTTCGGCAAAATCGTCCGTCTCATACGAACAGGCCGGCGTGGATTTGATGCTCGTCGTCGCGCATCCCGGAGACGAATACCTCTACCTCGGCGGTGTGCTGCCCTACTACGCGACGGAGATGGGCTATTCGGTCGTGGTGGTCTATATGACAAGTGCGGACGAAACCCAGCGGGAAGAAGCGACCGCGGCACTGCGGAAAATGGGCATTTACGAGGCGCCCGTGTTCGGCGGCTTCCCGGACAAGTATTCCGAAAAGCTCGAAGCCATGGAGGAGTGCTGGGACGCCGACGAAGTGCTTTCATTCCTTGTTCAAACCATCCGGCAATATCAGCCTGCCGTAATCGTGTCCCACGACCTCGACGGCGAATACGGCCATGCGGCGCATATGCTGACCGCGGAACAAACCCTGCTGGCCGCCAAAAAGGCCGCCGCCGCGCGGTTTGACGAAGAATCCGCCGAAAAATACGGTGTCTGGCAGACGCTCCGGGTATTTCTGCATCTCTATGGCGATCGGGACTTCACGATCGACCGGGACGCGGCGCTTTCCTCGTTTTCCGGTAAAACGGCGCTGGAAGCGGAGACCGCGCTGTATCAGTCGTTTTCTGAAGAATACCGTTACGATCTGGATGTCGGCGACCCAACCTACAGCGTTGCGGAATACGGACTGGCGTACTGTGCGCCCGGGCTGGAGACGCTTCAGCAGTCCAACGACTTTTTCTACGGGTTGAATCCATCGCGTCTGAACGGACCCGGGCTTCCGTATTTTTCCTCGCTGAGCGCCGCCGCCATCGACAGCGCCGTTGCCGAAACGCAGGATACCTCCTGGGACGAATACTTCCGCAGCGACACCGATCCCGAGGAAGTCATCGTCGAAGACTGGGAAAACGAACACTGGGAGTATAAAACCGACGATTTATCAATCATCATCGACCGCATCCACACAACCAACATCAGCGACCAGCCCGTGTGCTACTGCGTAGCGCAAATCCGCATGCGCAACGAAGACGCGTTCCGCGCCGGCGTGCGCGGAACGGACCCCAACGTAAAGCTGCGTGTCGAAGCGCCAACCTATATGGCGCGCAGATACGGCGCGGTACTCGCCATTACAGGCGACAATCTGGACGTTGCCGAGCCGGAGATCAAGGGCATCATCATGCGCGACGGCGTGCTTTACAACAATCTTACCGGCGCGGACACCGCCGCGTTGTACCCCGATATGTCCCTGCGGATTTTTTCGCCCGGCGAAACCACCTATGAAAAACTGCTCGCCGACGGCGTGCTCAACACGTTTTCCTTTGGCCCGACGCTGATCCGCGACGGCGTGCTCAACATCAACGCCAAGCGTACCATGCTCGGTGCGGTCAACCCTCGCACGGGCATCGGGATGGTGGAGCCGGGGCACTTTGTCGTCATCACCGTGGACGGGCGTATGTCCAATTACAGCCGCGGCGTTTCGGTCAACACGCTTATGCATATGTTTTATCTCTACGGTTGTCAGCAGGCGTATAACCTCGACGGCGGCAACTCCACGGCGATGGTGTTTATGGGAGAACACCTCAACCGGCACCCTGGGGAACCGGCGACGCGGACCGGGCAGCGCTACCTTCCGGACATGCTGATGTGGGGATACTCCGAGCAGGTGCCGTCCGTCGACGATCCCGTTTACCATGACAGTTCGCCGGAAGACTGAGAAACGCCCGACACACGATCATTCAAATCCGAACCGTTATATTTAGGAGGATGGAGCCTTGCAAAGCCGCTTTCCGAAGTTTTTGAAATACCTGATCGTATATGCGCTGCTCGTTGCGCTCGGCGTGGGGATGCTGTTTTTAAGCGGTCTCTGCCCGCAGGACAAGGTTGAAGCGAACTATCTCCTTTCGATCGACGAACTTGAGCCGGAATATCAAAACCATCATATTCTCCGGCAGGTTTGGGGCTCCTATTCGCTCGACGACTGGACGGAGGTCATCATCCTTTCGCTGTCCACCTATATGGACGTGAAGGATTCTCCCGACAGCGTTCTGAAAAACGCCTATCCGCTCGAAGACGACTTCACGCTGCAGGATGCGCGCGACACGGTGGCAAACCACGAAGAAGCGGACGTGTTTTACGTGCGGTACTGGCATGGCTTCCGCATTTATGTGCGCGCGCTGCTTTCGGTGATGGACTACGGAACCATGCGCACGCTGATCATGTGGACGTTTTTCCTGCTGATGGGCGCGGCCGCCACCATGCTCGCGTTTCAAACGCGTTCCGCCTGGCCGCCAATGCTCTTTACTGCCGGAATCCTCTTTGTTAACCCGGTCGTGGCAAGCGCGCTGTTTCAATACAGCGTATGCTTTGTAATTGCATTTATCGGCATGCTGTTCGTGCCTAAGTGGATCAAAAAGCCGGAGAGCGCCATGATGGGCTTTATGATCCTCGGCATGGCGACGCAGTTCTTTGATTTTTACACCGCGCCCCTGCTCACGCTGGGCCTTCCGCTGCTCGGCTGGCTGATCTGCCTTGCCTACGCCAAAGAGCCTGTTTCGGCAAAAAAGATGCTGTTGCTTT
>DAOTGE010000016.1:0-46761 GCA_035446965.1 Eubacteriales bacterium
TTAAAATTCGCTTTTTGGTCTTTGCGTCGAGCAGACCGCCTGCAAGCGCATCCGCGATTCCCTGATCCGCGGCCTCGCAGGGGCGGACCGCGCGGACGGCGAGCAGCGTGTCCGCAATGTCCGTCAGCGTGGACTTTCGCATGCTCTCGCGCAGACCGGAAAGATCAAACACGGCCAGCCGCCGCGCAATCGTTTCGCCGCAGGCGGGGTGGAAGCGGACGATCACGCCGAGCGACTGCACGCACCAGCGCACAACGAACGGGATTTCGTCGTCAAGCCGTTCCAGAATCGCACCGAGCACAGCCTCCGTCCGGCCGGAATCGTCCCAGCGGGCGTTCAGGGCGAGCAGCCGCAGCGCGGCGCCGCGCCGGTAGGAAAGTTCGTCGCCGAGCATGGCGCAAAACGCGTCCCAGTGCGGAAAAACGTCGTCCGCAATTTCCGAACGCGCGCAGAGCAGTAGGAACGCCGGATAGCGGATGCGGTCGTTCTTTTCGCCAAGCAGCGCTGTCAGCGCGGCGATTTCTTCCCGCGTCAGATATTTCGCCGCCTCGGGGATGCCTTCCTTCTTCAGTTCGGAGAGTGCATAAAGGTCCATTCCGGGTGCCTCCGTTCGCGTCATTATTCGCTCACGGGTTTCCGGACATACTTCATCGGGACATAGCGGATGCCGTCGGCCTGCTGCTCGCCGCAGAGCGCTGTGAAACCGAGCTTTTCGTAAACCGTGCGTGCATAGAGGGACGAATGGACGGTGATTACGTCCGCGGGCGTATCGCGCAGCGCCGCCTGAAACAGGGCGCGCCCGACGCCGCGCTTGTGATAGGCGCGTTCCACAAAAAACAGCGAGACATGCCCGCTTCCGCGCATCGCGAGCATGCCCGCGAGCGCCTCGCCGTCAAACGCGCCGTAAAAGCGGAGCGAACGGACCGCATCGTCGTCCGTAACGAACGAAAGGAACGTTTCCAGCCCTTTTTGGGAACAATCCTGCGCGACAAATTCAAAAAACACCTGCTGCGCAAGCGCAAGCGCGCGAGGCGTCTCCGCTTCGCAAAGACGGCGGATTTCCAAATGAACGCGCCTCCCTTTATTGGATTATGTCAGTGCGGGCGGCGCACCAGCGAGGTCATGTCGCCGGTGAACGCGGCCGTGCAGGCAGCGACGGATTGCCGAAGGTCCGAAGCCACAGCATCGTCTTCCGAAAAGAAAATTTGCGATCTGCTTCAAAGGGTGGGCTCGGTCGCTTTTGCGACGAGTTCCGCCAGCGCCTCCGGGTTTTCCCAGGCCATGTTATGCCCGGAACGCGGGACGACCGCGACGGATATACCGTGCGCGGCAAGCGCGGAAAAATCCGGGTCCGGCAGCGTCCGCTCGCCGAAGATAAACGTTTTTTTGCAGGGGAGGGAATAGAGCGTTTCGCGCCAGGGAATCACGCCGCCGCGCGACGCCGAACACGAGATGCGCCAGGCCGCTTTGGGCGACCAGAGCGAGAGCGACGCCGCCCAGAGGCGGTTGCCCTTAACGCGGCTGCGCCGGCAGAGCGCATCGAACCCCGTCTCAAGAAAATATTCCTCCGTTTGGCTCGCAATAAACTTGCTGACGGCGCCTTTGCGGCTCGGGTCGAGGTTGGACTCCGTGAGCACCAGCGAACGAACACGGTTTTCGCAGAGCCGCGCGAGCGAGATGGCGACCGCGCCGCCGAGGCTGTGTCCGAACAGGGAGAAGGACGTAAGCCCGAGCGACGTTACAAACTGCGCTAGATAGGCCGCGTGATCTTCCACCGTGTAGGAAAAATCGTCCGGCTTGTCCGAAAAACCCGCACCGAGCAGGTCGACGAGGATGCGCCGCTTTTTGCAAAGCGGCGGCTGGCACGCAAGAACCGGGTAATCCATCGAACTGGCGCAGCCGAGACCGTGGATAAAGAGCAGCGGTTCTTCTGTTCCGGGCAGGTCGTGATAGCGGACGACGTGTCCGCTTTCTGGAATAAAAAATTCTTTCATAGATGAAATGCCGCCTTTCGGATGGACGAAGGGGACGCTTGTCAGGCAGATTCCGTTTTCGGTTTGTAGACGCATACGGCGTTGCGCGTCTGCTTGGCCTCATAGAGCGCTTTGTCCGCGCGCACGAACAGACGGACCGCGTTGTCGCCGCCGAAGCGGTACGCGGCAATCCCGAAGCTTGCCTGCGGGTGCAGATCCGGATATTCCGGGAAATGGAGTTCGCCAAAGTTACGCTGCGCGGCTTGACAGAGAGAAGCCGCTTCGCCGGACGTTACGTCGCTGATGAGCACGCAGAATTCGTCCCCGCCGTAGCGGTATACGCTCGCCCCGCCGAAACTTTTGCGCAGCACGCGCACAAAGCCGGTCAGGCAGAGGTCGCCCGCATGGTGTCCATGGCGGTCGTTGACGCTCTTGAAATGATCGATGTCCGCAATGATAAACACGCAGGAGCGCGCGTCCTCGCCGGTCTCGATATCCCGCATGTCGTCGTACATCGCCCTGCGGCTGAGCGCGCCGGTCAGCTCGTCGAAGCGCAGGCGCTTTTTAAGCTGTTCGCGTTCATATTCCTTTTGAACCCAGGCGGAGTTCTTCTTTTTTTCATAATAAATGATCACCGAACTGACGATTCCGCAGCCGAGCAGGATGACCAGCGCGATCAGAAAATCGAACATGCGCTGCGAGCTTTCGAACAGGCTGACCTTGTCGGAGTCCCAGCGGATGAAAAGTTCGGAGAGCGTCAGCCCGGCGACGGATACGGCGGTCACGACGCTGGTGAGCGTATAGCTTGCGTAAATGGTCGTGAGCAGCATGGCGATCGCAAAAAGATAATACATGGAAACGAACGCGCTGTGCGCCGTGAAAAGGGTGAAGCAGATCATCGCGAACACGATGGAAACCGTATAAATTTTTCCGTCCTGCGAAACGTGCCGGGAACGAACGACGATGGTATCCAGAATGATCCAGAGCAGATTCATACTGCTTGGAATCAGGATGAACTTGAGGATATACCGGCGCACCGTGGTGCCGAGCAAATCGGAGGAAACGACAAGCGTGCCAAGCAGGCATTCGAACACCAGCGCAGAAACGACAAGCAGAATGGAAATCCTGTAATGCAGGATCAGCCAGTCGTTTTCAATTCGCTTCAGATCGCTCTGAATCTCCTGAATGTGGATTACTGGTTCTTTCTGCGTCATCGCGCCTCACCTTACGCTAAAGATATTGTTCCATTTTATCCTGAATTGTTGCTTTTCGCAACAAAATCATATAAAGTGTTATGCTCAAGCGGGATGGAGCGGGAAATGCGGCGTGAAAACGGGGTTATTGCGCTAGGAACGGATCGCTGGCAGGAAACCGCCTTTCCGGTATTCTGCGGAACGCAGGTTAAGATTAACGTATTCCATGGGATTTATGCCTCGCTTTCCGGCCGGGCGGCCGCCCCGCCGCGGACGACGCGCAGGCCGCGCTTGATTTCGCGTTTATATTCATACATGGCCTTGTCCGCGCGGGCGATCGTTTCGTCGAGCGGTTCCTTTGAACCGGCGGGAATCTCCGCAACGCCCTGACTCACGCTGACGAGATACGGACGGTGTTCGGTTTCGTTCACCGTGTCAAAGAGCGCTTCGATGCGCGTCCAGATCTGCCCGGCGCGCGTTGCGTCCGCGTCCCACAGAACAATCAGGAATTCGTCGCCGCCCAGCCGTGCGAACAGATCGCTTTCGCGGATGCACTGCTGAACGCACTTTGCAACGGTGGTGATCAGCGCGTCTCCCGCTTCGTGGCCGAGCGTATCGTTGACCGCCTTAAGGCCGTTGATATCGAGGAAGCACACGCAAAGCGCCTTGCCTTCCGAAAGCGCTTTTTTGTGCATTTCGTCCAGCCGCATCAGCCCGGCGCGGCGGTTGAGAACGCCGGTCATCGTGTCGAATTCGGAGAAAAAACGGAGCCGTTTCGCCTCGGCCTGCTTTCGCGTGAACAGCAGCGCCAGCGAAACGGAGAGGAGCGCGACGCCGAAGAAGAGGTACCAGTTCTCCTGCAGGGACGTGCGCACCATAGAAACGGGGGTTTCGTAAAACAGTCTGCCCTCGGCGGAGTCCGGTGAGAGATAGGAAACGATATAGTAGTCCCCCTCGGCGAGCACATGCGTATAGCCGCATTCGTCGGTGTCCGCGCCGAGCAGCACGCCGGCATAGGCGAACACGCCGTTTTCGTTGACCGAAACGCCCGCGCCGTTTGCAAGGATGGAAGTCCACGCTTCGGGATACCGGTTGGAAAAGCTGTTTTCCGTGCGCTCCGGATAGTCGAAGGACCACTCCGCGCCCGGCTCGGCGGTGTTGACGATCCAGCCGCCGGACGAATTGACGAGAAACAGGTCGCTTGCGCCCGCGCCGGAAACAGAACGGATCTGCTCAAGCACGCCGCCGGCAAGGAAGTTCAGCACGACTTCGCCGCGGGCGGCGCCGGATTCGCCGATATCGGGAACACAGACGCGCATCATCGGCTTGACCGGCTGCTCGATTTCACCGTTTTCAACGTTGAGGTCGAGCTTTGAAAAATAAATTTCCTTGCCGCCAAGGCCGATGGAATCGGCAAAATAATACCGGTCGGCTTTATTCTGCAGTTCGTCCGCGGGCGTAAGGAAAGATGTTTCGCCGTCGTAATTGACGCGGACAATCTCGTTTCCGGCGGCGTCGAGATAGCGGATTTGGTCGTAGTCCCCGCTGCGAAGGGAGAACGCAAGCCACTGCGCTTCCAGTTCGGCCGCCGTGCCGCCGCGTGCAGAATTGAGCCGGTAGGAATCGAGCAGGTACAGCGCGTCCGAAACCAAATGATCGATGTGCGCGTAGACGCTGGAGGCTTCGGAGCGCACGATGCTTTCCATGCGGTCAAGCACCGCGTCGCGCCGCGTTTCGTCGGTTTTTTTGCGCACCGTTATATCGATGGCGAAAAAACCCGCGCTCAAGAGGAGCGCCAGCAGCAGGGCATAAAGAACAATTCTTTGCAGGAGCGTGCGCTTATTTGGCGTTTGCATCGGGTTGCCCCTCCGCAGCTTCCGCGGCCCCGTTTTCCGCCGGTGCGAGACTGTTCAATATGGCGGTGTGCGCTTTTCGCAGGATTTCCCGGTCGGAAGAAAAGGTAAGCTGCCGCTGTGCTTCATCGAAACTGCACCACCGGCTCGAGAGGATTTCTTCCGGCTGGACGCAAACCCGGGCGGAGTCCGCCTCGGCGAGGAAATACACGACGTCCTTGATGCTGCCGAAACACGTTGGAAAGCGGTTGACCGTGCGGAAATCGCCGCCGATGGAAACGCAGAGCCCGGTTTCTTCGCGGATTTCACGCAGGGCGGTCTCCTGCTCGGTCTCGCCGCGCTCGACGTGCCCTTTGGGGAACGACCAATGGTGCGATTTTTGCTGGAGGATGAGGTAGAGCAACTTGCCGCCCTCGCGGCGGTAGACGATTGCGCCGCAGGATTTTTCGCGCTTCTGCGCGGCGGCGGTCCGGTTGATATGGTTGTGGTTTTTTTTCATGCGTTCGTAACTGCTTCTTTAAAAAAATATTCTGCGCGGCGCAAAGCCCGGCGCATTACTTGATTAAAATATACCATTAACCCGTATCGGCGCACAAGCGGCACACAAGCGGCAGGCATAAAAA
Organism: Eubacteriales bacterium; assembly: GCA_035446965.1. Lineage (GTDB taxonomy): Bacteria > Bacillota > Clostridia > Christensenellales > CAG-138 > UBA7703. The sequence goes on from DAOTGE010000016.1 coordinate 5,643, forward strand.
AAGGCCGGAAGGCCGGAATGAAACGCACGCGCTTTGCGGCGGCTACAGGAAAAATCCGGCGGCGCTGAAGAGCGCGAGCGCGAGCAGGGCGGCCGCTTCGGTTTTCGTAAGGACCATTGCCTTCACGGTTTCCCGATAGAGCGCGTATTCTTCGCGGAAGGCTGGAACGAGGAATTTCTTTTCTTCGAAATATGCGTTTGCGTATTGAAGCGCGGCGGCGATGGCGGCGAGGATCATGGCGGGCAGAGACCGCAGGGAAAGAAGGAACCCCGCCTGCAAGAGGATGAACGAGGCGTACATCGGATGCCGCGATTTGGCGTACATGCCACTTGTCAGCAGTGTTTGCGGCGCGCCGCTTTGTGGGTCCCGCACGGCGTGGTTTTCCGCCGTGACCCGCACAAGCCGGAAAACGCCGGTCCCAACGAGGACAAGGCCGCAGGCGAAGTATGCGGCGTCCGGCCTGACGAACGTCAGACTGCCGATGGAAAACCAGCTTTCCAGCCCGTTCCAGGGCTGAACGTCCCAAAGCCAGCATAAAAACAACCGGACAAAATAGTACAGCGGCGCATAAAGGACAATGGTGAACACGAGAATGAGCGCTTTTGACAGCGGACCGTCGGGCCGGAGGGCGAACTTGTACTGATCGAGACGGAGTTTTTCTTCGTATTTGAGCACGGCTTTTCTTTCAACTTTCAAGAGAGATTTTCGGCTTCGCGCGGCAAATCAGTCGAATAGCCCAGCAATTTTCGAGACGGTTTTCCAGTTGCGCACGCTCGCGCCCGGAAAGGCTTTCGCCAGGCATGCTGCGGCGGGGGACTTGCGGATGCTGCGGCGGCAGAGCAGGAAGATCTCCCGTTCGCCGGAACGGACGATATCCTCTTTTGCGCAATCCCTGGCCGCCTCGAGTTTCGCCGGTTCGGGCGGGCCGTCCAGAAAGAAAACATAAAAATGCTCCGCTCCCGGTTCCGCCGCCTGCGCCGATGCGATTTCCTCCGGAGAGAAGGGCGGATGCGCAGTTATGCGCCGCAGTTCGCCGGCGGTGCGGATGCAAAGACCGCAGGTGAAACCCAAATGCGCAAAAAAGGCCGCGGAGATCAAATCCGGCAGCGCGTTCTCGTCCCGTTCGGACGCAAAGACAGCGTTGCCGCTCTGGATATAGGTCTTCACGTCCTGCAGGCCGAGGTTTTCCAGAAGCGCACGCAGTTCCTGCATTTTCACAATGTGTTTGCCGCCGACGTTCAGCCCGCGGAACAGCGCCGCATATTGCATTCGGTATCGTGTCTCCTTTTTCGGGATATTCCTTCTGCCTACAGCCGGATTGCGGTTTCCAGCGCGATGCGCAGGTATTTTTCGTTGTCCGAAGGGGGGACACTGCCCATGGTGCGCGCGTCCCAGGTTTCACCGTCCAGACTGTCCTCTGCATACAGAAACTGGTATACAGGCACGTTCCGAAACCGCCCGGCGGCCATGACGGAAGCGCATTCCATATCGACGGCGATGCAGCCCTCGCGTTTCCGCCTTTCAACGTTGTTTCTCGTTTCGCGGTAAAAAGCGTCGGTCGTCCAGGTTTTGCCGAACACGAACGGAATATCCAGTTCGCCGAAGATTTCACCCATCCGTTTTGCCGTGGGAACATCGACAAAATCGCTCGCGGGCATATAATGGTAGCTCGTCCCCTCGTCGCGGTAGGCCGCCGTCGGCAGGATGAAGCGCCCCGCCGTCAGCCGCCCGTCGAGCACGCCGCACGCGCCGAAAATCAGCACCCTTTTCGCGCCCATCGCCAACGCCTCCTCCATGAGTGCGACTGTTGCCGCGCCGCCGACAACGGTCATATAGAGGCCGAGGGGATGACCTTTGTAACGGAATTTGTAAATGGGCAGCCGGAAGCTGGCGAACAGATGTTGGATTTCCTCCGGCGTATAGTTCGCTTTCACGATGTCCGTGATTTGGGCTTTAAACGTGACGACGAGCGTTTCCGGGAAGTTCTCGACGGGTTTTGCGATGTGGCCGGGGTTGACGACCGCCTCGGACTGGTCGTCGAACGTGTCGATGATGCTCATAATTGTACCTCCGGGAAAAAACTGGCGGTTATGCAGCGAAAAAGATGCTGCACAAGCGTAAAAAAGTTTTTTTGTATTTTACCATATTTTGCGCAGACAGAGATGAAAGGAAACATAGCGGAACGGATTAATTTTTTCAGTATATGGAAGACAGCTTTCCGCGAGGCGGCTTTCCGCATCGTTTTGCAGGCGATTTTAAAGCTGCGATATCAATATCAGCATTCGGTTCGCCTGCAAAACGTGCGGGTGATTGTATTATTAGAATTCTATAACGGTAGCTTCAGTATCCAAAATGGTGTTCCAATTATTCGAATCGAACACATGAAATGATAACTCAAGCGTCGTAATGTCGGTTATTGCATTGTCTTCCAGATCACTTTGCATGAAAGAAATGGAATCAAATGCTTTTTTCCCCATTGGCACATCACAGGAGAAAATGGGATCGACCATAAACCCATTGACGGAAACGTCCCGTGTTTGAATTGTAATATCGTTCTGCGAGTTATTTTCCACGTAAACGTACAAGTCCGCGCCCCAATAGCTGCCGGTGACGTCCAGATTCTTAACGACAAGCTTTATGCCGTCCTGATCCAGCACCACAGTACCGCTGTCATCAACGTCCTGTATATATGCAGGGTCTGCGCTCGTTTCAACAATGATCGGCTGGGAATCGATAATTGTTTCCCAACTCTCAGAATCGAAGATGTGGAAGCAAAATTCAAAGTTTTTGATGATTTCCACATTGGCGGCTTCCAGCGAGGAGGACATAAACATGATCTCGTCATTTGCCATTTTCCCGCTTGCCACGTCACAGGAAAACGTGCTTTCTACCACAATGTCGTTGATGGAAACATTGCGCACTTGCACCGTTATATTTTCAGAACTGCCGTTTTCGACCAGAACTTTTAAAGCGGGTCCGAAAAACGAGTCTTCTGTATCCAGCTCTTTTATGGTAATCCGAATTCCATCCTGATCAAATACAACTTGTTCGTCGACGGTAATATCAGCGGTTGCATCGGTATTTGTTTTAGCAGTGGCAGTATTGTCCGTACTGGCGGCACTGTCCGGCGCTTCAGTCGCAGGATTGGCTTCGTCTGCCTGTGCGCCGGTCTGCATCGGTTCCGATGCTTCGGACGATTGTGTTTTTTTATTACAGCTCCCGATTGCTACGGAGAGCACGACTAAAACCGCAAGAATCCAAAACCATACTCGCTTATAGATAGGTTTCTTTTTTTTGCCGGGCGGGACGGCATCCGTCTGCCCGATTGATTGTTCACCTAAAGGCGCGCCGCAATTCGGACAAAACTTACCTGTTGCATCTGTTCCGCATTTTGGACATTTCATTTTGTTACCCCCTTGCTATTTTGCTGGAAACTTGCCTGCAATCCAAGAATTTACCAGCCATACAAGTTCAATTATAACAGCAATAGTTCTGCAGGCCAACCGGTGCCCGTGAAATTCATTGAATTTTCTATTCGTGATTGTTAAAAAACAGCCAGACAGATACGCCGATAAAACCGGAACAGCCCGGTGAAGATTTGTTATGGCAGTTAAATCAAAAAAGCAAGGATGGGTTTGCAATCCGCGTGCCTGCCAGTTTACGGCTTTCCTGCTTTTTGGATGAACGAGAGCGGGAACTTTTGGGCTTTGCAGGCCGCGTAATAGCCGGAAGAAACCGCAACGGAACCGAAACCGGTCGCGTTGCCGCCGCAAAACTCCTTGCTTGCGCGTTAAAAGCGCCGCGCCTGCAGCGTGCCCTGAGCAGACAAAACTGACGTCGTGAAGGCCAATCAGTTCGTCTAATCGCCACATAAACTTTATAGTCGGCACCCCTTGATTATGCGCTTTTAGGACCGGCTGTTTTTTACTAGCAGGCACACCGTCTCAACGTGGCACGTATGCGGGAACATATCGACCGGCTGGACGGCGGCGAGTGAAAAGCCGCGTCCGGCGAGGAACTTGCAGTCGCGCGCGAGCGTCGCGGGGTTGCAGGAAACGTAGACGACGCGGTTCGCGCCGCTCTGCGCGATCGCCTTCAGCGCCGCTTCGCCGCAGCCTTTGCGCGGCGGGTCGAGCACCAGCGCGTCGATTTTCGTCTGTTCGGCGACGAGCCGGGGCAGGACCGATTCCACCTCGCCGGTGATGAAGGATGCGTTCGTCACGCCGTTGAGCACGGCGTTGCGCTCTGCGTCCTCGACTGCGGCGGCGACCTGCTCGACGCCGATCACTTGTTTGCAGCCGCCCGCAAGAAAGAGCGAAATCGTGCCGACGCCACAGTATGCGTCCACGATCGTCTCGTCCGGTTCGGCGGCCAGCAGCGACGCGGCGGCTTCGTAAAGGACCTGCGTCTGCTTGCGGTTGACCTGCAGAAACGACTGCGGACCGACGGAAAAGCGCTTGTCGCCGATGGTCTCGATCAGCGCCGGTTTTCCGAAAAGCAGCGTGAAGAGTTCGCCGAAAATCACGTTTGTATTCTTCGGATTTTCGTTGTGCCAAACGCTCTCGCAGTCGCCGAGCAAGCCGAACAGCTCGTCCCTGCGCCGCAGAGGGCCGCGCGTCACGACAGTCACCATGCGCGCGCCGTCCGCGTTCGTGCGCACGACGACGTGACGAAGCTGTCCTTTGCCGGTCTTTTCATCGTAAACGGGGATGCGGCATTCGTTCGCCCAGGCGCAGACGCGCTCGGCGCATTCCACGACGCGTTCGTCCTGAATGGGACAGTCCGCCAGCGGCACGAGCACATGGCTGCGCGCCGCATAAAAGCCGAATACGACGGCGTTGCCCGCCGTGCCGAAGGGGAAGCTGCCCTTGTTGCGATAGCGCGAAGGGGTTTCCATGCCGGCAACAGGCTGCACGCTCACATCGGAAAAGCCGCCGAGGCGGGAGAGCGCGTCGCCGACCCAAAGGCGTTTTTGCTCAAGCTGGGCGGCGTAGTGCAGATGCCGCAGCGTGCAGCCGCCGCACTGCGCGTAAACGGGGCAGCCCGGATCGGTGCGGTCGGGCGAAACGGTCACGAAATCGAGAATTTTCGCCACGGCGTAAGACGCGGTGACTTTGATGATATGTGCGCTGACGGTCTCTCCGGGCAGCGCGCCGGGCACGAACACGGCGAAGTTTTCCACGCGCGCAACGCCCTGGCCTTCGTTGGTCAGAGCTGTTACCTGCAGGGTGAGGTCGTCGTTTTTGGAAACGGGAGTTTTGGAATATTGCGCCATACCGGCAGCGTCCTTTCCGCGCGGAGCGCCGCGCGAGCAAAATATCGATCGTTTGAAAACAGAGGAAACGGGCGGGGGAACGCGCTATTTGAGCACGACGGACTCCGCGCCGTAGAGCTTTCGCGCCTCGGACAGAAAATCGTTGTCCGCGGTCACATAATATTTTTCAGGCACGCCCTTTGCAATGCGCTTTGACGCGTCGAAGAGCACAACCGGCGTGTTCCCGTGGAACGGCCGCAGAAATTCACAGACTTCACTTGCGGTTTTTGCGTCGAGCGTCGGGAACTTGATGTAGACGCTGCGCCCGGCCTCGCGCAGCGAGGTCATCTGGTCGACGAGCAGGGAGTTTGCGCGGTCTTCGCGGATGTTGAGGCGGCCTTTGACCAGCACGGGCATGTCGTCGGAAAACAGATCTCCCACCTGCTGGAGCGTCCGCGGGAAAAGCACCGTTTCCACGCGGCCGGTAATTCCTTCGAGCACCGCATAGCCGACCAACCCCGTTCCAGCGCGCGTCGGTTTCTGGCGGCACTGGGTCAAAAGCCCGCCGACGGTGAGCGACGCGCCGTCCTGAACGGCGCCTGTGCCGTCCGCTTCCATGAGGTCCAGAATGGAAAACGGCAGTTTGTCCAGCTGCGCCGTGAAGTTGTCCAGCGGGTGGCCGGAGAGGTAGAGCCCCGTCGATTCGCGCTCCTTTGCAAGCGTGATCTGGTGGCTCCAGTCCGGCGCGTCCGGCAGGGGAATCTGCGCGCTTTCAAGCGCGCCGCTGGCGTCGTCCATGTCGAACAGCGAAAGCTGGCCGGTCTCGCGGGACTTGCGTGCCGCCTGCGCGGCGTCGAGCGCGCGGTCGTGCACGGCGATATACTGCGCGCGCGTGCCGCCCATGCCGTCGAAACAACCCGCGAAAATCAGCCCTTCGAGCATGCGCTTGTTCAGCCCGTCCACGCGGTCACAGAAATCGAAAAAGTTCTTAAACGGTCCGTTTTCCGTGCGTTCGGCGACCATCGCCTCCATGGCCGCGCCGCCGACGTTTTTCACCGCGGACAGGCCGAAGCGGATTGCGCCGTTTTCAACGGAGAAGCGCGCGCGGGAATGGTTCACGTCCGGCGAAAGCACCTCGATGTTATTGCGGCGCGCGCAGTAGACATATTCGGCGACCTTGTCGAACGAGCCTAAAAAACTGTTGATCAGCGCGGTGAGGAACTCCACCGGGTAATAGTGCTTGAGGTAGGCCGTACGGTAGGCGAGCACCGCGTACGCCGCCGCGTGGGATTTATTGAACGCGTAGGACGCAAAGTCCATCATTTCGTCGAAGATTTTGTTTGCGACGGCTTCCGGCACGCCGTTTGCGACTGCGCCGACCACGCCGTCGGTGCCGTGGATGAAATATTCGCGTTCCTTCGCCATCACGGCGTGCTTCTTTTTCGCCATGGCGCGGCGCACAAGGTCGCTGCGGCCATAGGAATAGCCTGCAAGCGTGCGGACGATCTCCATGACCTGCTCCTGATAGACCATGCAGCCGTAGGTTGTTTTGAGGATGGGTTCGAGCAGCGGGTGTTCGTATACGACGCTCTTTGGGTCGTGCTTGCCCTTGACATAGCGCGGGATCTGGTCCATCGGGCCGGGACGGTAGAGCGAAATGCCCGCGACGAGGTCCTCGAAACAGTCCGGCTGGAGCTGCTTTAAAAACTGCCGCATGCCGCCGGATTCAAGCTGGAATACGCCGTCCGTGTCGCCCGAGGCGATCATGCGGTAAACTTCCGGGTCGGTAAACGGCATGCGCTCGAGGTCCGGCACGTCCCGCCCGACTTCGGCGATGAACGAGAGCGTGTCCCGTATGACCGTGAGCGTGCGCAGGCCGAGAAAGTCCATCTTCAGCAGGCCGAGTTCTTCGAGCGTGGTCATCGGGAACTGCGTGGTGATCACCGCGTCGTTGACCTGCAGCGGCACGACCTCCACGATCGGCACGCTGGAGATTACAACGCCCGCCGCGTGCGTCGAGCTGTGGCGGGGGAGACCTTCGAGCTTGAGCGAAAGGTCGATGATGCGCTGGATGCCCGGATCGGATTCGTAGAGGGCTTTAAGCTCCGGCGAGATCGACAGCGCGCGTTCGAGCGTCATGTTCAGCTCGGCAGGCACCATTTTGGAGAGCCGGTCCACGTCCGCATACGGCACGCGCAGCACGCGGCCGACGTCCCGAATGACCGCCCGCGCGGCCATGGTGCCGAAAGTGATGATCTGGCTGACGTGCCCGTCGCCGTATTTGCGCGCAACGTAGTCGATGACCTCCTGCCGGCGCTCGTAACAAAAGTCGATGTCGAAGTCCGGCATGCTGATGCGCTCCGGGTTCAGGAAGCGCTCGAACAGCAGGTTATATTTGAGCGGGTCGACGTCGGTGATGTCCAGGCAGTACGCAACGAGGCTGCCCGCGCCGCTGCCGCGGCCGGGGCCGACCATGATGCCGTTGACCTTGGCGTAGTGAATAAAATCCCAAACGATGAGGAAGTAGTCCACAAAGCCCATCTGCTCGATCACGCCGAGTTCGTATTCGAGCCGCTTTCTCGCGGGTTCGTCCGCCTGCGGGAGCTTTTTTTCCATGCCTTCGGCTGTGAGCTTCCTCAGGTATGCGGCGTTTTCCATGCCGTCCGGCGCGGTGAACGCGGGCATCCAGTGCTTGCCGAATTCAATTTCGAGATTGCATTTTTCGGCGACTTCCGCCGTGTTGGCGAGCGCTTCGGCGTCCTCCGGCAGGGCGGCGAGCATTTCTTCCGCGGACTTGAGGTAAAACTGATGCCCCTGCATGCGCATGCGGTCCGTTTCGTCCACAAAGCGCTGGGTCTGGATGCAGAGCAGCACGTCCTGCGCTTCCGCGTCCCCGGCTTCGACATAGTGCACGTCGTTGGTGGCGACGCACTTTGCGCCGATGTCGGCGGCGATGCGCCTTAACCCCGGCAAAACCTGCTTTTGCTCCGGGATGCCGTGGTCCTGCAGCTCGATGTAAAAGTCCTCGCCGAACATGCCCTGCAGGCGCTTTGCCAGCGCGAGCGCGTCGTTATAGCGCCCGGCGAGCAGCAGCTGCGGGATGTCCCCGGCGAGACACGCGGAAAGGCAGATCAGCCCTTCGGCATGCTCGCTCAAAAGGTCGTAATCGATGCGCGGCTTATAGTAAAAGCCGTGCAGAAACGCCTCGCTGGAAAGATACATGAGGTTTTGATAGCCGGTTTGGTTTTTGCAGAGCAAAATCAGGTGCGCGTATTCGCGGTCCTGCGAGCCTTCGCGGTCGCGCATGGAGCGCGGGGCGACATAGGTCTCCATGCCGATGATAGGCTTTATACCTTCCTTTTGGCAGGCTTTATAAAAGTCGATCACGCCGTACATAACGCCGTGATCGGTCACCGCCAGCGATTTTTGGCCGAGCGTCTTTGCGCGCTTTACCAAATCCGGTATGCGCGCCGCCCCGTCGAGCAGGCTGTATTGCGTATGTACGTGCAGATGCGTAAATTCACTCATGCTGAATCTCCCTTGCGATGCGGACCAGCCTTGTAAGGCGGTGGTTCATGCCGCTTTTGCCGATTTCCGCCATGTCCGCGAGCTCCTGCAGCGTCGCGTCCGGATGGTTCAGACGGAGCATCGCCGCTTCGTAGAGCGGCGCGGGCAGGCGGCTTAAGCCCATGTGTTCTTCGATGAGGTCGATTGCCCGGCGCTGGAGCGCGGAGGCGTTGACGGTTTTGCCGATGTTGGCCGTGTCGCAGTTGGTGGTGCGGTTGACATAGTTGCGAAAGTCCCGTTCCGCGCGCACGTTCTCAAACTCCAGCGCGGAGGCGCTTGCGCCGATGAGCGCGAGGAAGCCGGAAACGTCCTCGCCTTTGAGATACACGACAAAACGCTCCTTGCGGCGCATGGTTTTCGCCGCGGGGCCGAACGGCGCAATCAGCGCGCAGATCTGCGTCGAGAGCGCCTGCGTGCGCGTCACGATTTCGAGGTGGTATCCGCGGTGCGGGTCGGCGCATGAGCCGCTGCCGAGGAATGCCCCGCGCAAAAACGCGCGTTTTGCTTCTTCGCCGGAAAACAGCGTTTCCGGCGCCGCGCCGCCGAGGCGGAAACCGCCTTCCGCCGGGATGAGCAGCCCTGTGTCGGTCAAAAGCCGCTGCGCGTCCGTGCCCGAAAGCGTGACGAGCGTCAGCGGCCGCCGCCGTTCGCGCTCGCTGAGCTCGATGACGGATTCCAGTTCATAGAGCGAAGCGGCGAGGGAGACGATCTCTTTTCCGACGGCGAGCGTTTCGCTCGTGTATGCCGCGCCGCGCCCGCGGCCGACGTACAGCGCGCCGCAGGTCAGCGTCAGGCCGGAAAGCTGCGCAAGCCGCGCGGCCTTCGTGCGGACGCGCGTCCGCACGAGGTCTTCCTTTGCTTTGCTCGAAAACGACATTTGTTTGCTCCGTTTCGCGCGGCCCGCGCCGGGAAAAACCGGTGCGCCGGTCGCCGGCAGGGGGGGTTACGTGTTTTCAAACCGCTCTTTAATGTCTGCGGCTTCGCTGTCCAGGTCGCGGTGGTACACGCGCACGCTCATGCCGCGCGCGACGAACCGCTTTGCCATTTCCTCCGCGGCGGCGACCGAACGGTGCCGCCCGCCGGTGCAGCCGAAGCACACGCGCAGGATATGCTTGTTCTGCTCGAGATAGAGCGGGAGCATCTTTACGAGCATCTGCTCGATTGCGTCCAAAAACTCCGGCACGTATTTCTGCGAGAGCACGAAATCGCGCACTTTCTTGTCCACGCCGGAAAGCGGGCGGTATTCGCTGAAGTAAAAGGGGTTCGGCATAAAGCGCATGTCCAGGACGAAATCCGCGTCCACCGGCACGCCGCGTTTGTAGCCGAAACTGCAAAACAGCAGTGTAACATCCTTGCTTTCGTATTCCGGCAGCACCTTGGCGATCAACCCGGGAAAGTTCTGCGGCTTTACGTCGCTGGTGTCGAGGATATAGTTCGCGCGGTTGCGCAGCGGCTGCAGGAACACCCGCTCGCGCTTGACGCCGGTCGTCGCGTCGCCCGCTTCGCCGAGCGGATGGCGGCGGCGCACCTCGTTGTAGCGTTTGCGCAAAACGTCGTCCCGCGCGTCGAGAAACAGGATTTCATACGGCGTGTCGAGCGCGTCGAACGCCTCGGCGATGGAAGCCGCGCTGTGCGAAAGCAGGCTCTCGCGGCTGTCGACCGTGACGGCCGCCTTTTCAACGACGGGGGTTGCGTTCATGCAGAGGGAAACGAACTCGTGCAGCATTGACGAAGGCAGGTTGTCCACGCAGAAGTAACCCTGCTCTTCCAGACAGCGCAGCGCGAGCGATTTGCCTGCGCCGGAAAGACCCGTAACGATCAGAAGATACATGAAAAAAGACCTCTTGTGCGGCCGGGACGGAACACGCAGCCGCCCGGACCGGGATTCGTTGATTTTTTACAGTTCGGAGAGCAGTTTAATTTCGCGCTCGAGGCGCACGCCCGTTTCGTCGAACACGCGCCGCTGGATGACTGAAATCAGCTCCAGCACGTCCCGCTCGGTTGCGCCGCCGTTATTGACGATGAAGCCCGCGTGCAGGGGACTGACCTGCGCGCCGCCGACGGAGTATCCCTTGAGCCCGCAGTTCTCAATCAGCGCGCCCGCAAAGCGTCCCTTCGGACGTTTGAACACGCTGCCTGCGCTGGGCAGGGAAAGCGGCTGCTTCTGCTTGCGCTGGCGGTTGGCTTCGAGCATGCGCTTCTTTGCGCCGCCGTCGTCGGGTTCGAGCGCAAACGTCGCCGAAAGTACGATCACGCCCGGCGCGGAGTATTTGCTCGTGCGGTTGCCGAAGTCGGATTTTTTGGTGTCGATGTCCAGCACGTGCCCGTCACGCAGCACGCGCACGCTCTGAATGATATGCCGTATTTCCGCGCCGTATGCGCCCGCGTTCATCGCGACCGCGCCGCCGACCGTGCCCGGAATGCCGGAAAGCGATTCCATCCCCATCAGGCCGTTGGCAACGGATTCGCGCGAAAGAACGGAAAGCGACGTGCCCGCGGCGCTGGTTACGGCGCTGTCGACAAACAGCGGCGGCGTGAGCGGCGTGTCGATGCGGATGATGACGCCGGGGTAGCCCGCGTCCGGCGCGAGCACGTTTGTGCCGTTGCCGAGCACGCAGTAAGGACAGCCGAACTGACTGCAGGCCTGGATCGCGCGGCGGACGTCCTCTGCGCCGCGCGGGCGCAGAACGATGGCCGCCGGCCCGCCGATGCGAAAGCTGGTCAGCGTGGAAAGCGGCACGTTGCACTTAATATGTAAATTTTTTAAAGCCGCATAGACGCGGTCAAGCATATGGTCCATGCTGGTATCATAACAAATTGTTCATATTTTCTCAACCGGAAATGGCGCTTTGGAAGCTGGAAAACGAAAGCTTTTTAATCCCCCAAAGCACAGAGCGGACGCATCCGGCAAGCGGGTGGCGGCGCGGCGGCAAAAAGAGCGCATTTTAACGCGCTCCGCGCCATCGAAAATCAGTTTTCAAGAATTAGCCGAGCAGCGCCCTTGCGTACGCCGCGGCGAGCCGGTCGAGCGACATGCGCGCGTTGGCCGCGCTGGGCGAAGGCAGCGTTTCGCAGTGGATGCCGGTCGAGTCTTCGAGCAGCTTCTGATAGAGCCGCGCCGCGGTCCTGCCCGTGCAGAGCACGCGCCGGATGCTTGTGTCGTTAATCAGCGAACCGACGTCGTTTGCGACCGGGTTTTTGATGCTTGCGTCGCTCGCGCCGGTTATGTCGCAGCTTTGGAGCACGTCCCAGAGCGCAAGGCGGCGGCGCAGAATCAGCGCCGTCTTTTCGGCGATTGTTTGAGGCGCTTTTTCGCCGTAAACCAGCGCGAGCGCAGGCCAGAAACGGTTTTGCGGGTGCGCATAATAAAATGCGGTCTCGCGCGACTTCGGCGACGGCATCGTGCCGAGGATCAGGATTTCGCTGTCCGGCGAAACGATTGGGCCGATGGTGTGAAAAACGCGTTCCATTCCAAAAAAACCTCCGTTTCCTGCAAAACGCTTGAGCGGTCCTGCTGAAAGACTAACCGATCCCGCGCGTATTTTCAACCGCGCCGCGCCGGTGCGCGCAAAGGAAAAACAAGCTTATGCGAGCTTTCGGCGGGATATTTCGACGAGGTGCGTTTTTTTGTGCACGGGCGCTGTTGATTCAAAATCCCGCTTTGTGTTACTATGTGGGCATGAATCAGGTAAAACGCTTTCTTTCTTATTATAGGCCGCATAAGGGACTTTTAATCCTCGATCTCTCCTGCGCGTTCGTGATCTCCGCGGTCGACGTCGCCTACCCGATGCTCACACAGTATATCCTGCGCACGCTCCTGCCGGAAATGGCGGCCAACGCGGCGCTGGTGCGCGTGTTCGTGTGGCTGATCGTCGGCGCGTTTTTTGCATACGTCGTCCGTTCGCTGCTGCTGTTCGTCGTCAACTACTGGGGACACAAGCTCGGCGTATACATGGAGGCGGATATCCGTAAGGACATCTTTTCGCACGTGCAGGAGCTTTCGTTCAGCTTTTTCGACAAGGTGCGCACCGGCAAGCTCATGTCCCGGCTGACCACCGACCTGTTCGACATCACCGAACTGGCGCATCACGGCCCGGAGGACGTGCTCATTTCCATCACGACGCTCACCGGCGCGTTCATTTGCATGGCGGTGCTGGAGTGGCGGCTGGCGCTGGCGCTTTTGTGCATCGTGCCGGTCGGCATCTTTTACGTGATGAAAATCCGGCTCAAGATGCGCCGCGCGTCGCTTTCCGTCAAGGCGCGGGTGGCCGAGATCAACGCGAGCATCGAGTCTTCCATTTCCGGCGCGCGCGTGGCCAAGGCGTTCACCAACGAGGAGCACGAACTGGCCAAGTTCGACACCGGCAACCGGAATTTCGTGCACGCAAAGGACAGCTTTTACCGATACATGGCGTTTTTCAACAGTGGAATGGAGTTTTTTATCGCCATGTTCAACCTGGTCGTGCTTGCGCTCGGCGGATATCTGATCTACCGCAGCAGCCTCGATCCGGTGCTGCTGATCACGTTCACGCTCTATATCGCCGCGTTCGTGCAGCCGCTCAAGCGCCTTGCGAGCTTCACCGAGCAGTATATCCTCGGCATGGCGGGCTTTTCGCGTTTCTGCGAAATCATGGACATCGAGCCGGACATCAAGGACCGCCCGGGCGCGAAACCGATTGAAAACGTTAAAGGCGACATCCGCTTTGCCGACGTTACGTTCGCCTACGAAAGCGGCAGGAGCGTTCTTTCGCATATCAACCTCGATATCCCGGCGGGCAGGACGCTCGCGCTGGTCGGCCCGTCCGGCGGCGGCAAAACAACGCTCTGCCACCTGATTCCGCGGTTTTACGAACTGCGGGAAGGGTCGATTACCATCGACGGGACGGACATCCGCGACATCACGCTGCGTTCGCTGCGCCAGAACGTCGGAATCGTTCAGCAGGACGTGTTCCTCTTTGCCAGCAGCGTGCTCGAAAACATTCGCTACGGGCGCATCGACGCAACGGACGAGGAAGTCGTGGAAGCGGCCAAGCGCGCGCATATCCACGACGAAATCATGCTCTTCCCGAACGGCTACGAAACCGAGGTCGGCGAGCGGGGACTCATGCTCAGCGGCGGGCAGAAGCAGCGCGTTTCCATCGCGCGGCTGTTCCTCAAGAACCCGCGCATCCTGATTCTGGACGAGGCGACCAGCGCGCTGGACACCGTTACCGAACACGACATCCAGCATGCGTTCGAGGAGCTTTCCGTCGGGCGCACCACGCTTGTGATCGCGCACCGGCTCTCCACCGTCAAGCACGCGGACGAAATCGTCGTGCTGGACGAGCAGGGCATCCGCGAGCGCGGCACGCACGAAGAACTGCTGCACAGCGGCGGACTGTACGAAAAGCTGTATCACGCGACCATGATCGACTGAGCGCACCGGCGGGAACGAAGCGGAGGGGGATTCTCTTTTGAAAAAACGCACGCTTGCCATCATCCTGATCATACTTGCGGCGCTTCTTGCGCTCTGGTTTTTGCGCGGGGAGACCGCCGAGGGGGCGCAGAACGCGGCGGGACCGGCGAGCTCGCTTGCTTCGCTCGGTACGCCGGAACCGGAGGACGCGGTTTCCGCCTCCGCGGACGAAACGGCCGCGCCGGCGGCGCAAAGCGAAACCGCGCCGGACGAACAGGGATCGTACACGAGCAAGGAGGACGTTTCGGCGTACCTTGCACAGTACGGCGCGCTGCCGGAAAACTTCATCACAAAAGCACAGGCGCGCACCCTCGGCTGGGAAGGCGGCGGACTGGACGAATACGCATACGGCCGCTGCATCGGCGGGGATTCGTTCGGCAACTACGAAGGGCTGCTGCCGGAGGCCGCGGGCCGCTCCTATTACGAATGCGACATCGATACGCTGCACGCGGATTCGCGCGGCGCAAAGCGCATCGTCTATTCAAACGACGGGCTGATCTATTATACGGACGATCACTACGAGTCGTTCTCGCTGCTATACGGGACGCCGTAATATAAGGAGGAAAGACACATGCCGAAACGGAAACGGCGGGTCATTCTCAACGGCAGAAAGATGAGCACGCGCGCGCACGCACACGCCCACCTGAGCAAAAAACTGAAACTCCCGCGCTGGTACGGGCGCAATCTGGACGCGCTCTGCGACTGCCTCGGCGACGTCGCGGAGCCGACGGTGATCGTCCTGTTTCACGCGGGCGCGATGAAAAAAAGCCTCGGCGCATACGGCACGAAGCTTTTGTCCGCGCTTTCGTCCATGACGGGCGAGAACCCGAACCTGGAACTCGTCGTGCGGGAAAGATTCTGAGCGCGGCGTAACGCCGCCATGCAGGCGCGCGAAAGCGGGTCTGTTTTATCGTACTTTTTTTCGCCGGACGGGCTGTAATTCCGGTTGACCGGGAACAAACGCACATCGTATACTATCTGTAACAGAAGCAAACGGCGGCGCGGGCTTTCCCCCTGCGCGGCCGCAAGGGAAAGCGACGGGATATGAGGCTTCATTCATGTAAAAGGCTCTGGATTGCAACGCTGGCCGCGCTGCTCGCATTGGTGGTTCTGACCGGCTGCGCCGGGCAGGCGGCGGAGCCGGACACGCAGGATGCCGCACAGAGCGGGGAAGGAGCCGAACCGGCGGAAACCGCCGTGCCGACGGCCACGCCCGAACCGGAAAAGCTGCTTACGCGCGTGGAGGGCAAATCCTTCCAAATCCGGAATACATCCGGCGAGTTCGAGCCGTTTCTGATCAAAGGCGTGAACATCGGCGCGGCAAAACCGGGCTACTGGCCCGGCGAATTCGGCATTGAGGAGTCCGACTATCTGCGCTGGTTCGGATGGATCGGCGAAATGAACGCAAACACCATCCGCGTGTACGTGACCCAGATGCCCGCGTTTTACGACGCGCTGCTGGAATACAACCAAAGCGCCGAAAGCCCGCTTTACCTGCTTCAGGGCATCTATATGAACGAGGACCTCATCACCGAGTATTCCGACGCATACTGCAACGGCGGCGAACTGCAGGACATCTTCCACAGCGACCTGAAAAACGCCGTGGACGCCGTGCACGGAAACGCCGTGATCGAAAAACTGCCCGGCAACGCGGGCGGCATATACACGAGCGACGTTTCGCCGTATGTGATCGGCTATCTGCCGGGCATCGAGTTCAGCGCAGACTTCGTCATCGGTACCAACGAAAAGAACCCGGAGCGCGTTTCCTTTACGGGCGAGTACGTCTATACCGAGGACGCTTCCCCGTTCGAAGTGTTTCTCGCCGAAGCGCAGAACCTGCTCATCGGCTACGAAACCGAATATTACGGCACGCAGCGGCCGGTGGCGTTCACCAACTGGGTGACGACCGACCCGCTGGAGCATCCCGGCGAGCCGAGCCCGGAAATGGAGGACGCGGTGAGCGTCGACGCCGAGCACATCAAGGCGACCGATTCATTTGAGGCGGGATTTTTCGCCTCCTACCATGTTTATCCGTACTATCCGGACTTTTTCAGCTACGAATCGAAATACATCGACGCGGAAAACCCGAATACCTACCGCGCATACCTGAGTGAACTGACGGATTACCACACCATGCCCGTGCTGATTGCGGAGTTCGGAATCCCGACTTCGCGCGGCGAAACGCACGAAAACGTGATCTCCGGCTTCAATCAGGGACACGTGGAGGAGACCGCGCAGGGCGAAATGCTCGTTTCCTTGATGACCGATATCACCGATACCGGCTGCATGGGCGGGCTGATCTTCTCCTGGCAGGACGAATGGTTTAAGCGCACCTGGAATACAAGCGAGCAGGAGGAGGCCGAGCGCAGGCCGTACTGGTTCAGCGTGGAGAGCCCGGAGAAGACCTTCGGGCTGCTCTCGTTCGATCCAGGCGAGACGACGGCGGTGCTTCTCGACGGCAGCGCGGACGAATGGAACGCAAAGAGCGCCGTGACCGCCAACGACGATATGACCCTGTCGGTCGTGAGCGACGAAGCGTATGTTTACTTGCTGCTCCAGACGGGCGGCGGCCTTTCGGGCGGACCGTATTACATCGCCGTGGACACGATTGGCGGGCAGGGCAACACTGCGTATGACGGGCGTTCGTTCGAGCGGGCGGCGGACTTTCTGATCGTCGTGGACGGCGAGGAAAACAGCGTGATGCTGGTCGATCCGTATTACGACGTGTTCCAGTATCAGTATGCCGTGCAGAACAAGCTCGTCGAGCCCATCGAACACCAGTTCGACAAGGATTCCGGCACGTTTACCGTCATATCCGCCGCGATGAGCCGGCAGCTCGTGCTGCCCGAGACGGGCGAGACCGTGCCGTTTTCGGCGTTCGACGCGGGCGCGCTGCATTACGGCGTTTCCGATCCGGCCAGTGAAGCATACGATTCGTTGTCGGACTTTTACGCAGGCGGCGGGTTCGTTGAAATCCGCATCCCGTGGCTGCTGTTCAACGTGCGCGACCCGGGCACGAAAAACATCATTGCGGACTGGAACGTCACCGGCGCGGTCACGGGCGAAACAATTGAATCGTTCGCATTCGGCGTGTTCCGGGCGGCGGGGACGAACAGCGTGCCGTTCGGTGAATACGACTGGGAGGAATGGGACCTGCCGACGTACCACGAGCGGCTCAAAAAGAGCTATTATATCGTGCAGGACTATTTTGCAAACGTCGGCTGACGGGACAGATCGATTTTGAGGGAGGGCGAGGCTGCTTGGTTATCGTTCAATCGGTTGTAAACTGGCTGATTATTATTATGGCGGGATTCCTCGTGCTGTTTACGCTTCTGCTGCTCGCGCTGCATTTCACGAGCGCCGCGCACGGCAGGCGGATTCAGAAAATGCGCGAACAGCTGCTTTGCCTGATTTCCGAGGAAGCGAGCGCGGAGCGCATCCGCAGCAAGCTCTACGACATGGTCGATCCTGAAGGCGAGACCGACTCGATTTCCGACATCGCGGGGATTCGCTCCCTGCGCGGGCTGCAGGTCATATCCGAAACGGCGGATGAGCTCGGCGAAGCGGAAAAGCAGGCGCTTGCGCGCGAAGTCGGCGGCGAATGGTACGGCAAGTTTCTGAAAAAGCAGTTTGCCGGCGGCGGCGTGGACGCGATTATACTCGTTATAAAGCTCGTCGGCACGCTCGATTTACGGCAGTATGTGCCGGACGTAATCACGCAGATTTACTGCTACCGCGCGACCACGCAGATGCAGCATATCGGCATGCTTTCCCTCTGCCTGCTGGGCGCGGAAAAGGAACTGGTCGCCATCTGCCGGGACAGCACCGTCGCTTCGCTGCTTTCGTTCCGCACGCTCGAAGAACTCTTTGCAACCTACACGGGCGACCGCGAAAAGCTCTGCCGGGTTTTAATCAACACCGCCGCGGACCAGTATATCCGCCGCACATGCATCAAGACGATCGGCGAACGGGGTTATGCGGACCTTGCCGGGATGGTCGAGCCGTATCTCGAAAGCGACCAGGTCAACGCGCGCATCGACGCGATCCGGACGTTCGGCCAGCTCAAATATGCGCCGGCGCTCGAACGGATACGCGCGTTCGCCGCCGACGGGCGCTGGGAAATCCGCGTTGCGGTGGCGACGGCGCTGGGGCGCTACGGCGCGGAGGAAAACTTTGAACCGCTGATCGGGCTGCTCTGCGACAGGGAGTGGTGGGTGCGTTACCGCGCGGCTGAATCGCTCGCCGAATATCCGGACGAGAAGGCGCTGCTTGCGCGCGTGGAAGAAACGGGAGACCGCTATGCGCGCGAAATGATGCGCTTTGCGCTCGATAAGCGGGCGCTTGCGGCAGGGGAGGCGGCATGATGCATACGGTGCTCTATAAAATCGCCCTCGCAATCAACTATTTCTCGCTGGCATACGTGATCGCCGTGAGCACGATCTACCTCGTCCAGCTGATTTCCGCTTCGTTCGGCCTGCGCAAATACGTCCGCTCCCTGCGCTACATCGACTACCGGCGGTTCCTGGACTCCGAGCACATGGTGCCGATCTCGCTGCTCGTTCCGGCGTACAACGAGTCCGCAACCATCGTGGACTCGGTGAAAAACCTGCTCTCGCTCGACTTTCCGGAATATGAGCTCATCGTGATCAACGACGGCTCCAAGGACGAAACGCTGCAGCTGCTCATCGACGCGTTCCAGCTGCTGCCTTTTCAGCAGCCGTATAAAAAGTCGCTGGAGACCAAGGAGATCAAAACGATCTACCGCTCGGCCAAGGACGTGCGGCTGATCGTGCTGGACAAGGAAAACGGCGGCAAGGCGGACGCGCTCAACGCGGGCATCAACGTTTCGGCGTATCCCGTGGTCGTCTCCATCGACGCGGACTCCATCCTCGAAAAGAGTTCGCTGATCAAGATCATCTATTCGTTTGTGAGCGACCCGACCTGCATCGCCGTCGGCGGCATCGTCCGCATCGGCAGCGGCTGCGAAATCGTAGAAGGCCAGCTCACCGAAGTCGGGTTGTCCAAAAATCCGATCGTGGCGCTGCAGACGACGGAATATCTGCGCGCGTTCCTGACCGGCCGCATCGGATTCGACGTGATGGGCATGCTGCTCATCATCTCCGGCGCATTCGGCGCGTTCAGCAAGGCGGCGGTGATCGAAGCCGGCGGCTACACCCGCAACTGCGTCGGCGAGGACATGGAGCTCGTCGTCAAACTGCATGAACTCATGCACCGCAAAAAGAAGAAATACTCCGTGCGCTTCTTGCCGGACCCGATCTGCTGGACGCAGCCGCCGGAGCGCCTTTCGGACCTCAAGAAACAGCGCAAACGCTGGCATATCGGCCTGATCGACAGTCTGCTGCGGCATAAGGAGATGCTATTCAACCCCAAATACGGGCGCATCGGTATGGTTTGCCTGCCGTATTACTGGATTTTCGAACTCATCGGCCCGGTCGTCGAAACGGTCGGCTTCCTCTTCGTGCCGATCTCGTTTTTCCTCGGCATCGTCAACCTCTGGTTCATGCTTTCGTTCTTCCTCGTCGCGGTGCTCTACGGAACGGTGCTTTCGGTCGGCGCGCTGATGCTGGAAGAAAACACCTTTAAAAAGTACCCAAACCTCGGCCAGCTGCTGCGGCTGTTCTTCTATTCGCTGGTGGACAACTTCGGCTACCGGCAGATCAATACCGTCTACAAGGTGGAGGCGATGTTCGGCTTCCGCAAAAACAAGAGCCGTTGGGGAGAGCTGAAGCGGAAAGGGTTTTCCGAACAGAAAAAAGAGTGAACACGCCCTGAAACGGATTTTTTGACGGCCGCAGGCCGCCGCGGCCAACGCCGCGGCGGCCTTTGATTTGGCCGGACAAATCAAAAAATATATTGGCGCAAAGGGTGGAAAACAGTTATACTGTATTTGGTGGAAATTAGCAACTCGTTCCCGCTGAGGCGGGACCGGCGCAAAGGGGGAGAGCGGGCATGATGCGGCTGCAGAAGTTTCTTGCGGAAGCGGGCGTCGCGTCCCGGCGTGCAAGCGAGGCGCTCATTGAAGAAGGGCGCGTGCGCGTCAACGGCGAAACGGCGCAGATCGGCTGCAGCGTCGACCCGGAGACCGATGAAGTCATGTTTGACGGCAAGCGCGTGCTGGCCGAAACGGCGGTGCGCACCTATGCGCTCTATAAGCCCAAGGGCGTGGTCAGCACGTCCGACGATCCTCAGGGACGCAGGACCGTTCAGGAATACGTGCGCAATATCCCCGCGCGGCTGTACAATGTCGGACGGCTGGACATCAACTCGGAAGGGCTGCTGCTCATGACCAACGACGGCGATCTGGCCTACCGCATGACGCACCCGAAGTTCGCCGTTGAAAAGACCTATTATGCAATCTGCGACGGCGAGCTGACGCGGGAGCAGGCTCTGACGCTTGAAGAGGGCGTCGCCCTCGAGGAAGGCACGACCGCACCGGCGAAGATCGGGCGCGTACGGCGCACGAAGACGGGGGACACTTGCTTCCTTATTACGATCCACGAGGGCAGGAACCGCCAGGTGCGCCGCATGCTCGAATCCGTCGGACACCGCACGCTGCGGCTCAAGCGGGAACGCTTCGGGCCGGTGCTGCTCGGGGACATGAAGCCGGGGCA
Source organism: Eubacteriales bacterium (assembly GCA_035446965.1). Lineage (GTDB taxonomy): Bacteria > Bacillota > Clostridia > Christensenellales > CAG-138 > UBA7703. The sequence goes on from DAOTGE010000016.1 coordinate 26,551, forward strand.
ACTGCGCGAACTGACGAAGGAAGAACTCGCCGCGCTCCGCGCGCAGCTTGGCCTGCCTGCGGGCGAGATGAAAAAACGGTAAATTATTTTATAAATTCGGGCAGGAACAAAAGGGATTGCGTCGAATATATAGAACAAGGGATAGGATGAGGATATTTTATTCTGTCCGATTGATCAAATTACGGAGGTATACATATATGGCTGGCATGCCGGTTTGGCTCAGCACCATGCTGCTTGGTCTGGGCACCGTGTTCGTAGGACTGATCGTTTTAATTTACATCGTCAAGCTTTCCAGCGTCGTCATTCGCGCGATCGAAAAGAAGCAGGTTCCCGCGGCGGAAGAATCCGCCGAAGCGGCGCCGATTCAGGACCGCGGCGCTCTGGTCGCGGCGGTTTCCGCCTGCATCGCCGAGACGATGGGCAGGGACGTTTCCGGCCTGCGGATCGTTTCGCTCAAGCGCGTCGGTTAAAAAAAGATTTTCGTTTTCATTAACATAGAGGAATAATCGGAGGTATTTATGCGTAATTTCTTAGTCAACGTCAACGGGACCCAGTATGAAGTAGCCGTCGAGGAAATCGACGGGAAAACCGCTCCGGCCGCCAAACCGGCAGCCGCAGCCGCACCCGTAGCGCCCGCACCGGCCGCAAAGCCGGCGGCAGCGTCCGCAAACGGAACCAAGGTAACCTGCCCGATGCCCGGCACCATCCTCGAAGTCAAGGTCAAGGACGGCGACGTGGTCAAAGCCGGACAGGCGGTCTTCGTTTTGGAAGCCATGAAGATGGAAACCGATATCCCGGCGCCCGTCGCGGGTACCGTTCGCGGCGTCAGCGTGCAGAAGGGCGCTTCCGTTGATACCGGCGCGCTGCTCTGCTCGATCGAGTAAGGGAGCTGCGCTATGACGGAGTTTCTGCAATCGACGGGGTTTTACCAGCTGTTCAACTCTCCGTTGAACCTGGTGATGATCCTGATCGCATGCGTACTGTTATACCTTGCGATCGTAAAGAAATATGAGCCGCTGCTGCTTCTGCCGATCGCGTTCGGCATCCTTCTGACCAACCTTCCCGGCGCGGGGCTCTTCCACGAAGAGTTCTTCAAAAAGGAAGTCGTCGACGCGGCGGGGCACGTCTCCTACGGTGTGGACTGGGCAATGCTCGGCGATCCCAAGCAGGCGGGCCTTCTGGACTATATCTACCTCGGCGTCAAGCTCGGCATCTATCCGTGCCTGATCTTCATGGGCGTCGGTGCGATGACGGACTTCGGCCCGTTGATCGCCAACCCCCGCGCGCTGATCTACGGCGCGGCAGCGCAGGTCGGCATCTACATTGCGTTCATCCTCGCGCTGCTGCTCGGGCAGTGGTCTTGGGCGAGCAATGTGCTCGGCATTAATTTCACGGCCAACGCCGCAGCTTCCATCGGCATTATAGGAGGCGCGGACGGACCCACGGCAATCCTTGTGACCAGTAAACTCGCGCCGGAACTGCTCGGACCGATCGCGGTCGCGGCATATTCCTATATGGCGCTGGTCCCGGTCATCCAGCCGCCGATCATGAAGGCGCTGACCAGCAAAAAAGAACGTTCGATCCACATGACGCAGCTGCGCAGCGTGAGCAAGACCGAGAAGATTATCTTCCCGATCGTTACGGCAACGTTCGTAACTCTGCTCCTCCCGTCGGCGGCGCCGCTGATCGGCTCGCTGATGCTCGGCAACCTCTTCCGCGAAAGCGGCGTGGTCGACCGCCTCAGCAAAACCACGCAGAACGAACTGATCAACATCGTCACGATCTTCCTCGGCCTGTCCGTTGGCGCGACCGCGACGGCCAGCACGTTCCTGAAATGGAATACCATCGCAATACTCATCCTCGGCGTGCTCGCGTTTGCATGCGGCACGGCCGGCGGCGTACTGCTGGTGAAATTCACGAACCTGTTTACGAAGAAGAAGCTCAACCCGCTGATCGGCAGCGCGGGCGTTTCCGCAGTGCCGATGGCCGCGCGCGTTTCGCAGAGCGTCGGCAAGGAAGAAGACCCGACGAACTTCCTGCTCATGCACGCCATGGGACCCAACGTTGCCGGCGTGATCGGCAGCGCGATTGCCGCGGGCGTATTCCTTTCGCTCTTCGCATAACACGACCGATACGACGCACGCGCCGGATTCCCGGCGCGGCGCGTCGCTGTAAAGGAGTTTGCACGATATGACGAAATTAATGATTACCGATACGATTCTGCGTGACGCGCACCAGTCGAAGGCTGCGACGCGCATGCGCACCGAGGACATGCTCCCCGCCTGCGAAGTGCTCGATTCCCTCGGGTACTGGTCGCTGGAAGTCTGGGGCGGCGCGACGTTCGACGCATGCCTGCGGTTTTTGAATGAAGACCCCTGGGAGCGGCTCAGGAAGCTGCGCAAAGCGCTGCCCAACACCAAGCTGCAGATGCTCTTCCGCGGACAGAACATCCTCGGATACAAGCATTATGCGGACGACGTGGTCGAGCAGTTCTGCCGCAAGGCCATTGAAAACGGCATCGACGTGATCCGCATCTTCGACGCGCTCAACGATCCGCGCAACCTCGAAGCCGCGATCCGCTATACCAAGAAATACGGCGGCATCTGCGAGCCGGCCATCAGCTACACGGTGTCCCCCGTGCACAACGAGGACTACTTTGTCCAGCTGGCCAAGGAACTCGTCCAGATGGGCGCGGACGTCATCTGCATCAAGGACATGGCGAACCTGCTTCTGCCGTACGACGCATACAAGCTCGTTACCCGGCTGAAAAAAGAGATCGACGTGCCGATTCACCTGCATACGCACAACACCACCGGCACGGGCGACATGGTGTATCTCATGGCGGCGCAGGCGGGCGTGGACATCGTGGACTGCGCGCTGTCCCCGTTCGGCAACGGCACCGCGCAGCCGGCGACCGAGCCGCTTGTCGCGACACTGGCCGGCACCGAGCGCGACACCGGCATGGACCTCAAGAAACTCTCCGAAGCCGCGGCGTTTTTCCGCCCGGTGTTCGACCGCATGTTCAAGGACGGCACGATTTCCGTCAAGGCGCTCGGCGTGGACATCAACACGCTGCTCTACCAGGTGCCCGGCGGCATGCTCTCCAACCTGATTTCGCAGCTCAAGCAGGCGCACGCCGAAGGCAAGTACTACGACGTGCTCGAAGAAGTCCCGCGCGTGCGCAAGGACTTCGGCTATCCGCCGCTGGTCACGCCGACCAGCCAGATCGTCGGCACGCAGGCCGTTTTGAACGTCCTCAACGGCGAGCGCTACAAGGTCTTCACCAAGGAGTCCAAGGCGCTGCTGCGCGGCGAATACGGCAAGCTGCCCGGCCCGGTCAACGAGGAAGTGCGCAAGAAGGCCATCGGAGACGAGGAGGTCATCACCTGCCGTCCGGCCGACCTGCTCAAGCCGGAGCTGGAAAACTACCGCGAGGAGATCAAGGACCACATCCGTCAGGACGAGGACGTGCTCAGCTACGCGCTCTTCCCGCAGGTCGCGCTCAAGTTCTTTGAAGCGCGCGAGGCGGCCGAACGCAAAGCGGCCGAGCCGGAAGACGCGGTGCGCACGCTCTACGTTGAAGACGTAGGAGCGTAAAAATGCGACAACTGCCGAACATTTTATCCGGTTTGCGGCTGGTGTTGGTCGGCGTGTTCGTCTGGCTCTTTCGGGCAGGCAGGTATTTGCCTGCCCTTTCCGTTTTCGTGTTTGCGTTCTTTACGGACGTGCTGGACGGGCAGCTCGCGCGGGCGCACGGCTGGGTGACCAACCTCGGCAAACTGCTCGACCCTCTGGCGGACAAGATGATGACGCTGGCCGCGCTGGTCTGCATTTACCTTGGCAAACAGGACGGCGCGTATCTCGTGATTTTTCTGCTGATGGCGGTGAAGGAAGGGCTGATGATCGCCGGCGGGCTGTTCATGGCAAAGCGCAGCGTCGTGGCCATGGCGGACTGGCCGGGCAAGATCGCAACGGGGCTGTTCGCCGTCGGCGTAATGCTCTCGCTGCTTTCGTTCCTCTCGCTGCAGGTCGAGCCGTATAACCTCTACATCCTCGGCGCGGCGACCGCCGTTTCCTATTTTGCTTTGGTCTATTACGCGGCGACACAGCTTAAAAAAGCGTTTCCGAAGCAATCCGGCAGGGGCGGGGACGCATAAGCGCCGGGCGCGCAGGGCGGGCGAAATAACCCTTGCAATCGCGTGCACGGGATGCTATACTGCTTTTGTTGGATGTTTGAACTTGAAGCGGAGAGTGGGCAAAACCCACTCTTTCGTTTTGAAGGGTGCTTTTTTTTCGCATCCTGGGACAGACGCGGTTGACAATTCAGCGGCAGCCGGCGCGGCCTTTTTACGGACCGCGGTATTTTTACGCGGAAAGCGGAAAAAACGGCGCCGCAGAGGCCGCCGCGCGAAAACGGAGGGTTGCTTTTGAAAACGACGCAGCGGGTCGAAGAGCTGGTCCGGCCGGCCGTGGAGGCGCTCGGCTTTGAGCTCTGCGACGTGGAGTTCCAGAAGGAATACGGCAACTGGGTGCTCACGCTCTATATCGACAGGCCGGAAGGCGTAAGCATAGAGGACTGCGAACGCGTGAGCAAAACGGTCGATCCGATCCTCGACGAGGCGGACCCGATCGAAAAGGCGTATTACCTCTCCGTGTCGTCGCTTGGGCTCGACCGGCCGCTCAAAAAGGACGCGGACTATGCGCGCAACCTCGGCAAGCGCATCGAAGTGAAGCTTTTTGCGCCGCTGGACGGCAAAAAGGAATTTGTATGCGAGTTGGTTTCGTTCGACGAAACCAGCATGACGCTGCGCACGGACAAGGGCGAACTCACGCTGGCGCGAAAGGACGTTGCGCTGGCGCGGCCGGAGCTTGTGTTTTAAGTATGAAAGGAAGGCGCCGTTTTGCGGCGCCGGCCAACGGGAATTCTTCGGAATATTTTTAAGGAGTAAGGTTCAAATGAACATTGAGTTTGTCGAAGCATTGAACGCGCTGGAAAAAGAGCGCGGCATCAGCAAGGAAGTCCTGATCATGGCGATTGAGGCGGCGCTCACGTCCGCCTATAAGCGCAACTTCGGCGCGACGGCGAACGTACGCGCGGAGGTCGACCCGGACACCGGGGAATTCAGGATTTTCGCTTCGAAAACGGTCGTGGACGAGGTTGAAAATCCCGTCAACGAGATTTCGGTGGAGGATGCAAAGCGCGTCAACGCGCTCTACGAAGCGGGCGACGTCCTCGAAGAGGAAGTCAAGACCAAAGCGTTTTCGCGCATCGCGGCGCAGACGGCCAAGCAGGTCGTCGTCCAGCGCATCCGCGAGGCGGAGCGCGGCGTGATCTACGAAGAGTACGTCGAAAAGGAAAACGAGGTGCTCACCGCAATCGTGCAGCGCGTGGAGAAAGGCAACGTTTATGTCGAACTCGGCAAAACGGACGGCATCCTCACACCCAACGAGATGATCCCGGGCGAAACTTATGAGAACAACGACCGCATCAAGGTCTATGTGCTCGAAGTGCGCAAGGACAGCAAAGGCCCGCAGGTGCTCGTTTCCAGGACGCATCCCGGGCTCGTCAAACGGCTTTTTGAGTTGGAAGTGCCGGAGATTCAGAGCGGCGTGGTGCAGATTAAGTCCATCGCGCGCGAGGCGGGGTTCCGTACGAAGGTTGCGGTGCATTCCACCGATATGCAGGTGGACGCAGTCGGCGCGTGCGTCGGCCAGCGTGGTGCGCGCGTGGAGCGCATCGTAAACGAACTGCATAACGAAAAGATCGACATCATCGAGTGGGACCCGGATTCCGCGGTGTACATTGCCAAGGCATTGAGCCCCGCGAAGGTGCTGATGGTTTACATCAACGAAGAAGAAAAGGCCGCGAAGGTCATCGTGCCGGACACGCAGCTTTCGCTGGCGATCGGCAAGGAAGGCCAGAACGCGCGGCTCGCCGCAAAGCTGACCGGCTGGAAGATCGACATCAAGAGCCAGACGCAGGCCGAGCAGGCGATGGACGCCATCTACGACGAGGAAGAGGAAGAAGAAGACTTCGGACCGGACGAAAGCGAGGAGTAAGCGTTGGCGAAGAAGGTGCCGATGCGCATGTGCGTGTCCTGCCGCGAAATGCGGCCGAAAAAGGAGCTCACCCGCGTGGTGCGCACGCCCGAAGGCGGCGTGGTCGTCGACAAAACGGGCCGCGCGAACGGGCGCGGCGCATACATTTGCCTAAAGACGGCCTGCCTCGAAAAGGCCGTCAAGTCCCGCGCGCTCGAACGCGCGCTGGAAACGCAGGTCGGCCCGGAGGTCTATGAAACGCTCAGGGAGGACTGCAGAAATGCCGAAGCAGGCGGACAGGCTGACTAACGCCGTCGGCCTTGCAATGAAGGCGGGCAGGCTGGTTTCCGGCGATTTCGCCGTGGAAAAGCTCCTGCGCGCCGGAAAGGCGAAGCTGGCGCTCATCGATGCGGCGGCTTCCGAAAACACACTGGACAAATACCGCGCGCTCTGCGCGGCGAAGGGGACGGAAATCGTCCGCGTGGCGGACCTGGGCGGCTGGATCGGCAAGCCCGGACGCAAACTCGCGGCGGTGACCGACCATAATTTTGCGGAAATGATCAAACGCGCTGCGGCGGAGCAGAAGCCCGCCGGGAGCGAATAACGCGGGGGTAACGACTGGTATGGCAAAAAACAATTTTCTGGAATCGGCAAAAGGAACGCGTAACGGCGCCGCAGAACTCCTCGACCGGCTCACGCTGACGCAGGAAACCGTCGGCGAGCTGCTTGTTTCGGTGCGGCATTCCGAAAGCGAATTGCTGGAAAAGGAGGAGCAGGAGCGCAAAGCGCGCGAAGAGCGCGAGCGCATGGAGCGTCTGCGCGAAATGCTCGAATCCGACCAGGACCTTGCCGTCCATGCCGGCGGCAGGGACGACGAGGAAGAAGCCGCCGAAGTTCCCGCAGAGCCGCAGAAGGCGGAGGAAAAGCCCGCCAAGGAACCGCAGGCGGAGCAGAAGCCCGCTGCGCAGGCCCCGGCCGAAAAGCCCGCGCCTGCGGAAAAACCGGCGGCGAAAAAGAGCACGACCGGCGGCTACGAGGCGCGCACCATTGCGCAGCCGGAGGATTTCCGCCGCCAGCCGCGCCAGCCCCGGCAGACAACCTCCACCTACGCGCCCCGCACACAGCAGGGTCCGCGTACCGGTACGGCTCCGCGCACAGCATCCAAGCCGGGCGGCTTCAGTGCGCCGCGCACGGGCACGGCTCCTGCGGGACAGTCGCAGACGGCCTCTGCGTCCGGCGCGAAGGAGCGCGTGAGCAACTTTGACCCCAACAAGAGCGCGCATCAGAAACAGCGCGACAACGACAAGAAAAAAGGCAAAAACAAAAAAGCGATTGCACGTGAAACGGCGCCAAGCGTAAAGAATTGGGAAGAGGACGGCCCGAGGGGCAGCCGCAGGCCCAAGCGCGGCGGCAAACAGCCCGTCCGCAGGCCCGAACCCGTCGTGATCGAGAAAGCGGTGATCACTACGGAAACGATAACGGTAAAAGAACTTTCGGAAAAAATCGGCAAGCCCGCGGCGGCAATCATCAAAAAGCTGTTCCTGCTCGGCATGCCGACCACCATCAATCAGGAGATCGACTTCGACACCTGCGAGCTGATCGCATCCGATTTCGGCATCGAACTGGAGCAGAAGATCGCAAAGTCGTTTGAGGAAGTGCTCACCGACAGCGCGGCGGACGATCTCGACGATCCCAAAAAACTTGTGCCGCGCCCGCCGGTCGTCACCATCATGGGCCATGTCGACCACGGCAAAACCTCGCTGCTGGACGCAATCCGCAACAGCAGCGTGACCGAAGGCGAAGCGGGCGGCATCACGCAGCACATCGGCGCATACACCGTTTTGTGCAACGGGCGGCAGATCACGTTTATCGACACGCCGGGGCACGAAGCGTTTACCTCGATGCGTGCGCGCGGCGCACAGGTGACGGACATCGTCATCCTCGTCGTCGCCGCGGACGACGGCATCATGCCGCAGACCGTAGAGGCGATCAACCATTCCAAGGCGGCGGGCGTGCCGATCGTCGTGGCGATCAACAAGATGGACCGCCCGGAGGCCGACCCGGACCGCGTGAAACAGCAGCTCACCGAATACGAACTGGTTTCCGAAGAGTGGGGCGGGGACACCATCGTCGTGCCCGTGTCCGCAAAGACCCATCAGGGTCTGGACAACCTGCTTGAAATGGTGCTGCTGCAGGCGGACGTGCTCGAACTCAAGGCCAATCCGGACCGCATGGCGAGGGGCACGATCGTCGAAGCCAAGCTGGACAAGGGGCGCGGACCCATCGCGACCGTGCTCGTGCAGAACGGCACGCTGCATCGCGGGGACACGATCGTCGCCGGCACGGCGTACGGCAAAGTGCGCGCCATGGTGGACGACAAGGGCCGCATGGTGAACGAAGCGGGCCCGTCCACGCCGGTCGAGGTGCTCGGCTTTTCCGAAGTGCCGGACGCGGGGGACATCCTCAACGTCGCCGGAGCGGACAAACTCTCCAAGCAGGTCGCCGAAGAGCGCCGCAACAAGATCAAAGCCGCGCAGCTCAAGAGCAAGAGCCGCGTTTCGCTGGACGAACTGTTTACGCAGATGGCCGAAGACGAGCTCAAAGAACTCAACATCATCGTCAAGGCGGACGTGCAGGGCTCCGTCGAGGCCGTCAAGCAGGCGCTCGAAAAGCTCAGCAACGAGGAAGTGCGCGTGCGCTGCATCCATGGCGGCGTCGGCGCAATCACCGGCACGGACGTGATGTTCGCCTCGGCTTCCAACGCCATCGTCATCGGGTTCAACGTCCGGCCGGATTCCGGCGCGCGTGCGCTGGCCGAGAAGGAAAACGTGGACGTGCGCACCTACCGCGTGATCTACAATGCCATCGACGACGTAAAGAGCGCCATGCAGGGCATGTTCAAGCCGGTCTTCCAGGAAACGGACCTCGGCCGTGCGACCGTGCGCGAAATCTTCAAGGTCTCCGGCGTGGGCACCATCGCGGGCGCATACGTCAACGAAGGAAAAATCACGCGCAACGCGCAGGTACGCGTCGTGCGCGACGGCGTAATCATCCACGAAGGCAAAATCGCTTCCCTCAGGCGCTTCAAGGACGACGCAAAGGAAGTGCTCACGGGCTTTGAGTGCGGCATCGGGGTGGAGAATTTCAACGATCTGAACGTGGACGACGTGATCGAAGCGTTCATCGTGGAAGAAGTCAAGCGCACCTGAAGCGGCAGCGCCGTATGACAGAAAACGGCCGCCATGGCGCGCGCCGCGGCGGAGGAGGAAAACGAAGTGGCAACGTTCCGTTCGGACAGGATGAACGAAGAAGTGAAAAAGACGATCAGCGCGATCGTCCGCGAGATGAAGGACCCCCGGATTTCGCCGATGACCACGCTGACGGACGTTGAGGTCACAAAAGACCTGAAATATGCAAAAATCAAGGTTTCCGTTTACGACGAGGAGGAGTCCCGCCGCGTGCAGAGCGTCGAGGCGCTCAACCATGCCGCGGGCTTCATCGCGCGCGAACTGGGCGCGCGCATGCGCATCCGCTGCGTGCCGAACCTGAAGTTCACGCTGGACAATTCCATTGCCTACAGCATCCATATTTCGGAAATACTCAACGATCTGCATAAGGAAAAAGAGGAGGAGTAGCCAATGCTTGCTGAAGCGGTGCGCTTTTTCGGCGCGCACGACGACCTCCTGCTCATTGCGCACGTTTCGCCGGACGGCGATACGCTCGGCAGCTGCTTTGCGCTCTACGGCGCGCTGACTTCGCTGGGCAAGCGCGTGCAGATCGTCTGCGAAGACCCCGTCCCGGCGGTCTACCGCTTTCTGCCGTTTTCCAACCGGGTGATTGCACCCGAAGCGGCAAAACCGGCCAAAGCGGCCGTGAGCGTGGACTGCGCGGACCTTGCGCGCACCGGCCGGGCGGAAGCACTCTTTGCCGCGGCGGAAGATACGCTCAACATCGACCACCACGGCACGAACGACCGCTACGCGGCGAACAATTTTGTCCAGAAGGCGGGCGCGACCGGCGAGCTGGTCTACGGCGTAATCACCGCGCTCGGCGTGCCTGTCGATCAGGACGCCGCTTCCTGCCTGTATGCGGCCGTAACGACCGACACGGGCAATTTTTCTTACAGCAATACCACGCCGGACACGCTGCGCATCGCCGCGGAACTGCTTGAAACGGGCATCGACCTGCCGGAAATCAACCGGAAGCTGTTCCGCACCGTGCCGTATCACAAGCTGATGCTGCAGGCGCTGGCGGTGACGAAGGCGCGCCTGTATGAAGACGGGCGCATCGGCGTGACCGCGCTGACCCTGGCGGAGGTGGAAAGCTGCGGCGCGTCGGCGGAGGACACCGAGGGCATTATCGACTCCATACGGGATATCGACACGGTCGAGATTGCGGCGATGCTCCGGGAAGCCGGCGACGGCAAAATCCGCGTGAGCCTGCGCGGCAAAACCTGCGCGGACGTGAGCCGGATTGCAACCGCGTTCGGCGGCGGCGGACACAGGCTGGCCGCGGGCTGCACCATGGAACCGCCGATCGAAGAAGCGGCGGAGCAGATCATGCAGCGCGCGGTAAAACTCCTGCACGGGGACTGCGAGTGATATGGACGGCGTTGTGGTGCTGCTCAAACCGCCGGGGATGACCTCCAGCAACGCGGTGTACGATGCGCGCCGGATTTTTTCCGAAAAGCGCGCCGGGCATCTCGGCACGCTCGACCCCGCGGCGGCGGGCGTTCTGCCGGTCTGTTTCGGCCGGGCGACGCGCCTGTTCGACCTGTTGGTCGATAAGGACAAGGAATATGTGTTTGAAATTGCGTTCGGCATAAGGACCGACACGCAGGACGCGCAGGGCAGCGTGCTTTCGCGCGATGCGCGCGCCGTTTCGGAAGACGAGCTGCGCGCCGTGCTGCCGCGGCTCACCGGCGAACAGGAACAGACGGCCTCCGTCTATTCCGCGCTCAAAGTGGGCGGGCGGAAGATGTACGACCTCGCGCGCGCGGGCGAAGCGGTCGAACCAAAGACGCGCCGCGTGACGATTGCGTCGCTCGAACTGCTGCGCAAAACCGGCGAAAACCGGTATCTGCTCAAAACGGTCTGCTCGCGCGGCACTTACGTGCGTTCGCTCTGCGAGAGCATTGCCGGGGAACTGAACACCGTTGCATATATGCCGTTTTTGCTGCGTGCGCGCAGCGGGCCTTTTACGCTGGATCGGTCGGTCACGATCGCCGAACTGGAAGAGGCAAAAAGCGGCGGCACGCTTTTTGACACGCTGCTCTCCTGCGAGGAGGCGCTCGCTTTCCTGCCGGAAGCGCGGCTCGCGGCGGACCGCCTCACGCCGGCGAAAAACGGGCTGGACACGCTCGTGCCCGGCCTGCCGGACGGAGCGCTGCGCGTATACGCGGGCGGCGTGTTCCTGGGGCTCGGCTATGCGGCCTGCGGGCGGCTGAAGCTGAAGGTGCACCTGTACTGAACGGAGTCCGCCGTGTCTGAAAGCGGCGGCGGCCGCTTGACGAAACTTGTTTTTTTGTGAGGACGAAATGGAGAGAAACACGCCCGCCGTCGTCGCGCTCGGCATGTTCGACGGCGTGCATATCGGCCATAAGGCGCTGCTCAGGCGCACCGTGGAAGAGGCGAAGCGCTTTCGCGCCGTTCCCGCGGCCTATACGTTTTCCAACCATCCGATGGAAGCGCTCGGCGGCAGCGTGCGTCTGCTCACGGGCATGCGCGAACGGAACGCACTGATCCGTTCGCTCGGAATCGAGGAGCTTGTCAGCGAGCCGTTCACAAAGCAGACCGCCGTGCTTTCGCCGGAGGCGTTTGTGGAGGAACTGCTGACCCGCTGGGACGTGCGCGCGCTGGTCGCGGGGTATAACTATACCTTTGGCGACGGCGGACGCGGCACGCCGGAAACGCTGCGCCAAATCGGCGAAGAAAAAGGGTTTTGCGTCGTGGTCGTGCCGCCGGTCATGCTCGGCGGCGCGCCGGTTTCGAGCACGCGCGTGCGCGAAACGATCGAGCGCGGGGAAATGCAGCTGGCCGCCGAACTGCTCGGAAGGCCGTATCTGCTTTCCGGCCGGGTCGTGCAGAACAAGCGCATCGGCAGGCGCATCGGCTTTCCGACGGCCAATATCGAGCCGGACGAAACGCGCGTCCTCCCGCCGGACGGCGTATACGCAAGCTATGCATACGTGCAGGGCGCGGCGTACCGCGCGGTGACAAACGTCGGCGTCAACCCGACGGTGCACGGCGAAAAGCGGAGCGTTGAAACCCACCTGATCGGCTTCGACGCGGACATCTACGGCGCGGAGCTGCAGATCGGCTTCCGCTTCCGCATCCGGGACGAGATCACCTTTGACAGCGTGGACGCGCTCAAAGCGCAGATCGAAAGGGACGTTGCCGCGGCGGACGAAAGGCGCTGAAGACGCAGGGAAAAGCGCTTCTTAATATAAGAAAAAAGCAGCGCCGCTGTTTACAAGCGCGGCGGAATATGCTATAGTACAGAAGTATTTCGGACCGTTTACCGGGGGGAAGCGACACTCCGACGCTCTCGCTCAGTTTGCGGCTTAAAGAAAAAGGAGAAGAAAAAAATGGAAAAACAGAACATTATCGAAAAATACGCTTTGCACGAGGGCGACACCGGCTCCCCCGAGGTTCAGATTGCGCTGCTTACCGAGCGCATCAATCACCTCAACGAGCATCTCAAGCTGCACCCGAAAGATCACCATTCGCGCCGCGGACTGCTCAAAATGGTCGGTCAGCGCAGGGGTCTGCTCAACTACCTTAAGGAAAAGGACATCGAGCGTTACAGGACGATCGCTGCAAGCCTGAACATCCGTATCAAATAAAAGAAATCGGCGGGGTTGTTCCCGCCGTTCTTTTTACGGAAATCGAGGCTTTGTGCCTTTCTGTGCGAAAATTCGGTTTTCGCGCGCGGAAAGGCGGCGCTCCGCGTCCGCGCGGCGTTTGCCGGGCGGGAGAGGAAAATTCCGGGCGGAGCGCACATAAAATCGGTTATAATAAGAAAAGAGATAAAGAAAAAGGAGCAAACAAAAAACTATGGAAAGAACCTTCCAAATGCAGCTTGGCGGCCGCGAACTGGTCGTGGAAACCGGCAAGTATGCCGAACAGGCCGGCGGAAGCTGCCTCGTCCGCATGGGCGACACCGCGGTGCTGGTCTGTGCGACGGTCGCAAAAGCCCCGCGCGACGGCGTGGACTTTTTACCGCTTTCAATCGAGTTTCAGGAAAAGATGTACTCGGTCGGCAAGATCCCCGGCGGATTCATCAAGCGTGAAGGCCGTCCTTCGGAGCGCGCGGTATTGACGTCGCGTCTGATCGACCGTCCGCTGCGCCCGCTGTTCCCGAAAGGATTTTACAACGACGTGCAGGTGGTCGCCACCGTGCTCTCCGTCGAGCAGGACGTTCAGCCCGACGTGCTCGCGATGATCGGCTCGTCGATCGCGCTCTCCATCAGCAACGCGCCGTTCGCGGGCCCGACGGGTTCCGTTGCGGTCGGCTTTGTGGACGGCGAATACGTGCTCAATCCCGACTGCGCACAGCGTGAGGCAAGCCGCCTGTCGCTGACGGTCGCGGGCACCAAGGACGCCGTGATGATGGTCGAAGCCGGTGCAAACGAAATCACCGAAGAAGAAATGCTCGGCGCAATCCTCTTTGCACACGAGCATATCAAGCAGATCGTTTCCTTCATCTCCGAAATCCAGGCGGAAATCGGCAAGGAAAAAATCGTGCCGGAGATCTATCATCCGGACGAGGCGTTCACCGAGAAGGTGCGCGCGTTCGCATTCGACAAGGTCGTCTGGTCGCTCGACACCACCGAGCGCAAAGAGCGCGAAGTGCGCTCCGAACAGGTCAAAGCCGAAACGATCGAAGCTTTCAAGGAAGAATATCCCGATTCCGCAAAGGACATCGGTATAATCCTGTATGCAATCACAAAAGAAGTCGTGCGCGACAAGATCATCAACAAGAAGATCCGGCCGGACGGGCGCGCGCAGGATGAAATCCGTCCCATCTGGTGCGAAGCGGGCATCCTTGCACGCACGCATGGCAGCGCGGTGTTCACCCGCGGACAGACGCAGGTGATGACCATCGCCACGCTCGGCACGGTCAGCGAATCGCAGACGCTCGACGGGCTCACGCTCGAAGAGAGCAAGCGCTATATGCATCAATACAACATGCCGCCGTACAGCGTCGGCGAAACGCGCCCCATCCGCAGCCCCGGCCGCCGCGAAATCGGCCACGGCGCGCTCGCGGAGCGCGCGCTCATGCCGGTTCTGCCGAGCGAAGCGGAGTTCCCGTACTGCATGCGCCTGGTCAGCGAAGTCATCAGCTCCAACGGTTCGACCTCGCAGGCTTCCATCTGCGCAAGCACACTGGCGCTGCTGGACGCGGGCGTCCCGATTAAAAAGAGCGTCGCGGGCGTTGCGATGGGCCTCATCAAGGACGACGAGACCGGCAACATCGCCATTCTGACCGATATCCAGGGCCTCGAGGACTTCCTCGGCGACATGGACTTCAAGGTCGCCGGCACGCGGGACGGCATCACCGCCATCCAGATGGACATCAAGATCAAGGGCATCAACCGCGAAATCCTGACCCGTGCGCTTGAACAGGCGCGCAAGGGCCGCATGTTCATCCTCGACAAAATGGCCGAAACCCTGCGCGAACCCCGCGCCGAGCTTTCGCCGTATGCGCCGCGCATCATCACGTTTACGATCAATCCGGACAAAATCCGCGAAGTCATCGGCAGCGGCGGCAAGGTCATCAACAAGATCATCGCCGACACCGGCGTCAAGATCGACATCGAGGACGACGGCACGGTCTATATCGCCTCGCCCGATTCGGCTGCGGCGACGGAGGCCAAGCGCATCATCGACGGCATCGTCAAGGAAATCGAGATCGGGGACGTGTACCTCGGCACGGTCGTCGGCATCAAGGAATTCGGCGCGTTCATCAACCTCAAACCGGGCACGGACGGCCTGCTGCATATTTCCCGCATCGCCAACAAGCGCGTCGAGAAGGTGGAAGACGTTCTCTCCATGGGCGAGCAGGTGCTTGTGCGCGTCATCGACGTGGACCCGAAATCCGGCAAAATCAGCCTGACCCGCAAGGATATGCTGCCGCCGGAAAAGAACTGACGCAATCGTCAAAAAAACGAAAAAACGGGGGCGCGGCGGGAACGCCGCGTCCCTTCCTGTAAGCCTGCATGCAAGGTTACAATTTTGTAATCGCACGCGCGGACGGGTTGTGGTACAATAGTGCAGCGGCGCGCAAAGCATACGCGTGCACGCAACGATGAAAGAGAAGGCGCATGATCAAGCAGACAACGCTGCCGAACGGGATTCGGCTGATCTATGAACAGATGGACGCCGTCCGCTCGGTCGCCGTCGGCGTTTGGGTGGACACGGGGAGCGTGCGCGAAACGGCGCAGACCGCCGGCGCGTCCCACCTGATCGAGCACATGGTGTTCAAAGGCACCGCGCGCAGGAGCGCCGAGCAGATCGCCGTGGAAATGGACGCGGTGGGCGGCAATCTCAACGCGTTCACGGCAAGGGAGTGCACCTGCTTTTACGCGAAGGTGCTCGACGAGCACCTCGAACTTGCGGCGGACATGCTCAGCGACATCGTGTTTGAAAGCACGTTCGATTCCGACGCGCTCAAGCTGGAGCAGGGCGTGGTCGTTGAAGAAATCCTCATGAACGAGGACAGCCCGGACGACGTTGCCGCCGAAGGCTCCAACATGGCCTTTTTTGAAGGCGAGCCGCTCGCAACGCCCATCCTCGGGACGCAGCAGAGCGTGCGCGCGTTCACGCGCGAAACGCTGCTTGCCTATAAGACGGCGCACTACCTGCCGAAGAACATCGTGGTCGCCTGCGCCGGACATTTCGACGAAGACCGGCTGTTAAAAACCATGACGGCGTATTTCGGCAAAATTGCGGCGCAAAGCGGCGCTGCGGCGCCGCTGAGCGAACGCTATCCCGGCGGGAAACGCGTGCGATTCATCGAAAAAGACGTAGAGCAGGTGCATATCTGCCTGACGCTGCCGGGGTTCGCGCGCGACACGGACGGGCAGTTCCCGCTGGCGGTGCTTTCCAACATCATCGGCGGCAGCATGAGTTCAAGGTTATTTCAAACAATCCGTGAGAAGATGGGGCTGGCGTATTCCGTGTATTCCTTCCCGACGAGCTTTACGACGACCGGCACGTTCACGCTCTATGCCGGGACCGGCGAAAAGCAGGCCGCGGAGGTGCTGAAGCGCATGGTGGACGAAATCGAGTCCGTGCGCAAAAAGGGCGTAACGCGCGAGGAACTGGAGCGCTGCCGCGACCAGCTCAAGGGAAGCTACCTGCTCGGCATGGAGTCTTCCAGCGCGCAGATGAACGCGCTGGGCAAGGTGCTGCTGCTGCAGAAACGCGAATATGACGAGGCGGAGACCATCCGCCGCATCGAATGTGTTACAATGGAAGATATTGAACGGGTTGCGCCCGTCTGCCTCGACCTGGAAAACGCCTGCGCGGCGCTGGCCGGACGGGTGGAAAAGCAGAAAGCAGCGCTCGGCGGACTGCTTTAAAGACACGCGCGGCGCACCGGGTAACGTATCATTTTTCGGAGGACTTGCATGGACAAGCTGGACATGATTTTTCAACTGCAGCAATCGCTGGACGACGATATCGCCGCGCGGCGCGGCCTGTCCTACCCCAAAGAGGTCTGGATTCAAAAGGAAGTGCTCGCCATGCTCTCGGAACTTTCCGAGGTGCTCGACGAAGTGAACTTCAAATGGTGGAAAAACCCGCGGCCGCTCGACGACGCGGCGCTCAAGGGAGAACTTGTGGACGTGCTGCACTTTTTTGTGAGCATGTGCCTCAAAAGCGGCATGAGTGCGGACGAGCTGTTTGCGCTGTACCGCGAGAAAAACAGGGAGAATTTCGACCGCCAGTACGGCCGGTCCGAAAAGCAGGGGTACGAAGTCGGCGGTGACGCCAATGGCTAAATCGAGAGTGCGCGTCCGCGGCAGGTTTTTCGTCGTCATCCTCGGCTTTATCGGGGTCGTCGCGCTCGTGGTGCTGATTGCAACCATCACAAAGAACAACGGCGAAATCGAATTCGGCACGCTCGGCGCGGACATGGAGGTTTCCGCCGCGATCATCCGCGACGAAACCACCATCATGACCGACCAGTACGAAAAGATCACGTACGACGTGACCGAAGGCGAAACCGTCTCGAACGATCAGGTCATCGCGCAGGTATATAAGCGCGGGTACCAGGACGAGACGATGGTCACGCTTTTAAACCTGCAGAAGCAGATTTATACCTATCAGCTGCAGCTGCTCGGCGGTGCTGAACCCGCGGAACTGACCGAGCTCAACGCAAACCTTGCCGCCGTGGAGGCGCAGATCCGCTCGGTCTCACGCGGCGAGAGCGAACTGGACATGCTCGATCTGGAACAGACGCTCAAGGACCTGCAGGACCAGCGCGTCGAGCTCATGAAGAGCATCGTCACGCCGGACACGACGCTCACGCAGCTCTACACGAACCTTGAAAGCCAGCAGTCCACCGTCTCAAGCTGGAAAAAGGACATTAAAAACACGTCCGGCACCGGCATCGTGAGCTTTTATTTCGATGGTTACGAGCAGGTGCTCAGCGTCAACAAGCTCTCGACCATCAACTCGGCGCTGGTCAAAAGCGTTGTAAAAGGCGGCAACACGGCGAATCAGTCCTCTTCCACGAGCGAGATTCCGCTGTACCGCATCATCAACAACACGCATTGGTACATCGCGTTCGTTACGGATGCGGACGATCCGATGCGTCTTGCCGCGGGCGAGGAATACAGCGTGGTGTTCACGGACTATTCCGAGCAGCAGTACACCGCGACCGCGCGCGAAGGAACGGTCTCCGAAAACGCGGTGGTCAACATCCTGGAATTCAATTCCGACATCGGCAAGCTGATCGGCGTACGAACCGTGACCGCGTCCATCAGCAAGTCCGCGCAGGGACTCGTCGTGCCGCTCAAAGCGGTGGAAATCATCGACGGCGTGCCCGGCGTCAACATCAGTTACGGGGACACGGTGCTCCGCGTCGAGGTGGACATCCTTGCGCAGAACGGCAAAAAAGCGGTGATCCGCGCAAAGAACAGTTCCGACACGCTCACCGCGGGACAGAAATACATATTGCCATGAGTATCAGAGAAAACATTGAAAAAGTAAACGAAGAGATTGCGGCCGCCTGCGCGCGCAGCGGGCGGGATGAAAGCGAAGTGCGCCTGATGGCCGTTTCCAAATACGTGGAGACGGAGCGCATTTTGGAGGCTGTGGAAGCGGGGCAGCGTCTTTTTGGCGAAAACCACGCGCAGGAATTGAAGGAAAAGAAAACTTTTTTTGAACAGCACGGCTGCGACGTGCATTTTATTGGACATCTGCAGACCAATAAGATAAAATATGTCTGCGGTTTTGCCGGCATGATCGAATCGGTCGACCGGGAGAACCTCGCGCAGCTTTTGCAGCAGCGTGCAATGGCGCGTGAAACGCTACAGGATATACTCATCCAGGTCAACATCGGTGACGAACAGCAAAAAGGCGGAATCACGGATGTGGACTTGGATTATTTCGCGGAAATGCTCGCGGGCATGCCGAACCTGCGCGTGCGCGGGCTGATGTGTGTTCCGCCGGATTTGGAAGCGGAGAAGACGAGGCTGTATTTTCGCAGGATGCGGACGCTCTTTGATGGCATGCGGGACAAACGCGCGTTCGGTGCGTTCGACACGCTCTCCATGGGCATGACGCACGACTTTGCGGTCGCGGTGGAAGAAGGCGCGACCGAGGTCCGCGTGGGCACCGGCATTTTTGGTGCGCGGGACCGGAAATAATCAAAAAAAAGAAGCGCCGCGGTATTGCGGCCGGCGGTTTATCGGAGGAAAACGGATGGCAAGCCTGTATACGAAATTTCTGGATTTTATCGGCATTGAAGAAAGCGAAGATCCGGAAGAAGAAAGCAGAGACGACGGGTATTACCGGGACGACCCGGACGAACGCGGAAATGTAGTGAGCTTCAACAACGGCGGCAGCCGCGCGAGCGCGCCGCACCGCAGGGAGCGCGCTTCGAGTTCCACGGGCGCGAATCTGCCCATTTCGGGCGGTATGAAGATGATCGTCTACCATCCCGTGAGCTACGAGGATACGCAGAGCATCATCGACAATCTCAAAAACCGCAAACCCGTCATCGTGAACATGGAGGAGCTGGAAATCGACACCGCACAGCGCATTCTGGACTTCCTTTCCGGCGCGGTGTACGCGCTCAACGGCACCATGTGCAAGATTTCACGCGGGATATTCGTCGTTGCGCCGAACAATTACGACGTTGTCGGCAACGGCGAGGACGATTACGGCGATCTGGTTTAAACGCCGCGCAACAAAAGCGATATTTTTTCCGGCACATCAGCGACATGGTGTGCCTGTTTTGTAAGGAGGCCGGATTCTATGCGCACCGAGGACATCGTCAACAAGGTTTTCACGCGTTCCTTCATGGGTTACGACATCGAGGAGGTCGACCGCTTTCTCGACGAACTGATCGACCAGCTCGAGCGCATGGAAGCCGAAAAGCAGGAGATGCTCATCGCGATGGAATACCTGCTCGGCAAGCTGGAAAAGGGCAAAAAACTGCCTGAACGCGAGATGCGCAGGGCCATCGCGGGCGGCGCGAAGGAAGAGGGCGGGGACGGCAAGCCCGCCCGCAAAAAAAAGCGCCCGCCGCGCGCCGAAGCGGATGTGCGGCAGGAGACCGATAAGGCGGAGGCCAGGCCCGCCGCCCGCTCGATTTCGCGCGGGACGGGCAACGGCGCGGCAAAACCCGTGCGCGCGCCGAAGGTGAAGCGCGTTGCAAAAGGCGCGCCGGAAGAAGCGCCCGCCGTGCAGAAGCAGGAAACGCCGCCGAAACAGGGCGACGACTGGCTCGACGAACTGCTCGGCAGTCTGTCCGAGCGGGATAAACAGGGCTACCGCCCGCCGCAGGAGCCGCCCGCCGAAACGGACGCGGCGGAACCGCAGGCCGAAGCGCCGGTCAAACCGGAGCCGGAGACGCGGCGCGAGCCGGAGACACAGCCGCAGCGTGAACCGGCGTTCAAGCCGGAACCGCAGGCCGAAGCGCCGGTCAAACCGGAGCCGG
>DAOTGE010000017.1:0-46419 GCA_035446965.1 Eubacteriales bacterium
AGCGCTGCGCGCTGTAGGGACCTTCGCCGCCGAGACCGTCGTTTACGTCGATCACACGTCCCCTTTGGTGCGCGCCGACGGTCGCGCCGCCGCCGATATGCGCGACAATCAGGTTGACCTCTTCGTACCGAAGCCCGCGGGCGGCGCAGAAGCGCTTTGCTTCGGCTTTTTGATTCAGCGCGTGAAAAATTGAAACGCGGCTGATCTCCGGATGTCCGGAAAGCCGCGCAAGATCGCAGAGTTCGTCCGTCACCACGGAATCCGCAATGTAGGCGGGTACGCCCGCGGCGCGCGCAATCTCGTCGGCGAGCATTGCGCCGAGGTTGCAGGCGTGCTCCCCGTATTTACAGCTTTTCAGGTCGACAAGCATCCGCTCGTTGACGGCGTATGTGCCGCCGGGGATCGGCCGAAGCAGGCCGCCGCGTCCGATTACGGCGGTGAGGGAACGCACGGCGACTTTATGGCGGGCAAGTTCCGCTTCAATGGCGCTTTTCCGAAACGCCATGGAAGCGACCAGTTCGGCGCAGGAGGCAAGTTCTTCGCGCGCGTGATTCAGCGTGGTTTCGAACAGCGGCGTTTCGTCGTCGTACACCGCAATTTTGGTGGTGGTAGAGCCAGGGTTGATCGCGAGGATACGGTTGGTCATGTCAGTTCATCCTTTCGTATGCGATGCGCATCGCCAGCGCGATGGAATTGAGCTTCGTTTCCGCGCTGTCGGCGCGGCTGGTCAAAATGACCGGCGCGCTTGCGCCAACGACGACCCCCGCGCAGGACGCACCCGCCACAAACACGAAGGATTTATAAAGCGCATTCCCGGTTTCGATCTGCGGAGCGAGCAAAACGTCCGCTTTGCCAGCGTTGGGGTCTTTGATGCCCTTGTGCAGCGCCGCCTCGCGAAAGAGGCAGTTGTCCAGCGCAAGCGGTCCCGAAACGGCGCAGTTTTGAATTTCACCCGCGCGGTTCATCCGGACCAGTTCCGCGGCTTCCACGGTGCAGGGCATCTTCGGGTTGACGGTTTCTATGGCGCAGAGGCATCCGACGACGGGCAGATCGTTTCCGAGAAGGTTTGCGACCTTTACGGCGTTTTCGATGATGTGCCTTTTTGCCGCGAGGTCGGGATACATGTTGATTGCGGGGTCGGTCAGATACACGAGCCGGTCGAAGCCGGGCAGTTCAAAGACGCTTACATACGAGATAAGTACGCTTTCCCGCAGACCGTGTTCGGCGTTGACGACTTCACGCAGCATTGTCGCCGTGCCGACAAACCCTTTCATGACCGCCTGCGCCCGTTTCTCGCGCACCAGTTGCACCGCCAGTTTGCAGCAGTCGGGTTTTTCGGGACAGTCGAGGATTTCCATGCCGGCAAGGTCTATGCCATCCCGCGATGAAACAGCGCGGATTTCGCGTTCGTCGCCAATCAGCAGCGCCCGGCAAAGTCCCCGGTCGGAAGCCCGGCGCAGCGCTGAGAGGACGAACGAATCCTGTGCTGCGGCGACGGCGACCACCGGGCGGACGGAATACTGGCCGTGGGATATGTCGCTTAAAGTTGTTTTCATAAATCAATCCTGTGCGAAAAGAAGTAGTATGAATAAAAGAATCATACGACATCATACTACAAAACAAGTTGTATAATGTCAAGCCCCGCAGAAAGAAGGTGCATTCTTGTACGAAGGCGTGCGTATGATGTATAATTGCATCAATACGGGAGAGGAGGTCGGTTCGGACGGCAAACGAAAATAAGAGCCTTTCAGAACGCATTGCAAGCGAACTTTACAACATCATCGTGCTGCAGAAGAGGTTTGCGCCGGGCGATAAACTGCCCAACGAAAACGACCTTTCCCAGAGCCTCGGCGTGAGCCGGACGACGCTGCGCGAGGCGGTGCGTTATCTGGTCGCGCAGGGCGTGCTCAGCGTGCAGCGGGGCCGCGGGACGTTTATCAGCGACGATTTGTCCATGTTCAACAAGTACGATGTGAGCACGCTGAGCCACGCGCGGCTTGCCGACATGTACGAAATCCGGCTTATGTTCGAGCCGCAGTGTACGATGCTCGCGTGTTTCCGTGCGACCGAAGAAGAACTGCAGGGGATATTCGATCAGGCGGCGCATGTCGAACAGCTGGTTCGCGAGGACGGGAACTGGCCGGACGAGGATCAGCGCTTTCACGAGATGATTGCCGCCGCGTCCCATAACGAATTCATCATCCGCATGTTTCCAATCATCAATGCTGCCGTGACCGAGGCGATGGAGATGACCAACAATGCCGATGGGCTTAAGAACATCGTGATTTACGACAACCGCGACATCTGTGGATTCCTGCGGCTGCGGGACGGCGCGGGCGCAAAAAGCGCGATGAGCATCCATATCCGGCATGTCATCAACGCGCTTGGCTTGAGCGCCGGGGAAGTTTAGCCGCATCGCGGCGGAGGGTTTCATTGCCGAGTGCCTGCGCCGCCGGTTCAAGTGCTGATATTATTACGGAGAACCACAGCGTCATGGGCGCGCAGTCTGCGGCGCAGTTGACGCGTGCGCTGGAGTATTGAAGTATTTATTCTTTGATGAGCCGAGCATACCGGGTCGGCAGACGATGCGTTGTATTGGCGTAAAACTGGGGCGTGTTTTCTAAAACCGCAAAGCGCATTTTCACTGTCTCAACTTGCATATTCTTGTTGAAAAGCTTCGCCGCAGCACCATGAGCTTCGGAGTTTTTCGCCTCAATCTGCAAGCCGATTCAGCAAAGCTGCATCTTCTAGACTTTAGAAACACATCCTACTATTTCCATTGCTTATCGATTACCGGCTGTAATGCAAAATATTACATAAAGCAAAAACTGCGCGTCCGGATTGCCGGACGCGCAGTTTTGCAACGTTTGCCGTTATCAGCTATAAAGGATGAGTGCTACGAACTCAAGCGGTTCGCTGCCTGTGTTGCGGATGCCGTGACCTTCGCCGGAAGGCGTGTGCGTGACATCGCCTGCGCCGATCGGGCAGAGCGTACCGTTGTCGTTGTATTCGCCGCTGCCGCTGAGGATGTAATACGTTTCCGATTCGCCGTTATGCTCGTGAAAGCCGATTCCGCATCCCGGATTCAGCGTCGTATGGGCGAATACGCGGCCCTTGCCGTTGAGTTCTTCCGAACCGTTGAGCAGGTTGCGCACGGTAATGGAACCGTCGCCGCCGAATTTATGCTCGTGTGTTTCTACAATCTTTTCTTTGCTGCGTCTGATCATTGCGCTGAGTACCTCCTGGCCTGTTTTTGCCGTTTTTTGTATCATATCGCTTTGATTTATGCATTGTCAACGAAAAAATAAAATCGATTGCAAAACATGAAAATCATAGAAAACCGAAGGAACAACGCGGTTGACGGAGAAAAAATGAGCGTATATAATGTTAATAAATTATGGCATTTGTTATTTTGGCATTGAATTCGATTGCATACGGAAGACGAAGAGGCAGCACTTGAAAAACGTTACGATTTATGAAATTGCAGAAGCGGCCGGCGTGTCGGCCAGCACGGTTTCGCGCGTGATCAACGACAAGCCGGGCGTGAAGAAGGCGACGAAGAAAAGAGTCCTCGAGTGTTTGGAGGAGCATCACTTCAGCCCGAATGAAACGGCTCGCGGCCTTGTGAATCAATCTTCTAAGATGATCGGCATCCTGATTTCGGATATGCGTACGACGCACCACACCGACGGGATCTATTATATCCAGCGAGAATTTTCTCGGCTCGGGTACGGCTGTCTGATCATGAATACCGGCCATAACGACGAGGATCGCGCGCAGTACATCCAACAGATGAACCAACGGCGCGTGGAAGCTGCGGTTTTGATCGGTTCGACGTTTCAATCCGGACTGGTGAAGGATGCGATTGAGCAGTATATGCCGAAAATACCCATTATTATTGCGAACGGATATATCGATTTGCCCAATGTTTACGGTGTTATTGCCGATGAACAGGGCGGCACGGAGAAGTGCGTCGACCTGCTCCGGCGCCGGGGATACCGGTACCCGGCCTTTGCGGCGAACCGCGAAACGCCCAGTAACCTTCTGAAAATACAGGGCTTCCGGGACGGCGTCCGGCGTTGTTTTCCCGGACAGGAGCCGGTCGTGCTTATTACGGGGTCGGAACAGCAGGAAATCGAGAGCGCGCTGGGTCAGCTGTTTGAAGAACATCCCCAAACGGACAGCGTCGTTTTTTCCGAGGACCCGATGGCTGCACTTTGTATTCGTGCGCTGCACGACCGCGGGATCGATGTCCCCACCCAGGTGGGCGTAATTGGCATTAACAATTCGTTTGTTGCGGAGATTTGCAATCCAAGCCTGACGTCGCTGGACAACATGCTGCTCGACCTGAGCGTAACGGCGGCGCGCAACTTGATCGACGTTTTGCAGGGCAGGCACGTTGTTAAGAAAATGATGGTGTACTCGCGCCTGATCGAACGGGAATCCACACAAAAAGAAAAACCTGTTTAATGTAAGTACGAAACAGGCCGTATAAGCGCCGAATCCGACGGATTCGGCGCTATTTTTCCGCAAGTATGCAATCGATAACAAAACTGCTTGAAAAACGCAAGAAAACAAAGAAAAACCAGGCATAAAACCTGAAAATAGCGATAAATATTTACCAAATTAGTTGCCAATGAAACTACAGTTTGCAATCGAAACCGCACTGAAAATACTTGTAAAAATGGCGAAAATCACAACAAATACGGCACATTTTGAAAATTTCTATTGCATTTGTGTCGATGTGATGGTACTATAATTGCAATCGAAACCAATTTTCAAATGATTATCCTGATTCTGACACAAATCTGAATCACAGATGACCTTAACGGAGGATCAATTGAATATTACAATTTTAGGCGCGGGAGCAATGGGGTCGCTCTTTGGAGGTTATCTCTCCAGAAATAATCAGGTTTGGCTTGTTGACGTGAATGCGGACCGCGTGGCGCGCATCAACGAACAGGGCATCAAAATCCGGGAAAAAGGCGGAGACGTCGTTTTTCATCCAACTGCCGTGACGAGCACGCAGGGACTCGGCGAGATGGACTTGATCGTCGTGTTCGTCAAGGCGATGTTCACAGTGCAGGCGCTGGAAAGCAACAAACACCTGATTGGCAGAGATACATACCTGATGACGCTGCAGAACGGTACCGGACACGAAGAAAAACTGCTGCGCTTTGCGGATAAAAAACATGTTGTGATCGGGTCCACCCAGCACAACAGTTCCATCATCGAGGATGGATACGTCAACCATGGCGGCGGCGGCGAGACCTACATCGGCGTTCTGGAAGGGGACGGATGCGTGGTCAGGCCCATCGCCGAAAACCTGACTTCCTGCGGATTTCCCTGCGCCTGCTCGGAAAACGTAAAGAGGCAGATTTGGAGCAAACTGTTCCTCAACACCGCGGCCAGCTCGCTCACCGGCATCCTGCAAGTGCCGCTCGGATTTATCCTGGACGACCCCAATGCGCACTTTTTAATGGAACAGCTTGCGCACGAGGCGGTTGGCGTTGCGAATGCGGAAGGATTCGCGCATTTCGACGAAGCGGAAGTTGTTGAAGGCATCTGCGAAGTGCTGCGCAACGCGAAAAACGGTTACACGTCGATCTATGCGGACATCAAGGCCGGCGCTCGCTCGGAGGTGGACACCATCAGCGGCTCCGTGGTTGAGATCGCCAAGCGGCTCGGCATGGAAGTTCCATATCATCGGATGGTGGTCGCGCTGGTACATGCAATGGAGAGCAAAATTCAAAAGCAAATCGGCTGAACATCTGAACAAAATATCTGGAGGCGGCAAATGAGCGCATATCAAATGGGAAATCTCCGTGTAATCGATCTGACAAAATTCCTCGATCCGGCGACGGAAACAAGAAGATGTCACCTGTTTCGTTTTAATACGGGCGGCCCGATTCCGGATTTCCATACCAATATCGATATAACGAGCCATCTTGGCACACACTGCGAATGCCCGTATCACCACGACGACAACTGGCCGGACGTTTCCGCCCTGCCGTTGACCAACTTTCTCGGACGCGGCATCTATGTTGTGATCGACGCGAAACCGAACGCGCATATCACCGGCGAAATGCTCGAGGCGACATGCGGGGACCGCATCCGCGAGGGAGACGTGGTCATTCTCGATTCAAAGTATAAACTCCCGCCGTTCACGAGCAAAACGAACACGCCGGAGGACAAACGCCTCTTTGTCAACGGCGAAACGGCAGAGTGGCTGCGCAAACGCAAAGTGAAGTGCGTCGGGTTCGGCGACGGCGTATCCATTGAAAACTGCAACGAGGACGTCAAGCCGTTCCACGATATCCTGCTTGCGGCGAACATCACCTTCCTGGAAGTTCTGAAAAATCTGGAAGAACTTCAAAAAGATACGTTTTTCATTTCGTTTGCACCAATGTTCATCAAGGGGCTAGACTCCTGCCCCGTCCGCGTTTACGCGATTGAAGGGCTAGAAGGATTCTAGTTAACCTGTTGCCGGATGAGTGTCACGCAAAATTAGTTTCGGTTTATAATTTCGGGCTTGCTGTTTGGCAGCAAACGAACTAAAGTGACACATATCCACTCCTGCTAATCATTTTGAGCAATATGAACAAAAGATACATTCTGGAGGGCTAGTTAATGGAGAAGAGGAAAACGCTAAGAGAACTTGTTGCGGAAAAGCAGATTTTTGCACCATGCGTTTGGGACGTAATGTCTGCACGTGCTGCAGAAGAAGCCGGTTATGAAGCCACTTTGCTTTCAGGCGGCGCATTAGCCGAATGGGTGTGTGGATTACCGGACATAGGGTTGATGACGGTCGACGATCTTGTTCGGGCGACAGAATACATTACGACTATGTCTTCGTTGCCATGCTGTGTTGATGCAGACGATGGTTACGGAGAAACGCCACTGCATGCCTATCGCACGACCAAACGTCTGGTTGAAGCAGGCGCAATGTCGATTACTCTTGACGATACGACTGGTTTCAGAGGATATAACCGCTGGGGCATGGAACTCAGAGGTGGCGCAAAAGATGGGACGATGGTTCACCCGACGGTTTCGCGGAAAGTTTGGCTGGCTAAGATCAAAGCGGCCCTGGAGGCCTGCGAAGGTTCCGACTGTATGCTGATTGCGAGGACAGAGTGCAAACTTCAGAGCGGTTTGGATGAGGCGATTGAACGTTGCCTGCTTGCCGAAGAGCTCGGCGCCGAAATGACGCTTATCATTGGTTTGATGAACCTCGAAGAAGGCGAAAAAGTCGCTAAATATGTTAAGGGCTGGAAAATGTGGCCGGATGTTGGTTCGACAAATGGTGTTCCTGATGTTGAGCTTGACGATATTGAAAAGCTCGGGTTCAACTTTGTAACGATGCACATCCTTGAAAAAGGCGCAATGTACGGCATGCTTGATTTTGGCAAGCATGTATTGTCGGACAAGAGTCTTGCGTATCACGACACACATAAAATGGGATGCACAGATGATCAATTGATTACTTCGATCTTGGGCACCATGCGCAAACCGAGAAAACCCATGAAACCGGATAGATATCTCTCTATTGAAGACAGGTTCTGGGAAAATCTTCCTGGTGAAAAATAAGCGGACACAGGAATTGATACGGGGATAAAGGAGATAAAGATATGGAAAGAAAAACACTGAGAGAATTAGTGTCACAAAAACAAATATTTGCCCCCATCATTTGGGATGTTATGTCTGCTAAATGCGCAGAAATGGCTGGGTTTGAAGCAACGTTGCTTTCGGGCGGCGTAGTTGCAGGCAATTGTGCGACCCCCGATATCGGGTTGATTACTTCAGATGACTTGGTTCGCGTTACAGGAAATGTTTGCAGGGCGTCTGCTTTGCCTTGCTGCATTGATGCTGATGATGGTTACGGCGAAACGCCTCTGCATGCATACCACACGACGAAACGTTTGGCCGAAGCTGGCGCAATGTCGCTTACGCTTGACGATACGACTGGTGTGCGCGGATATAATCGTTGGGGCGTTCAGCTTCGCAGCGGAACCCCGTTTGGGGAGATCCCGCATCCGACAGTATCGCGTGACGTTTTCCTTGCAAAGACGCGCGCGGCGCTGGATGCCTGTGATGGAACAGACTGCATGCTGATTGCCCGGACTGAGGCAGCGTTGCAGTACGGCTTGGATGAAGCAATCGAACGTTGCGTTCGAGCGGAAGAACTTGGAGCAGAGATGACGCTGATCATCGGTCTGATGAATCTCGAACAAGCGCAATATGTTGCGAAATATGTTAAAGGTTGGAAAATGTGGCCCGATATCATGGCTCCGGGCGGAGTACCGGACGTCGAGTTTGAAGATCTTGAGAAACTTGGTTTCAATTACATTACGGCGCATTGTATCACAAAGGGTGCCCAGTATGGCATGGTTTCTTTCGGAGAACGTGTGCTCAAGGACAAGTCGACGGTTTACTGCGATACGCATGATATGGGTTTGAGCGAGGAAGAAAGAGCACAAGCATTCTCACTAGAAACCGACAAAGAATGGTTTACCCGCGAAGCAAAGTATTGGAAGGGATTGAATCATCCGTATCTTGGTAAAATCGAGGGCTAAAAGCAATTGAAAGCAACAATTGCTGAAATAAAAGGAGGAGAAACATGAAAAAGCTGATTGCAATCTGTTTGGTGCTGATTTTCGCATTGTCGCTTGTAGCTTGTACGCAGGCAAGCAACGATACGGACACAGCAGAAGAAGTCACCGAAACGACAGAAACTGTAGAAAGCACTGAAATGGAAACGGCAGAAGAACCCGTTAAAGGCGGAGTGCTGACCGTGTCCGGCTCGACACCGACAACACTGGCATGGTACGATACTCGTGGTATTATGCAGGTTGCGTTTATGAGCTACATTCTTGAACCGATTATGCAGTATGGTGCTGACGGCGTACCGCAACCTTGCCTGGCTGAGAGCATAACGCCTGATTCGGAGAATCTCACATGGACAATCGTTGTGCGAGATGGAATTACGTTTTCTGATGGCAGTGCCTGCGATGCAGAAGCCATTGCTTGGAACCTGAACTTCTATAAAGAAAACGGTGTTCTGTCCGCCTCTTTCTTCAAAAGCTTTGTAAATGCAGAAGCAATTGACGAAAAAACCGTTGTTTGTAATTTCTCTGAATGGGATTCTTTGTTTGATTACTCCCTGTGCCGTACGGTTCTTGTTGCATCCAAGGAAGCTTTTGATACGAATGGACAGGAGTGGCTGGCAGAGAACCCGATTGGAACCGGGCCCTTCGTTCTGGAAGAGTTCAATGCTGACGTGAACATGTATATGGTTCGCAATGATAACTATTGGCAGGGCGAAGTTTACCTGGATGCTGTTAACGTTGTTTACTATCAGAACGAACTGGTTGCGGCTACTTCGCTGAATACGGGTGAGATCCAAGCTATGGTAACCGAGAATTATAGTCTCGTTGAGCAGCTTAACGGGTATGATGGTATTACTGCCCAGGCTGCGGCACTGCCGAGCTACTACTATACGATGTGCTTCAACATGCAAGAGGGTGATCCTTGCGCGGACGTGCTTGTGCGGCAGGCTGTGAGCTATGCAATCGACACGCAGGCGTTGATCGACACGCTTACATTTGGTTATGCAGTGCAGACCAATCAATGGTGCAAAGAAGATTCCCCGTTCTATAACACCGATGTGGTTGGGCAGCCTTATAACGTAGAAAAAGCGAAAGAACTGCTGACCGAAGCCGGTTATCCGAATGGTTTTTCGACGACAATTACATATCCGAGCACGCCTCTTCTGAACAACATCGCACAGATTGTTAAGGAACAGCTCGCGGCGGTTGGAATTGACGCGACGCTGCAACCTATCGAAGGCGCAGCTTATGTCAATTACATCGGTGCCTGGGGTGAAGGTATGCTCATTCACACGATGGGTGCAGAATCCGGTGCAGCTTCGCAGTATGCTTCGACTTTCTATCAATATGATGGATTTGGCCTGGGCGTGAATGCGTTTGCAGTTTCCGACGAACTGGATGCTCTTACTAGGTCGATTACTTCAGCAACAACTGAAGACGAGCTTAATGAGCGGACACAGGCTGTTGCCAAAGTGATCATTGACGACGATGTGATGATCAAAGTTCTCTTAGGCACGCAGGCAATCGGATTTGTTCGCGACGAAGTTAGAAATCATGATTTCTGCACTATTCAGAATATGCGCGAGGACGTATGGCAGACATGGATTGCTGAATAAGCCCGATAGTGGCAAGAAGAGTCGGTAATTCAGGATGAAAGTGATGCCCCTGTAATTGTATAATTCAGAGCAACAATTGCAGGGGCATTTTTTACCGGCTCAGTGCCGGAGGAGAATTTATGGCAAATTATATCATTAGAAGAATAGCGATTTCTTTATTGATTGTATTTATCGTTTCGGTTTTTTCATTTTCCTTGTTGCAACTCATGCCGGGTGATCCAGCGCGGTTAGCACTTGGTTATGAAGCTTCGGAGGAGGATGTTCAAAGTCTCCGCGAAGAAATGAATTTGGACAAACCGATTGTTACACAATATCTTTTGTGGGTAAAAGATTTAGTCCACGGTGATTTAGGAGATTCGTTTATTTATAAGCGCCCGGTAAATGAAATTCTTGCCGAGCGTCTACCAAGAACGGTCAATATCGGCGTGCTAGCGTTGCTGGTCTCCATTCCGATGGGCGTGATAATTGGTGTGACATGTGCCGTCAAACGAGGTAAATTTGCCGACCAAATACTAACTTTCTTAATGACAGTCAGTATGGGGATGCCGGTTTTCTGGGTAGGCATACTCGGTATTCTAGTTTTTGCTATTTGGCTACAAGTTTTGCCAATACAAGGGTATGTAGCTCCAACGCAGGATTTTGGGCAGTTTTTGTTAAAAGCGGTGTTGCCTGTGTTTTGTATGTCTCTGGGCATGACTGCGGGGCTGACACGGCAAACAAGAACAAATGTCCTGGATTCAATCAATCAGGATTATGTGCTTACAGCACGGGCCAACGGCCTGCCTGAGAGCAGCGTTATCTATAAACATGCGCTGAAGAATGCATTGATTCCTGTTGTAACCATAATTGGTATGCAAGTACGTATCGTTGTTGGCGGCTCATTGCTGGTAGAACAGCTGTTTAACATACCAGGACTTGGTAGTTTATTGACAACGGCTCTGAACAATCGGGACTATATGATCGTTCAGAACTGTACATTGCTGATATCACTTTTCACGGTTGGTGCTAACCTATTGGTTGATATCGTGTATGGGTTTGTTGATCCGCGCATCCGCGCAAAGATGAGGTAGCGTTATGAGCGAGCATCTGGGGAAAGATATTACTATGGAAGAATGGGTGAAACTCGAGTCCAAGCGCCGGAGAAAAGATGCAGCAAAGCAGTTTTTCAGGATTTTCTTCGGTAGGGGTTGGCTGTCAAAATGCTGTCTCGTAGTGTTGGTCGTGTTCATTCTTGCTGCAGTTTTCTGTCCGTTACTGACCGTATACTCGCCTTACGAACAGTCCCTGATTGACGCGCTGCAAGGACCGTCACGGGAACATTTATTGGGAACGGATAATCTCGGTCGGGATTTACTTACGCGCACTATGTATGGCGCCAGAATTTCACTTTGCACAGGATTGCTGTCGAGTCTGATTGCAATGGTAATTGGTGTAACGCTTGGATTGATTGCCGGATACTTTGGTAAGTTTGTGAGCGGTGTTATCATGCGTGTTGTTGATGCGCAGCTTTCAATTCCGCCTTTGATTCTTACGATGTGCCTGGCGGCAATATTTGGTGGTTCGATTTTGTCTATAAGTATTATTATTGGCATTTCGTCAGTCCCTATGTACGTTCGTATGGTGTACGGCCAGGTTCTCTCGTTACGGGAGAATGATTATGTTGCGGCTGCAGATTTAATTGGACAGAACAAATTGAAGATTATGTTCAAGCATTTGCTGCCGAACTGTTTCGCTACCATAATTGTTCTGTTTACTGGAAATGTTGGCATTTCAATTATGATTGAAGCTGGGCTTGCATATCTTGGGATTGGTATTACAGCACCGACGCCGGCGTGGGGTACTATGGTATCTGAAGGCTACAATTATTTTATGTTCAAACCGGCTCTTGCGTTGGTACCAGGTATTGCGCTTATGTTACTGATTATTTCATTGAACATCGTTGGAGACGGGTTGCGCGACGCTTTGGATCCTAGGCTTAGGGGGAAACTATAATGGGTGAACGGCTACTTGAAGTTAAAAACCTCAGGACATCGTTTTTTACGGTGGCAGGTGAGGTTAAAGCGGTTAACGGCATATCATATTATCTTGACAAACAGGAGATCATTGCAATTGTTGGAGAATCTGGCTGCGGAAAGTCTGTGTCGCAGAAGTCCATGGTCCAGTTGATCCAAATGCCGCCGGGAAAAATTCTTGGAGGAGAGGTGCTGTTCGAGGGCAAGAATTTGCTGGACTACGCACCTACTTCGAAGGAAATACAGAGTGTTCGCGGTGCAGGTATATCGTTTATTTTCCAAGAGCCGATGACTGCGCTTAACCCGGTTTATACGGTTGGCAACCAACTTGTGGAAGTAATTCGGAATCACAAGAAATGTTCAAAAGCGGAAGCTTGGAAAATAGGTGTACAAGCTTTGCGGGATGTTGCAATTCCAGACCCGGAAAAACGCATGCGAAACTATCCGTTCGAGCTGAGCGGTGGTATGAGGCAAAGAATTCTGATTGCAATATGCGTGGCATGCAATTCGAAGGTTATTATTGCCGACGAGCCTACAACTGCTTTGGACGTTACAATACAGGCACAGGTTATGGAACTCTTGCAGCAAATTGTGGAGAGGAAAAAGACCTCACTTGTGATTGTAACGCATAATCTTGGCCTTGTTACAAGGTATGCACAGCGGATTTACGTTATGTATGCTGGAAGAATTATTGAATCCGGAACAACGGAAGAGCTGATTACAAAGCCAAGGCATCCTTATACGAAGGGTCTTTTGAACTCTGTTCCGAAGCTTGATCAAACCGGAAGCGAAAAACTTATTCCGATTGACGGGACGCCACCGTCCTTGGTCAATTTGCCGGACCAATGTGCGTTTTTGCCAAGATGTCCGTATGCGTGTGACAAATGTCGCAACAGTATGTTCCCCGAATTGAGATCTGTTGAAGGGGAGAACCATTTTGTTGCGTGTCACAGGGATATTGTGGAGGACAGAACATGAAAGCTACAGTTGCGAATGATACGATTTTAAAAGTAGAAAATTTGGAAATGCTTTTCCCTTTAACAAAGGGACTTCTATCAAGGCAGTATGCAAGTGTGCGGGCGGTAGACAATATCAGTTTCGAGGTGACCAAAGGAAAAACATTTGGTCTTGTTGGTGAGTCGGGGTGTGGAAAAACAACTACCGGGAAATGCATTCTTCGCATTCTTGAGCCAACAGCTGGTAGGGTTCTTTATAATGGTGTTGATATAACAAAAATGCCACGAAAAGAATTGAAGCAATACAGGCGCGAATTGCAAATGATTTTTCAGGATCCTTATGGTTCCTTGGACCCTCGCCAGTCTGCGAGCTCAATGCTAAAAGAGGCTCTGACAATCGGGCAGACAAAAAAATTGACCGGCGAGATCAATGATCGAATTGAAGAGTTGCTTGTATTGGTTGGATTAAATACTGAAATGAAAGTGCGTTATCCTCACGAATTATCCGGAGGGCAGCGACAGCGACTTGGAATTGCGCGGGCGCTTGCGTGCGACCCAAAGCTTATTGTTTGCGACGAGCCTGTTTCGGCGTTGGATGTTTCTATTCAGGCACAGATTATAAATCTCTTTGAACGCTTGCAGGAGGAGCTCGAACTGACATATGTTTTCGTTGCACATGATTTGGCGGTTGTTCGGCATATCGCCGAAAGAATAGGCGTTATGTACCTCGGACATTTGGTTGAAGTGCTGGATTCGTCGGATCTGTTTCAGAATTCCATGCATCCATATACGAAAGCATTGCTATCTGCAGTTCCGACGATTGACTACTATGCCGAGAAGTCGCGCAACAGGATTTTGCTTGAAGGAGAAGTTCCCAGCCCGATTAATGCACCAAGTGGATGCCCTTTTCACCCGCGTTGTAAATATGCAACTGAGCAATGCAAGAAGCAGCGCCCGGAGTTAACGGACCGGGGCGGCGAGCATATGGTTGCTTGTCATAACGTATAAGAAAACAATTGAATTGTCAGTGCTTTTATTGCATGAGTGTTTATTTAGTGTGCGAAAAATAGCTAAAACAGCCATAATTTTCGTGTTACGGCGTTATACCAGAAGAATTTACAGCGAGTCAAACGTTGTTCCCCGGAAGTTGGAAGGAATGGTGTTTTGCAGGCCATTTACCTTGTTATCTTAATGCTTCAACGACATGATGATTGAGCAAAAGAGTTCATTATTTTAGCTGTATGGAAGGGAACAAACAAAATGGTAAAAAAGAATACTGCTGATCCGGAAGCACGATTTTTAAAAATGACAACAATGCCGGTATCAAAATTGATTATTTCAATGGCGATACCGGCAATCTGCAGCCAGATTGTTACGTCGCTGTATAATTTGGCTGACACCTATTTTATCAGTAATATTGGCACCAGCGCGGCGGCGGCACCTGGTATTGCGCAACCCTTGTTCATGATTATCCAAGCGATTTCACTTATGCTGGCAACTGGTGCGGCGAGTTATGCTGCGCGGCGGCTTGGAGCACGGGACGGGGATACTGCAAATCGGACGGTTTCCACAGCGTTCTTTCTTTCGGTAATTATTGGAACAGTTATTGGTGCTGTGAGCCTGCTGCTATTGGAAAATATCATGCGGATATGCGGCGCGACTGAAACGATACTGCCTTATGCATATGATTATGCATTCTGGGTTATACTTGCAACGCCTTTTTTCAGCGCAACTTTTGTAATGGCATTTGCTATCAGGCAAGAGGGGAATGTCCGCTTGGCGGTAATTGGTACTGTAGCCGGTGCGCTGTTGAATATTGTGCTGGATCCGTTGCTGATTGTTGTTTTTGATATGGGAATTGTTGGCGCTGCGGTTGCAACAAGCGTTAGTCAGATAGTAAGCTTCAGCATCTTGTTTCTGCATATTGCTCGGGATAAATGTGTTCTTAGATTGCGCTGGAAGTTTTTCACCCCCAGTAAAAAGATAATCGGAGAAGTTTTGAAGATTGGTTCCCCGGACTTGTTTCGCACCGCACTCTTGAGTTTTGCGAATATTTTGCTCAACAACTCAGTAAGCGCTTATGGTGATGCTTCTTTAGCGGCAATGACGATCGTTACAAAGATTATTAATATTATTATTATGATGCTTATGGGCTTTGGTCAGGGCTTCCAACCGATGTGTGGGTATTGTTACGGAGCAAAGATGTACGATCGTGTAAAGGAAGGACTGAAATATACGCTGAAGATCGGCTTGTTGGCGATGAGCGCGGTCGCTGCGGCGGGAATTATATTTGCTCCGTCAGTGATAAGTGTCTTTAGACCGGACGACGCAGAAGTTATTGAAGCGGGAACAAGAATAATGCGGGCGCAATTGCTGGTGTTGCCGTTGGCAACTGTGACGATTATTAGTAATATGCTATTTCAATCCACGGGCAAAGCGATTAAATCGGCTGTTGTTGCGCTTTCGCGCAACGGCTTGACATTTATACCGTTGATCCTTATTCTGCCAAGGCTGTTTGCATTTAACGGTGTAGTTTGGGCGCAGCCGATTGCAGATACGATTACATTTGTTATATGTGTGTTTATGCTAATCAGCATGTATAAAGAATTTGACAAACCGCTGGAAGAAGTCGTGGCCTGTGGGTGAACTTTTTGATAATCGGAAGGAATATCGGAATGACGAGTATGATTTGATGGTTTGCGCTCTTAAAGATATGACTCAAAGCACGGTCGGAGTGCGTGATGATCGCAATTTGCATGTTATTGCCCGAAAAGTTATTTCCAACTGCTAGCGGGTTGATGAAGCGAGACAACTTCATGTTGTGGCATTTGCACAGAACTTGACCAAGATACTGTTTTTGCTGAATGGTATGAATGGATACAGAAAGAAGGAGAAAATTAATGATCAGCGGTAATATTATCTGTCCGGACAAATATGATTTGAGTCAGCCGAAATTTCAGACTGCGTTTGCGTTTTTAAAACGGGACGATCTGACAACGCTGCCCGAAGGCTGGGTGGAACTGGAAAACGGCGTGCGCGCGAGCGTACAGCATTATGCCACAATGCCCGTTTCCGAACCCAAATATGAAACGCACGAGCGGTTCCTCGATATCCAGTTTATGGCGGCCGGGGAAGAATGGATCGGCTGCACCGGGCGTAAAGGGCTTTGCGTTGAAACGCCTTATAATGCGGAAAACGACATCACGTTCTATAAAACACCGGCTGTGCACGGCGGCGTATATCTGAAAGCCGGCGACTTTGCCGTGTTCGCGCCGGAGGACGCGCATCAGCCGCGCTGTGCCGCGGACGAAGCGATGCAGGTGGTTAAAATCGTGGTCAAAGTTCCCGTGTAAAAGTCTTCTTTAATGGACGTTGGTGATATAGAAACAAACAAAAAAAGCCCGGGATTCGGGCTTTTTTGTTTGCAGTTAATGTTAATATGCGGATGCGAACACGGCTCAGCGCTCGCCGTCCGCCGGGCGACGCGGGACCGCGCCGCTGCCGCCGGATGTGCCGTTTGCGGCCGTGTCCGGCGCAGCCTCCTTACGGCATTGCCGGAACATGCAGGTCCCGTTTTCCTCCGCGAACATGCATTCCTGCATTTTCTGCTTGCAGAAAGCCCAGCCGTCGCGTTCGCTTGTAAACGCTCTGCTCATACATGCACCTTCTTTCGGGGAAAGGGGTTTTTTACGGATCCTGTGGTTTTTTACTGCGCATCCGGGCGAGTGTCTTCGCCTTCTTTTCCGGCTTCGGCGGGCGGGAGTATTTTTCGGAAGATACGTTCAAAGAGATATGCGCATACGATCGCCGAACAGGAGAACCAGAAGAGGAAAAATACGATGCTCCCCAGCAGGAAATAGTAGGTGGCGAATATCAGCAGTCCGAGCGGGAAGAATGTCAGTATGCAGACGGCGATTGACGTAAACGGATGCGCCATGCTCAGCACAAAGGCGTTTTTCAGCGTTTTCCACACGGTGTTGACGAACTTCGCCTGCAACGCAAACACATAGGAAGCCGTAAACAGCACAACGACGGCGAAAACGTTTGTGCAGGCGCGCAGCACAAACGGAAACGCGTCCGGGTTTGCCTGTATGACGCGTATGTCCGCGTAAAGCCCGGCAAACAGCGCGAGAAATATAAGCGTCAGCACAAGACATTGACGGAAGTTTTGCGAAAACGCGGAAAAGAACATCTTTGTGATTTTTCCGTCTTCATGGCGGACGATCTTGAGTGCGGACGTATACAGCGCGGCGGCGGAAGCACCGATGGTCACGACCGGGATGCTGCAGAGCAAAAACAGGAGATTAAGCAGCACCAGATCGCCGACGCGGCCGACGGCGCGCATGACCGGGCTTTCCGCCCGAAACAGGGATTTTGCCATAGTGTTCCTTTCGCAGCGGCTTCACGCCGGTATGAATAAGCGGACAACCGGCGGCTTACGCACCCAGCCTTGTCGAAAAAGCGGTTACTCCAATTCGAACAGCAGGCGGTAGGTGCGCGATTCGCCGCCGTCCAGATACGGCAATTCGCCGCGGGCGATCGCATCCTCCCGGCCGTCGATCGGCGCGTTGGCCGGCTCCAGCCCCATGATGTATTCGCCTTTGACGAAGTTTTTCCACTGGATAAAATGATCGAGCGTGGACGTGTCGAACTTCAGCCGCAGACGGATATTTTCGCGCGGGTTTTCCAGACGCGCTTCACACCAGCCGTCTTCATTTGCTTCGACAGTATAATAATAACACATCTCCTCAAGCTCGTCCTGCGGCGGGAGGATATTGTCCAGATGGGGCAGCATCTTTTCGGCAAACGCCGTGCGCGCGCGTACGGCGCTGTGCGGGAGCGTGAAAACGGAATCCGGCTGCAAAAGCGGATAGCCCATGTTGCAATGGTAGAGGATTGTATGCGGCACGCGCCGGAACCCTTCGTTTTTGACCGTGTCGGTAATTTCGATTTTGTCCTGCAGATACGAAATGCGGATGCGGCGCGTTAAAGACAGGTTTGTGCCCGCGAGCATGCCTTCCTTCATCGTGCCGGTGATTTCGACGGCGGGTCCGTCCGGCGATTCGGTCCTGACGATGTTGACGTGCTCGGCGGGACGGTTGGCGATGCAGCCGTGCTCCTTCTGCGCGTCCCAGTCCGTCCTGCTGCGAACACCGGTGTTCGAAAGACCGCAGGTGTAGAGGAAACCGCCGGAAAACGCCTCGCTCCAGCCTTCGCCGGTAACTTCGTAATAAGCGGGGTGCGAAATCCCGTTGCTGGTGACGTAGTTGAGGCAGCGTCCCTTGAAACGCACAAATGGGAGGTCCATACAGCGGTCGGGAGCGATGGTGACCGACAAATTGCCGCCGTTGTGTACGTCGATCACGCGCACGCCGTCCGCGCGTCCGCCGCAAAGGCGGGATTCACGGACGGAGAAAAGCTGCTCCGGATTGCCGATATACTGTTTGATGGATTCGTATTTCATGTCACCGTAGGGTTCCTTTCTTAAAAGAGGGGGTGCAGGCGCGGATAGAGCTCGGAATATTTCTCGTAGGCGCGTTCATAAAGCGACGCGAGCGACGCGTCCGGTTTGCTCCATTCAACGACTCGGTTCGCCGAAGCCGCCGACGCTGTGTCCGGATAATATCCGAGCGCGACGGCCGCGAGAATCGCCGCGCCAAGGGACGTGCATTCCGATTCGGCGAGCGCGCCGATGGGAAGCTGCATCACGTCCGCTTTGATCTGCCGCCATACGGCGCTTTTCGACCCGCCGCCGAGCGAGCGGATTTCGCGCACCGAAATGCCGTTGACCCGCTCGACCAGTTCGATGTTTTCGCGCAGCAGAAACGCGATGCTTTCAAAAATTGCGCGCAGGAAATGCGATTTTTTCGTGTCCAGCCCCGCGCCGAAAAACACGCCGCGTGCGGCGGGGTCGTTATGCGGCTGGAGGCTTCCGCTGAGATACGGATACGCGATCAGCCCGTTTGCGCCGGGTTCGGTCTGCTCGACGATTTCGTCGAACAGCGCGTATACGGAGCGGCCTTCCCGCTCGGCGCGCTGCGATTCCAATTCGCAGAAATTGTCTTTGAACCACTTTAAAAACATACCGGCCGACATGCTGATGGGGATCATCAGAAAGCGCCCGCGTTCGATATGCCGGTAAACGGTCACGCGGGACGGATCGTTCAGGTCGGGATGGTCCAGCGTGGCGGCGATGCAGAGTGCGGTGCCGGTCGTTTCCGTAATCAGTCCGGGAACGACGTTACCCGCGCCGAGCGCGCCCGCGGTCTGGTCCATAGCGCCGGTGACGACCTTGACGTTCTCCGAAAGACCGAGCGCTTCACGCACTTCCGGCAGCACGCCGCCGGGAACGATGGAACCGCATTCGAGCAGTTCCGGCAGTTTTTCGATATCGATCCGCGCCGTTTCCAGCATTTCGTGCCAGTAGCCGTCGGACGAAAAATGAAACCAGCCCGTACTGCATGCCAGCGCTTTTTCCGTTACGCACCGGCCGGTGAGCCGAAAGATGATATAGTCCTCCAGCAGCAGGAATTTCCAGGTTTTTTCATAGATGTCCGGCTCGTTTTCGCGCAGCCAGACCAATTTGGAAATTGGCGTATAGCCGCTGAGTTCCGGCAGGCCGGTTTCACGGTAAAAACATGCCGCGTCGAAGGATTTTGAAAGTTCACTTGCCTGCTTGCCGGCGCGTTCGTCCAGCCAGACGACGGCGTTTCGCAGCGCGGCGCCGTCCCGGCCGATCGGAATGAAGGTTTCGCCCTGCGTGGCGACGGAGATAGAAACGATGTTTTTTGGATCGATCCCGGCGTGCTGCGTTGCGCTTTTCGCCCCGTGCAGAATTGCCTGCCAGTAGGTTTCCGGCGCAAGCTCCACATAGCCGGGCTTTTCCGCAATCAGCAGATATTCGTCGCTGGCATGACCGCACATTTTAAGCGTCTCGTCAAACACGCAGGTCTTGACCGACGTGGTGCCGATATCGAATGTCAAAAAGTAATCCAAAAGAATTCTCCTTTTTTATGGGTTCCCTGGAATAAGATTCCGCGGAGTAAAGGCTCCGCGGAATCTTTGTGGTTTTTAGGGAATACGGAAGTTACGCTTTTACGAACTCCACGCTCCAGAGGTCGCAGAGCATCTTCCAGCGGTCCGCGACGTCGCCGAGGCTGATGACCTCGTGATGCGTGCCGCCCGCGCGGAGCCAGTTTTCGACGCAGGTCGTCACGCCGCTGTCCGGCCGCCAGAAAATATACGGCATTTCGCAGCCTTTGAGGTCGGACTTTGGCAGAATTTCGCCCGGCGCGGTGACGAGGCGGAAATGTTCTCCGCTCATAGGCGCGAGCGACGTGAGCGTGGAGCGCCCGACGCGCGGCGTAAACATGACGGTCGGCGGGTTGTCGAGGCCGCCCTCGCCGAGATAGCGGTCGATCAAACGCGGCTTGATGTCCGTGCGGTGCGTCGCCCAGTTGCCTTCGCCCGCGTGACAGAAGCAGATCGCATCCTTCTCAAAGTCCATCATGTACATTTCGGTGAAATTGCCGCCGCCGTCGCCGAGCACGTTCGCCGCGGCAACCATGGAAGCGCAGACGAAATCGCCCTCCGCCGCGTAGCCGTAGCCGTCCGCAAGGAGCTGCGAAGCGGCGTAGAGGGGCAGCTGCTTAAAGCGTTTGTCGTCGCCGAAGATGTCGAACTGCGCGGTGAACGCGCCAAAGCCCTTGTCGTCCAGCCACTGCTTGAAGCCGAGGTACATTTTGACCGCCTCGGCGTGGCTTTCGTAGGACAGCTTCGGGTCCATCTCGAAGGTTTCATGATCTTTTTCAATCTGTGCGTCGATCTGCGCCTTCGTCACGACTTGCATGCGCGAATAGACGGAGCCGACGGTATCGTTGCAGATTTCAACACCGATGTTCCGGTAAAACGCCATGTCGTCGATGAGGATGTCGCCCATGCCGCACATGCGGCTGAGCACACCGACTTTCATGCCGCGCAGTTTGCAGTACGTCTGCGACGCGCGCGCAAAATCTTCGACGAATTTAACGAGGCGCGGATCGTGCCGCTCGCCCGCGAAGAACTGGCAGGGAAAGCCGCTGCGCACGATCATGTTCGCATTGTCCTGCGCGCCGTGGATGCCCTGATTGACTGTGAGGTCGAGTTCTAGGAACTCGTCGCGAACGGTGGAATCCGGCTGGACGACCGCGAGCGCAATCGGCAGGCGGTTGTCGTGCAGCGCGTGCTGGAGATAGACGGCGTGGCTGTAAGTCAGAAGGACGATCAGGATGCCGTCGTAATTCTGCTCGTTGAAATAGCGCACCTGCCGTTCGATGACCTCGCGGTTGAGCCCCGCGCCGGGAAAGTCCACGTCCGCGACGCCGGAAAAGAGCCTGACGAGCTCGCGCGCATAGTTTTCCTGCCGTTCGGTGATACCGGGGAAGATAGGTTCGTAGCCGTCGGTCATAAGACCGAGCAGGCCGAG
Source organism: Eubacteriales bacterium (assembly GCA_035446965.1). Classification (GTDB taxonomy): domain Bacteria; phylum Bacillota; class Clostridia; order Christensenellales; family CAG-138; genus UBA7703. The sequence goes on from DAOTGE010000017.1 coordinate 21,655, forward strand.
CTTCGGCTTGTTCATAAGTAACCTCCTGTTAATAAAACCGGGTATACTCGGTTGATTATTTAATTGCACCCATGCTCATGCCTTTGACAATGCTCTTCTGGAAGACGGCGTACACCGCCAGCGCCGGAATGGCGCTCATCAGAAGACCGGCGTACTGATACGGCGGGTCGCCCGTGTAACGCCCGATCAGCGATGAGAGCGCGACCATGACGGTACGCTTGTCCATGCTCTTGAGCAGTACCATCGGCGTGAACAGATCGTTCCAGCTGCAGATGAAGAAAAAGATGATGGACAGCGAGATCGCCGGCCAGCCCATCGGCATGACGACGTTGCGCAGCCGCCCGAAATAGCCGCAGCCGTCGATGGTGGCGGCCTCAATCAGCTCGTTCGGGATGCTTTTGAAGTTTGCGGTCATGAGCATGATGGTTTCCGGCAGGAACATTGCCCAATAGGCAAGGATTACGCCGAAATAACTGTCCACGAGGCCGACCTTTGCAAAGCTGATGTACATCGGAATCATCGTGACCTGCGCGGGTACGAACAGCGTGGCAAGAATTGCCATGTAGACGCCGCCTTTGCCCTTAAAATCAACCTTTGCAAACGAAAAGCTTGCAACCGTGCCGAACGCCACAAGACCGAGCACTGTGAAAAACGAGATAATGAAGCTGTTGCCGAACAGTTTCAGGATTTTGAACTGGCTGATCATAGTGGCGAAATTCTGCCACTGCAGTTTTTCGCTCGGCAAGCCGAAGGGATCGACATAATACCCGCTCAGCGACTTGAGCGAGTTGATGAGCATATAGTAGAGCGGATAGAGGAACGAGATTGCGAGGATCAGCAGGATAATAAAAATTACAACCCGCCCGAATGTCCGCCAGAATTTTTGTGTTGGATTGTGCTGCTTTGCCATAACGGTCAGCCCCATTTCTTCTCGGCCATGTTGGACAGTTTCATTTCCGCGGCCGTGATGATCATGATGATGACGAACAGCACGACGGAAATCGTGCAGGCCATGCCTAACTGACTGCCGGTGACGAACGATTTTTCGTAGATCATGTAATCCAGCGTCATGGTTTCATAACCCGGCCCGCCGCCGGTCATGGAGTAGATCAGCGAGAACAGACTCGTAAACGTCCAGACGACCGCCATGACGATGCAGTACGTGATGACGCTCGTGATCATCGGCAGAACGATCTTGAACGTGCGCTGAAAGAAGTTCGCGCCGTCGAGACGCGCCGCTTCAAACACACAGGGGTCGATGGACGACATGCCGCCGAGGATGACGATGGTCTGCCAGCCGATGGAATACCAGGTGATGCAGCCTACCATGATGGGGAGCGCGGTGGAGCCGTCCGCAAGCCACTCCTTGGCAAGGTGGCCTAGTCCGAGCGATTCGAGCACCTGGTTGACCGGACCGTCGAGGCTGAACATGGACTTAAACAGGTAGCCGAGGATGACGAGGGAAATGATCTGCGGAATATAGTAAATTGCGCGAAACGCTTTCCAGCCGGGAACGTGCTCATACAGCAATACCGCCACAATAAGGCCGATGATGACCTGCAGCGGTACGCTCAGCAGCAAAACCAGGTTGTTTTTAAACAGCACCATAAACAACCCGGAACCGAAAAATTCTTTGTAGTTTGCCAACCCGACGAAATCGTTTTGATACAGGCCGTTCCAGTTGGTAAAACTGCGGTAAATTGTCGCGATAATCGGGTAAGCTTTGACCGCGAGCAGAATTACGATGACCGGAAGGATCGTCAGGTACGCAATGCGCACGTTTTTGCGGCGCATTTCTCCGCGGCGGGGCAAAGCTGCCTGGCCGGGTCCGGAACGTTGAGCCATGGTTCGTTCTCCTTTAGGTATGCCCCACGGGCGGAAAACCGCCCGTGGGACATGAAGTTAACTTTGCAGTAATCAGGTTTAACCTGCGGTAACGCAGCCGTCCAGGTCTTCGGCAAATTCGACGGGCGTCATTTTGCCGGCGAGGACGAGAGGCAGGAGGTTGTAGTAGTCGCCGACGACGGTGGAGTACAGGGAGTTGTCAACCCAGTACACGATCTGATCGGACCAGTCAAAGAGCTTGGCCGTTGCGGAATCGGCGGCAAGACCAAGGTCTTCCGCGGTGATGTCCGTGCGGGTCGGCACCTTGGACTGCACTTCCAGGAAGCGGAGCACTTCGTCCCTCGAATTGAGGAAGGAGAGGAACTTGACCGCGAGCTCCGGATTTTTACAGTCTTTGGAAACGACGAGGCACTGGCCCGGGCCGCCGATGGTCTGGTCCGTGATCTGTGCACCGTCGAAGTCCGGCGGCAGCATAACGCCGACGTTCTCCGCGCCGAGTGCGTCTTCCGCGTCGGAAACGACCGAGGAAACCTGCGGCATCATGGCGACGGTGCCCTGGCAGAATTTATTCCAGGAATCCGCCGAGGTAACGGCATCCGCGTTGAGATAACCGTTCTCGATGGTGGAGCGGTAGTATTCCAGCGCGCTGATCAGGCCTGCGTCGTCGGCAAACGTCGTCGTGCCGTCGCAGTCTGAGAGGATGCGGTCATAGCCGGACTGCTGTACCCACCAGTAGTTCACGATGTAGCAGCCGAACCACGGGAAGCTCTCGTCGGAGGCGATGGGCGTATAACCATTGTCCAGAATGGTCTGGCAGGCGGCGTTGAACTCGTCGATGGTACGCGGCGGGTTGTTGTCGAAATCAAGGCCGCATTCGCTGATGATCTGCTTGTTGTAGATGAAGAAGCAGATCTGGTTGTCGCTGGTCGGATAACCGAGGATCGCGCCGGTCGCAGGAGAGGTGACGGAATCCCAGCCGGAGATGTTCTCAAGGTCTTCTTCGGGGATCAGATCGCTGATGTCCAGGATGACGTCTTCCATTGAGAAGATGTTCTGGCCGGTCCAGAGGTTGGCCAGGTCCGGCGCGGTGCCGGCCATCGCGTCCGCCTTAAAGGTCTGATGCGCGGTTTCGCCGTCCGCCGAAACGACGAGTTCGACGGTCACGCCGGGGTTGGCGTCCTCAAAACGCTGGATTGCCTGAGAGATGTACCAGTCTTCCTGAGAGAGCTTCTGTTCGCTCGGTCCAATGTAGCTGTCCTTGCCGTTGATCCAGATTGTCAACGTGTTATCGTCGGCTTTCTTGGAGCAGCCGGAGAGCATGGTAATGGTGCCCAGAAGCAGGGCGGCTACGAGAAGCAGAGCAACGACTTTTTTCATTTTTGACTTCATTCTGTTCCATCCTTTACACTCGTATTTGAATTCAGGGCAAACACCCTTGATTCCGAAAGCAGGCGGCCGAAGGGCCGAACAGGGTAGCTCAAAAAAACGGCACTGCAGCATACGTCGCCGTATACTGGCTTGCTCGTTCGGGTTGTCCTGCGCAGAATTGCGCAGGACGGTCTCGCTCGCGGACGGAAAGGAACCGAAAACAGTTGCATACTTATCTGCAGATATGTTATAATAACTACGAAAGGTGCCCGCGGCACCTTCTTATAACTTATCCTGCCACGGCTTTGACAAAATGTCAATAGTTATTGGAGAAATCTTTTGATTGACAGCAACAGCTTGCTGCTGTTTAATGGTATATATCAGGGGAAACTCATCAGGATATCTGCTTAAAAAGAGAACGAATTGAACAACTCATCTGGGGGTATATGCAAGTGCTTGATAAATTAAGCGCCATTCCGCTGTATGCACAGCTCGCCGAGCAGATTAAGGGCCGGATTATCGCCGGTGAAATCAAACCGGGGGACAAGCTGAAAAGCGAAGCCGAGATGGTGGATGAATACGGCGTCGGCCGGCTGACGGTGCGCAGCGCACTTGCCCAGCTGGTTCGCGAGGGATATTTGGAAAAGGCGCAGGGGAAGGGAACATTTTGCCGCGCGGCGGCGGAAGTGAACTATTTGAACATTGAGGCCGTGCTGGACATGGGGAACACCTACTTTATTCCGACGTATTATGTGAAAGGAATTTCCGAGGTACTGACCGCCAACAACTGCAACTTTTTGATCAGCGACACGAATTCCAATGCGGATTCACTCTGCACGCAGCTCGAGCAGATACTGACCAAAAACACGTCCGGGGTGATTTTTCAGCTTACACAAGTACCTCTTTCCCAGGAAATCCGCAAGCGTCTCTGCGCATGCCTGACCGCGTTTAAAAACCGCGGGATCCCCTGTATTATGATCGACAGCCGCCTGGAAGACGCGGACGTATCGTATGCGGTGCTGGACGAATTTGCCGGCGGGAGCCGCGTTGCCGAGCATTTTGCCGCTTACGGGCACCGGCGCTGCGCGGTTGCGTACAGCCCAAGTTGCTGCGACGCGGTGCAGCGGTACGAAGGGTTCTGCGAGGCCGCGAAGGAATATGGAATGGAGCCGCCTGTGGCGGTCGACTGCGACGCCGGGCTGGAAGGCGCGCTGGTTCAGGCGGTCCGCGATCAGGGTGTGACCGGTGTGTTCGGCTACAACGATGAGATTGCGCTGCGCTGCATGCGCGCACTGCGTGTCAAGGGGTATTCGATCCCCGAACAGGTTTCTGTCATCGGCTTTGACGACTCCTATCTGGCGACGACCGTGGACCCGCAGCTCACGACGATTTCACACCCGAAGGAAGCGATGGGGCGGCATACCGCACAGGCGCTGCTCAAAATGATCCGCAAGCAGATTAAACCGCCATATGAGGAAGTGTTCCGCCCGGAGCTGGTCAAACGCGGCTCATGCGTGCGCGCATACACCGGCAAGCTGGCGCAAATCGAACAGAGGAAAAAATCCGACGTGTTCCGCGCGGACCTGGAAGAATAGGCGGTACAAAAGCGGCGCACGACGCCGCTTTTTTCACGCGCCGGTTTTTGCGGAGAATGCGTACACGGTTTCGGAAGCGAGTACTTCTCCGGCGTGCAGAACGATGCTCGGGAAATCCGGGTGTGCCGGCGCGTCGGCAAAATGCTGCGTTTCGAGGCAAAAGGCAGGCCGGAAACCATACCGTACGCCGTCTTTGCCCTCCAGCGCGTTCAAATCGTACGGCGTGTAAAGCTGCACGCCCGGCTGGTCGGTATACACATCCATTTCGATTCCGCCGTCCGGATCGGCCGCCGAGGCGACAAGCTCGATCCCGCCTTCCGGGTGGCGGAGGACGAAATTGTGATCATACCCTCTTGCCGCGGGCATGTTTTCAAGGTTTGATTCGATATCGCACCCGATGGGTTTTTCGCTCAAAAAGTCGAGCGGACCGCCTGCGACGGGTGCGATTTTGCCTGTTGGCAGGATATGCGGATCGATGCACGTGAAACGCTCTGCGTCGATTTGCAGCGTTTGCTTGAGGATTGTCCCCGCGCCCTGTCCGGCAAGGTTGAAATACGCATGGTTGGTGAGGCTGACGAGCGTGTCCGCGTCGGTCACTGCAAAATAACGGATGGAGAGCGCGTTTTTCTCCGTCAGCGTATAGACGACCATAACGGTGAGGGTGCCGGGGAAATTCTCGTCGCCGTCCGGGCTGAAGAGCGTAAACACGACGGAGTCGCCGTCGACGGACGCCTTCCAGTTCCTTTTGTCGAAACCGGTCTTTCCGCCGTGGGAACAGTTTTCAAAGTCGTTTGCAAACAGCGCATATTCTTTGCCGTTCAGCGTGAAGCGGGCATTGCCGATGCGGTTTGCGACGCGGCCGATCGTCGCGCCGATGTATTCCGCTTGCTTTAGATATGCTTCGAGCGTGTCGAAACCCAGCACAACGTCGGTCAGGACGCCGTCCTGGTTCGGAACGCACATGCTCCGCCAGACTGCCCCGTACGTTAAAAAGGAAGCGGACGCGCCGGATTGGTTGACGGCGGTGTAGCAAAAGACTTCTTCGCCGTCCGGCAGTTTGCCGAAAAGGGATTTTGTAATGCTCATGCGGACAGGGCCTCCGTTGCTGGTCGGGTCGTGAGAAAATATGCGCCGCAGGACCTTGCTTTGCCGCGAAAGCGCGGCTAGTACATGCGGGAAATGCGGATCATTGCGTCGTAGAGCGCAAGAAATTTGCGATGATCCTGCGCATACACGGCGGCGTTTGCAGGCTGGAACGTGCGTGTGAAACGAACGCATTGCTCCGCCGCGTCCGCAAACGAAGCGAACACACCGGCGTTCACCGCGCCGATCATGGCCGCGCCGAGAAGCGCGGCTTCTTTTTCGGCGGGGATACAGACGGGAACGCCCGTTACGTCCGCCTGAATCTGACACCAAACGGCGGATTTTGCGCCGCCGCCGGTGGCGAAGATACGCTCAATCGGCGTACCGCCGGCTTGAATTTTGTCGCAGTTTTTCCGAAGCAGGTGCGCAACGCCTTCCATGACCGCAAGCGCAAGGTCGAATGCGTCGTGCCGGCTTCGGAGCCCGTAAAACACGCCGCACGCGTCCAGATCGAACTCCGGTGCATTGGTCCCGACGAGATACGGCAAAAAGAGCACTTCGCCCGGCCGCCGCTGTTCGGCGATTTCGTCGATCTGCCGGAAATCCGCGTTCGGCAGGCAGGCGTTTTTGAACCACTCCAGGCTCACGCCGCCGCTTTCCGCGGTGGGAAGCATCACATAGCTGTCCGGCAGGAATCCGTAATGCATCGGTACGCCCGTGTCGCGCCGGACGGGATTGGCCGCCATGGTCGAAAGGCCGAGCACCGTGCCCGTCGAAAGGCTGAGCAGCCCCGGACGGATGTTGCCGGTGCCGATCATGCCGCAGAAATGGTCCAGTGTGCCGATGTTGACGGGCGTGTTTTGCGGCACGCCGAGCAGCGAGGCAACCGGCGGCAGAAGCGTTCCGGCGCTGGTACACGGCTCCGCAAGCGGCGGTAGCTGGCCCTCCCGAACGCCGAGGAACGAAAGCATCTCGTTCCAGTAGCGCTTTTGGTAAATATCGAAATAAAACGTAAACGTCGCAATCGACCGGTCCGCCAGCAGACGGCCGGTGAGGCGGTACACGATATAGTCCTTAAGCAGGACATAGTGTGCCGCGGCGGCGAAGACTTCCGGCTTATGGGCGCGCAGCCAAAGGATTTTGGTTGCGGGCCAGGTGGGCAGTGCGGCGAGCTGCCCCGTGCGCGCATAGTATTCTTCGGGCGAAAATCGCTGTTCCAGCGCGGTACACTCTGCGCCCGAGCGCTCGTCCATCCAGGAAATTGCGTTCATCAGCGGCGTGCCGTCTTCACCGAGCACGAGGAGCGATTCCGCCTGGCCGGTGAACGAAATACCGGCCAGCTCGCGTGCTTCCGCACCGCCGGAGGCAAACAGCGAGCGGATCAAATCGAGCAGACTGTCGAAATATGCGTCGGCGTCGAATTCCACAAACCCGTTTTCGCGAACATAATCGACCGGCACGCTGTCCATGGCGACACGGGCCATATGCGCGTCGTAGAGCGCCGCTTTTGTGTTGGTGCTGCCGAGATCGACCGCCAGAAACAACATGGAGATTCCTCCTTAAATAAACGAAGGCGTGTTACCGCTCTTTTTGCAGCCGGACGGCCGCAAGCGAGAGTGCGCCTGCGATGAGCGCAGCGGCTGCGAGCAGACCGAATGCCGCGCGCAAATCGGCATATTCCGAAATCAGGCCCATCAGCGCGGGAAAAACCGCGCCGCCGAGGCCGCAGCCCGCACTCATAAGACCCATTGCCGTGCCGGAACTGCCGGGATGCTGACGCGCCGCAAAGTCCATCAGCAGCGACCACACCGGGCCGAACGCAAAACCGATCAGCGCGCATACGGCAAACGCCGGAATCGCCGTGCGCAGCAGCGCGAGGGCGGTAAAGAGCAGCGTGGAGGCAAACAGACATCCGGCGAGCGTTTTTTCGGGCGCGAGCGGCAAAACGCCGAATGCGAAACGCGAGAGCGCCATGCTTGCCCAGTAGGCGGAGATGGCATATGCGCCGAGGGCGGCGGCGTTCAGCTTGAGAGAAAACAGCGATTCCGTGAAGTAGCCGATGCCGTTTTCAAGCCCCACATAGAGAAGGATTGAAAAGAAGAAAAGGACGAAGGCCGGCGCGGCAAACAATGCGCGCGCGGACTTTGCGGAACCCTGCGGACAGGAGGAGGCTTCTTCCGGAAACCGCGTGAACAGCAGCGCGATCAGCGCGGCAGAGACGCCCGCGGCACAAAGCCAGAACACCGCCCGCCAGCTCCAGCCAAAGACGTTGACGCCAAACTGAACTGCGATGGGGCTGACCACCGCGCCAAGGCTCAGCGCGCCCTGCGAAAGATTGATCCAGCGCGCACCCTTTTCGGGCGAGGCGTCCGAAAGTACGGCTGAACCGGTGATTTCGCAGACGCTGTACCCTGCGCCGATGCAGAAAACACCCACTGCGAACGCAAAAACGCCGTTCGCAAGCGCGGAGAGCAGACATCCTGCTAAAAATACGAGCGAAAAGCCCAGCATGACCGGGCGCTTGCCCGTGTGGTCGGCAATCCTGCCGAATACAAGCGGCATAATTACGACGCTGACATACTGCGCGGCGACGAGAAGCCCCGCGCCCAATGCGCCCGTCGAAAATGTGCCGGATATGCTGCGCAGCGCAAGCTGGAAGCCGCCCATCTCGAATCCGACGAAGAACATCAGCAGAGAAAATGCGGGCAGCAGCGCCGGCGCACGCCGGTCAGGCAAGCTGGATGGTGACACCTTCTTCGGCAATCCTTTCCATCATGCTGGCGTCCGCTTCGCTGTCGGTGATCAGAATGGTGCCGCTGCTGAGCGCACAGATGCGCGAGAAGCTCTCGCGGCCAAGCTTGGAACTGTCCGCGACGATGAGCGTTTTCTCCGCGCGCTCCATCATGATGCGGTCGATCACGCTTTCCTCGGCGTGATAGGTGGTAATGCCGGTGCCGGGGTTGACGCCGTCCACGGAAAGGACGGCCCAATCTGCACGGTAGCGGGCAATCTGCTCTTTTGCGTCGTCCCCGCAGGAAAACGAATACTGCGCGTTGACGTCTCCGCCAAGGAGGATCACGCGAAAGGTAGGCATGCCGCCGAGCTCCACCGCCACGGAGATTGAGTTTGTGACAATGTTGAGGTTTTTTCGCTGCCGAAGCTCGACCGCGGTAAAAAAGGTCGTCGTGCCGGAATTGATAAACAGCGTGTCCCCGTCGCGCACCATAGCGGCGGCGGCGGCGGCGATCGCTTTTTTCATTTCCATGCGCTCGTGCTTGCGGCGCTGAAATTCAAGGTTATAATAATTTCGCATTGTCTGGATTGCACCGCCGGACGTGCGTTCCAGGTATCCGTCTTCTTCAAGAGAGTCCAGATCGCTTCGTATGGTCACGACGCTTGCGCCGAGCGTTTCGCTCAGCTGCGTAACGCGCACCTGTCCGTCCCTGCGAAGGATTTCCAGTATTTTTTTTCTGCGCGAGTCGATTTTCAGTTCTCCAGCCATGATGCGCCAGCCTCCTTGAAATGGTTCGTTTTGATCGAGCCCATTATAGCATAAGCATCCGGCAAAAGACCCGGCATGCGTTTCCCGGTCATTGGTTTTCCCGATGGTTCAGCCGTTCGCCGACCGCGCCGCCCGGATGGATCAGCGCGAATTGTTCGTTCTGAAAGCCGGTTTCCTCGATCAGCGCGGTCTGCAGCGCGTCGAAGAGCACCGAAAGCACCGTGAAGCTCGTTGTGCCCTGCGTATTGAAACGGTCGACTTCTTTCGTTACCAGCGTTTGTAAAACGACGTTTGCGCCTTTTGCAAGCGGGGAGTCGAGATTTTCCGTTGCGGTAATCACGAAAACGCCCTTTTCCTTACAGATATGCAGAATCGGGATGAGTTCGGCCGTTTTGCCGCCGCGGGATGCAAGCAGCATCACATCACCTTTTTGCAGAAAACCGGTGGCGCCGTGCACCGCCTCCGCGGGGGATATAAACCGTGCGGGCCGCTCGATGCAGCACATGAGATGCGCAAAGTGCCGGCAACAGATGCCGGAGTGTCCGCAGCCGCTCGCGCCGATGCGCGGCGCGCTTTTCAGCGCGTCCACCGCCTTGAGAAAGTCTTCCCGCCGGATGCCGCTCAGTGCGTGCGCGATTGCGTCCGATTCGATGCGGTATGCTTCCTCGGCGGCCAGCCATGCTCGGTCACAGGCCATAATTTTTCCCTCCGTTGATCGCGCGGGGCAGGAACCTGATAAAAAGACGTCCGCAACGCGCGTTTGAATACGATTGCTTTCGAAAACAGTATAAAATGTTTGCAAATAAAAATCAATAGATAAATAAATAGAAAATAATATTGACGAAATAGAAAACTAAGAGTAATCTGAAGACGAAAATGCCGGAAGGCAATCACGTGCCGGCGAACAAAGGGAAGGGAGAAACCAAACTTGCTGAAAGGGTTTGCATTAAAACCGCCGTTTTTCGAGATCGGACCGAAATCTTATTTGTTTGGGGACGAGGTGCTCGAGTTGGCGCTGGCCGCGGACGCGGCGTCGAAGAAATACGACGTGGACATTATTTTCACTACGCCGGTGGTGGACATCCGCCGCGTCGCGGAGGCGACGGAGCGGATTTTCGTTTTTGCGCCGCATATGGACCCAATCCGGCCCGGGCGCGGCCTCGCGGACACGCTGCCGGAATCCCTCGCGGCTGCGGGTGCAAAAGGTGTTATGCTCAACCACTGTGAAAAACCGCTTTCGCTGACCGCGCTTGCGCAGACCATCCGCAGGGCGGACGAGGTCGGCCTCGCGACGATCGTGTGCACGGACACGACGGCGGAATCCGCCGCGGTTGCGCATCTGCGGCCGAATATCATCGTTGCGGAGCCGACGGAACTCATCGGCACCGGCAAAACGAGCGATTTGGACTATGTGAACGCCGCGATTCGGGCGGTCAAACAGATCGACCCGGAAATTCTCGTTTTGCAGGGCGCGGGCATCAGCTGCGGCGAAGACGTTTATCGCGTGATTCATGCGGGCGCGGAGGCGACGGGATCGTCCAGCGGCGTTGTGAAGGCGAAGGACCGCGCGGCTATGGTGGACGCGATGATTGGCGCTGTGCGCCGCGCCTGGGACGACCGCCTTGCCGGACGGTAAACGTCTGTATAATGCGCTATCCTAAGGAAGCATGTGCTTTCAGACAATAAAACTGTATATATGGAGGATGAATCTATGGAATTCAAGGTTGTTCAAAAGGAAATCGAGCTGCAGTCGCGGGGGTGGATTCCCACATTCCACGATATCTCCAAGGAGGTGCTGGAGATTGTCGCCGCTTCCGGCGTGAAAAACGGCACCTGCGCGATCGTGTCTCACCATACGACCTGCTCGGTCATGGTGCAGGAATGCTCGCACGACATCGATTCATTCGATATCGAATATCTCCAGCACGACCTGCTGGACATTATGCGCAAGATGATTCCGGATTTTGCCGAGGAGCATCAATATCGCCACCCAGGCCCGGTCCATGCGCAGTTTGGCCGCTTCTACGGCGAGCCGGGCAACTTTACGAGCATGAACACCGACGGGCATCTGCGCAGCGTCTTTTTTGGCCGCAGCGAGACCGTGACTATTAAGGACGGCGTGCTCGACGCGGGTGAGTTCGCGCATATTTATTTCATCGACTGGGACCATGTGCGCGCGCGCCATCGCCAGGTCAATCTCACGATTATGGGCACGACGGAGGACGTCGGCGACCGCAAATGGAACGGCGGTGAAACCATTGATACCCTGCGCAAATTCACGGACGAAGAAAAAGCCGTGATGCGGGAGTTCACGCTGCAGCAGGAGCGCTGAACCGGCGGCGAAACGGACAATACGGCGGGAGGTAAACACCTCCCGCCGGCTTTCGTTTCAGACAGTTCAGTGTTCAAAATCGAAAATAGTTTCGTAAATTTTCATTGACGAGTCCACATAATGCGGCTATATTTTCAGTGTCAAACAAAGCGGCGAACGAAAATAGTTTCGAAAAAAACGGCTCGCAGCTACGCAATCTGAAATCGGCTATCCTTTTCAATCGCGGCATTTCGCCGCAGAATCCAAGCAAAGGCGCTTAGGAACAAAACAATAAAGACTCGGCGGCGAGAACTGCGTACCCCGGTATGCGCCGCACGCCGCAATTCCCCGGTGGATAGCCGGAGACAGTGTATTCGCAGTATTTGGAGGGAACATCTGGACAATGGAAAAGAAGCACACCGCGAGGAAAATCCTCGAAAAATTTATCGACGTGCGGGAAGCGGGCGTACTGATGCCGCTTTTGCTGGCAATCATCCTGTTTGCGGCGAAGAGCGATAAATTCCTGAGCGTAAGCAACATGACCAACGTTCTGCGTACGGCGGCTTTCACCATGATTACATGCCTTGGCGAAGCGTTTTTGCTGATCGCCGGGAGCTGGGATATTTCGGTCGGCGGCGTTTACGCCCTGGGCGGTGTGGCGGCCTCGGCACTGATGAGCTACTATAACGTGCCGATTTTTCTTGCGGTGCTGATTGCGCTTGTGCTGGGTGCGGTGTTCGGCATTTTCAACGGGTTCCTCGTGCTGAAGATCAAGGTTCCGCCGCTGATTGCGACCATGGGAACGATGTATGCCGCGCGCGGTCTCTGCACCGGTTACACCAAAGGCGTTTCCGTTTACCCCTTGCCGGAAAAATTCCTTACAATCGGCCAGGAGGGGATCCCGATCGGGGATTACAAACTGCCGTATGTCATCGTCATCGCGCTGGTGATGGCGATAATCGCCGGGCTGGTTCTGCGCTACACGACCTATGGGCGCAAGCTGTTTGCGGCCGGCGGCAACGGGGAAGCGGCGCGGCTTGCGGGCATCCCGACCATGCGCATCCGGTTTTCGGCGTTCGTGCTCACCGGCGTACTCGCCGCGCTGACGGGCGTGCTGATGGCGTCCCGCGTGGGCAGCGCACAGCCGAACATCGGCTCCGGGTTTGAAATGACGGTCGTCGCCGCGTGCGTGATCGGCGGCATCAGCATGGACGGCGGCGCGGGCTCGATCATCGGCGTTGTGATGGGCTCGTTTTTCATGGCGATGATCAGCAACGGCATGACGCTGATTAAAATCGACGCGTACTGGCAGCAGCTGGTCATCGGCCTCGTACTGGTGCTTGCATGCTCGCTCGAATATGTCCGCGAGCGCCTTCGTGCCCGCCTGAACATTTAGCGGAGGCGCGCATGGGTAAAACAATTCTGGAAATGAAGGGCGTTACCAAGTCGTTTGGCGCGACGAAAGCGCTGAAAAATGTTTCGATCGATTTGATGGAGCGCGAAATACTCGCCATCTGCGGCGAAAACGGCGCGGGGAAATCGACGCTCATGAAGGTGCTCAGCGGTTCTTACGACCAGAACTCCTATGAAGGCGAAATCTTTGTGGAAGGCAAAAAGTGTGCGTTCCGTACGCCTGCGGACTCCTCTGCGGCGGGCATCGAGATGATCTATCAGGAGATCAGCGTACACCTCGACCTTTCGGTCGCTGAAAATATTTTCCTCGGCCGGGTCCCGGTCCGTCACGGCGTTGTGCAGTGGAGGCAGATGTTTGAGGCGGCGAAAACCTATGCGGACATGGTCGGGCTGAAAGTACCCGTTACGACCCACCTGCGGGATTTGAGCGCTTCGCAGTGCCAGATGGTGTCCATCGCCCGCGCGCTGAGCCGGAATCCCAAAATTCTTGTGCTGGACGAGCCGACTTCTCCGCTGACCGACGCGGAAGTGGAAGACCTTTTTAAAATTCTGTTCCGGCTGCGTGAAAACGGGATTTCCTGCATCTATATCAGCCACAAAATCAAGGAGATCAAGCGCCTGGCCAACCGCGTGTGTATCATGCGCGACGGCTGCCACGTATGGACGAAACCGGCGGACGAGCTGAGCGTGGACGAGATTGTCGAAGCGATGGTGAACCGGAAAATCGGCAATATGTATCCCAAAGAAAGCGTGCCGGTCGGCGAGGAAGCGTTCAGCGTGAAAAACCTTCGCGTCAGGCACCCGTATAACAGGAAGAAGTTCATTGTAGACGGTGTGGACGTTTCCGTGCGCAAAGGCGAAATCCTCGGACTGGTCGGACTGGTCGGCTCGGGCCGGAGCGAAACGGTCAGCGCGATTTTCGGTGCAATCGACGGCAGTTATGACGAGATGCGCATCGAAGGCAAGCCCGTCCTTATCCGGAATCCGCAGGATGCGATTCAAAAAGGCCTTGCGCTGCTCAGCGAAGACCGCAAGGTCAACGGATTTATTCCGACGCTCAGCATCGCGCGCAACGTAACGCTTGCGCGGCTGGACAAGGTGTTTTCGCACGGACTGCTGGACAAGGAAGCCGAGCGCGGGTACGGACAGGAGTATGTCAGGCGCCTGAGCATCAAGGCGAATTCCGAGCGGGACATGGTCACGAGCCTGTCCGGCGGGAATCAGCAGAAAGTCGTGCTTGCAAAATGGCTCATGGCGGAGCCGAAGGTCCTTCTGCTGGACGAACCGACGCGCGGTATCGACGTCGGCGCAAAAACGCAGATTTATCAGATTATGACGCAGCTTGCCCGCGAGGGCATGGCGATTATCATGATTTCGTCGGAACTCACCGAGCTTGTCGGTATGTGTGATCGGTATCTTCTGCTTGCGGACGGAAAAATCCGCGCGGAACTCGGCCGCGAGGCCGCGGACGAAGAAACGTTTTTGCGCATCTGCTCCGGCGGAAGTCTGTAACGCGGACGTTCGGGCGAATAAAAAGATTGTTAGTGCCGCGCGCGGGCACGGACATAAATAAAACAGGAGGATCTACATTGATGAAAAAAGCACTGGCATTGGTTCTTGTTCTCATGCTTGCGCTGAGCTTTGCAGCCTGTACGCAGAAGACCGCTTCGAGCGACGAACCTGCGGCGGAGGCAACCGAAGCGGTCGACGCGACGGCGGAAACCGCTGAAGCGACCGAACCCGCCGAGCCGGAAGAGCAGCCCTACGTTATTCTGGTCAACGCACTGGTCGGTCACCCCGTGTACGAACAGCAGGCGGAAGCCGCCCGTCAGGCGGCCGAAGATTACGGCGTAAACCTTGAGATCATCGGGCCGACGTTCGGCACGACCAGCATCGTGACCGACTATATCGCCGCGATGGAAAACGCAATCACGCTTGAGCCGGACGCGATCATCGGCGAGCCGTTCGATCCGTCGCTCTACGAAGTTTTCGACCGTGCAAAAGAAGCGGGTATTCCGGTATTCCTCACGTCCAACCTGCTTGAGGACGAAGACGCGTTTATTTCCTGGATCGGGACCGACAACTATAACTACGGCGTCACCGCGGCGGACATGATTGCCGAAAAGACCGGCGGCACGGCGAATATCTGCGTCGTGATGGGCGACCTTGCAACGACCAATCAGGTCGAACAGCGCAACGGTTTGGAAGAGCGCATTGCCGCGCAGTATCCCGACATGAAGATTACGAACGTGGTCGCGGATAAAAACGATGTGGCCACCGCAATGAGCGTCATCGAAGACACGCTCAACACGTACCCGGAAACCAACGTCGTGATCATGCTCGAATCCACCGGCGGCCCGGGCGTTGTGCAGGTTTGTCAGGAGACCGGCCGCACGGACGTGCTGATTCTGGACATCGACGCGGTCGACGCGACCATCGACAACATCTCGGCCGGCAAAGTCTGGGCGACGCTGGCGCAGAACTTCTATAAGCGTGGTTATGAGTCCGTCCGCATGGCGTACGAATACCTCACCGAAGGCGATGCGGCGACGTTTGCCAAGTACAACGATTCCGGTACGGTGCTGATCGACGAGTCGAACGTGGCAACCTATTCCGAAGACCTCTGGGGTGCGATCGTCTACAAGGGAACGCTCTGGCCGGCAGAATAACCGAACTTACGCTAAAAATGCCGGAACGGCGGATATACGCCGTTCCGGCAATCGGGCATTTCATGCGTTCCGGCAAAAAGATACTGTTTGCGGATGTGGGTGAAATGGTACAATACAGATAAAATGAACGGATCAAACAAAAAAAACTGCAATGAGAAAGACAACGCCGTCTAAATCCGCCGAGAAGGAAAAAACTGCTTATGCCTAAGATGCGCGATATCGCCGAAAAAACCGGTTTGAATATCTCCACCGTTTCGCGCGCCCTGCGCGACGCGCCGGACATCAGCCCGGAAACGGCGTCGCTTGTGAAGCGCACCGCCATGCAGATGGGCTACCGCCCGCGCATAAGCGGCCGGAGCAGCGCGACCGTCGGACTGATCGTACCGGAAGTGGGCAGTCACTATTATTCCGAAATGGTGGAAACGGTCGAGCGGGAACTCAAAAAATCCGGATATTCGATGATTGTCGCCATCGGCGGGTTCGATGTTGGCGGCATCCTCGCGGCGTTCGACGAGATGCTGCATCACGACGTCTGCGGCATGATCGTCAACGACTGTTTCATGCTGGACGCCAAGGACGATATTCAAAAGCACGACCGCATTGCGCACTCGGTGCTTCCGCTTGTGCTGATTTCGGAAAACAAGGTCATCCTTCCGGTGGACACGATCTCGATTGCAAACGAAATGGCCGTCCGCCAGGCGCTCGACCATCTTATCGACCTTGGGCACAGGGAGATCGGCTATATCGGCGAATTCGCCTCGGACGTGCGATATCTGGCGCTGATGAAATACCTCAGGGAGCTCGGCCTGCCGGTGCGGGAAAAGCACATGAAGCGCGGGCGGGAGCGCTTTGAACTCGGCGGCTACCTGCGCGCAAAGGAACTGATACAGGAAAAGGATGAGCCGCGTGCGACCGCCGTGCTGGCCTGCTACGATCAGGTAGCGCTCGGCGCGCTGGACGCGTTCAGCGAGGCGGGAATCCGCGTGCCGGAGGACATCTCCATCGTCGGGTTCGATAATATCATTCTCAACGATTATCTGCCGATTCAGCTTACGTCCATATCCAACCCGACCGAGCAGCTCAGCGCGCTTGCGGTCAAGCTGCTGATGGACAACCTGCATGAAAAAGAAAACCACGTGGTGCAGAACGTGTCGCTCCAGCCTCGGCTGGTCGTGCGTAATTCAACCGCCGCACCGCGTAACGATAGGGAATCAACGCAAGAAAAGGAGAAGTAACATGAAAGAAATCGGTTTTGTCTGCTTCGGCGAAGTGAACACGCCGTTCGAGCGGCTCCAAATCAAGCACGACGACGCACTGCAAACGCTTGATTCGCTCGGCGGGAACGTGCACGACGCGGGCGTTGTCGTCGACGACACAAAATACGAGACTGCCGACGCCGCAATCGCAAAACTAGCTGCGCAGGAACTGGACTGCCTGATCCTCTGCGTCGCGGGCTGGGTTCCGACGCATGCCGTGATCCGCGTTGCAGACCGCTTCAGGCAACTGCCCGTGCTGCTTTGGGGACTTTGCGGCTGGATGGAAAACGGGCATCTGGTGACCACGGCCGATCAGGCGGGGACGACGGCGATTCGTCCGGCGCTGCAGGCGATGCATTACCGGTTTAAATACATCTACAGCGTGATTGGGAAACCCGCGCCGGTCGAAAAAATCCGCGCCTTTACCGACGCTGCCTATACCGCCAGAATGCTGCGGAGCGCACGCGTCGGAACGATGGGGTATCGGGACATGCTGCTCTACGGCACGCAGTTTGAGGGCAACAGTATGCGCGGGCAGCTGGGCGTTGAAGTCGAGCCGTTTGAAATGCTGGAAGTGACGCAGAATATCGCGGCGCTCGATCCCGCAGAAGTGGAAAAAGCCGTTGCATTCGTCAAAGCAAACTGGGTGTTCGATCGTCCCTGTGAGGACGGCGTGATTGAAACCGGCGTGAAATATGCGCTTGCGGTCGGTAAAAAGATCGCCGAGCGCGGGTACGACGCGGTGACGCTCATCGACGTGGACGGCATGAAAAAGCTGCTCGGTTTCCCGCCGGCGATGGTGTTTATGCTGCTGGAGCGTCAATACGGCGTGCTGACCATTCCGGAAAACGACGTGATGGGCGCGGTTACGCAGCTGATTGCGAAGGGGATTACCGGCGAAATCGTGCCGTATCTGGAGTATTATGAGTTTTTTGAAAAGAGCATGCTCATCGGCGTGCCGGACTTCATCCCTTCGGGCGCGACCGACGGCGACGTGCACGTACTGCCGACGGCGTTCGGGCTGCTTTCCCAGAGCCTGCTCAATGTTTCGCGTGTCAAAACCGGCCTTGTAACCTGTCTGCGGCTTGTGTATCAGGACGGCAGATATGGCATGCATATGTATCTGGCTGACGCGAAAACGCCTGCAAAATGGGAAGAATGCGGCTGGACGCCGCCCGCGCCGCAGCTGCCGAGTCTGGAAGTTTTCCCGATTGACTGCACGGTGGAAGAATTTGCGCAGAAGGTTTCGAGCCAGCATGTGATCGTTTGCTACGGCGACTGCCGCGAGGCGGTGGAGGACTTCTGCAGGCTGATGGATATCGATCTGCTCTGACGCACACGAAACGGCGGACACACGGACCGGTCGGGAAATTTCGGACGGGCTTTGGTTTGCTGCGGCCGCATTTGGGAAAAACAACGAAATAAATTTTAGATAACGATATAGAAGGAACGTAAAACAACAATGAAGGCAATCAAGATTGGCTGGGCGCAAACAAGCCTGACGAGCGACAGACCGCTTCTGATGATCGGGCAGATGTATCATCGTATTTCGGAGTATGTGCGCGATCCGATCACGGCGACGGCGCTCGTTCTGGACAACGGGGAAGCCCAGGCGGTGTTTGTGTCCCTCGATATGACCGAGGTACCCGTGCATATCAACGCGCTGCTCAGGCAAAAGCTCAGGGATTTGAGCGGGCTTTCGTTTGAGCAGATCTCCATCGGCGTGACGCATACGCATAACTCCTCGGACTTCTATGCGGATTTCATGCGGCTCGATAACGAGCGCGTGTTCGGCGCGGACGTGCTGCCGGAAATTGAAATTCCGGAGAACGCGCTGGTCGGGGAAGAGGCGCAGGAATTCCTCGCCGTGAGACTTGCAGACGTGATTTCACGCGCATGGAACGCGCGTACGCCCGGCGGGATCAGCACCGCGCACGATTACGCGGCGGTCGGGTTTTCCCGCAGGGCCGTTTTCCGCCGTGTCGGCCAGGACGAAACGGTGATGTACGGCGACTGCTCGCAGAGGGATTTCGTCCGTTTTGAACCGGGCGGCGACAATGCGGCGGACATGCTTTATACCTGGGACTTGCAGGGCCGCTTAACGGGCGTTGCCGTCAACGTCGCCTGCCCTTCGCAGGTGTTTGAACTGCATCGGTTCATTTCGGCGGATTACTGGGGGTTTGTGCGTAACGATGTGCGTGAGCAACTCGGGAACATATTCGTGCTGCCGCTGTGCGGCGCCGCGGGCGACCTTTCGCCGCTGGACCTTGTGCGCACCAGCAAAAGCAATCAGGAGGCGTTCAAAACCTGGGGGGAGCAGGCAAAAGAAGTTTTCCGGAATTTCGACATGACGCGCGAATGTGAGGGAATTTCCGCGCGCATCACGGACGCGGTCGTGCGCGGATACCGCTACGCGCGCAACTACATCGAATACACACCGGTGTTTGCGCACGAAGTGCTCTCGCTCGACCTGCCGCTCCGGCTGGTCACACGCGGTGAATACGAAGCTGCGGCGGAGCAGGTGGCGCAGATTAAGAGGACGTTTTCGCCTGCGCACCGCATGCAGATGGAGGATGTTGTGCGCGCGTTCGAGCCACAGGGCGACGTACTGCGCTGGCAGATGCAGCAGCAGACAAACGTCTTCCAATGCGTTTGCCATATCGTGCGGATTGCCGGCGCGGCGATTGCGACGAATCCCTTTGAGCTTTTCAGCGAATATGCTCAGCGCATGAAAGCGCGCGTACTGCCGGAGCAGCTCTTCGTCGTGCAGCTTTCCAACGGTCTTGGCGGCTATCTTCCGTCGGAAGCGGCCATTGCGGGCGGCAGTTACAGCAGCAAATCCGCCTCGACGTTCTGCGGGCCGGAGGGCGGCGACAAACTGGTGGAGCAGACCATCTCGGCGGTCGACCGCCTGTTTGCCGAGGGGTAAAAAAGTTCTTTTTGCAGGGGCTCCGCCCCTGCAACCTCGTCCAAGGGGCACGCCCTCCTTTTTTTGTCGATAAGCAAAACCGCTTTCCGGAAGGAAAGCGGTTTTGCGCTGCATTCGGCCGTATAACGAACCTTATTCGCCGATAACCTGTACCTGCACGGTGCGCTCGCGCCCGCGCGTCTGGTCGAAGTCGATGAAGTAGATAAACCCGAATTCGCCGAGGTCCAGCTGCCCGTCGATGAGCACGATGGTCTCGCTCCGGCCGACCAGCGCGCTGCGCAGGTGCGCGTCGGTATTGTGGCAGCCGAACGCGTCTTCGTCGTGCTCGGCTGCAAACGCAAGCGCCTTGGGACCGGGATGCAGATACATTCCCTCCCGGCGGCAGACCGGCATAATCGAATCGAACGCGTCCACGAAGTCCTGCTGAAGCGTTTCCAGCCCGGTCATGGACTCGTCGAACGCCGCTTCCTGCGTGATGACGCAGCAGGTCGTGTGATGCGAATAGACGACGACGATTCCGTTTTGAATGCCGGAACGCGCAACGACGTCCTTTGCCTGTGCGGTAACGTTATGAAACGTCACGGTGCGGTGGTTGCTTTGAACCTGAAAGGATTCCCTGTATACCATGCTGCCCTCCCCAATAAAATTACTTATGCTTTGCTCTGCCTGGCCAGCGCTTCGCCCGCTTTTTTCGTGTACAGTACCATTTCGTCCAGCAGTTCATAAGGGTGCGGCGAACGAAGAATGCCGGAAGCGGAACCCGCCGCCTCCGACCCGGCCATGATGAAATCATAGATCTGCTGCGCGGTGGTGATGCCGGCCGCCTGTTCGACGAGAATGTTCGGGTCGATTGCCTTGACCGCCTGAATCGCTTCTTTTACATAGCGCATGTCGCTTGCGGCGGTGCCGCCGATCAGCTCGGTCGGCTCGGGGTTGATGATGTCCGGGTGGAAGTGGGCGACGGCCTGCGCTTCGGCGATGGTGTCTGCGCAGACGAACGAAAGCATGTCCAGATCTCTTGCGCGTTCAACGGCCTGGCGGATATGACTCAGCGTCATCGGGCGTTCGCAGTGATTGAGCACGACGCCCTGCGCGCCCGCGGCGGCGAGCGCTTCCGGCAGCACGTCCGCAAGACCGCGCCCCGGACGGAGCACGTCCATATACGGTGCGAGTACGATCAGTTTTTTCGTGTGCTCGCGGATCCGGCGGATTTCCGTATACGGCGCGATGAACAGCACGTCCACGTCGTGTTTTATGGAGGCGGCGTCGGCGGCCACGGCGTATTCAAGCACCGCGTCGCCGTAGATGTAGTTCTTTACGCCGGTTTCAAAATACGGCGTGCGGATTTTCGGTTTCATTTATGGTATGTTCCTTCCTGTGATTTGCAAAATTTAAGCCGCGGGCGTCATTCGGCCACATGGATTGCGGTGTTGCCTTCGGTGAGCGCGGCGTAAAGGTCGCCTTCGGGCGACTGGTCGGTTACGACTGCGAAAACTTCGTCCGCTCTTGCATAGGACACCAGCGAACGGCGGCCGAATTTGCTTTTGTCGAGCAGGATAAACGTTTTGTCCGCACGTTCCATGGCCGCCGCGTTCAGGCTGGAGATGCTGAAAAGATTGGAAGAAAACCCCATTTTTGCGTTCAGCCCGTCGCAGCCGAGGAAACATTTTGAAAAATGAAACGGTGAGATGAATTTCTCCGTCAGCGGGCCGGAAAAATCGCGCTGTTCGCTGCTGTATTCGCCGCCGATCAGAATGACGCGGCAGAATGGCGAGGGCGCGATCGCCTGCACGTTGGCGATGGAATTGGTAACGAGGTTCAGCGAGCGGAACGCGCCGCCGGCGAGCATGGCGCTCAGCGCGAGCGTCATCTGCAGCAGGGTCGTCCCGCAGTCGAGGTAGATGGTGTCGCCGTCCTCAACGAACGAGGCGGCCAGACGGCCGATGCGCATTTTTTCCTGTTGGAACACCCGCTCGCGCAGCTCAAACGAGAAGTCGTGTTCTTTGCCCGAGGGCCGGATCCCGCCGTAATCGCGCAGGACTTTTCCGCCGCACTCAAGCTCGGCGAACATGCGGCGCACGGTCGCCTCGGAAACACCAAGCAACTGTGTCGCTTCGGCGGTCGTGACGCGTCCCGTGGACATAACGGCGTTGAGGAGCTGCGCTTGGCGCACGCTTTTTTTGCTCATAGAGGCGTTCTCCCTGCTGCGAATGCGGTACGCTATATCTCAATAATAGCCCCGGAAATGAATAAAATCAACCGAAATTAAGAAAGAAACAACTATAAAATATTAAAAATGATTGAAACAATCAAAATGCGATGTGCATGCACCATTGCATCCGTGCAAATCGGCAAGGCGTTTTTGCAGGATTCCGGGTGACTTTATCATAGGAAGATCAAATAAATGAAAATCGTCTACCAAAATCTAAAAACACTCTCATTGTTCCGAATGGCAAAAACCGATAGAATTCGAACTAGAAAAAAGAATGCACCTTGCGCTTCGTCCTATCATTGCGCTGACAATTCAAGCATTTCGCATTCTGATTCGTTGTTTCAAAGGATAAAAACAGGAGGAGAAAAACATGAAACGTATTATCGCACTTGCGATGGTTGTTCTGATGTCCCTGGCTCTCATGGCCGGCTGCACCACGTCCAACCAGACAACCACCGAGCCCGAAGAAACTGCAGCCCAGCAGGATGTGGCGGCAACGGACGAGACGACTTCGTCTTCGGACGCCGTTACGGCTGAGACGGACACCTACGACATGCAGCCGATGACCATCACGGACCATACGCTCAAGGTAGCGCTGATTCCGGTGACGATCAACACGTCCTACACCATGACGATCAACGGCGCCAAGGAGCACATTGCAACGATGGGGTACGACATGGACCTGACCGTTGAAGCGCCTTCCGGCAACACCAGCAGCATCGAAGAGCAGGGCAACATTATTGAAAACATGATCCAGCAGGGTGTGGATGCGATTGCGCTTGCCACCGAGAGCGACGTATCCATGCTCCCGTATCTGCGTGAAGCGGCAGACGCGGGCATCCCGGTCTTCTTCTTCAACATGACGGAACTCGACGACAGCGACATCTACTACGTAAGCTCCATCGGTTACGACCAGTATGAAGCGGGCAAGAACATCGGTTCCTGGATCGCGGAGAACTATAAGGACGAGGAAACCAAGATCGCCGTTCTGGAAGGATATCCGGGAATCGTCAACGACGAGCGCATGCGCGGCTTCAACGATGCGATCGAAGGGTACGACAACATCTCCGTCGTCGCTTCCCAGTGCGCAAACTGGACCCGTGCGGACGGCCAGAGCGTGACCGAGAGCCTGCTTACTGCGAACCCGGACATCACGCTGCTCTACGGGCCGTATGACGAAATGGTGCTTGGCGGCCTCGTCGCCATCAAGGAACGCGGTCTGCTCGGCCAGATCGACGTGGTCGGCTACGGCGCAACCGAAGATGCGATCAACGCAATCCGCAACGGCGAGATGGTCGCCACCGTGGACGCTATGGAATACTACACCGGTTACGACATCGTGGACACGATCTATCAGTACTGCGTGCAGGGTCAGCAGGTCGAAAAGATCATTAACCGCGCGACCGTCGTGTACGATCAGACCAACGTGGACACGCACGACGACAGCGTATACGCAAAATAAACGCATTGCGCTCAAGCGATGCAATCGATCCGGCGGGCAGTATTGCCCGCCGGACCGGCAGGAGAGAAACGGAGCCTTGTTTATGGCGCCGCAAGCGCCCCTAAGGAAGGCTGCGTTCCTCTCGTTTTAAACCGCAGGGGGAACGGGGAAACGAAATGAAAGCAAGTAAGCTTTATGTTTTATACAACGGGATGCTGGAGTGCGACTACGCCAACATGGTCGCCATGCCGTTTCTTGGCAACAGCGAAGAAAAACGGCGGCCGGGCGCCTGGGTCCCGTCCCCGGTAACGCTTTTTTTAATCGAGCATCCGCAGGGGCTCGTCCTCTTCGACACCGGGTGCCATCCGGACGCGATGTCGTCCCGCTGGGACGAGGGCAACCGCAAACGCACACCGTACACCTACACGGAAGACAACCTGCTTTTAAATCAGCTCCGCCGGCTGGGATACACGCCGGACGATGTGGACTATGTGGTGCTTTCGCACCTGCACGAGGACCACGCGGGCGGGCTGGAGTTTTTTAAGCGCTCGGAACTCTATGTAAGCGACGAGGAGCTCATGCAGACGCTGAAGCTCTATGCGCTCAACGGGGAGATGGGCGGATATATCCGGGGCGACATCCGCGCCTGGCTTGACGCCAAGCTGCACTGGAACACGATTGCGGCCGACGAGGCGGAATATCCGCTGCTGGACGGCGTGAAGATACTGAATTTCGGACCGGGCCATGCTTTCGGCATGCTGGGGCTGCAGGTGGAACTGGAGCAAAGCGGTACGATCCTGCTGGTGGCGGACGCGGTCAATCTGGCGGCAAATTACGGTCCGCCGATCCGCTACCCCGGGCTGGCCTACGATACGCGCGGATACGAAAAGACGATCCGGCGTATTGCACAGATTCAGCGGCGGACAAACGCAAAAGTTTTTTTCGGGCACGACGAACAGCAGCTCAAAAGCCTGCGCGTCTGGCCCGCGGGGTGCTATGAATAACTATCAGGGAGAACGACGGTGAATACAGCTCCTTTACTGGAAATGCGGGATATCGTAAAGTCCTTCGGTCCGGTCAACGTGCTCGACAAGGTGAGCATCCGGCTGGAACGCGGGCAGGTGCTCGGGCTGATCGGGGA
>DAOTGE010000018.1:0-45748 GCA_035446965.1 Eubacteriales bacterium
GAGAAATCGGCGATCTGGTATTCTTCTGGCCGCCCGGTGAAAAGGCCTATAACCATGTGGGCATTATCGTCGCAAAAGACGGCGACGGGAGTTATTTTGTTGCGAACTGTTCGTCGGATGAAAACGGCGTCGCGATTACCGAGGCCTGGCGCACAGGATTCCGGTATGTGCGCCGACCGGTCATTTACGATCTGACGCAGCCCGCCGGCGGCGGTGACGATGCAGCGGGCGATGCAAAAGGCGGCGCATAACCTGTCCGCGTTTAGTGGACGGCCGGACCGTTCCAGCGAACCTTGGCGCTGGATTTATACGACGGCGTTTGTTTTTCTGTATTCGAGCGGGGTCGCCCCGACAATGCTTTTAAACACCCTTTGGAAGTGACTCTGGGAAGAAAATGCCAGATATTCGCTGATTTGCGCCAGGCTCAGACTGGAAGCCGTCAGCATGTTTTTTGCTTTGTCAATTTTTACCTGGGCGACGAATTCACCAATTGTTTTACCCGTTTCTTCACGAAAACGAGTGCAGAGATAGGAGCGGTTCATGCTGAACGTCCGGGCGAGGCAGGCGGTATTAATTTTCTCTCCGGGATTCCTTTGAATATACTGAAAAACAGCTTTTGCCAGACGGGAATTGTTCAATCCATATCGGATGCCGGCGACACGCTTTGTGTAATCCCGCAGCATTTCAATACTAAGCAAAGCGATATCGCTGCTGCACGGAAGAATTTCCGCTTTTTGAATATATCTGTCGCTGAGTGAAAATGCGGCCTCAGGCGGCATACCGCCTTCCATCGCGGCGCGGCTGATCAGCGTAGCCGCGCAGATGAAGGTGTTTTTTTGCTGCCGCAGCGCACTGCCGGCGACTTTCCCGGCCTTGCCGGTCGGCGGCTGCGAAACGAATTCCTCGACAGCGGAAACATCTCCTGCGGCAACGTAGGACAGCATTTCTTTTTCAATCAGATAGGAGTTGCGCGGGAGGGCGGCGACATCCTCCTCGGAAGTTACATATTCCGGCACATTTGCGCGGACACTGCGGCTGTTGTCGCGAATCAGGTCCGAAACGGACAGCTCCTCGTCGTTAATGGCGTAATTGAGGAGGCAGATAATTGACAGAAAGGCTTCGAGCGGGTAAGGAATTAAATACTCGAAGTAGGTTTGCATCTCACGCAGGCGGCTGTATGGTTCGGAGAGCGCGCACAAAACGTTTATGGAGCAGTCGGCCTGCGGACGGACCTGTGCGGTAGGGCCGAGGATAATCGTGCTGCCGTCTTTTTGGCAGTGGATGACGCCAAACAGCAATAAGTCACCGGAACCGGAATTCGTGCGCAGGTCTACCTCGAGAAAATATGCACTGCCCTTGTTTGGATCGAGCCGGTGTAAAATCAACTGCGCTACGTCCGGCTCGAAAGCGACGGGTGAATAGCGCGCAAGGATCGCATTGTTTTTATAGATGCGTGCTTCAAGGCCTGCCAAACGCCCGAATCCCTGGCAGAGATACCGATAATCAGCCTGCATACTTGTCTCCATCATCATTTTGCAACAATAATATAATTTAAACAACAAAAATGCAAGAACAGTCCGAGTATTTACATATAATAAAAACAACAGCCGCATATCGTTTGCATTGTTTACAGCAGATCTTCAGAAACAGGGAGCGACAGATGGAAAAAAAATTTATTGACAGACCAGTATTTGACAGCAAAGTTAAAAGCGCCGATACAACGGGGAAAGAGCGCTGGCTGGGCTATCTGATAGGACCCTCCGGAGCGCTTTTGCTCAACGCAGTGCTGTCGACCTATTTAAACGTATACTACACCGACGTGCTGGGGTTAACCTCCCTTTGGGGCGGCGCATTTTTGGTTGTCTTTCCGATTGTATCGAAAATTCTGGACGCGTTCACCAATCTTGCAATGGGGTATGTGATCGACCGGACAAGGACGAGGCAGGGCAAGGCGAGGCCCTGGATCCTGCTGTCCGCCCCGTTGCTGACGATCACGGGGATGCTGCTGTTTTTGGTGCCGCAGGCGAGCGAAACGGTCCAGGCCGTCTGGGTCATGGTGTCCTATAACCTGTTCTACTCCTTTGCATACACCATCTACAACATGAGCCACAACCTAATGGTGCCGCTGTCCATCCGGGACATTAAACAGCGCGGCAAACTGTCGGTTTTCCAGCAGATATCCACCATCATGGTGACCGGCATGCTGATTGCGCTGCTTTTCCCGATGGTCGTTATGCCGTATATTGACATCGACAAAAGCCGCTGGATCATGGTCATGAGCATCCTGGCGATTCTGGCGCTGCCGTTTACACTGGTCGAATACTTTTTCACAAAAGAGCGGCTTTCCGAGGAGGAAGGCGAACAGGCGAAAGAGACGGCCGCGTATGGCAAGCAGCTCAAGGCGGTCTTTACCAACCGGTATATGCTTCTGATTTACGCATACTTTTTAATCACTACGATTGGCACGAGCGTTAAAAACTTATCGACAATATATTACTGCAACTATGTGCTTGGGACATATAACGACGGCATTACGCAGACGATGCTGGCCGTGATTGGCGGCATTCCGATGGGGATTGGTATTTTCGCTGTCTGGCCGCTGGCGAAGCGAATCGGCAAACGCAACGCCACGATGCTGGGGTTTTCGTTGTTCGCCATCGGCAGCGCCATATGCTGGGCTTTCCCAACCAATATGGTCGTTGTTCTGATCGGGCAGTTCATTAAGAATATAGGCGGACTGCCGGGGGCATATATCTTTATGGCGCTTTTTGCCGATACGCTGGACGACGTCGAGTGGCGCGCGGGCTTCCGCTGCGACGGCCTCGCCATGTCGGTTTACAACACGATCGCCGTTGCGCTGGTGGGTATCTGCACCGGAATTTTCAACGGTCTTTTGTACGCCTCCGGATATGTTAAACCCTTTTTGGACGAGGCGGGCAATCTGATCGCCGTACAGACGCAGGCGGTGCAGAATGCGATTACGTTTTCGTTTGTGGGCCTGGAAACGATCACGAGCGTCGTCGTGCTTGTGATACTAGCTTTCCTCAATGTTGAAAAAGGCCTCGATAAAAAGCAGGCGGAAATTCTTGCCCGGAACCAATCGAACAGCGACCGGTAAAGCAGGACCGGGATGTGCTTGAAACGAAAGAAGCTGGCCGCTGCGCTTCCCGAACATCCGGCGGGCATCGGCGTACCGAAGATTTGATTCGGCAGGCGGGCGGAGAACCGTGTTTGAAAAACAGCAAAAGGAACGTTGCCGTGCTCGCGCCGGAGAGACGCCGCCGGCGCAGGGAGGGCGGCATGAACAGTAAAACGAAGAATGCGTGTTCGAACGAAGAACTCCGCGGCCTTACGCTCCGGCATTTTCCGGAAGCGGACGACGCACGGTTTATCGAACTGTCGGGCGGCATGTTCAACGCGGTCTACCTGATCGAGAGCCGTCATCTTCCGCAGGGCGGCGCTGTGCTGAAAATCGGGCCGGACCCGGAAACGGAAATACTGACTTACGAAAAGGAGATTATGCACGCTGAAATCCAGGCGTATCAGCTTCTTTCCAGCAGGCCGATTCCCACGCCGAAAGTGCTTGCTTACGATTTGTCCCGGCAAAAAGCGCCTTTTGATTACTTCTTCATGGAGAAAGTGCAAGGCAGGGCATGGAACGACGCTGCAAAGGGACTGCCGGGTGCGGCGAAGCGGGAGCTGATGAAGCAGCTTGGCCGGTGCAACGCAGCGGTGCACGGCGTTTGCGGAGAGTGGTTCGGCTATGTGAAGGCCGACGAGCGCTTTCACTTCGACAGCTGGGGCGGCGCGTTCTGCGCGATGATGGGAGATGTCCTGGACGACGCGCGCGCGCGCGGATTTCGCCTTCCGTTTGCGGAAATCGAAAGGACTCTTACGCGTCGTTTATCCTGCCTGAACGAGATAACGAGACCGAAACTTGTCGATTTTGATATGTGGGCGGGCAACGTGTTTATCGATCGCGGGGAAGAGGGATACCGGATTTCCGGGGTGATTGACTTTGAACGATGCTTCTATGGCGATCCGTTTGCAGATTTCACTTCCGCGGCATTTCTGTTTAAAGACGTGGAGCGGGAGCCGGAGTTTTGTGGGGGATATGCGTCGGTCAGCGGAAAGCCGCTTGCCGTTTCAGAAGGAGACCGCATCCGGATGGACCTTTACCGGCTGTATATGGCGGTAATCCTCGTTGCAGAGTCATATCGGTATAACGATGCGTATGCATGGGGAATGCAGCGCTTTTGCGCGATACAGGTCCGCCGGCTGCTGAAAAAACTGAATGCTTAACGCATGCCGCACGGCGCGCAAAAGAAGGCCGCTAACTGCAGCGGATGCGGAAGGCGAGCGGCGTTTCGCCGGCGAAATCGCGGAATACTTTCTGGAAATGGCTCTGCGACGAATAGCCGAGATATTCACCGATGGCTCCGAGCGGCATGTCCGTTGTTGAGAGGAGCCGCTTTGCTTCGGTAATCTTTCGCTCGGTGAAATATGAAATCAGCGTTTTACCCGTTTCCTTTTTGAAGATTGCGCACAGATGCGTCCGGCTGATACCGACCGCACCTGCGATTTGTTCGAGCGTGAGTTTTCGATTGATGTTTTTGTTGATGTAGCGGATCGCTTCGGTTACATGCTGCGAGCAACCGCCGCCGGTACTGAGCGTCTCCACACGGGTAGCAAAGTCGGTCAGCATGGTCATGTTGAGCTTCGCCAGCGACGCATAGTCTCCCAGCAACTCGGCCTTCTGAATATAAGAGTCGCTCAGCGCAAAGGCAGTTTCATGCGAAAGGCCCCCGCGAATGGCGGCGCGGCTTGCGAGTGTCGCGGCGCAGATAAATGTGTTTTTGCGCTGCCGCAGCTCGTCGTGCGCAATCCGTCCGACACTCCCGGTCGGCGGGCCGGAAAACATGGCTCTCAGCGCGCCGGGCTGGCCGGCCGTGATGTAAGACAGCATTTCCTGCTCCATCTGATAGGTGTTGTGAATAGTCTCTCTCGCGGGTTCATCCGCTTCACTGTTCGGCAGATGTACGTCTTGCTCTGAAGCAGGCAGGATGCCCTGCGAAACAAGCTCCGATATCGAGAGTTTCTTTTTATTGAGAAAGTAATGAATAAAGCACAGCACCTGCAGGAAACTTTCGACAGGATACGTTGGAATATTCTGCAGATAAAAAGAGAACTCTTTCAAACGCTCATGCGCGATGCCGAGCGTGTGCGTGAGTGCGTGAACATGGTCCGAACCGGGGCGTATGGTGAACGAAGGCCCGATGACGATTACTATATTCGCTTTTTCGTAACGAATGGAGCCGAAAAACAGGAGATTGCTTTCAAAAAACTGCACGGCGTCGCCTTCGGCAAGCGCGCTGTCGATAACCAGCGAAACCGGGTCCGGCGAGAACTCCACATTGCTGCACTGGCAAAGCAAAAGATTGTTTCGGTACAGCCGAACAGGAAGACCCAACAAATGGCTCAGTGTCTCACAAAAATATGTATTATCCATAAACTTGCCTCCGATCACAGTAATATTATACAAAAAACAAGAACATATTGAAAGACTTTCGTTTTTGGATATCATATAATCAAATATATCAATTCGCCGTGTCCTTTTATGTATTTGTGAAAAAGCAGAACAATAAAGAAGGATAAGCGCGTATCGATCAGAAAATTTCACGTCTGCCGGAAACGCTGTGTTTACCGGCCAATATTGGCAAATTCCTAACGATGGCGTTCGCGTCTGCTTCAATGCTGAAACTACAATCATACAGTAAGTGAGGACGGAAATATGCTGCTGGTAACAGACCTAACAACCGAATCTGCAAATGAGCCGACAGGCATTGATGAACAAAGCCCGCGATTCAGCTGGAAACTGGTTTCCGACCGCACGCGCGTGACGCAGGAATCATACCGCATCGTGGTCTCGTCCACTGAAGGGACTGTCTGGGACAGCGGAATCGTCAGGGGCGACTGCTCGGTCTATATTCCATATAAAGGAAACCCGCTATGCCCCTTTACTGCTTATCGGTGGACGGTGCTGGTAACGGACGGCTACGGGGACGCTGCAAAGGCGGACGGCGCGTTTGAGACCGGACGCATGGACACGCCATGGCAGGCGAAATGGATCTGCACGCACGGGAAAACCGACGATGATTCCCGCGAGCCGACCTATCTTTTCAAAAGGGAATTCAATTCCACGCGGGAGCCGGTGCGCGCACGGCTGTATGCGTCGGCATTGGGATGTTATGTGTGTTATATCGGCGGCGTACGCGTAGCGGAAGACTACTTCACGCCGGGGTATACGGATTATTTGCGGCATGTGCAGTACCAAACATACGACGTTACCGAATTGATTTGCGCGGGCAAGAACGAACTGCTTTGCGAGCTGGCCGGCGGATGGTATACGGGCCGGCTCGGAATGTCGCTTAAAGGCAACCGCTATGGGAAGAAGCGGGCGCTACGATTCGAACTGCGCCTTGAATACGCCGATGGTACGGCCGAAACAATATGTTCGGACGAGAAAACGCTTTACTCCAAGGACGGCCCCCGCCGTTTTGCAGGCTTTTTTGACGGAGAGGTCTACGACGCCAATCTGGAGAAAAAAGAGAACTGGAAATTCCGGGCCAGCCGAGTTTTTGAAGGAAAAGCACCTCACATCGTGTCTGAATTGGGCGAACGGACAATCAGGCACGACCGGCTGGATCCGATTGAAAAGAGACCCGGGCCGGAGGGCGTCGTTTATGACTTTGGGAAGAACTTCGCCGGAATTATTCATTTGGAACTGGATGCGCCGGCGGGTACGCGCGTTGTTGTATCACACGCAGAGATACGCAAAGACGACGGAACGCTGTCGACGGAAAACTTGCGTACGGCAAAGGCTCAAATCGTTTACACATGCAAAAACGGGCCACAGAGTTTTGAGCCGCTCTTTACGTATATGGGTTTTCGTTATATTCAGATTACAGGGTTGGAACCCGAACAAATGAAAGCGGTCTGGGCATATGAACTTTACGCAGACATATCGATAACAGGCGGCTTTTCCTGCGACAGCGAGCGGATCAATCAGCTGCAGCGCAACATTTTAACGACGCAGAAGGCCAACTTCATCGATATCCCGACGGACTGCCCGCAGCGGGACGAGCGTGTCGGCTGGACGGGCGATCTTGCGATTTATTCCGGCGCGGCGTGCTTCAATATGAATCCGGCGCGGTTTTTGCGCAAATGGCTGCGGGATTTACGCAGCGAGTAGAGGCGTGCACTCGGAAACGTGCCGTATGTGATCCCAACAGGGAACCTTGCCTGGATGCGGATTGCGCCTTCGCCAATTTGGGGTGACGCCTGTGCGATCGTTCCGTGGAACGCGTATATGGCGACGGGGGACGTGCGGTTCCTTGAAGAATCGTACGAGAGTATAAAAAGATGGCTGCGGTATATGTCCTTCATCACGGTGCTCTTCCACCCGTTTGACAAAAAGAAGCGGTTTCTTTACCGTGGGTTCAGCTGGGGCGACTGGGTCGCTCCCGGCACAACCATGAAACAGCAGATTAAGCGGGCGGAGTGGCTCGCTACCGAATACCTTGCACATTCGGCACATCTGCTGGTGCAGATGGCCGAACGCTTGGACAAGAAAACCGATGCGGAGAAATACCGCGCGTTGGAACAGCGAATCAAGGACTGCTTCTGCGCCGTTTATCTGGACGGAGAAGGGCATATCCGAGGCGGATTCCAAAGCGCCGATGCACTCGCGTTGTGCTATGACATCCTGCCGGAAACGGCAAGGGAAACGGTCACGGACGACCTGGAGCGGGACGTGATTTCGCGCGGGTATCATCTTTCAACCGGGTTTCCGGGCACGCTGTATCTGCCGTTTGCCCTGCTGGACGGCGGGAGAAGCGAAACGGCGTTTCGCTTGCTGATGCAGGACACCTGCCCATCCTGGCTCTATCCTGTTAAATGCGGTGCCACAAGCATCTGGGAACGCTGGGACGCGCTGCGCGAGGATGGCAGCCTGAATGTAGACCGCGTGGGCAGCAGCAACATGGTATCTTTCAGCCACTATGCATATGGAGCGGTCGGTCAGTTTTTGTATGAGCGCGTCGGCGGCCTGATCGCCGAAGAGGCGGGATATCGCAGGTTTACGGTCCGCCCCTGCGTTGGAGGAGGGCTGCGGCAGGCGCAGGTTTCCCTCGAAACCCCATATGGAAGGATTTTTTCCGAATGGAATTTGAGCGATAACGGGACCTTTACGCTGACCGTTGAGTCGCCGCCCAACACATGCGGGACCGTCGTCCTGCCCACCGGGGAAGAGCATCCGGTTGGGTCGGGCCGGATGGTATTCAACTGCCGGATTGGCTATGAAGAGGAAATAAAGGAGTGACCCATGCGATATTCCGGGGGGGAAAACAGGCAACTTTTACATCAACCTTCATAAAAAAGCGGGCACACAATGATCCTGCTGCAGCTGTTTTCGAGCTTTGCTCAAATTGGATTACCGCGGCGTCCGGCCTGACGGCAATCGCGTTCAACTTCGCTGCAGAACTGACTGCGCTGGCTGTGGCCGTCCGGATGGGTACATCGGGGACACAAGGCTTGCGCCGAAACAGAAAACCAATAAAGGCAGCAAATCAGAGCATCTGATATTGCACATAAAGGATGAGGAAGGGAAACTACTATGAAATCCAAAAAAGGATACCCGCAGGATTTTAAAACCATGTTCGGCCTATCCACAATGGGATTGATGAGTGTTGCCGGCGCGTCGTTTATGACGAGTCTGTTTATGCTCTATCTGACCGATTATGCCGGGATCGGCGCGATGGCGGCGGTGCTCGGAACGGTTCTGCTTCTGGTCGGCAGAATTGTCGACGCGGTGGACGATCCCTTGCAGGGCTGGATTATGGACAGCGCGCGCGTAACCAAAATCGGGAAATACAAACCGTTCTGCATCATCAGCACCGTCACCATTCTGATTGCGATTGTTGCATTGTACAACATTCCGCAAGCCGTGGTAAAGAGCCCTGCTTTGATCATAATTTGGGTCGTGCTGTTTTATCTGGTCTATGATATCGGCATCTCGTTTTATGCGGCCGAGCCGCTTAAGCAGACGCTGTCAGACGATATGAATGTCCGCGCGAAAATGGCGATGTGGCCGCGCATCGTCGGCATGCTTGCCGCCGTGCCTTTCGCGTTTTTCCTTGCGATGACCACGGGACTGAATCAGCGAATTGGAAACATGAACCGCGCTTTTTCGCTCATGACCATCATTCTCATCGTGCCGCTTGCCCTGATTTCCCTGATCGGCACCTTGCTGGTTAAGGAAGGGAAGTATTCGCATTTTGAAACAGAAAAACAGCCGAAACTGTCCATGAAGGATATTTTCCTCATGCTAAAGACAAACGAACCGCTTAAAGCGCAGTTCTGGGCCGTGCTGTTCAGCGGATTCATTTGGACCATGGTCTTTGCAACGGCTACCTATTACGTAAAATGGGCATATTGTGCCGATTTGGCGACGGGGGCGATCGATTCCGGCAAATTTGCACTCTTTACGACCATTATGGGCGCAATGCAGATGCTGCCGCTGCTGCTTGGCGCTTTTCTGGGCCCGATGATGATCAAAAAACTAGGCGATCCGCTGAAGACTACAAAACTCAGCATGGTGGCCTCGGTTATAATCGGGATTGTGTTTTTCATCATGAAACTGGTCGGGCTGTTGGAACTCAGCCCCGCGCTTTTCTTTATCATGCTGTTTTTGCAGCTGCTCGCAACGGGCATCAACTTCGTGCCGGCTATGAACATCTGGTTGGAATGCATGGATTACGGCGTCTATAAAACGGGGAAAACCACCAGTGCGCTCGTCGACGCGATGCGCAAATTCCTTGAAAAAGGACAAACGGCGCTTTCCTCGGCAATGGTCGGCGGGATCCTGATCGCGATTGGCTATCAGGTCGACTCGGTGACGGACACCTATGTTGGCGACCTTTCTGCGATTCCGGGGATGCTCAACTGGTTTATGGTCGTTTCAGCGCTTTTACCGGCCATTCTGGCGTTGGTCGCATATCTGATCTATCGCTTCAAATATCCTATTACGCCGGAAATTCGCGCCGAAATGGTGCAGGAACTGGCAAAAAGGAAAGAAGAGCAGGCCTCCTGAACGCTGGACTGGAAGGAACGGGAAATGCAGAAAAACAAACCAAACATACTCTTTGTTTTTTCAGACCAGCATCGGTTCTGCGATGTCGGCTGGTATGGCAACCCGGACGTCGCCACGCCGAATTTGGACCGTTTGGCAAACGAGGGCGTATGGTTTAACCACTGCTATTCCAATTGTCCGCTGTGTGTGCCTGCGAGGGGAACGCTGCTTTCCTCGCAGCACGCGCTGGCGCATGGCGCGGCGGCCAACGACATGGCGGTTAAAAAGGATGCTGTGTCGATTGCGCACAAGATGGCGGGACTCGGGTATGACACCGCCTACGTCGGCAAATGGCACCTCGGCGGCGTTCCGCGGGACCAGTTCATCGGTGAGGAGCGCCGCCTGGGGTTTCAATACTGGCGCGGATGCAACTGCAACCACGAATACCTGCATGCGTATTACGACGACAACAACGATGTGCGCCACAGGATTGACGGCTATGAGCCGATTGCGCAGGCACAGTTGGCAATGGACTATTTAACGAGGCGGAAGGACCGGCCGCGTCCCTGGTTTCTGGCGCTGGGGTTCGGTACACCGCATGATCCATATTTTGCGCTGCCGGACGGTGAACTTGCAAAATACGCTTCCAAAGAACTTCGCCTTCGCGGGAACGCTGAACCGATCTGCCGCCAGGATCGTTTTGGCGGGATTGTGCGGCGGCCGGATATTCTGCGAAACTATGCCGGGTATTATGCGCATATCGGGCAGATCGATATCCAGATCGGCCGGATACTTGCCGCGCTGGAGCAATCCGGCCAGATGGAGAACACCATGATCGTGTATACGAGCGACCATGGCGATATGCTCGGCAGCCATGGACGGCTGAACAAGCAGCTCTATTATGATGAGAGTGCGCGTGTGCCGCTGCTGTTTTACTGGAAAGGCGGCGGGCTGGAGGCGGGAAGGCGGGAACAGCTGTTTTCGCTGATCGACGTTATGCCGACGATATATTCGCTTTGCGGCGGAACAAGCTGGGAGGAGGCGCAGGGCGTGGACTGCAGCGCCGCGGTGAAAACGCGCACTGCGAAAACGCAGGACAGCGTATATTTTTATAGCCTCGTGCCGTGCCATCAGGCGATGTTTCGCAGGCCAAAATCCTGGCGCGCCATCCGAACGCAGCAGTATTCGTTTTGCACGGACCATTGCGGACGGGGTGTTGCGCTGTATGGCGCAGAGGACGAACTGCAGATGCACAACCGGATTCGCGCCGCAGGGGACGCCGCGCTGCGTTTGGAGCTGAAGCGGAAGCTGGATGCCTATGTGCGGGAAAACGACGGATGGCAGCCCTGGCGCAGACTGCTGAAAAAGCAGGGTTTGATTGCGGAATGGAATAAGAGCCAGCGCTTTTTTGCAGGGTTTTATCTGGGTTTCCTCAAGCGAAACGCAAAGAAAGCACCGGAGGCAAAGATAAATCACGAATAAAAGAGGTGGGTTGCGATACCGGCAAAACGAGTCAAACAACCAAACGTCGTCATATTTTTGACCGACCAGCAGCGCTGGGACACGCTGAGCTATTTTGGCGTGCAGCGCGGCGTGACGCCAAACATCGACCGGCTGGGCGAGGAAGGTACGCTGTTTGAGCGGTTTTTTACCGTTCAGCCAGTATGCGGGCCCGCGCGGGCCTGCCTGCAATCGGGACGGTATGCCACCGAGACCGGAAATTATAAAAACGGACGCACGCTCCCACCGAGCACGAATAACCTCGGCATGCAGATGAAGCAAGCGGGATACGACACCGCCTATGTCGGCAAATGGCATATCTTTGGGGATAAAAGCCCGCTTTTGCGCGGCGTTGGCTATGACGTTCCGGTTCAGTACCGCGCCGGATACGATTATTGGCTGGCCTCCGATGCGCTGGAATTCACCTCGCACATGGAGGACGGATACGTCTTCGACAACCGGAACAGGAAAGTGCATATTGCCGGAAACCGCGTCGACTTTTTGACGGACCGGGCGATCGACTACCTGCGCGGCCGCGGACAGGGAAAGCCGTTTTTCCTGGTGCTTTCGCATATTGAACCGCATCAGCAGAACGATTTGGGGCGCTTCTGCGGCCCGGAAGGCAGCAAAGAGCGGTTTGGAAACGCGCCGCTGCCGGAAGACCTCAAGCACCTGAAGGGCGATTATCCGGAGAATTTTGCCGACTATCTCGGGGCTTGCGCCAAGATAGACGAAAACGTCGGCAAGCTCGTTGCCTACCTGCGCGAAAGCGGGCAATGGGACGATACGCTGCTGATTTTTACGTCCGATCACGGATGCCATTTCAAAACCCGGAACGGGGAATATAAGCGAAGCTGTCACGATGCGAGCCTGCGCATTCCGTGTGTAATGCACGGCCCGGGGTTTACGGGCCGCGGCGCGGTCGGCGAACTGGGCGAAATCATCGATATTGCGCCGACAATTCTGCACGCCACCGGCGCGGCGAGCCCGGACTGCTATCGCGGTTCGCCTCTGGACGAACGGCTGGACGGCGCAATCCCGAAAAAAACGGCGGTGTTTGCGCAGATTTCGGAGAGCGAGACCTGCCGCTGCATCCGGACCGAACGCTGGAAATATGGCGTGTCCGGCGGCTCCGGCGTCGACGCGCTGACAAAGCAGCGCGTGGATTTGTACTATGAAACATATCTTTATGATTTGGACGCGGACCCGGCGGAGTTAAAGAATCTTGCGGGGGACGGTCACTATGCCGGCGTCCGGGACGGCCTGCGCGTCAGGCTGCTCGATTGGATTTGGGAAGTGGAGCGGGTGAAGCCGCAGATTCTGCCGCTTTCGGCCCGGCCTCCGCAAAAGCGGTATTCGTTCGATATGACCCTCTGTCAAATGAAACAGGACGAGCGGTCAATGGCACTGCTACAGGAATATCTGCCGGTGCTGCTCCGGAGCAGAGCGGTCCGGCTTGGCGAAAACCTGAGCTTTGAGTTTTTGAAACAGTATATGATAAGAGTACCGTTTCTCGGCAGGAAGGTGCGTGTTTTCGAAGCCGCGCTCGACAGGCTGAACGATTAACGCCGGCGAACACGGATGAAACGTGTGCTGCTTTGCCGGAAAGAAAGGACGACGACATGAACGGGAAGGAACAAACCATTGCCGGGACCGAGATTTTTGCACCCAGACGCGACGGGAAACGCGTGTCCGTGCTGTATTATTGCGCACGGACGCCGGGCGCTCCGCTGCTTTTCGACGTGCATGGAGGAGGCTTCGCGTCCGGACATCATTACATGGACGACAATATGTCCGCCCTGCTGCGCGACCGGCTCGATATAAACGTCGCTTCGGTCGAGTACCGCTATGCGCCGGAAGTGGTTTATCCGGTTGCAACGCAGGACTCCATGGACGCGCTGGAAGGGCTTTGCGCGGACGAAACGCTGGACTTCGACCGCGAGCGTATTTTTCTGATCGGCCACAGCGCGGGAGGCAATATCGTGGCGGGCATGTCGATTCTCGCCGCGGGGAAAAGGAAGCTGCGCGGGCAGATACTCGACTATCCGTTCCTCGATGCAAAGATCGACCCGAGAAAGCGTCCGCAGATTCTGTTTTCAATTCCGCCGTCCGTGATGAAACGGTTCAACGACGGGTATTATCCTGACCGTTCAACGCGCGGCGAAGCGCTGGCGAGCCCCGTTTATATGGACGCGGCGGAGGCCGGACGGATGCCGCCGACGCTGGTGCTGACCTGTTCAAGGGACAGCCTGCGCGACGACGGAATCCGATATGCGGCGCTGCTGCGGGAAAACGGCGCGCGGGTGGAACAGATCGAAATAGAAGGAGCTGTGCACGGGCTGACGGAAATGGTCGCTTCCGGCGGGATTGACGACTGCTGGTGGCTGGGAAAGAGAAAAATTGCACGACAGCGCGAATTGTTCACGGATGCAGCCGGCGCAATCTGTGCATTCATCGAGAGAGAAACGGTTTAATTTTTTAATTTGACAGGCGGGATTGCTATGACGACAATCGATAAAATTCAGCGTGAAGCCGAGCAAATACTGGCCACGCTTACAACCCGGCAAAAGGCCATGCTGCTGACGGGACGGGACTTCTGGCATTCAAACGGGCTGGACGAATGCGGTCTGCCCGGCATTCTGCTGACGGACGGGCCGCACGGCCTGCGCAAGCAGGAGGGAGAGAGCGACCATCTCGGGATTCATGGTGCGCTTGCGGCAACATGTTTTCCGACCGGCTGCTGCAGCGCGTGCTCGTTTGACCCGGAACTGCTCAATCAGCTTGGCCGCGCGCTGGGGGAAGAAGCCCGCAGCGAAGGCGTCGGCGTGCTGCTTGGCCCAAGCGTCAATATAAAACGAAGTCCATTGGGCGGACGCAATTTTGAGTATTATTCGGAAGACCCACTGCTCACGGGCACGCTCGCCGCAGCTTTTATCGACGGGGTGCAGTCCTGCGGTGTGGGCGCGAGCATCAAGCACTTTGCCGCGAACAGTCAGGAAAAAAACCGGATGTGCTCGGACTCTGTCGTGGACGAGCGTGCGCTCCGCGAGATTTACCTCCGCGGGTTTCAGCTTGCCATTGAGTCGTCCAAACCCTGGACCGTTATGACGGCGTATAATATGCTCAACGGCGTATATTGCTCCGAGCATAAAAGGCTGCTGTCGGAAATCGCGCGGGACGAGTTTGGCTTCGACGGCGCGTTTGTGACCGACTGGGGAGCCGTCAGTGACCTTGCGGCATCCTATGAAGCAGGACTTGATCTGGAGATGCCGCCGTTCAAAAGCACTCTCGGCGATATTTTGCTGGCAATCGAGCGCGGCGAACTTTCGGCCG
Organism: Eubacteriales bacterium; assembly: GCA_035446965.1. Lineage (GTDB taxonomy): Bacteria > Bacillota > Clostridia > Christensenellales > CAG-138 > UBA7703. The sequence continues at coordinate 14,963 of DAOTGE010000018.1, forward strand.
AAGCGCTCGACGCCCGCGCGGCGGAGATGATTTCACTTCTCATCCGCGTGCGGGAAGGGAAAAAAGTTCAGTTTTCCTGCGACGTTTCCGGCCATATCGATCTGGCGCAGAGGATCGCCGAGGAATCGGCCGTGCTGTTGAAGAACGACGGTCTGCTCCCTCTGGGAACCCGGAAACTGCTTGTTGCGGGCGCGTTTGCAAAACATCCGCGCTATCAGAGTACGGGCAGCAGCCATATCAACCCGAACACGCTGGACTGCTTCTGCGAAGCGCTGGACGACGCTTCGGCAGCGTATGAATTTGAGCAGGGATACCGGCTGGACAGTGTTGAGCCGGACGAAGCGCTGATTGCGCGCGCGCGAAACGCCGCCCAAAGGGCCGAATGCGTCGTTGTGTTCGCCGGGCTGCCGGACATCTGCGAGAGCGAAGGGTTTGACCGGGACTCGCTCGATATGCCGGCTGGCCATAATGCGCTGATCGAGGCCGTTTGCTCCGTTAATTCAAACGTCGTCGTCGTTTTGCAGGGCGGCAGTCCCATGGCGATGCCGTGGCGCAGCCGCGTAAAAGCGATCCTCGCGCTGCACCTGGCGGGCTGCAGAAACGGACATGCGGCATGGAACCTGCTCTGCGGCGCGGTGAACCCAAGCGGAAAACTGGCCGAAACATGGCCGCTGAGTGAAAACGACCTGTCGGCCGCCGGATGTTTTTCCGGTGATAAACGGGTCGTGGAATACCGCGAGAGCATATTTGCCGGGTACCGGTACTTTCTAACGGCGGGCGTGCCCGTTGCATACCCCTTTGGGCACGGCCTGTCCTATACGGCGTTCGCCTATTCCGGCCTGCGCATAACCGACACGGGGGTTGAGGTGACGGTGAAAAACACCGGCGGCGTTTTCGGCAGGGAGACGGTGCAGATTTATCTTTCGAAACCTGATTCAGCGGTGTTTCGTCCGGCACGGGAGCTAAAGGCGTTTCAAAAGGTTGCGCTCGAGCCGGGTGAGCGCCGGACGATTCAAATACCCCTGCGCGAAGACGCGTTTTCGTTTTATTCGCCGGAACACGGGCGCTGGGTCGCCGAGGAAGGCGAATACGAGGTGCTGGCCGGTTCGTCCAGCCAGGATATCCGGCTGCGGGCAACCGTGCACAGAAAAGGCGTTGCCTGTGCAAAACTCGATTACCCGTACGGCGGCGCGGACAGGGCGGCATTTGAGGCGCTGCTTGGACATACAATTCCGCAGGAACCGAAGCGGCGGCCGTTTACGCTTAATTCTCCGCTTGGCACGACGAAGGGAACGCTTCTTGGAAATTTGATTTTGCGCTTTGGCGTCGCAAGTGCAAAAAAGGCGATCGACGACGGCCCGGGCGCCGAAAAGATGGCGCGGGCGAGCATTTATGAAATGCCGGTCCGGAACATGGGCATGAGCGGCGGGCTGACACGGGGAAACCTCCAGGGGATGGTGGAACTTTTCAACGGGCATTTTTTCCGGGGAATGAAGCTGCTGAGCAAGCGCGAAAAACAGTGCGGCCGGTAATCTGAAAAGGATGAAGTTGTATGAATCATACGGTTGATAAATTGCTTTCCGGGGACATGCCGAGCCATCTGTTTCCATTCTTTTGGCAGCACGGCGAGGATGAAGCGACGCTGCGGAAATATGTGGGCATTATGCAGCAGGCGCACTGCGGCGGTTTCTGTATCGAGAGCAGGCCACACCCGGATTTCTGCGGGTCGGGATGGTGGCGCGACCTGCGCATTATTCTCGGCGAGGCGAAACGGCGCGGCATGCGCGTCTGGATTCTGGACGACAGCCACTTTCCAACCGGCTATGCCAACGGCGCGCTGAAAAAAGCCGACCCGTCGCTTTGCAAACAGAGCATTGTTTACCGCGAACTGTGTTATCGCGGCGGGAAAAAGGCGATTCGCTTTCCGCTGGCGCGGCTTTCACACCCGCCGAAGTATAAGACGCCGCGCTTTTCACGGATGATGACGCTTCTTGCGGGGCGGCAGCGGCATTTTCGCGACGACCATGTCCTTGGACTGACGGCTTATGGGCCGGACGGCGAAGTGATCGATCTGACCGGGAAAAGCGGTTGGATTAAGCCGGCCGGGACATGGCGGGTCGCCGCGCTGGCGCTGAGCAGAAACTGCGGTGCGCGCAGGAATTACATCAATTTGCTGAGCCACGACAGCTGCCGGGCGCTCATCGACGCGGTATATGAACCGCACTATGCAAACCTGAAAGAGTACTTCGGCGACACGCTCGCGGGCTTTTTTTCCGACGAACCCGAACTGGGCAACTTTGCACCGTATGCGGAAAACAACTTTCTCGGAACGCAGCAGGACCTGCCCTGGAGTGCGGAACTTGCAGCTGCGCTGGAACAAACGCTCGGAACGGACTGGAAAAGTAAACTGCCGCTGCTTTGGAAAAACGATTTTGACGCGGACGAAACCGCGGGGGTGCGGCTTGCATATATGGACGCGGTCACAAAGCTTGCACGGCGGGATTTCTTTTATCAGATGCGGGACTGGTGCCATGCGCACAAGGTGGAATACATTGGCCATCTGCTGGAAGACAACAGCACGCATAGCTGTACGGGACCGGGCGTCGGGCATTTCTTTCGCGGCATAGAAGCGTTTGATTTCGCAGGATATGATATCATCAGCGACCAGATTCATCCCGGCACGGAGGACGCGCCCGATTCGATTTTCATGGGCAGAAAGCGCAGCGGCGGATTTTATCATTATACGCTTGCAAAGCTTGGCGTTTCCGCGGCGCAGCTGGATCCGAAAAAGAAGGGAAACACGTTCTGCGAGATATTCGGAAATTACGGATGGAAGCTTACCATAGGTGAGATGAAATATCTTGCCGATTTTTGCATGGTGCGGGGTACGAACTACTTTGTACCGCACGCGTTTAATCCCAAGAAATATCCGGATTACGACTGCCCGCCGCATTTTTACGCGGACGGGAACGACCCGCAGTTCCGGCACTTCTGCGCGCTTTGCGGCTATATAAACCGCGTCTGCGAGCTGATTTCGAACGGCAAAATCGACGTGCGCGTGGCGATCCTCTATAATGCCGAGTCGGACTGGATGCAGGCAAAGACCAGTATGCCGCTGGATGTCCCGGCTAGAATGCTGTATGACAATCAGATTGATTTCCTGTTTTTGCCTGCCGACGATTTGGGCCGGGCGAAGGAATTCGACTATGTCGTGGTCCCGCGCGCGGGGCTTGTTCCGAAACGGGTCACGGCGCTGGAAAACGCGGTGTTCATTGACGAACGTCCAAAGGATTGCTTTAATGGGGATGTCGTGGCGCTGGACGAATTGGTTCCGTTTTTGGACGTGCATGGTGTTCGTGACGTCATTTTGACGCCGCGGAATAACCGAATCCGATGCATGCACTATCGGCGCGGACACGACTTGTACTACTTTGTAAACGAAGGAGCAACGCTTTATCAGGGTGCTGTGAAGCTGCCTCAAAAAGGCGGCTGTTATGCCTACAACGCCTGGGAGAACACGATCGAACCGGCCGAACGCAGCGAAGACGGCGTTACACTGATTCTGGAGCCGAAGAAGAGCCTGCTGCTTTTGTTTGACGAGCCGGACGCTGTGCGCCTTTCTTCTCCGCCTGAACGGACGGGGGTCAAAATGGCGCTTGCCGGCTGGACCCGTTCGCTCTGCCGCAGTGTCGATTATCCCTGCTTTACAGGAAGGCGGGACGTTATGCTTCCGGACCGGCTTGCGGAGGAAAAACCAAAATTTTCCGGCTTTGCACGCTATGAGACGGTGTTCCGTGCAGAGCTCGGCAAACGCTGTCTGCTTGTGATCACGGATGCGGCGGAGGGCGTGGAGGTGTTTGTCAACGGGGCAAGCGCGGGAATCCAAATTGCCCCGGAATTTGTATTCAACCTGACGCCGCTGCTCCAGGAGGGAGAAAACGCGCTTGCCGTCGAGGTTGCCACAACGGCGGAACGCGACGCTTTTCATAGAACGAACCCCATTACCAGAATGATTGCCGGAAAACCCAAAACGAAATCCGGCATCACGGGGAGCGTCTATCTTTTGGAGCAGTCCGGGATGGAAACATAAAAAATGAGCGAGAAGTCTGCGCGCGGATAGCCCGACGCCAATTCCGGGCTGATGCGCGCCGGAAGTTGGCGGCGGTGCGCCACACGACCCGCACGAGACAAAAAATCTTACGCACAACTTGCCGGACGTGGCGCACAAGGGCGATACCTGCTTGAACGTTGGGTGGCGAAGCAGATGAACGCTGCACCATCGACCCGATCCGGACCGTAATTGCAGAAGGTTGCCATCACAGCAAGGGTCGGCTGCAAAAGTATCTTGAGCGGCTGGAAGCAATCGGACTGAAAGGACGCGGCCGACATGCTGCGGGTCAAATGTCCGCCGAAACGGCCGTAAAATGGAGGCCTCGCGCGCGGAGCAAAAAGGAGCGACGAGCCATGCGAAAAAATGTCAGCCTGCTGATCAAGCCCGCATCGAGCTTGTGCAATCTTCGATGCAAATATTGCTTTTACGCGGACGTGGCGGCAAACCGCGAGTTGGGCAGCTACGGCGTGATGTCTCCCGAAACGCAGGAACAGCTCATCCGTGCCGCGCTGGAAGAAGCCGGCGTGGGCGGAACGGTCGGCTTTGCGTTTCAGGGCGGTGAGCCGACGCTCGCGGGGCTTGCGTATTTTCAGACGTTTGTCGCGCTTGTGCGAAGAATCTCGGAAGGGAAAAACTCCGTGTTCTATTCGATTCAGACCAACGGCATCGTGGTTGATGACGAATGGGCGGCGTTTTTTAAGGAGAATCATTTTCTCGTTGGACTCTCCGTGGACGGCGGAATTGATTCACATGATCAAAACCGCGTGGACGCAGACGGCAAGGGTACATGGAAGCGCGTGACGAAAACGCTTCGTTGTCTGCAGGCGCATGAGGTGGACATAAATCTGCTCTGCGTCGTGTCCCGCGCGCTGTCGCGCAGGCCGCTGAGCGTGTACCGGGCGCTTAAAAAGCTCGGCGCGCAGTATTTGCAGTTTATTCCGTGTCTCGATCCGCTGGAGACCGAGCGCGGAAGCCAGCCGTTTTCCCTCCTGCCGGAAGACTACGGAAAATTCTTATGTACACTGTTCGACGCGTGGTTTGACGACTGGAAGGCCGGGCGTTACGTCAGCATCCGGCTGTTCGACGACTATGTGCATTTAATGATGGGGCTGCCCGCGGGCACCTGCGCGACAAACGGAAACTGCGGTCCCTGCCTCATTTCCGAAGGCGACGGCGGGCTTTATCCCTGCGATTTTTTTGTGCTGGACGAATGGCGGCTGGGTGCGGTGGACGACGGGCGTACACTGGGGGAGATTGCCTCGTGCGAGCGCGAGCGCGCGTTTCTTGCACAGAGCGCCCAAAAGCCGAAGGAATGCGCAGCCTGCCGGTGGCGGCGGCTCTGCAACGGCGGATGCAAGCGGGACTGGTATGAAGCCGAAGGAGAAACGCACAACTATTTTTGCCCGGCGTTTCGGATGTTCTTCGAGCACGCGGAAGGCGGGCTGATGCAGATTGCAGCGGCCGAACGTGCGGCGCTGCGCGGCAGGGCGTTCTGACGGATCCATCAAATAAGGCAAGAAGGAATTCTGCACTATGATATTTTGTAACCCGCTGAATCTGGAGTATCGGTATCAGCTGATGAAAGCGTCCTCGCGCGGCAAAGCCTTTCGCGAAGCGGCCGACCCGTCCGTTGCGATGTTTAAAGGGCGACTGTATTTGTTTGCCTCCATGAGCGGAGGATTTTGGGTTACGGACGACTTGATAAGCTGGGATTATCATGTGCTGAACGGCATGCCGGTGCACGACTATGCGCCGGATGCACGCGTAATCGGCGATTATCTGTATTTCTGTGCGTCCAGGCGCACAAAAAAGTGCCCGGTCTATCGCACGCGCGACCCGCTTACGCAGCCGTTTGAGGAAGTTTCCCGGCCGTTTGCGTTCTGGGACCCGAATCTGTTTGAAGACGACGACGGGCGCGTCTACTTCTACTGGGGCTGTTCCAATCAGACACCGATATACGGCGTGGAGATGGACCCTCAAAGCATGACGCCAATCGGGGAAAAGCAGGGTTTGATCTTCGACTGCAGCGGCGATCATGGGTTCGAACGGCCCGGCGAAGAGCATGTGCTTGCAAAACCTAGATCGGTTGCGCAGAAGCTGTTGCGCGCCGCTTTTGGAACCGCGCCATATATCGAAGGCGCCTGGATGAGCAAACACGGCGCCCGGTATTATCTGCAGTATGCCGTGCCGGGCACGGAATATAACGTCTATGCGGACGGCGTTTATGTTGGCGAGCATCCGCTCGGACCGTTTGTTTATGCAAAAAACAATCCATTTTCCTATAAACCCGGCGGATTTATCCAGGGTGCGGGACACGGCAGCACGTTTGCCGACCGATTTGACAACCTCTGGCATGTTTCATCGATGCGCATCAGCGTCAATCACTCGTTCGAGCGCCGGATCGGGCTCTTTCCCGCCGGGTACGACGAAGAGGGCGAACTGTTTTGCAATCAGCGGTATGCCGATTGGCCGCAACACGCGCCGCAGGGACCGTCCGACCCCTGGCGCGAGCCGGAATGGATGCTGCTCTCCTATGGCAAAAAGGCATCCGCTTCGTCCTGCACGGATGCGCACGCGCCGGAGCTGGCGTCGGACGAGGACATCCGCACCTGCTGGCAGGCGGCGACCGGCGAACCGGGAGAATGGATCATGCTCGACCTCGGCGAACCGATGGACGTTTACGCCGTGCAGATTAATTTTGCGGACTGCGGGACGGATGCGGCGCTTCCCAAGGGGGGCGTGGCGGACGGTCAATTTCCGATGAAACGATATATCGAACAGCGAACGCTTTTTACGCGCTGGCTGCTTGAAACATCGGCAGACGGCGAGACGTTCGAAACGCTTTGCGACAAGCAAACGGCGCAAACCGACCTGCCGCACGATCTGGCTGTGCCGAAACAGTCTGTGCGCGCAAGATTTGTTCGGCTGACGATCGCCGAACTGCCATATGGACAAAAAGCAGCCGTGAGCGGGCTGCGCGTATTTGGGAAAGGCGCGGGAGCGCCGCCGGAGCCGATTGAAGGCGCGCTGCTCAGGCGCACCGGCGAACTGGATATGGAGGTGCGCTGGACGCAATCGAAAGCATCCGGCATCAACGTTCTTTGGGGATATGCGCCCAATCGGCTCTACCACAGCCGGATGGTGTTCGGCCAATCTTCTGTAGTAATTGGCGCGCTGAACCGCGGGCAGGATTGCTTTGTGCGCGTGGACGCGTTCAACGAGGCGGGGATTACACACGGGGCCGTCGTCCGGCTGGTTTGACGGGCGGTTGAAACACAGACTGAAGTACAGTATGAAACACGAGGAGAAACTATGAAATCGATCATTCGCGCAACGACCATGGCAGCAGTTTCGCAGCGGGAGCTTGCGCATGCGGCCATCGCGCGCAGGGCCGCTGCGGAGGGAATCGTGCTGCTCAAAAACGAAAACAGTGTGCTGCCGCTCAAGCCGGGGCCCGTCGCGCTCTACGGCGCGGGCGCGCGCCGCACGCTCAAAGGCGGCGTCGGCAGCGGGGAAGTCCGCGAGCGAACTTGCGTTTCGATTGAGCAGGGATTGGAAAACGCGGGCTTTGTGATTAAAACAAAGCGCTGGCTCGACGACTACGACCGGCAGCTTGCACAAAAAAAAGCGGATTGGAAGGCGGACATCGAGCGGCAAATCCGCTGGAAGGGCATCACGGCGACGTTTCGGGCGGTGTCCACGCATCCGTTCCGAATTCCGACCGGAAGGTTAATCGACGAATCCGATCTTCGCATGCCTGGTGTGGATACGGCGATTTATGTGATTGCCCGGCAGGCGGGCGAGGGCAAAGACCGAAAACTGGAACCGGGCGATTTTTATCTGGACGAAACGGAGCGCGCAAATCTGCAGACGCTCGTGCGCAGCTATCAGAAGACGATCGTTGTGCTGAACGCCGGCGGCATGATCGATCTCGGCTTTCTGGAAGAAATACATGGAATCGGCGCGCTGGTCTATTTTGGCCAGGGCGGCCAGCAGGGCGGAAGCGCCTTTGCGGACGTTGTCTGCGGCGCGGTCGGCCCTTCCGGCAAACTGACGGACACGTGGGGCGTGCGATACGAGGATTATCCCGCTTCAAACGTGTACGGCGCGTCGCGTGATCACGCGGCATATCCCGAAGGAATCTTTGTGGGATATCGTTATTTCGACGCGTTCGGCGTGGAACCGCGTTATCCGTTTGGGTTTGGGCTCTCCTATGCGGAGTTTTCAATCGAGACGGTGCGTGCTGCGGTGAACGGTTCGCTGGTCGATGTGACGGTCGCGGTGAAGAACACAGGCGCGGCCTATGCGGGCAAAGAAGTTGTGCAGGTCTATCTGTCTGCGCCGGACGGAGCGCTGATTCGGGAACCGAAGAGCCTCGCGGCCTTTGAAAAAACGCAGACGCTCCAGCCGGGGGAGCGGCAGGAAGTGACGCTTGCCTTTGACCTGGCTGATTTTGCGGTCTATGACGCCGGCTCGGCACGCTGGCTGCTGGAAGGCGGGACATATTTCGTTTGGGTCGGCAACTCGTCGCGCAGCGTGCGGCTTGCCGCCGTGCTGGAATTGGACGAACGCGTCGTGACGCGGCGTGTCTCCAACATCTGCTCGCCGAATACACCGGTGGAGGAGATTACGCCGCCGCAGCGGAAACGGGCGGACGTACCCGCCGGCGTGCCGCGTCTGACGGTTTGCGCTGCAAAGTTCGCAAAAAAAGAGCAGCCGCTGCAAAAAGAGCCGATTGATCGGCCGGTCGAAACACTGCTCGATGCGCTCAGCGACCGGGAGATGATCCTGCTGGTGGTCGGCGGCGGACTGGTCGGCTGGCGCTATAACCTTGCGCCGGGTGCGGCCGGCGCAACGACGAGCAAACTGGTTAGAAAAGGCATTCCAAATATCTGCATGGCGGACGGGCCTGCGGGGCTGCATCTGTTCCCGGAGATGGTCATTACAAAAAATGGCGGGCAGAAATATCTGAAGATGCCGGAGAGCTATGATTTCGGGGTGCTCAGAAAGCTCAAGCGGCTCTTCGTCGGTACAGAAAAAGGCGGAGTCGTGCATTATCAATATGCGACGGCATGGCCGGTTGAGACGATGCTTGCGCAGAGCTGGAATACCGTCCTGCTGGAAGAAGTCGGCGCGGCGGTCGGAAAAGAGATGCTGGAATTTGGCGTAACGCTTTGGCTTGCACCGGGAATGAATATCCACCGGAACCCGCTCTGCGGCAGAAATTTTGAGTATTATTCCGAGGATCCGGTCTTAACGGGCGGCATGGCCGCCGCGTTGACGCGGGGTGTGCAGCGCTGGCCGGGCGTTGGAGTTACGATCAAGCACTTTGTCTGCAATCATCAGGAGAACGACCGGATGCAGGTTTCCAGCGACCTTTCCGAACGCGCGCTCCGGGAAATCTACCTCAAGGGATTTGAAATCGCCGTCCGCCAAAGCAGCCCTATGGCGCTGATGACGAGTTATAACCGCGTCAACGGCGTATATACCGCGAATTCCTATGACCTTTGTACGGCGGCGCTGCGGACAGAATGGGGATTTCGCGGCGTGGTCATGACGGACTGGAGTTCGACGGGCGATAACAACGGCGGGCATGCCCTCTGCATCCCGGCGGGCAACGATCTGATTATGCCCGGCAACAAGCGGGCGCGCAAAGAGATTCTCAAAGCGCTGCGCGGCGGGCAAATCACGCGCGAACAACTGCGCGCCTGCGCACGGCGCGTGCTGACACTGACGCTGCAAAGCAACGTCGCCCAATAGAATAAAATAATCGGAAAGGCACTGCGATGCTGGCAAATCATCTGAGAACGGAATATCTGAAAAATCCTTTGGCGATCGACATCGTTGCGCCGCGTTTTTTCTGGCGCTGCGTTTCCGGGAATGCGGAAACGACGCAGTGTGCATATCGGATTACGGCGCGAAACGAAGCGGGCGAGCCCCTCTGGGACAGCGGCAAGGTGAAGTCCGCGCGTTCGACGCATATCCCGTATGAAGGCGCGCCGCTTACAAGCCGCGCGCGCGTCTGCTGGCGCGTGAAGCTTTGGGACGAAACGGGTTTTGAAGGCGAATGGAGCGAGGAGGCAAGTTTTGAGATCGGTTTGATTTCCCCTTCCGACTGGTCGGCAAAATGGATTACCGCTCCATTCGTTCCTTCAAAAAAACAAAAACATCCTACGGATTGTTTTCAAAAAACGGTCAATATCAACGCCGGGATGAAAAGCGCAAGATTATATGCGACCGCCAACGGCCTGTATTTTGCGCAAATCAACGGCGTCCGCGTCGGCGAAGACCGGCTGACGCCCGGATATACGGATTATTCCAGGCGCGTTCAGTATCAGACCTATGATGTTGCGCATCTGCTTCTCCCGGGTGAAAACACACTTGCCTTTACGCTTGGGGACGGCTGGTTCCGCGGAAGCATCGGCGCGTATAACAGGCGCTGCGTCTACGGAACGCGCACGAAGCTATTGGCACAGTTGGAAGTGAATTATGCGGACGGCAGCAGGCAGGTTTTCGGCACGGACGGAAGTTTTCTCTGGAGCAACAGCGGTCCGATCCGCGAAAACGACCTGAAGGACGGGGAAGTGTTCGACGCGGGCCGGTTGCCGGAATACTGCGGACGTGCGCTTGAAACCACATGCAAAGCAAAGATTGTTTGCTCCAACAATGTGTCGGTGCGCGAGCACGAGCGGCTTCCCGCGCGGCTGATCCGAACACCGAACGGGCAGAACGTGCTTGATTTTTCACAGAATATCGCAGGATATGTCGAGTGCGCGGTCCCGGCGGCGCCGGGGCGGACGGCGACGCTGCGGTTTGGAGAAACGCTGGACGCGGAAGGTAACTTTACACAGGCCGGTCTGCAGATTTCTAAAAAGCCGAAGCACCCGACGCTGCAGCGGGTACAGATCACGTGCGCAGGCGAGCCGGTTTCCTATAAGCCCTCGTTTTGCGTGCTCGGGTTTCGCTACGTGCTTTTGGAAAACTGGCCGGGTGTAATCGACCCCGCGGATTTTACCGCGGTCGCCGTGTATTCGGACATGGTGGAGACGGGCGAGTTTTCGTGTGACAACGCGCTTGTCAACCGGCTTTTCGAGAATACACGATGGAGCATGAAGAGCAATTTTCTGGACGTGCCGACCGACTGCCCGCAGCGCGAGCGAAATCCCTGGACGGGCGACGCGCAGGTGTTTTTTGAAACGGGCGCATATTTGATGGACCTCGCGCCGTTTATGCGAAAATGGCTGACCGATATAGCCGACTCGCAGAAGAGAAACGGCTGTGTGCGCTCGCTCGCGCCGCATGGCGCGGAAAGCTGGTTCGTACGCGGCATGGACGGCTCGGTTGGCTGGGCGGACGCGATCATACTCATCCCTTATCGCTACGACCGGCTGTATCACGACGAACCGCAGCTGCGTGCGCTTTATCCGGCGATGCGCAGATACGCCGAATTTATGATTCGGCGCTGCCGCCGACTCAGCCTGCTGACAAGACCGCGCAAAAATCCATATCGCCGCTATACTTACTCGACCGGGCAGCACTGGGGCGAATGGGCCGAACCGAAGGAAGACCATTTTGAGGGATTTTTTGCGCTCGGGCTGCCACGACCGGAGGAAGCGACGGCGTATATGGCGTATTCGATGCGCTGCCTTTCGTCGATTGCGGGCAAGCTTGGAATGGAAGAGGACGCGACGCGCTACGGCGGCTATGCCGACGGCGCGGCGGAAGCGTACCGGTATCTGTTCGTTAAAAACGACGATATCGTGACCGACCGGCCGGCGAAGCTTGTGCGCCCGCTGGCGCTTGATTTGCTGGACGAGCCGGCAAAAACGAACGTTGCGCAGCGGCTTAATGACGTTATGAAGCAGCGCGGATACACGGTCGGCACGGGATTTCTCTCCACGCCGTTTTTGCTCGGCGCGCTGTCCGACAATGGATTTGCAGACGCCGCGCTGCGCACACTGCTGCAGGAGGGGACGCCCGGCTGGCTCTACCAACTGCGGCACGGAGCGACGACGATTTGGGAGAACTGGGAGGGCACGCGCGCGGATGGCTCCGGTTCGCTGAACCACTATTCCAAGGGCGCTGTCTGCCAATGGCTCATGCAAACGCTCGGCGGGATCCGGATGGACGAAGCACAGACGTTTCTGATTCGGCCGCTGATCAACCGGCGCGTCGGCGACGTCCGGTGCGCATACGAAAGCCTCTATGGGCGCGTGGCCTGCAACTGGACGCTGGAAGGCAGCGCCGCGCATATCGTGGTGACGCTGCCGGCGAATACCAGTGCACGCGTTTGCCTGCCGGACGGCAGTGAATATGTCGTTACGGGCGGTGAACATGCGTTTTCAGCCATGGTGAATTAAACGCAAAAAAAGAACGCGTAAACGCGTCCGCCTGAGACAGTCAAAAAACCAATTTTTTAACGGGGTAACCGCGTTTTGCCTCTCGCCACGAATGGCTCCCGGACGGCAAAACGCACAGGGAGACCGCCCTAAAGAGCGATCCGTTCCGCCGGATGGACCGGTGCAGCCGGAATCAGCAGTTAAGAACCGCGGTCTTGAACAATTCCGGAGGGGTTTGACAGACTGAAACGAACGCGTAAACGCGCCCGCCAGGCTGCTTGACAAGCTTATATCGTGTTAAGGGATCGCGGCACGCGGTCTGCCGAATCCGGTGCAGCGCCGGCGCACATTTCAGGAGAGTTTTAGCGTATTTTCCGCTCGTGCGCCCAAAGGACGCAAGTGGTCTGTCAAAGCCCGGAGGGTCTGGGCGCTGAGCCGGTCGGCCAGCTGCGCAAGCTGGACCGGGTCGCCCTTCATTCCGCCGTACACCCAGTTTTTAATGATACCCATGCACCCATTCATGATGTAGCAGCGAGTGGTTTCCAGCGTTTGCTTGCTTTCCAGAGGGAACTGTCTTTTCAGAAATACGACCATCTGTTCTTTTTGAATATCGCAGCAGCGCTTGAGGAACGCATCGTCGCCGAAACGCCCGAAGATCGCCTCGCAAAGAGTCTCGTTTTTTGCAATGGTTTCGTACACGGGGATCATGGAGGCATATTCCGCGCCGTTGTTGAAATACCGCTCGATCGAGGCGACCAGCGTATTGTAAAACTCGTCCTCAATTTTCCGTTTGAGGTCGTATACATCGTCATAATGCGTATAAAACGTGGTGCGGTTGACGTCCGCCTCGCGGCAGATTTCCGTTACCGTGATGGACCCGGCAGGTTTGGTGAGAAGAAGCGAAAGGAAGCTTTCCTTTATCACGCGTTTCGTGTATTGCACCCGGCGGTTGTCCGCAGTATTCATCATGATTCCTTTCTACTTTTATCGGAGTATTATTTCGACAAAATCGTGAATTTCGTCCGCTTAAAAACACATCGATCCAAGATGTTCTTGCTGTAGAAACACTTTGTTATTATATTGATAGTGTGATGTAAAGTCAACAATATGTCGAAAGGAAGACAGGCAATATGAAAGTATTTATGATTGGCGGGACCGGGCTGCTGGGAAGTGAAGCGGCCAGAGAACTTATCGCGCGCGGGCACGAGGTGCTGTCGCTGGCGCTGCCGCCCATACCGGAGGGCGCGCAGCTGCCCGAGCAGATGAAAATCGAGTTCGGCAACTTTATGGATATGGACGACGAAACGCTCAGCGGCTATCTCAAAGGTTGCGAAGGGTTTGTCTTTGCCGCAGGCGTGGACGAACGCGTGGAAGGGCCTGCACCGATCTACGATATGTTCAAAAAGTTCAATATCACCGCGCTGGAGCGTCTGCTGCGGCTTGCCAAAGCAAACGGCGTGAAACACGTTGCGATCTGCGGCTCCTATTTCTCCTATTTTGCGAAAATTTGGCCGGAGAAGGAGCTCACAAAGTGGCATCCGTATATCCGCAGCAGGATCGACCAGGAAACCATGGCGATGTCCTATGCGGACGAAAACTTCGACGTGGCCGTGCTGGAACTGCCGTATATCTTCGGAACGCAGCAGGGCAGAAAACCCGTTTGGGTGTTCCTCGTGGAGCAAATCCGCAGCATGAAAAACAAGACGATGTACCCCAAAGGCGGCACGGCGATGGTGACCGTCCGTCAGGTTGGCGAGGCGCTCGCCGGTGCAATCGAACGCAATAAAGGCGGGAACTGCTACCCGGTTGGCTACTATAATCTGACCTGGGTCGAGATGCTGAAGATTGCGCACAAATACATGGGCACGCCGGACAAAAAGATCGTGACCATCCCCAACTGGATGTACGCCCTCGGCGGGAGACAGATCATGAAGCAGCAGAAGAAAGCGGGGCACGAGGGCGGACTGCACATGGTGAAATTCACCGATGTGATGTGCGCCGAAACCTTCATCGATAAATCGCTTGGCTGCGAACCGCTCGGCGTTCAGCCGGACGACATCGACGCCGCCATCGGCCAGAGCATTCAACTTTGCCTGGACGTTTTGGACGGCAAGGCGAAAACCCTCGACATGAAGGGAGAATAAGCATGAAACGGCAGCGGGTGTTTTTAACGGGCGCGACGGGCGCGATGGGATTCCTCAGCATGCAGGAACTCTTACAAAACCCCGAAGAGCAGGAAGTTGTCATCCTTGCGCGCCCTTCCGAAAAAAACAAAACAATGCTCGCACCCTTCGAAAACAGGGACGGACTGACAATCCGCTGGGGCGATCTGACGAACTATGAGGACGTTTACGCCTGCGTCGACGGCGCGGACGTCATACTGCACGTTGCGGCATTTGTCTCTCCCGCCGCGGATTATTATCCCGGGGAAGCGATGAAGATCAACTTCGGCTCGACCCGCAACCTGATCCGCGCGGTCTATGAGCAAAAGCGTGAAAACGATGTTCGCTTCGTCTATATCGGAACGGTAGCGGAAACAGGCGATCGCATGCCGCCTATACACTGGGGACGCGTGGGAGACCCCATCAAGCCGAGCGTCTACGATTATTATGCCGTCTCCAAAATCGCGGCGGAACGGCTTGTGATCGAGTCGGGGTTAAAGCACTGGGTAAGCCTGCGCCAGACGGGCATCATAGGGCCGAAGATGAGCGAAATCGACGACGCGATTATGTTCCATAACTGCCTGGATAACGTGCTGGAATACGTTTCGGACCGGGATTCGGCAATCCTGCTCAAAAACCTTTGCTCGTTTTACCGTTCCGGCACGCTGGACGAAGAATTCTGGGGACATATTTACAACATTGGCGGTGGTCCCGGTTGCCGGACCAGCACCTTTGATATGTATAAAGTGCTCTTTGGCGCGCTGGGGTTCACCGACCTTTCAAAGGCTTTGCTCGATGCAGAATATTACGGCACGCGTAATTTCCACGGGCAGTATTATCTGGATTCCGACAAACTGGAGGCGTATCTGCATTTTCGGCATGACAGCATGCAGTATTACTACGACTGCTACCTCAAACAGCTGGGGCCCACGGTGAAAACCGCGCAGTTCATCACAAAGCTGCCTGGCGGACAAAAACTGATTGGCGGCGCAATGAAGAAGCGATTCATGAAAACTGCGCGGACGGAGCATGGTACAATGCGCTTTATCGAGCAAAACCTGGAAGATCAGATCGCCGCGTACTGGGGTTCCAAAGAAGCGATGGAAGCGATTCCTCCGCTGAAGGATTTTGAACACTTCACGGACTGGGACACGGTGATTGAAATCGACCACGGATATGACGAATCGAAGCCGGAGAGCGAGTTGTCGCTGGAGGACGTGCGTCAGGCGGCGGCATTCCGCGGCGGAGAATGCCTCTCGGACGATATGCAGAAAGGCGACTGGTCGACTAAGCTGAAGTTCCGCTGCGCGTTCGGGCATGAGTTCGAAGCCAGCCCACGGCTGGTGCTCGAAGGCGGTCATTGGTGCCCCGACTGTGAGCGGGAAAGCTGGAATTATCAGAACCGGGCGAAAGTCGATCCGTTTTTCGCGCAGGTGTGGTATCCGCTCCATCCGAACGATGAAACAGCGCGCGTCTACCCGAAGGCTGTGTCCGAACTCGACATAACCGGCGGCGAAGCATAAAGGCGACCGGGGCTTTGTATGCAGGCAAGGCAAACGAGCCGCCGGAAGCATCTGAAAGCGAATGGGCCTAAAGGATCATGCGATCCTGCAGGCCCATTCGCAGTTGCACGGACTCCGCCGCGTTAAAAGATTGCGCACGCGGGATTTTCAGACTCCGGAAAACAGGATTTACCGGCGGAAGAGAATAGAAGAATTATATTTTACTGAAGTGGATCAAGCTAATTTTCATCCAGCGCCTGCATACGCGTTTTGCCCGAACGGGAACGGACCATTTGCTTTTTACAAAAAGCCGGAAGGTTGCGGCTGCGAACGGTTAATCAATTTAACGGCGGAGACGATTTTGCAGCGTTTATCGCCCGCAGACGGGTAACAAGGCCGTTAAACTGAAAAAATTTTGCAATCAAACGCCCACGGGACGCGATATGCTGGTATGATGGAAATGATGAAGAGACAGATGCATGATTGTGGCGATTTATTGGCAAAGGATCAAGGGAGTTTCGTATGAGTGCAGCGTCCCCGTATATCAACAGAGAGATCAGTTGGCTTGATTTTAACGGCAGAGTGCTGGAAGAAGCGCAGAGCCCGGAAAATCCGCTTTTAGAGCGCTTAAAATTCCTGTCTATCTTTTGCTCGAATCTGGACGAGTTTTTCATGGTACGCGTCGGCGGTCTATTTGACCAGTCGCTCGCCGGGCTCGACAGCGAAGACAACATCACCAATCTTTCGCCGCAGAAGCAGCTTGATCAAATATTTAAAAAAACCGCAGGCATGATTTCGTTATACAACGAGACACAGGAGAAATTGTTTTCGGCGCTCGACGGGATTGGCGTGCGCTGCCTGAAACCGGAGGAACTGCAGACACACCAACTGGAGTCGCTCCACAGAGAATTTGAAAAAACAATCCTGCCGATCCTGTCGACGATTATTGTGGACGGAAAGCATCCGTTTCCATACCTTCCGAATAAAGCGGTTTTTATAGCGGTACGCCTGAAAAGAAAAAGCGGGGAAAAGCTGGGATTGGTGCTGCTGCCGGAAACCGCGGGAAAGATTGTTTTCCCTGATTCGGACAAGGTGATTTACTATCTTGCTGAGGATATTATAAAAACCTTTGCGCAGGAAATGTTTCCTAAAATGGAAGTCGTCGAAATTGGAAAATTCCGCGTAACCCGCAACGCCGATTTGGAGCTTGACGACGAGATTGCCGGCAGCGAGGAAGACTATCGGCTGGCGATGCAGCGAATCCTTGAAAAAAGGCGAAGGCTGACGCCCGTCCGTCTTGAAACGGACTTGCCGGCTTCCGGCGGGCTTACAAAAGAATTGACCGTCCGATTGGGGCTCACGCAAAAGCAGGTTTTTACCCGGGTTGGCCCGCTGGACATGAGCCTGATGTGGACGGTGGTCGACGCCGCGAAAGCGAAACGGTACACGGACTATTTTTTCACGGACATAAAGAGCGTTTACGTGCCGGGGCTGCAGCAGGGAGAGAGCGTTCATCGCCAGATACGGACAAAGGATTACCTGATTATTCACCCGTATATCAATTTTGAAGCCGTTCTGGATTTGCTCCGCGAAGCCGTGCTGGACGACTCGGTAATTGCAATCCGGCAGACGCTTTACCGGGTCTCGAACAATTCGGAAGTCGTGAAATACCTTGTCGCGGCGGCGGAAAAGGGCAAAGACGTAACCGTCTTGGTCGAACTGAAAGCCCGCTTTGACGAGGAAAACAATATTGAGTGGGCGGCGAAGCTTGAGGACGCGGGCTGTCATGTTATCTACGGGCGCGATTTTGTGAAAGTGCACGCAAAGCTTCTCCTGATAACGCGAAGATCGCCGAAAGGCATTCAGCATACTGCGCATGTCGCCACCGGAAACTACAATGAAAAGACCGCGAATCTATATACCGACGTGGGCATACTGACGTCCAGCGACGACGTCGCAAGCGATATCGTCCTTTTTTTCCGGGAACTCAGCATGGACTACACCGGGGAAGAATACCGCGTGTTCGACGTCTCTCCCGACGGTATACGGCAAAAATTTTACGAGTTGATCGACAATGAAATTGCGTGCGCGGAAATGTATGGACGCGGCGGTCATATCATCGCAAAAATGAACTCGCTCGCCGACAGAGACATGATCGACAAATTGGTGAAAGCCTCCCAGGCCGGCGTCAAAATCGACCTGATTGTGCGGGGAATCTGCTGTCTGAAGGCCGGGATTCCCGGCGTGACGGACAACATCCGCGTCATCAGCGTGGTGGGGCGTTTTTTGGAGCATTCGCGCGTTTATTGGTTTTTAGGCGGCGGAGATGAAAAACTGTTTATTTCGTCGGCCGACTTGATGACGCGGAACCTGGACCGGCGCATGGAGGTGCTTTACCCGGTACAGGACGCGGAGATTGCGCAGAGGATCAAGAGCATGCTGCTTTTGTTTATGGACGATGTTGAAAAAGGACGCGTCATGCAGCCGGACGGCAGCTACACGCGTTTAAAATCGGAAAACGCCTGCAAAAACGCGCAGATGCTCGAATATCAAAAGTGCCTGGAGGATTATAAGGCGCAGATACCCCACCGGAAAAAGTTTTCCATGCGCACCGTGCGCCGCGCGCTCGGCAACGCGCTGATCTGGCTCGGCCGCCATATTTCCCCGTCGTTATACGTGGAGTAGCCGGGTCCGGCAAATGGGGTGCCGATCGTGGGTTAGGTCGCCACGCGGCGCAAATTACCGCAGTTTGGGATCGTGAAAATCTATTTACAGGAGAGGGAACGGACATGAAAGTTGGATTGCTGACGAGCGGCGGAGACTGCCAGGGGCTGAACGCGGTGCTGCGGGGCGTTGCAAAAACGCTGTTCGGGTGCATCCCGGATTTGGAGCTGTACGGGATTATCGACGGATACCGGGGGTTGATCGAGGGCGAATGGCGGAAGATGGGGCCCGAAGAATTCTCCGGAATCCTGCGTCAGGGAGGGACGATCCTTGGCACGTCGCGCCAGCCGTTTAAGGAGATGCAGACGCGCAACGAAAACAATACGAACAAGCTGGACATGATGCTTGCGAACTATAAGAAGCATGATTTCGACGCGCTGGTGATTATGGGCGGCAACGGCACGCACAAAACGGCATACCTGCTCAGCCAAAATGGCGTAAACGTAGTCACAATTCCCAAGACGATCGACAACGACGTTTATGGGACCGACCTTACCTTTGGATTTGACAGTGCCGTGGAAAAAGCGACGTGCGTAATTGATGCGATCCATACGACGGCGGCATCCCACGGACGCGTGTTCGTCATCGAACTGATGGGTCACAAGGTCGGCTGGATCACGCTGTGCGCGGGCATTGCAGGCGGTGCGGACGTCATACTGATTCCCGAGATTCCGTATGACCTTGAGAATGTGGTCAAGGCCATCGAGCACCGGAACAAGCAGGGCAAGAACTTTTCGATCATTGTAATTGCGGAAGGCGCGCTGACAAAAGATGAGGCTGCGCTGCCGAAGAAAGAGCGGAACAATCTGCAGCTTTCTCCCTGCAGCAGGCTTGCGAACGTTTTGGCGGAGCGGCTGGACCAGGATGTGCGGACGATTATTCCCGGCCATTTCCAAAGAGGCGGAGACCCGACGTCCACCGACCGGCTGCTTTGCTCCCGGTTTGGCGCTGTGGCGGGCGAACTGGTTCAAAAAAGGCGGTTTGGCAATATGGTTGCACTCAGAGGCAACGAGATTGTTGCGGTTCCGCTGGAAGAGGTGGCCGGCAAGCTGAAGAATATTCCCGAAGATTCCGAGTTTTTGCATCAGGCGCGGCTGCTGGGAATATCCCTGGGCGTATAGCTTTGAGCGGATAAACGAGTATAACGAAACAAGCAAAAGACAAAAGGACAGCGCCGTCGAATCCGACGGCGCTGCTGAGTCCGTCAAAAAACCAGTTTTTGACGGGATAACCACTCTTTCCCTCTCGTCCTCCGGACTCTCGGACGGCAAAGAAAACAGCGAACCCGCCCTAGATGGGTGATCGTACGGTGCCGGATAAACCGGCGCAGTCGGAAAAACAGATTAAGAGCTGTGGCCCTTAACAATCCCGGAGACTTTTTTGACCGGCAAGGCAGCGTCACCGATTTCGATGGCGCTGCTTTAATCATTAAGAATTTGTTTGTGGCGGTCTCAAGCCGCATGGAATCTGCCGGCACTGCCTAATGATAACAAAAAGATAACAAAACCGGAACCCGGCGCACTTTCCCTTTCCGGCGCGAATCGATACAATGGGATTATATTAATCGTTGAATTTTGGATTGTTATTTGAAGGAGACGGCCAATGGCGCGGAATCGGATTTTAATCGTTGAGGACGACCGGGACATTGCGGAAAGCATCGGGCTGAACCTGGAATTGTCCGATTATGACTATTGCATTATCGACGACGGTCTGGCCGTTGTGGAGGCTTTGAAGGACGATCATTCCTTCGATCTGGCGCTGCTGGATATCCTGCTGCCGGGGTTGGATGGGTTTGCGTTGATGGAATATATGCAAAAATACAATATTCCGGTTTTGTATCTGACTGCAAAGACCGACGTGCCGTCCCGCGTCAGAGGACTGCGCAGCGGCGCCGAGGACTATATTGTCAAGCCGTTTTCCATGCTGGAACTGCTGGTGCGCATGGAAAAGATATTGGACCGGAATGGAAAACTGAACAAGGTCCTGCGCTATCGGGATATTACAATCGATACGGAAAAACGTGCAGTCACAAAGAACGGTGAGTCCGTTTCGCTGCAGCCGCTCGAATTTGACCTTCTGGCAAAACTCGTAAAATTCAAGAACTGCACGCTGCCGAGAGAACGGCTGCTCAACGAAATATGGGGCATCGATTTTGCCGGCGGAACGCGCACGGTCGATATCCATATCGCCCATTTGCGAAAGAAACTCGGGCTTGAAGGCAATATCCGATCCGTGTCCAAGATCGGGTATCGACTGGAGGACTGACCATGAAACTGCGCACGAAACTCACAGTCTTTTCAATTTTGCTCATTGCAATCGCCGTTGCAGTCAGCTGCGTGCTGATTCTGTCCTTTGTGAAAAACGACGCGATGGAAGATGTTTCCGAAACGGGACTTGCGGACTATCTGAGCTTTTACAAATCCTTCCGGCAGGCGTCCGCAATCGAACTGCCGGACAAGGCGATCGTTAAGCGCAGTTTTCTAGTCGGCGCATTTCGTTCCGTCGGCGGGTTTCAGGAGTTCTCGCTGCGGCAGGGCGACGACTATATCTGCAGCAACGCCGGGTTTGATATAGAAAGCCTGTTTCAAAAGCCTGTGTACGATTCGACGGGCGGAGATATCGATATTGAGTACGGAATCGTGCGTGTGGCGGGTACGGACTATTTTGTCGCGCACGCCACTCTGCAAATCGAAACGGAAACATATGACATCTCGTTTGCGCGGGATATAACGGCGATAACGGATGAGATCCGCGCGCTCGCCCTGCAGTGTGCGGCCGTCGGGCTTGCCGTCGCGGCGTTTGCCGCGGCGGCGATGTGGATGCTCGTCCGCCGCTCCCTGAAGCCAATCGATCGGCTGAAGGCGGGGGCGGAGGAACTTGCACAGGGCAACTATGCAAACCGAATCCCGGTAAAAGGCAGGGATGAGTTTTCTGAACTTGCCGCGGATTTCAACAGCATGGCGGACGCGATTGAAGCGAATGTTGATATGCTGCATGAAAAGTCGGCGCGGCAGCAGTCCTTTATAAACGATCTTTCCCACGAAATGAAAACGCCCGTCACCTCCATTCTTTTATGTGCGGAAACCCTGCTCGGCAGAAATGTTCCGGCTGAAACAGGAAATCGATTTCTTGTGCGCATTTATGATCAGGGGAAATGGCTCGAAACGTTATCACAAAAGCTGATGGCGCTGGTGATGCTGCAAGGCGAGCTTGACCTGCGGCCGGAAAATGTCGCGGAACTGCTGCGTGCGGTAAAAGAAACCACAGAAAACGCGCTGAACGAACGAGGGGTGGAGCTGGCGACCGATTGCGGCATGGATACACTGCGGATGGATTTTGACCTGATGCGCTCGGCGCTGGTGAATCTCGTGATGAATGCAGAAAAAGCGAGCGAAGTTGGGCAGATTATTACAATACACGCATACGACGGCGCGATAGAGGTAATCGACCAGGGCAAAGGCATGCCGCCGGAAGAAGTCGGCCGCATTACCGAACCGTTTTATATGATTGATCACTCGCGGAGTAAAAAGAGCGGTGGTGCGGGGCTTGGCCTTGCACTTGTGAAACGAATTGCACAAGCCCATAACGCGCGGCTTGTGATCAATAGCGTCATGGGGCGGGGAACGACCGTACGGATCGAATTTGAGCAAGGGGAAGGAAAAGGATAACAATTTGATAACCGTTTGGATACGACTTTGCTGTGCAGAGATGAAAAAATACCCTTATAAACGAAAGGGGTACTGAAAAGATGAAAAGAACAATCTCGATTTTGCTGATCATAACGATAGCGCTTGCATTTGCGGCATGCGGGAAAACGGCGGACGTCACCGTCGTTCCGACCGACACGGAGCGTATTGTGGAACTGTCGCTGGATTCGGAAAACGATACTGCAGATGTTTCACAAGCGGAAGAAACGCTGCAAACGCCCGAAGTGGAATACACACAGGAATACTATGTTTTTTCAACAACCGCGGCGGACGGGCTGCTCACCGTCGATGCGGCAGCGCAGGTGCTTTACCCTGCGTCGCTGCAAATGCCGGTTGCGCGCGTGAATGCCGTCGGGTTCACGCAGGAGCAGGCAAGCGCATATTTTGATTATCTTTTTGCCGGCGAGCAGCCGATCGTGGTGGAGAATCATGGCGCGGCAAAGATCACGAAGCAGTCACTGCGTGATCAGATCGCATTATACGAACAGCAGATTGCCGACGGCACGACGATGACGCAGTCGCTGTTAACGGAGGACGAAGCCAGAGAAGAAATTGAGCGGCTGGAAGAGCAGATTCCGGACGCGCCGGATACGGTTTCTCCCGATGTGATTTCAGACGGCACCATGCTGTCCGGCGTACGGATGCATAACGACGACCCGGAGGAGCTTCTTGAACTGAACGTGGAAACCGACAACAAATGGCTGGATATCTACACGCCCGTCAATCCGGATGAACACGCCGAAGGGCATTTCTTCTATAACCGCAAAGATAAAGATATCATTTATGAATCCGAGGCAACACCGCTTGCACAAGGCACGTCCATCGAAGGAATGAACATGACATGGGACGACGCGGTGGCGGTTTGCATGGAGTTCCTTGCAGTAGGCGGCGTAAACGATATGACGGTCGGACAGGCGTTCCAGCTTGAGGCAGACGGAAATTATGCGTATCGGTTTTATTTTGTCCGGACGGTTGCCGGCGTGCCGCTTGCTGTGAATCATGAGGGTACGGACTATAAAGGCGTAAACACGCCATGGGGATATGAAGAGTTGCATATCACCGTGGACGGCGACGGCCTGCTCGACGTGGGCTGGGGCTCGCCGGTGGAAACCACCGAAATCGTAAACACTGCCGCGGACGTTATATCATTTTCACAGGCGGCCGAAATATTTGAAACGATGGCTGCTGAAGTTTACGAACCGAGCACCGTGCGATATGACGGAGAGAAACGGGAAGCCGGCGTTTCAGTCGATGAAATCGTACTGTCGATGCTGCGCATCCGGGATGTCAGTACGGACGAAAGAACCGGATTGTATGTGCCGGCATGGGTGTTTTACGGGGAAACCACGGTCGGCGGCAATCCGAATAAAAGTTGGGAACCGCAGATCGTGTTCGCTATCAATGCAGTCGACGGCAGCGTGATCAACATGGAACTGGGATATTAAAAGCACCGGATATTACAAAACCCTTCGGTGCAGGACCACAAAAGTGTACTCACACGATATTTCGCTGTTGCGAAGCACGAACTCAAAGTATTTACTGAAAAATCGCAGCAGAGCAGATTGAAACCAAACTCCC
Source organism: Eubacteriales bacterium (assembly GCA_035446965.1). GTDB lineage: Bacteria > Bacillota > Clostridia > Christensenellales > CAG-138 > UBA7703. The sequence goes on from DAOTGE010000018.1 coordinate 39,086, forward strand.
CGGACCGGAGATGTATCCGGCGCCGGGGAGAATGTTTTGCAACACCATTTTGTTAAGGTTCGCATAACGATAACATGGAGGAGGCATTGCATATTTGCGGTGACCCGAAAAAGATAGGTCAGGTCACGATTTCGAGGAAGCTTGGGATCATTTCGCCTTCATAGTAGAACAGGCCGCGGCCGAGATGGTCGGAATCCCAGGCGCGCTGCGGGTTGTCCGGAGAGGCTGTGTACCCGCCTGCGTAAACTTCAATACGGTTGCCGGACGGTTCCCAGAAATAGATGGTCTGGCCGCGCGTAATCGCATGGCGTGTCGGGCCGATGTCCTTTTTGAGCCGATTGATGGCAATCAGGTCGGCGGCCTGGCCGACATGGTTCCAATCCTGCAGCAGGAAACCCACGTGATGAATCTTGCCGGGTTTGGGATATTCCACAAACGCGAGATCGTGCGGCTTGTTGTTGCCGGTAATCCATGTTGCAAGGCGGCTGCCGTCGGGAAGGTTGCAGACTTCCGGAACATACATCTTAAGTACTTCGGTGCAGAACCGTTCGGCTTCCGCAATGTTGGGGCCGTAGAGGAGGAAGTGGTCCAGACGGATCACGCCCATGCCGCGCGGCGCTTCGTTCCAGATGTCCGGATTTTTCAGACCGGGATGTTTTTCGGCGAGAGCGACGGTTGCGTAGAGCTCGAACGTATGGCCGGTTGAAATTTTGAAGCGGATCCGGCGGCCAAAACCAGGCTGATCGGCGTTTGCGGGGATTTCTTCGACAGGATATCCAAAGGCTTCGGTTTCCGTGGCCATCCTGTCCAGCGTTTCTTCGGAATCCACCTTGAAGGCGACGAAATCGAGACCGGGTTCGTCCGCAAGGCGAAGCGTGACGGAGTGATGGTCAAATTCGTCATAGGTTTTCAGACAGACGCGCCCGTCGGACGTACGTGCGACTTCATCCAGGCCGAGGACATTCTTGTAGAAGTCCAGCGTTTTGTCAAGATCCAGCACACGCAACTGAATCAGGCCTGGTCTCAGGGTTTGATTGAGTGCCATGGTGTTTATCTCTCCTTTTCTATTTTTATGGCCGGTAAAACGGCCAAATGATGCAGGTTTGTTCCTACTGTTTTTTATGTTTCCAACTTCCGCGCATCCTGTACGCCGGCGGGAGCCAGCGTCAGGTCGCTTGTGGGACGAATGCAGCAGAGCAGCACGATTCCATTTGATTGATCTTCCCTCGTGACATGCGCGCGGCTCATCGGTTTAAACGAATGGTATGAGCCTGACACGACCCGCATTCTGCATACGCCGCACCCTCCGCCGAAACATCCGTATTTAATCGGTCCCGCGTTTGCCCGCCGCATGGCGGCGAGCACGCTTTCATCCTCCTCTCCGCAGGGGAATGTTTCGCCAGACTGAGCCAGCGTGATTGTGTGAAAAACAGGCGCTTCCATGATCAGGCCTGCCGTGCCTGCTTGAGGCTGTACGCAACATCGAGGATCAGGTCCTCCTGACCGCCGACCATCTTGCGTTTGCCGACTTCAACGAGGATATCCCTCGGTTCCAGATGATATTTTTCCGCGGCGTTGTACACGTGCAGCAGAAAACTGGAATACACGCCGGCATAACCGAGCATAAGCGAACCGTTGTCGATGATCTGCGGACGCAGCATGATTGGCGCGACCGCCTGTTCGGAAGCGTCGATGAGCCCGTAGAAATCCAGCCCTGTTTCGACCCCCTTGCGCTGCAGAACGCCCGAAAGCACCTCGATCTGCGTATTGCCCGCTCCTGCGCCGAGGCCGCGCAGCGTTGCGTCGATGTAGCTGGCTCCCGCGTCGATCGCGGCGAGCGAATTGGCGACTGCAAGGCTGAGGTTGTTGTGAGCGTGGAACCCGACCGGGACTTTCACTGCGGCACGGACTGCTTTGATCCGTTCCGTCACCTGTTCCGGCAGAAGTGCGCCGGCGGAATCCGCAAGATTGATATAGTCCGCGCCGTACGATTCCATTTTTTTGGCCTGTTCGGCAATGCCGTCCGGATCGAGCATATGCACCATCATCAGGAAGCCGACGGCCATGAACCCCATGGACTTTGCCGCTTCGATATGCTGGGCGCTGACGTCCGCTTCCGTAACGTGTGTGGCGACGCGGACGATCGACGCGCCGCAGTCTTTTGCGCGCACTAAATCCGCGATGGTGCCGATGCCGGGCAACAGCAAAACGGAAATTTTGGCCTGCTTTACGGCTCCGGCGGCGGCGGTAATCAGCGAAAACGGATCTTCTTTTGAGAAGCCGTAAGTATAGCTGGAGCCGCCAAGCCCGTCGCCGTGGCTGACTTCGATGATTGGCACGTTGCAGCGGTCCAGCCGGCCCGCGATCTCACGCGCTTGCTCCGCAGTGAAAGAATGACGCACGGCATGGCTGCCGTCCCGCAAAGTGGCGTCGACGATTTGCAGTTTCATTTACCGCCTCCTCCTTTCAGCATGTCCTGTGCAATTCTTTCCGCTGCCGCGATTGCCGCAGCGTTGATGATATCGAGATTGCCGGCATAGGTGGGAAGGAAGTCTCCCTGACCCTGAACCTGCACGACGGCGGACACCTTGTCGCCGTCCATCTGCGGCGGCACGCGCAGGCGATAGCCCGGGACATATTTCTGCACCTGTTCGACCATCCGGAGAATTGAATCGCGGATCGTTTCGAACGGGACGGTTTTGTCCTTAACGCGCACCATCACAGTGTCCGTCATATTAATCGGCGGTTCGGCGGGATTGAGCACAATAATTGCTTTGCCTTTATCCGCTTTACCAACGACTTCCAGCGCGCGGCTCGTTGTTTCAGTGAATTCGTCCATGTTGGCCCGTGTGCCGGGACCTGCGCTTTTTGATGCGATTGCAGCGACGATTTCGGCATATTCCGCACCCGCGACACGATGGATCGCATTGACAATGGGAATGGTCGCCTGGCCGCCGCAGGTCACCATATTGATGTTTGTCTCCGCCTTGAGCGCCTCAAGGTTGACGCTGGGCACGCAGTACGGCCCGACGGCGGCCGGCGTAAGATCGACCGCGATGATACCGGCTTTTTTCAGCGCGGGTGCGTTGATTTTTTCGTGCGCATTTGCGCCGGTTGCGTCGAAGGCAATTCTAATATCGGGTATCTGAACAACTGCCGAAACACCCTGGATCGAAACGGGGACGCCGAGACCTGCTGCGCGCCGAATCCCTTCGGATTCGACGATTCCGGCCATCATTGCCATCTCAAGGTAGTCGCTGCGCATAATTTTGTACATCAGGTCGCTGCCGATGTTGCCCGGCCCGATTACGGCTACTTTTATTTTGCTCATTTCATCGCCTGCTTTATTTTGAGGTACAACAAACAAACCTGCCTGCCGCGCTGGTTTCGCGGCGCTTGAGAAAATACGCGGTTCGTTGTCGCCGGGGGTTATTGCTTTACACGAAACAGGCCGTTACCGTGCCGAGCTGCGAGAAAGTTGCTTTGAAACAATCGCCCTTTTTTGCGGGCAGTGCAGCGCAGAATGCGCCGGATAATAAAACTTCGTCCTTTTTGAGCGGCACGCCGTAACGGCGCATGCAGTTTGCCAGCCAGGCCACCGCAACTGCGGGATCGCCCATGACGGCCGCGCCGCTGCCCTCGCTCACCAATTCTTCGCCGTCCTTCTCCATTTGCATTGTAACGGCGGACAAATCCACACCATCGATGGGGAGCCTTGTGTCACCCAGCACATACCGCGCGGACGAAGCGTTGTCCGCGATGGTATCTGTAAGTTTAATCTTCCAGTCCGCAACGCGGCTGTCGACAATTTCAAATGCTGCGACAACGTACGCTGTGGCTTTTTTCACGTCTTCCGGCGATACTTCGCGGTCCGGCAGGTCTTCCTTTAGGATGAAGGCGATCTCCGATTCGATTTTGGGCTGGATCAATTCTGCGGCCGGGACGTCGCCCTTGCATTCCATAAAGCCGAACAAGTGCCCATAGTCCGGTTCGTTTACGCCAAGAAGCTGCTGCATACCGGGTGAGGTAAGGCCAATTTTCTTACCGGTAATCGCTGCGCCGTGCGAGAGGAGCCTTTCGACATTGATCGCCTGAATGGCGTATGCGTCGTCAATCGTGAGCGACGGATACTCCTTTGTCAGCGGCGGAACCGGAACGCGCGTTTTTTCCGCGCGCTCCAGTTTTTCCGCGCAATGGTAAAGAGTATCTCTCTGCGTAACCGTGCTCATGCTTTTGCATACGGCGGATCGATGGTCAGAAAGCTATGCACGATCGCCGCGAACTCCTGTGTGCGTTCGATTTGTGTCCAGTGTCCGCATTTGCCGAACACATGCAACTGCGAGTTTTCCAGCAACTGAATCAGCTTCAGGGAGGCGGAAAGCGGAATGACCCGGTCTTCGCGGCCGTGTACGATCAGCGTTTGGTGCCGGACCTCCTTGAGGTAGATTTCAATCTGCGCCATGGCCTCGACGCCGTCCTGCCGCGGCTCCGGGAACATGGAGGAAAAGCTCTCCTGAAATCCCGGCTGGATGCTGCCTTCATAACGTCCCTGCGCAAGTTCCGGCGGCATCATCTTGCGGTTATAAGCAAAGATGCCGATGAGCTCCTGCATGTTTGTCAGCGACGGCTTGTAGCCCCAGACGCGGTCGAGCCCGTAGGTGAGCGGGAATGTGACGCCCATACTGCCCATCAGAACGAGCTTTCTCACACGCTCGGGATAGAAGATTGCCAGCGCCAGCGCGAGCGCGCCGCCGAATGAATTGCCGATGATATCGGCCTGCTCAATTTTCAGCGCGTCCATAAAATCGATCGTCTGCTTGACCCAGACGTCCATGTTGTAGGTTATGCCGTCCGGCCGGTCCGTGTAGCCAAAGCCGACAAGGTCCGGCGCATAGATATGGTGTCCGCCGGAAAGAAGCGGGAACAGTTTGTTCCAGTTCGCCCATGCGGATACGCCCGGGCCGGAGCCATGCAGCATGATGACGGGGAAGCCGCTTCCAACGTCATGATAATTTGTCTGAAAGTCTCCGGTTAAAATAGAGTTTGCGATTTCCGGTCTTTTTTCCATTTGTGTTCAGCCTCCTTTGAAACAATGTATGAAAAATCCGAAGATGGGATTCCAATGGTACGCGTGTGTTTGGGCGGCCCGGCGCCGGATTATATACTGGTACGCTTTAGCTCCAGAGAGATGGCGGCCGCGGCTTTGACGACACGGTTCTTGATGCGCTCAAGCTTTGCGTCCTCGAGATTACCTTGCATGCCGGATATACTCAGTGCGTATTTCACCTGTCCCTTGCCGTCAAAGATCGGCGCTGCGACACACCGAAGACCAAGCATGATCTCGCCGTCGTCGATAGCGTAACCTCGTTCGCGAATCTGCTGCAACTCCCGCTCCAGCGCGTCCGGATGCGTAATAGTGTTTGCCGTGTAGGACGTCAGCCCGTGCTCGCGGATGATCTGCTTGACCCTGAGCGGCGGCATATACGCCAGCATGGCCTTGCCGAGTCCCGTGCAGTGGATCGGCAGCCGGCCGCCGATTTCAGATACGATGCGAATCAGGTGCGCGGAATCCAGTTTTTCCAGGTACAGCATCTCGCCGTGGTCTTCCGTCCCGAGCTGCACCATCTCGCCGAGTTCGGCGTTGAGTTTTTGCATATACGGCATTGCGATCGAGCGGATATCCCACATTTTGCCGACCTTGTTGCCAAGCTCGAAAAAGCGGATGCCCAAGCGGTAACGGCCGGTTTCCTCGGACTGTTCCGCGTAGCGATACTGAACAAGCGTGGACAATACGCCGTGTACGGTGCTCTTTGGCCAACCGAGCTTTTTGGAAAGCTCGGTAAGCGAATGTTCCCGCGGTTCCTCTGCCAGTGCATCCACCAGCAGAAGGGCCCGCTCAACCGATTTTACATGAGCTGTGTTTTCGTTTGCCATTGTCTGTCACCGAAGTTGGACGAGGAGAAGTACTTGCTCTTTACGAAACAATCATAGCATTGCGCGGCAAGGGATATCAACCGATATGTTCCCGAATACGACATATGCGTTCCCATATATCGAACAATAACGGATGACCGTGGCGCTGAGACGGAAAAAATGGGGCGATCGGGAAAATTCAAAGTATGCACACGTACCGAATCACTGAAAAAAGCGCTTTGTCATAGGCTGAGCGGAGCTCAAGCAATCAAGTGTGAGTTTATTCTCACGCGCTGTTTCCGGACGTTCTTATGGGATTTGCTTGCCAAACTGAGAAGCATAAGTGAGCAAAGCGGAGAAAATACGAGAAAAAGAAACGGAGCCATCGAATCTGGTGGAGTGGTGTTGAATTTGGCCGGGGTGAGAAAATTTGAACCTCACGCGGCTGCGGCGACTCGGCTCGCAACGGCCGCGGCATTGTCGGGGCATGAAGCACACTCCGGCCGCTTTCTTGCTCACGGGGCTGGCGGCTCGCTTTTTCGCCCACAGGGCGCGCTCGCCTATGCCCTCTTGAACCCCATTCAGGAGCCAGCCGACCGGGAGAGTCAACCCCGCCTAAACAGAAATAAACGGAGACTCCCAAAGGAGTCTCCGTTTATTTGGTGCGAGTGCTGTTATAGGATCAGACGAAAAAAGCCCTAAACTAAAGGGTGTTCTGGTGTCAGGAAGCAGTATTTACTATTAAAAATA
>DAOTGE010000019.1:0-5014 GCA_035446965.1 Eubacteriales bacterium
GGGTTAACCGTTCTTTGCCTCTCGTCCTTCGGACTCGCGGGCGGCAAAGAACACAGAGAAACCGCCCGTTCCGGACGATCCGTTCCGCCGGATGAACCGGCGCAGCCGGAATAAACGGGGTAAGGGCTGCGGCCCTTAACAATCCCAAGGATCTTTTTGACAGGCTGAAACTCCGCCTGCGGCAGCATCCTGCCTCGGCGGAGTTTTTTTAACGGATGTGTCCGGGGCAAAGCAACCGGGCCGGTCAGTCGCCGGCCAGATGCGCAATCTGCATCTGCACGCCGAGAAGCCGATAGGCAAAGAGCATCCTTGGATTGCTTGCCGCAAGGTCCTGCATGAAGCACATGCTTGTCGCCTGATCGAGTCCGGCGATGAGGGACTGTGCGTACGCGGGGTCGTCCAGCAGACGCCCGCTTGCACACAGCGCATATAGTTCGCGCTTTGCGGAATCGATAGACGCGGCGGTATGTACGCGCATTCCGCCGATGCGGTAAAACACGGACTGCGGATTGCCGTTAAACCGACAGATTGCTTCCTCAAGAGCAGCAAGCGACTGTTTTGAGGGATTGCGGATCGCATCTTCCAGCGCGCTTACGTCGTAGTCGATAAGCCGGATGGCGAGAAACATATCGGGCATGCAATGCATGCGCGGGCGCGTTTTTTCGGAAGGAAGAGACGCTCTTTCTGCGGGTTGGAATGCGGCGGCGGGTTTTTCCCTTGTGGGTGCGGAAGATTCCTTTTCCGGCGGTTTCTCGCGCGCGATCAGTTGCTGTGCGAGCTCCGGGTTTTGCCTGCACCAAATAAAATAGTTGGCGTTTTCGCCGAGCAGGGCGGCCGTAATCCACAATCCCAGGAACGCAACGAAACGCACGAACGACCACTTGATTCCCACGAGCAGGAACGCTCCGCAGGCGACAAAGACAAAGAGGATTACGCCTATTTCGAGAATTTGACGCGATTTTTGGGTTTTTGCGTAGCTGGTAAATTTCTTTTCTGGGTCTTTATGCGTAACGCTTGTAAGAAACACAAGCATTACGCCCGGCACCTGCAGCAGCAGCCCGGTGGCGAGGGACGCGCCGCGGTATGGATCAAAATAGTAACAGCAGAGGCAGACGGCGGAAAGCAGCGCTGCGGCAATGTAATTCGGAACGGACTTCATATGGGCCTCCTGTTGCGCCGGGTTGTAAGTTGTTAAAAAGAGAAGTACTGTTCTTATCAGTATAGCATAAAAACGACAGCACGTTACCGGAGATTTTGCCGGGCCGAACCCGGCATGAAAAACGGGCGAAAGAACCAAAAGTTGTTAGCACTCTATCAAGATGAGTGCTAAAATTCACAATTCCATTACAGTTCCTCTGTTTTTTTGTAAAAATGATTTCGTATGATACAGGTGTTCCGAAAAGGAAGGCGGCCGCAAGGCGCCGGACCGGACGGGCCGCGCGAACAGGCGCGGAAAACGATATTTTATCTTTCCAAAGGAGGAATGGATTATGTTTGAACTCGTACCGTATGGCAGGAAACGCAACTTGACCTGGTATAACCCGTTTGAAGAACTCGATGAGATGCAGCGCAACTTCTTTGGGGAGTCCGCAATCACCGATTTCAAAACGGACATCCGCGACAATGGCGAAAGCTATCTGATGGAGGCCGATCTGCCCGGCTTCAAGAAGGAGGATATCTCCGTCGACATCGAAGGCGAAACGCTCACCATTCACGCGGAGCGCAGCGAGAGCAAGGATGAAAAGGACAAGAAGGGCAACTTCGTCAAACGCGAACGCAGCTACGGCAGTTTCAGCCGCTGCTTCGACTTGACGGGCATTCGCACCGACGGCGTGACCGCCGCCTACGAGGACGGCGTACTCAAGCTGACCCTGCCGAAACAGCAGGAGACGCTTCCGACGTCCCGCAAGCTGGAGATCGCTTAATCTCCGGTCAGTCCAATGGATGATTTCCCCCCGAATCGGCAAGGCCGCCTGCTTAACCGGCAGGCGGCCTGAGTCCGTCAAAAAACTGGTTTTTTGACGGGTTAACCGTTCTTTGTCTCTCGTCCTTCGGACTTGCGGGCGACAAAGAACATAAAGAAACCGCCCATTCTGGGCGATCCTTTGCGCCGGATAAACCGGCACAGCCGGAAAAGTGGGTTAAGGGCTGCGGCCCTTAACAATCCCGGAGACTTTTTTGACAGGCTGAAGGCCGCCTGCTTAACCAGCAGGCGGCCTTGTTACGCCGGAAACGCCTGAAAACAATAAACGACTGATTTGGTATTGACAAACCTATAAACATTGCATACAATCTAATTGAAGACAACAGAAAGGAGCGATCCAAATGGGTCTCTATGATATAACCGTTCAGGACATGACCGGAAGCGACGTTTCGCTTTCCGAATATAAGGGCAAGGTGCTGCTGATTGTCAACACCGCTACGGGCTGCGGATTCACGCCGCAGTATGCGGGGCTGCAAAAGCTCTACGACGCATACAAGGAAAAGGGCTTTGAAATTCTGGATTTCCCCTGCAACCAGTTTGCGGGACAGGCGCCCGGTACCGTCGCCGAAATCAACAGCTTCTGCACGCTCAACTACGGTACGACGTTCCCGCGCTTTGCCAAAATTAAGGTCAACGGCAAAGAGGAAAGCCCGCTGTATACGTTTTTGAAACAGCATGGCGAGAACCCCGGCGCGCGGATCAAATGGAATTTTACGAAGTTCCTGGTCGACCGCGAAGGTAACGTCGTAAAACGTTTTGCTTCGGCCGATACGCCGGAAAGCATTGAAAAGGACGTTGCGGCGCTGCTTTGACGGCGCGGCGGCTGGGAAAAGAAACGATGAACGAGTATGAAGAGCTGAAGCTGGAAAATCAGCTGTGCTTTCCGCTTTATGCCTGCGCAAAAGAGGTGGTGCGGCTGTATAAGCCGCACCTGGACGAGATTGGCCTGACCTATACGCAATACATCGCCATGATGGTGCTTTGGGAACACGCGCCAATGAATGTCAAAGAGCTCGGAACGCGATTGTACCTCGACAGCGGGACGCTCACGCCGCTGCTCAAAAAGCTGGAGGCGCAGGGTCTGATCAGGCGCGAACGCAACGCGGCGGACGAGCGCAGCGTCGACCTTTCGCTGACGGAAGAAGGGTTCGCCCTGCGCGAGCGCGCAGCCGGAATCCCGCTCAGGATGGGCGGCTGTCTCCCGCTCTCTGAAAACGAAGCGGAGACGCTCTATGCTTTGCTCTATAAGGTGCTCGGCACGGTACGCTGAATGCGAACGCAAAAAAAACGCCGGAAGGGAAACCTTCCGGCGTCTGGCCGTCAAAAAACCAGTTTTTTGACGGAGTAACCACGTTTTGCCTCTCGCCTTCGGGCTCCCGGGCGGCAAAACGCACAGGGAAACCGCCCTAAAGGGCGATCGTACTGCGCCGGATGAACCGGCGCAGCCGGAAAAACGGGTTAAGGGCAGCGGCCCTTAACAATCCCAGGGACTTTTTAACAGACTGGCGCCGGAAGGGGAACCTTCCGGCGTTTCAGGCTTTCGGCAGAAAGCCTCTTTTTTTTGTCAGCCTGTGGATTGAGTTCTAAATAGCGTACAGGTAGATCGAGATAAACTGCAGCACGCTGCCGAGCAGAACGAACAGATGGAAAATGCAGTGGAACCAGCGTTTTTTCGAGCCGATGCCATAGAGCACCGCGCCAAGCGTATAGGCAAACCCGCCCGCAAGCAGCATCCAGAACCCGTTTTGCGTAAGCGCCTGCACGGCGTACGGCGTTGCAAGCACGATGCCCCAGCCCATGATGATGTAGCAGACCATGGAGAACGCGCCGTACTCCTTGAGGTCGATGGCGGTCAGCGTGACGGCCAGCGCGGTCAGCGCCCATTCGAAAAAGAAGATCGTCCACGCGAGCACCGGGAAGAGCGGACGCATCGCCACAAGCACGATGGGCGTATACGTGCCGGCGATCATAAAATAGATTGAACAGTGATCGAGTACCTGCAGCACCTTTTTGCCGGTCGAGGGCTTGAGTCCGTGATAGATGCTGGACATGCAGTACAGCACGATCATGGTGAAGCCGTATACCGAGGCGGAAACGATCGCCCAGACATTGCCGCCGATCGCGGCTTTTATAACGCAGAGCACCAGCGCGAGGATTGCGAACGCGCCGCCCGCGATATGCGAAACCATATTGAATATTTCTTCGCCGCGCGAGTAATTCGGCAGTTCGCGGTCGGCAAGTTTCAAACGCATATGAACTCCTTCTCTTTCGGTGAATTTTTGAAATTCAGGAATCTGCGGCCATGCCGCGCACTTCATCCTCGTGCCCAAACAGCGCGCAGGCGCCGTCGTGCGCGCCGGCAATCAGCTCGCTGGAGCGCAGATGCGTAAACAGCGGCGAATCGAGCGCTTCAAGCAGGGAAACGTCCCGGATGCTGACGTCCGAAACCGGCGAGAACGGACAGGGTTCCGCGCCGCCGTGCGGATTGATATGGAAGAACCCGCGTCCCGCGGCGAGGCAGCCGCCCGCATACTGCTCGTCCCCCGGAAACGAAACAAAGACCATCGCGTCCGGCCTGCCTCGCAGCCCGTCAAGCCGCGCCGCGAGATAATCCCGCTCGGCCTCGCCGGGCGCAAGCGCTTCCGTGCCGGGGTCGGCGGGGACATAGTCCACATAAAACGCGATCTTGCAGCCGTTTTTGGAAAGTTCGTTCAAAAAAGCGTCGCTTGTAACGAAGCGGACGTTTTCCGTCGTCACCGTGACCGACGCGCCGAAAAATATGCCGCGGCGCTGCAGCGCGCGCATGTTGGCGGCGAGCTTTTGATAGGTGCCCGCTCCGCGGCGCGCGTCCGTCTGCGCTTCGTCGCCCTCGACGCTGACGATGGGCACGAGGTTGCGGTTTTGATCGAGCAAATCGAGCATGCGCCCGGAAAACAGCGTGCCGTTGGTGAAGATTGGGAACAGCAGATTCGGATGCGCCGCCGCCCGTTCGACGACTCCGCGCCGCAGCATCGGTTCGCCGCCCGCAAG
>DAOTGE010000019.1:5114-44609 GCA_035446965.1 Eubacteriales bacterium
GCGCCGCCGCCCGTTCGACGACTCCGCGCCGCAGCATCGGTTCGCCGCCCGCAAGTAAAACGAACGAAATGCCGATTTCCTCGGCCTGGCCGAACACGCCGTCCCATTCTTCCTCGCTGAGCAGCGTGTCGTCCGCGCCGTCGTGGCAGATGTGGTTGGCGCGCGCATAGCAGCCCGCGCAGTGCAGATTGCAGCGGTTTGTGATGCTTGCAATCAGGAAGGACGGAACGTGCCCGCCCTGCGCGGCGTATGCCGCGCGCCGTTTTTCGGCGCGCTTCGCGGCGGCGGCATAGCGGACAAGAAACGCCGTTTCGCGTGGGTTTTTGAGCGCGGCCTTCATTGCGTCCGCGACGATTGTATTCACGCCGTCGGTCAGATAGCGTTCGAGATCAAATTCTGCATTCATATTCCATCCGAACCTCCTCGGCATCGGGCTGCAAGAACCCGATTCAACGCATACTACCAAAATATACGCAAAAGCACAAGCGCGCGGTGGCTGTATTCGGGAAAACGTCAAAATTGCGCAGGATAACGGCATTGACAGCCCACCGGGAGCGTGCTATATTGTTTTTGCACTACAATTCACATTTTAATACAAATTAATGTTTTCCTGCCGACTTCAGTTTTTTAAGGAGCCAGAAAGAATGCAGACACAGAAAAAAGAGGAAATTGCGCGGGTCATAAAATACGTCCTGTTTTCAGCGTCCGCCGGCGTGATCCAGTTTCTGACGTTCACGCTGCTGCACGAGATCGTGAAATGGCCGTACTGGCCGTGCTATCTGATCGCGCTGGTGCTCAGCGTGCTCTGGAACTTCACGCTCAACCGCGAGTTTACGTTCCAGTCCGCAACGAACGTGCCAAAAGCGATGCTGAAGGTTGCGCTGTATTACTGTGTGTTTACCCCGGCGTCGACGCTTTGGGGCAACGCGCTGACCAACATCGGCTGGAACGCGTATGTCGTTTTGATCGGCACCATGCTGATTAACCTGACGACGGAGTTTTTGTTCTGGCGGCTGGTGGTTTACCGCGGCAGTATCAATTCGAATGCGCGCGCAAAGAAACGCCTGGCGCAGGAAGACGGGAAGGAAGAAACACTTTGAGCGAAAAGAAACGAATGAAAACACGCAGGGCGATCCTGCATGCGGCCAAGGGGCTTTATGAGCAAAACGGCGTGGGCGGCGTGCCGTTTGACGACATCGCAAAAGCGGCGGGCGTATGCCGCACGACCGTGTTCAACCATTACGCGGACGCGGGCGAACTCCAGACGGCGCTGGCCGTCGCGGAAATCGGCGATTTGGTCGAGTTTTGCGAAGCGTGCGAAAAAACCGGCGTGGCGCTCATCGAAGCGCTGCTCGACCGGCTGATCGAAGATACCGCCAACTATCCGCGCGTGATGGCGCGGCTGACCAACGCGACCATCCTCGGCGGCAACGGTGGGCGCGTCAGCGAAATCGAGCGGCTGATTGCAAAGCACTATGAAATTGAATTCGGGGCTTTCCCGCAGGACGCGGACGTGTCCGCGGAACTGCTTGCGCAGATGACGCTGGGGCTGTATTACGGACAGGTCAACCATCTGCTGGCGTACGGCCTGCCGTTCGACGCAGGGAGTATGCGCGCGGACATGCGGCGGATGCTGCGCCGGCTGCTCGGCGTACAAAAGCCGCAGGAGTGACGGACAAACCAGAAAAAACGGCCGCGCAAAAGCGCGGCACCGGATAAAAGCAGAAAAATGCTGGAGGAATGAACAAAATGGACAACTGCGGAATCAGCCGCTGGGACGACCCGGCGGAAATTAACGCGAGACTTAAAAAACTGACCGGCGAACCGATCTATGAGGTTTCGGAAGAATATTACAAGGGCGAAGTGCTGCGCTATTTCGACGAAAAGTGCGGCGGCTCGCGCGCCGTGTTTGAGGAAGCGAAGGACTATATCCCCGGCGGCGTACAGCACAATCTGGCGTTCAACAAACCGTTCCCGATCTGCATCGCCAAGGCCGACGGCGCGTATCTCTACGACGCGGACGGCAACCGTTATATCGACTTTTTGCAGGCGGGCGGCCCGACGATCCTTGGCAGCAACTATGAACCGATCCGCAGCGCCGTGATCAAGCTGCTCAACGAATGCGGGCCGGTCACGGGGCTGCTGCACGAAGCGGAACTGATGATTGCAAAGGAAATCCACCGGCATATGCCCGCGGTCGAGATGTTCCGCATGCTCGGCAGCGGCACGGAGGCGGTGATGGCCTCGCTGCGCATTGCGCGGATTGCGACCGGCAAAAAACGCGTGATCAAGATCGGCGGCGGATACCACGGATGGTCGGACCAGATGGTGTACGGGCTCAAGATTCCCGGCAGCCGTGCGCTGCTCGAATCCCACGGCATCCCGCGCGCCTGTTATTCGCTCACCGACGAGGTGCGCCCCAACGACCTGAACATGCTCGAAGCCATGCTTCGCAAAAACCGCCTGCGCGGCGGTACGGCGGCGGTCATCGTCGAGCCGGTCGGACCGGAAAGCGGCACGCGGCCTGTTGCACGCGAATACAACGCGAACGTGCGTGCGCTCTGCGACAAATACGGCGCGCTGATGATCTTCGACGAGGTTGTGACGGGCTTTCGGGTTGCGCTTTCAGGCGCGCAGGGATATTTCGGCATTGTGCCGGACCTCACGATATTCGGCAAGATTGTCGCGGGCGGATATCCGGCGGCGGGCGGCGTCGGCGGCAAGCGCGAGTATGCTTCTCTTATGGCGGCGGGCGTGGCAACCGGCAAGCACCGCGCGTATGTGGGCGGCACGCTGGCGGCGAATCCGCTCTCTTCGCTGGCGGGCTACACGGCCATCCGTGAAATCGAGCGTACCAACGCCTGCGAAATCGCCGGGCGGCAGGGCGACAAGCTCACCGACGGGCTCAAAGGACTCATTGAAACATACGATCTGCCGTTCGTGGCGTACAACCAGGGTTCGATCGTCCATCTCGAATGCACGGGTGCGATGAGCTTCGACTATTCGTCCATGAGCTTCGTCAAGTCCGCAATCGGGCTGCTGCGCAACAAAGACATGATGACGAGGCGCAAGGAATCCATGGAGCGCATGGGCGCGGCCTACATGGCCAACGGCGTCGTCACGCTGGCGGGCAGCCGGCTTTACACGTCGCTTGCGGACACGGACGAGGTGGTCGCCGACGCGCTCACGCGCTTTGAGAGCGTGTTTAAACAAGTAAAAAACACCGGCATGCGCTGATGCATTGAACAGGGAGGATGTTTGATGGAACGCTATATTCTTTCGCACGATATCGGCACCAGTTCCGATAAGGCGGTGCTTGTCCGCTTCGACGGGAGCATCCGCGCGACGGCTTCCGCGCCGTATCCGACGCACTATCCGAACCCGGCCTGGGTCGAGCAGGACCCGGCGGACTACTGGAACGCGGTCTGCGACACGAGCCGCCGCGTGCTGGACGAAAACGGCATACCTCCCGAGGCCGTCGCCGCGGTCGTCTTTTCCACGCAGGCGCAGGGCGTGATCCCCGTGGACGAAACGGGGGAACCGCTCTATCCCAATATCACCTGGGTCGACGGCCGCGCGGAAAAACAGGCGCAGAATATCATGCGAAAGCTCGGCGGCAAGCGGATTTTCACGATGATCGCGGGCACGCCCATCATGGGCAAGGACTGCATTGCTAAAATCATCTGGCTCAAGGAAGAGCGGCCGGAAATCTACAAAAAAGCGCACCGCATCCTCGACGTTAACGGGTACCTCAAATACCGCTGTACGGGCAAAATGGTGACGGAGCTTTCCGGCGCGTCCAGCTACGGCTTCGACCTCAAAAAGAAAACCTGGCTCAGCGTTCTGCCGCTTGCGGGGATCGACATGCAGAAACTCCCGCCGCTGGTCAAAAGCACCGATCTTGTCGGCGGGATTACCAAGCAGGCCGCGCGCGAAACCGGGCTTGCCGCGGGCACGCCGGTCTTCGGCGGCTGCGACGACGTGCAGGCCGCGGCGGTCGGCGCGGGACAGCAGGGCGACGGCGACGTGCACGTCTACCTCGGCACGTCGGCCTGGGTGGCCGCGAGCAGCAAAACGGCGGATAAGTTTCAGCATGGCGCGGCGGCGATCCAGAGCGCCGACCCGGACATGAACCTCGTTGCGGGGATCACGGAATCCGCGGGCGCGAATATCGAATGGATCCGGGACCAGTTTTTCCGGCACGAAAAGGAGGAGCTCGGCGGCGCGGTGTTCAACTTCATGGACGAGGTGATCGCTTCCGTCCCGCCGGGAAGCGACGGGCTGATTTGCACGCCCTGGATGCTCGGCGAGCGGTGCCCGGTTTCGAGCACGACCACGCGCGCGACGCTCTTCAACATATCCATGGTGCACACGCGTGAGCACCTGATGCGCGCGGTGTATGAGGGCATCGCCTACAACATCCGCTGGATTCTGCAGAATTTCCGCACGGACTACGGGTTTATGAGCGAAGATATCCGCATCATCGGCGGCGGCGCGCTGGACAAAGGCTGGATGCAGATTCTTTCCGACATAACGGGCAAAACGATACATGTGGTTGAAAACCCGCGCAACGCCGGCGCGGTGGGCGCGGCGGTCGTCGCGCTGATTGGACTCGGCGAACTCCCGTCCTTTGCGGCGGCAAAGAGCTTTGTCCGCGTGAGCGCAACCTTCACGCCGAACGGGGAAAACGCCGCGGTGTACGACACGCTGTTTGCGCAGTATCAGCAGATTTACCGTTCGCTCTCGGCGCTGTACAAAAAAGCGAACGGGGAACGCTTCACGAAAGAGGCATAGCAGGCCATCAAAAACCCGGCTCAAGTGAGTTTTTCACGGGTTTATGTCTCATAAGTAAAAGGCGTAACGAAAAAAACCGCGGGTTTGCCGCGGCGGAAGGAAAAAGAATCGGATGAACAAAAACGAAGCCGCAAAAGCGTTTTTTAAACTTGCGGACCAGCTGAAACAGGCCGGGCTGACCGGCGGCACGATCTCGGCGGCCATCCGCGGAGACGGACAGGACTATTTCTTCGCGCGGATTCAAAACGGCGGCGGCGCATACGAGGCCGCTATCACCGCCAAGGCGGCGGACGCAGCGGACGACCCGTTCGCGGCCGCGCTGCAGGAAAAGCCGGATGCGCTCGCGGTGCTGCTGCTGCCGGGCGAATATGCGCTGCAGGCGGCGGACACGCTCAAAAAGCTGACCGCCGAACTGGACGACATGGCGCAGATCGTGGGACTGACCGCCCGCGTTGCGAACGAGCTTTCGCCGGACGAGGTGAAGCGCTGCCTGAAAGGACGGAACAGCTGCTTTGTAAAGGGTCGCGGTATGCTGCTGACCGGCCGGTCGGTCATGGAGACGGTCACGGGCGCGGTTTTGCTGGATAAGGCGGCGATGACGCATATGCTGGCCGAAAAGATCGGCGGGGCAAAGCGCGTGCCGTATTTTTCGGCAAAGCTGATGCATCTGGTGTACCAGAAGAAGTATTCAAAGCTCAATCTTGCGGCGGAAGCGGCAAAGAGCACAACGGAAGAGAATAGGCCGGCTTCCGAAGAGAACTGGTCCGCGCGCGAAAAGGAACTGCGCGAGCAGATTGTTTCGTTCGGCCTCCGGCTCATGAAAGAAGGGCTTTTGCAGGGGACCTGGGGCAATCTTGCCGTCCGGCTGGACGAGACGCATATGCTCGTCACGCCCTCGGGGCTGGATTACCGTCTGCTTTCTGCGAGCGATATTGTAAAGGTTGAAATGGCAACGCTGGCGTACGGCACGCAAAGGAAACCCACCAGCGAAAAGAAGCTGCACCGGGATTTATTCTGCGCTCGCAGCGACGTCGGCGCGTGCATCCATACGCATGCGCGCTACTGCGGCGTGTTTGCCGCCGCGCGCAGACCGATCGGCGGACTTAACGAAGAGACGCGGCAAAAACTCGGCGAAAGCGTGCTTTGCGCGCCGCACGCGCTCCCTTCCACAAAGAAACTTTCAAAGGTTGCGCTCCGCGCGCTGGGAAAACGGAACGCCTGTCTGCTGATGAACCATGGCGTGGTTTGCTGCGGCGGGGATTTGCAGGCGGCCTACGAAGCCTGCGAGGCCGCGGAACAGGCCGCAAAGCAGGCGCTCGGCTGCTGAATCCAAATCGGAGAATCGACCAATATAAAACGACCGGCGGATAAAGTACCCGCCGGTCGTTTGTTTTTTAGAAAGATTGCGGTTTGGAAAAGCAGAGCCGCGTGAATACACAGACCAGCGGAGAATTCCAACAGGGATGTGCGGCCTCGCTGGCGGAACAGTATTTCGAAACGCCCGCATAGCCGCTTCCGCTTTCAGGGGTAGCCCTCGCCGCCGAACGCCTCCGGTGCTGCCCGAAACACCGGAAGCAGATCGGCGACGGCTTTGCATGCAGGCACAGCATAACATCCGTAGTCGCCTGCGTCGTGCCATCCGACGGACACGCGGAGGAGGCTGTCCGTGCCGAAAACACGAGCAGGCGCGGTATGACATGCCTGGCGGGCAAAAATTCCTGCGCTTGCGCCGGCCGGTGCGCCGCAGGTAAAACATATGGTCGATTGCCGTGAAGCCGGCCCGGGGTATATGGCAAAACGCGGGTGCGGCGAAACGACAGGTTTCCGGCGCCGCCTCCGCAGGAAGACGGGCGACCGGCTCTGCGTTAAGGCGGATCGAATTAAAGCAAACAAGGCGTGCCGCGATTGCCGCAGGAAGGAGCTTTTCAGCAGCCCGGCCTGCCGACGGTATCCCCCCGGAGCAGTTTGCCGGAGACCACAATCTGCTGCGGCAGGCAGGTCTTCGGCTGTTCGATGGTTTCGACGAGATGCCTCGCGGCTTCGCGGCCCATCGTCTCTGCATCCTGCTTATAAGTGGTCAGCCGCGGGCGGAGCACCTGGGAAAGCAAAGTGCCGTCGTACCCGGCGACGCTCATGTCCTTCGGGATGGACACGCCCTGTGCCTCCAGTTCGTTCATACCGCCTATGAACGAAAAATCGTCCGGATAGAGGATACAGGTCGGGCGCTCGGACAGCGCCAGCAGCGCGCGCGTTGCAAGGGCGCTGGATTTTGGGTCGTGGTAGAACGCGGCACGGATGTATTCATCCGGTACGTCGATGCCGAGGGAAGCGCAGCTTTTGCGGAAACTGATCAGCCGTTTTTGCGTGATGGACATATCCTCGCCATGGATAAAGGCGATTTTTTTGTGTCCCATCTCGTGGACATATTCAACCAGTGCGACAACGCCGCCGATGTTGTTTGAAAGCACGGAGGTGCGGTTGTCGAACACATAATCGAGCGTCACGGTCGGGATTTCGCTGGAAACCAGCTTGACGACCGCCGGGTCGGCAAAATCCGCGGATGCGATGACCACGCCGTCACAGTTGCGGTATTTTGCATGCTCGTAGTAATCCATGGAAAATTCGCCGATGTTTTTGCTGATAAATGTAATGTCGTAGCCGCGGCGTCCTGCTTCGACCTTGAGACTGTTGAGAATACGGGAAAAGTATTCGTGTGTCAGCCCGGCGGCCGTCTGATCGACGAACAGCACGCCAATATTATGCGACCGGCCAAGTTTGAGCGCGCGCGCGGCTGCGTTCGGCAGGTATCCCATTTCCCTTGCCACACGCCGAATCTGCGCACTGGTCTTCGCACCGATGTCGGCGTGGCCATTGAGCGCTTTGCTGACAGTTGCGCGGGATACGCCGCATTTTTCGGAAATATCCTTGATTGTTACCATTTTTTACCGCCTGCCGCAGAAAAACCTAAAAAACCGGCATCTTGCCATAGGACCGTTTTATGCGAATTTGTCACGGTATTTCATTGTCTGTGTAATGGAACTTAAACGATTTCGTTAATTCGATTATAGTAATGCACAAACGGAAAGTCAAGCTGCCGGAACACGGATAATTTCGCAGAGAATGGGATAAAAACGGAGTAAATTATCGATTCGGCGGCAAACCCAGCAATGAAAAAGATTTGCAGCAGCAGTTTTTAAGGGGAAAGTAAAACTTGAAAGAAACTACGAAAACGATTGCGTTAAGAAACTGAGCGCGCGAATACAATGTATTGAACAAGCGCCGCCCCTCGTAAAACGGCATAAAAAGGGTCTTTTGCCTGAATGGAGGCAAAAGGCCCTGCGTGCAGCACCCGCGTGCTATTCCGGAGGCTCTTCCCTGAGGTAAGTACGGATTTCCTCGGTCAGCTGCGCAAATAGTGCGGAGAATTCACCAAACAGACGCATTGCCTCGTCCGCTTGCGCCGACTCCAGCGCCGCTTGAAGCGCCGCCGCAGTTTGGTGCAGGCTTCCTGCACCGACGCTGCCGCTGCTGCTTTTGAGTTTATGCGCAAGATCGCGTGCGGCCGTAAAATCGTGCTGCAGAAGCGCGGTTTCCAATTCCGCGGCGGTCTCGGCGCTTTCTTCCAGATAGGTTTGCAGGATCAGGCGATAGAGCGTCGCGTCGCCGCCGATATGCCGGACGCCGTCCGCAGCGTCCAGCACGCGCTTTGGCGGATCCGCTTGGCGCGGTGTTTCTGCTTGCCTGTACTTGGCCGGCGTTCCCGCGAGGATTTCCAGAAGGGTTTGAATAAACTGCTCCGGGTCGAACGGCTTTGTGACGTAATGATGGATGCCGTGCGCTTCGCACTTTTCGCGAACGCCGGAGATTGCGTCCGCCGTCATGGCGACGATCGGAATGTCCCCGTCCGTTTCGCGGATTTTGTCCGAAGCCGCATAGCCGTCCATCACCGGCATATGCAGGTCCATGAGGATCAGGTCCACTTCGCGTTGGTGTGCAGCGTAATACTCGCTGCCGCTCAGTCCGTTTTCGGCGGCATCGACCGTGAATCCTGCCTGTTCTAGGATGGTCTTTGCAATAAACTGGTTGGTCTGATTGTCTTCGATCAACAGAACCCGGTACGGCTGGCGTGCTTTTTGGGGGATATCTTGTGCCGCCGGCTCCTTTGCGCCGGACTGCTCGATATGGAAAACACCGACGATGGCGTTATACAAAACCGAAGGCATAACGGGCTTCACCAGGCCGCAGTCCACGCCCGCCGCCTCGGCCTGGTCCAGCAGGTCCTCGCGCCCGATAGGGACGAGCAGGATGCACTTGAGCGCTGCCGAAAATGAAAGCGTACCGCGCACGTCCCGGACGAACCGCGCGCCGCCGCCCGATGCGGCGGAATCGTCCGCAACGAGCAAACAGTCCCGCTCGTCGTGCGCGGCGGCCTGCAAAAAAGCAAGCGCCGCATCCTCCGTCCCGGCAAACTGCGTTTCAATCCCGAAAGACGCAAAGCATTCCCGGAGGGAGGAACAGGCGCTTTCGTCCGTGGTGAACACAAGCGCATGGATGCCGCTAAAAAACCGGGAGATGAAGCGCTCGCTGCACGGCGCCTGTCCCGGCGCTTCGCTCAGAGGCAGGTGCACGATGAAGGTCGTGCCCTTTTGCGGGATGCTTTCAACCTCGATTTCGCCGTCCATCAGGTCGGCAAGCGCCTTTGTGATGGACAGGCCGAGCCCGGTGCCGCCGAAACGGCGGCCGATGCTTGCGTCCGCCTGGTAGAACGGTTTGAACAATTCGCCGACTTGTTCTTTCGTCATGCCGATGCCGGTGTCTGCAACCGTGAAATCAATGCACGCGCCGCCGGAGAGCGTGCCGGCGCGGACGCTCAGCGTGACGCTTCCGTGTTCGGTGAACTTTACGGCGTTGTTGACGAGGTTGAGCAGGATTTGCTCGATGCGCGTCGGGTCGCCGAAAAAACGGGCTGAAAGCGCAGGGTCTCTTTGAAGGGAAAATTCAACGCCGCGATTCTCAACTCTAACGGAAATGATCGACACCACCCGGGCGAGCAGACGGTCGAGATCGAAGGAGACGGTCTCAAGTTCGATTTTCCCCGCCTCGACTTTTGAAAAGTCCAGGATATCGTTGATCACGCCGAGCATGTTGTCCGCCGCCTCGGCGAGCTTGCCCAAATAGAGTTTCTGCGTGGTGCTCAGGTTGGTTTTGCGCAGCAGGTGCGTCATGCCCATGACCGCGTTGAGCGGCGTGCGGATTTCGTGCGACATGCGCGCAAGGAAGAGTGATTTGGTTGCGTTGGCCTGCTCCGCGTCCTCCTTGGCGGCGCGGAGTTCCCGCTGGATGATTTCGCGTGCTTTGATCTCCTTGCGCAGTTTCACAATCCAGAATGCGGAAACGATCAGCACCAGGACGATCACGGACCCGGCAATGATGCCTGCGCGGACCAGATACGGATAGTTTACGTCGCGCTCCACGCCAATCCATTTATTGTTGATGGCGGTTTTTTCTTCCTTGCTGATGCCGCTGAGCGCTTTATTGAGGATGCTTACGAGCAGCGGCCAGTCGCTGCGGACCGCAAAGCAGTATTCCTGCGGTTCTTCGTTTTCAATCGCCACATATTTCAGATTTGTAATGCCGTCCAGCTTGCCTAGATAAATGGTTGTGGCGAGGTTTCCGATAAAAGCGGTTTCCTGTCCGCTGGAGAGCGCCTCGAGCGCCTGCTCCACCGTCGGGTAAGGATGCGCGTCGATGGAAACATAGGAAGCAAGGAACGCTTCGTGGGAACTTTCGGCCTGCACGGCGGCGGATTTCCCATAGAGGTCCTTGAGTGAATGAATTATGTCGGTGTCGCTGTTGACAAAGATGACGCGCTGAAACGTGATATATGGATCGGAAAACAGAAAATATTTCTGCCGGGCTTCGGTTTTGGCCACGCAGGAAAGCACGTCCAGCTTCTTTTCAACGCCCATTTCATACGCCTGCGTCCAAGTGACGTTTTCCACGGGCACAAGATTCAGCCCGGTCCGCTCGCAGATGAGCTCGACATAGTCCGCCGTAATGCCCTTGTATTCGCCGTCGGTATCGAAAAATTCATACGGCATGGAGGAAGGGTCCACGCCGAGGTAGACGACGGGATGCTGCGCGATAAACGCTTTTTCCTCCGCCGTCAGGCGGATGGTCGCGTCTTCAGACCGGCCGATTCCATCCGCAGAGAGCGCGGACGAAGAGACGGACAGAAGGGTCAGAAAAACAAGCAGAAGCAGGAGGATTCGTTTACTTTTTTTCATAAGCGCTCCTTTTTACCGGGAAGGGGTCAACGCGGATGCGGATGGCGCTGGAGGGCTTGCATCTGGGCTTCGATCTGCAAAAACGCGTCCGCAATGCTTGGGTCAAAGTGCTTCCCGCGCTCGCTGCGGATGATTTCGAGCGCCTGCTCATGGGGGATGGCGGGTTTATAGACCCGCTCGTTCACAAGCGCGTCGTATACGTCCACAATCGCCATCAGCCGTCCGGAAAGCGGGATTTCCATGCCGGAGAGACCGTTTGGATACCCTGTGCCGTCGAATTTTTCGTGGTGTGTTTCAATCAGCTCGACCGCCGTGCGGATAAAGGAAAGGTTCAGGTTTTTGCCCTGTTCGCCCTTGAGCGCTTCGGCGCCGAACGTGGTATGTTTTTTCATGACCTCGAATTCGTCGGGCGTAAGTTTGCCGGGTTTGAGCAGGATGCGGTCCGGCACGCCCATCTTGCCGATATCGTGCAGCGGAACGGTGCTGCAAAGTTCGCTGATATAGGTTTCGGTCAGAATTGCGCTGTAAGGTTCGATGTTTTTGAGATAATCGCAGAGCGCGCTCATCATCATCTGCGTGCGTTTGGTGTGGTTGCTGGACTCGATGTTGCGCACCTCGAGCAGGCTCACCATTGCGCGGATCGTCGCGTCGCGCGTAAGGATGCTTTCCTTCGTGCGCGCGGCGACTTCGCGCTCGAGCGCGAAGTTGTGCTGCACGAGCTCTTTTTTTGCGGCGATCAGGTTTGCGTGCAGTTCGATTCGCTTTCTCAGCGAACGGAGGTTGAGAGGCTTGCGAATATAATCGACCGCGCCAAGCTCGAGGCCGCGGATTTCGCTGTCTATTTCGCCGTAGTTTGTCAGGATGATCGGCGCGATATTTTTAATAGCCGGGTCGTCGCGGATGGCTTCGAGCACCTCATAGCCGTTCATGCGCGGCATGTTGAGGTCCAGGATCAGAATGTCCACATCCTGATTGCGGCGCAGAACTTCAAGCGCTTCCACGCCGTCGTAAGCGATCAGCCGCTCGTAATCGGAAAGCATGCTGCTGATCATCAGTACGTCTGTTTTTGAATCGTCAACAATCAATACTTTCATTAAAATCCCTCTTAACCCGTTTTACCGCAGACGGACTGCGTCCTGCGGTTTGGCTATGCTGCATGTCATGCGGAAGAAAAATGAAACACAAACAGGCCGAATGCCGTGCGATTCCATTTCAAGCAATGGAGCTTGCAGATTCAGCATGGATTTTGTGTTTATGTCGGTCGGTTCTGCCGGAACTGCCTTATAAAAAAGTAAGGCGGGTCGTCGGGAGGATAAATTTTTACGGTTGGTCGGATTGGGTGAATTGAACAACAATACAGCATTGTATTGCACAATTATTATTATATTACAAACCGGGGCATATAAGCAAATATTCGTTCGCAAACCGGAAAAAAACTTGCTTTGTCAAAAGAACGGCCGCCGCAGCCACCGAATACTCGTTGCAGAACACGAAGAATCATGCCATAATAGTACTACTGATCCGCGGGTCCGGCTGCGGCGGGATTTGCGCTGCATTTGCATGTCTGGGGGCGCCTATGGACTGGGACGAACTTGAAATTGAATGGAATGGTGAAACACCGGTTTATCAGCAGCTGGCCGCGTATTTTGGCGACCTGATCGTACAGGGCGAACTGCAGGAGGGCGACGCGCTTCCGACCGAAACGTCGCTCTGCAAAATCCTCGGCATCAGCCGCTCGACCGTGCGGCAGGCGTTTCAGCTGCTGGAAGACGACGGCGTGATCGTCCGCAAAAAGAGGGTCGGCACGCGCGTGTGCAAACCGAAACTTAAGCGGAGCCTGAACAATCTTTATAATTTTACGACCGAAATGCAGGCGATGGACCTCCGGCCGAGTTCGCGCATCGTATCGTTTACAACCGTCCATCCACCCGCGAAGATCGCCGAAACGCTCAATCTTCAGCCGGACCAGGACGCGTTCCGCATCGAGCGGCTCCGCCTTGCCGACGGGGAACCGCTGCTGCTGGAGACGGCGTATATTCCGGTCTCCGTGTGCGAGACGCTCACCCGGGAACAGCTCACCGATTCGCTGTATGCAACGATTACGGAGTGTTCGGGTTTTGCGCCGATGGAAGCCGTCGAAACCTATGAAGCGGTCACGCTCGGCAAGCGGGACGCGCAGCTTTTGAAAGTCAAGGCGGGGGATCCGGCGTTCCGGGTCGTTCGCATTTCGCGCAACACCGCAGGCGAAATATTCGAGTACTGTGAGGAACTTGCGCGCGGGGACCGTAATAAATTTCAGATTGTGCTGCAAAACTCCGGCGTGCGGTACGCACGCGTGCTGTAGCAGCGCCGAACCGCCGGGAAATGAGTCTTGCGTGCGGGCGATCCTGCGTGCCGGAACGAATAAGTTAACAGGTACGCGCTGAAACGGCATGCACCGCTGAAAAAAAGCTTCACCGTCGGGAACTTCGGCGGGTTTTTTATTGCGCCGCCAAAGAAAAGTTCACGCTGCGTTCACTTTTACGAGCGGTCGTATTCACGATCCGATGGAATCTTTACAATATATTGTCCTATATTGTTTGATACAAATGGGATTATGGGGTATAATACAGGTGAGGAAAGGAGGTAGAGAACTATGATGAAGATGAACATCTGCAATCTGGAAGAGTTTTTTGAAGTCGTGAACAGCTGCGAAGCGCCTGTTGAGCTTGTCGTTGCAGGCAAGGAACCCGAGGAACTGCGCAACAACGGCTTTATCCAGGGACTGCTGCTGGACATGCAGAACGGAATCACAACGTTGTCCATCAAGACCGCTTCGGAAGAAGATACCATGAGGATGATCCGGTTTATGATGGAAGACGGCAAGAGCCTGGCCGAATGCCGCAGCTCTTCGTTTGTCACAGCTGCGTAACGGGTACCAAAGAAATGCGGTTCGCCACGCCGGCGGACGAAAGTTTTCCGAACGGGCGAATCCCCGACCGGGGTCGCGGTTCAAAAAACACGATACGCACCTGCGTCAAACGCGGGCTTTTTTTAGTTTTGGCGGAAGTTGCCCGGCTTGCGGCCGCGGCGTGCGTTTAGCCGCCGATCTGCACGTCCAGCCCGGCGTCTTTGAGCGTCTGCGCGAAAGCGGCGGCGTCCTCATCGTGCATCTGCGGTATGCCATCGAACGCATACGGCAGGCCGAGCCGGTCGTATTTGCTTTCACCGAGCTGATGGAACGGCAGCAGCTGCACTTTTTTTGCGCCGAGTGCGTTCAGCGCTTCGGCAAACTTTGAAAATCCCGCGGGCGAATCGTTGAAGCCTGGGACGACCGGAATGCGGACGACCACCGGCGTTGTGCTCCTGAGCGCGGCGGCGATATTTTTTTGGATCAACCCGAGGCCAACGCCGGTCGCTTCACGGTGCTTTTCCTCGTCGTAGTGCTTCAAATCGATATAGGCAAAGTCGACGTGCGACAGCACGCGCAAAAACACGTCTTCCGGAACGCAGGCCGCCGTTTCGATTGCAACATGTACGTTCCTGGCGTGCAGCGCGTCGCAGAGCGCGGCGACGAAATCCGGCCGGAGCATCGCTTCGCCGCCGGTCAGCGTTACGCCGCCGCCGCTGGTATCGTAAAACGGCTTGTCCTTGAGCAGTTCGCTTAGCAGCTCTTCCACCGTATACTCGCGCGCGGATTCGCCCGGCAGCGGTTTAAGCGGCTGTGATTCCGGGTTGGAACACCACTTACAGCGCAGGTTGCAGCCCTGAAAAAACACGTCCGTGCGGATGCCCGCGCCGTCGTGAATGGAGAATTTCTGGATGTTGAAAATGGCCGCTTTTTGCATGGCTTTCCTCCCGTTACGGACTCATTATAAAAAATTGATGCACAAAAGTAAATAAAAAACTTACATATGAAAGAAAGACGAATTATAGAGGTAAAGCCGCCGTTGACAATCCCGGTGCGCTTTTTTAGAATAGGAAATAAGGATCGATCTAAACCGGAAAGAAACAGGAGAATAAAAGAATGAAGCAGCCGCTGCGCGTCGGGATGATTGGAACGAGCTTTATCTGCGACTGGATGTGCGACGCCGCACGCCGGACTGACACGTGTGAAATGCACGCGATTTTTTCGCGCGACGACGCGCGCGCAAAAGCGTTTGCCGAAAAGCAGGGAATTCCGCTTGCCTTTTCCGATTTTGAGGCGTTTTTAAACTGCCCGGAACTCGACGCGGTGTACGTCGCCAGCCCGAACAGCGCGCATTACCGCCAGACGATCGCCGCGCTCGAACACGGCAAGCACGTCCTCTGCGAAAAGCCGACCGCCGTCAACGAAAAACAGGTGGAGCGGATGATTGCACGCGCGCACGAAAAAGGGCTTGTCATGATCGAGGCCATCCGGCCTGTTTACGATCCGTTCCTGACGGTTTTGAAGGAGTGCCTGCCGCGAATCGGCCGTGTCCGCACGGTTTCACTCGAATTCTGTCATTATTCCACCCGGTACGACCATTTTAAAGCGGGCGGGCAAACGAACGTGTTCGATGCATCTCTCGGCAACGCCGCGCTGATGGACCTTGGGGTCTATTGCCTGCACTGCGCCGTCGCGCTGTTCGGTATGCCGGTTTCGCTGCATGCGGGCGCGTCGTTTCTGGAGAACGGAACGGAGGCCGCGGGGACGGTCCTGCTCGACTACGGCGATCAGCAGACGACGATTTTCTATTCCAAAGTGACGGAATCGGCGTTCCCCTGCCAGATCCAGGGCGAAAACGGGACGCTGACGTTCGACAAGCTGAATAAACCGTCCTTTATCCGTCTGGTCCATCTGGACGGGCGGACGGAGGATATGCCGTTTACGCCCGCGGAGAACAACATGGTGTATGAACTCGACGCATTTTACCGCATGGTGCGCCATGGCGAAGCGGTTGAAGCATACGACGAGCAGACGCTGCGGGTCATGCAGCTGCTCGACGCAATCCGCAGACAGACCGGCATCGATTTTGGCGAATGCGAGGCGCTGGACTGAACGCAGGGGCGCTTCTCTATGCGGGGACGTTGAAGGTTCCGCCTCCAAACCACCGTGCAGGGTAAAGCCCTGAGAACCGTTTTTATGAAAAGGGGATTCTTAGGAGGGCACGCCCCTTTGGCGAGGCGCAGGGGAAACCCCTGCATCAAAGTTTTGACAGGTCTAGAGCCGCCCTTCGGGGCGGCTTTTTTTGCGCACCGGCACAGAAAACCGGCCTGCCGGAAAAAAGCACGGACGAATCCCGGAATATGCTTGCATTTTGGGGACAAATCCTGTATGTTTTGGTTGGTGGCCAAGCCACGGATGAGAATTCTGATCCAATCTGCACATCGAACGCAAAGGCTCTTTTATCACTTGGCGTATAACCGGAAGAATCGCAGCGACGGAAAAAACCAAACGGCAATCACACACAAAAACCAAATAAGACATGTGGAATAAAAAGGAAAGAGGTGTCGGTCATTTGAAACAGGCGTATGACGCGGTAGTGATCGGCAGCGGCATGGGCGGCCTCGCCGCGGGATGCAATCTCGCGCGCAGCGGGCTGAGCGTGCTGCTGCTCGAACAGCACAATATCCCCGGCGGGGTGACGACGAGCTTTAAGCGCGGGCGGTTCGAGTTTGAAATCTCCGTGCAGTGCATCACGGAGTATGGCTCGAAAGCGGAGAAAGGGCCCATCTATCGCTTCCTCGTGGACGATCTTGGCATCGACATCGACTTTCCCATGATGACGGAAGGGCGGTTCGTTGCATGGACGGACACGAACGAAAAGATGGTGGTCCCGCTCAAAAAGGAAGAGCTGATCCGCTTTATCGAGCAGCGCGTGCCGGGCAGCGAGCCCTCCATACGCGCATACCTGGACTTCTGCGACGAGATGCTTTCGGCAATCAACTACATCAACGACAACGACGCGGCGATCAAACCTGTTGAATTGATCATGAAGCACAAGGGAATCGTCGCGGCGGCGGGGCTCACGACTAAGGACGTGACCGACCGCTTCCAGATTCCGGCCAAGGCGCTGGAGTATCTGGATGTGTACTGGACGTTCATCGGGCTGCCGATGGACGCGGTCGCGTTTCCGATCTACGGCACGGTGATTAGCTGCATGGACTCCGTGCCCGTCTACGCGCCGCGGAAAACGACCTATGAAATCTCCGCGCTCATGGCGAAGAAATTCACCGAGCTGGGCGGGGAACTGCTCTGCAACACGCGCGTGGACAAAATCCTCGTGGAAAACGGAAAGGTGACCGGCGTGGTCACGCAGCGCGGCGAGGTCGTGAAAACGAACTATGTCTATTCCAACGCGCTGCCGCACAATGTATTCAACAAGCTGATTTATCCCAAGACCGAGCTGCCCGCAAAGGCGCTCAAACGGCTGAACATGCGCACCGTCGGCACGAGCTTCCTTTCCATGTATATGGGGCTCGACCGCAGCGCGGAGGAACTTGGGCTCAATCACTATATGTACTACTTCGCGAAGAACGGGGATATCAACGCGGCCTACGCGGGCATCGGCGATTTAACGCCGAACGACTGCTTTGCCGGGATGTGCCCCAACCCGCTGATTCCGGACGCTTCGCCGGAAGGGACTTGCATTTTCCATCTTGAAACGATCTGCCGCTCCGAACCTTGGGGGGAGCTCAGCGACAGGGCGTATTTTGCAAAGAAGCACGAGCTGGCGGGCGATCTGATCGACCGTGCGTCGGACGTGCTCGGCGTGCCCATCCGCGATCACATCGAGGAGATCGAGGTCGCCGCGCCGCAGACGTTCGCGCGCTACATCGGCTCCTATATGGGCAACGTCTATGCCTACGATCACCGCGTGTACGATTCGGTCGTGATCAAGGCCATGACGCAGGACAAGGAGCGCCTGATCGACGGCCTGTCGTTCGTTGGCAACGCAGGGCTGCTTGTGGCGGGCTTCCCGAGCTCGATCCTTTCGGGCAGGCTCGCGACCATCGAGCAGATTGAACACGCCGGCGCGCAGCAAAGGAGGGCCTGAACGATGGCTAAAGTAAAACTGATTCCCGGACTCTTTGCGCTGCTGAAGATGGCTGGCGATCGTAAAAAGCACTACCGCGCGGCGGACGAGGACTACCGTCCCGATCCGGTTTCCGACATGGCGAAACGCATGCACCCGGAGTCGCTTTCGCTGAAGATAACCGGCGTGCGCGAAGAGGTGCCGCTGGTGAAAACATTCCGGCTGGAGAACATGCTCTGCGGGCCGCTGCCGGTGTTTCAGGCCGGGCAGTATATCAGCGTGAAGCTGAAAATCGGGGACACGCTGACCGCGCGCGCATACACGATTTCCTCCGCGCCGTATGAAGCGGAAGGTCCGGACGGGTATTACGAAATCACCGTCCGCGAAAAGCCGGACGGCTACGTTTCCAAGTGGATGTTTGAAAACTGGAAAGAAGGCACGGAAGTTTCGGCGACCGGCCCGCACGGAGACTTCTACGTTTCGCCGCTGCGCGACACGCGCCACATCGTGGCGATTGCGGGCGGCTGCGGCATTACGCCGTTTGCGCCGATGATGAAGCAGTTCCTGCACGACCGGCCGGAGCTTTCGCTCACGCTTCT
Organism: Eubacteriales bacterium; assembly: GCA_035446965.1. Classification (GTDB taxonomy): domain Bacteria; phylum Bacillota; class Clostridia; order Christensenellales; family CAG-138; genus UBA7703. Next base: position 23,775 of record DAOTGE010000019.1, read on the forward strand.
GTACGGCTGCCGCAATCCCGAAGACGTGCTCTTTGAAAAAGAGATTGCAGCGGTCGTCGCCGCCGCGCCGGAGCGCTTTGCACGGTTCAACACCTACGAGGACACGGCGGGTAAGGAAGGACTGCGCAAAGGCTTCCTCGACGCGGCGTTCATCAAAGAAAACGTGCCGGAACCGGAGAAAAAGACATACTTCATCTGCGGGCCTGCGATTATGTACAGCTTCCTCAAAAAGGAGTTCCCGAAGGTTGCCGCGCTCGAACGCAAACAGACGCGCTACGAGGTTTCCGGCGCGCCGGGCGACGTGACGCGCGTGGAAGGCTATCCCGCAGGAAAGGAAGAAGGGACCTGCACGATCCGCGTTTGGTGCAACGGCGCGGAGACGCGAATTCCCGCGCGCAAAGCGGAAACGGTACTCACGGCGATCGAGCGGGCGGGGCTGATCCTCGACTCGCGCTGCCGCAGCGGCGAATGCGGCATCTGCCGCAGTCAGCTCGTTTCCGGGGACGTGTTCATCCTGCCGGACGGCGACGGACGGCGCGAGGCGGACAAGGACCTCGGCTTCATTCACCCGTGCTCGACCTATCCGCTCTCCGATCTGGAAGTGATTATCCCGCCGGGCAAGGCGGCGCAGACGTAACACGAATAAGCTATCGTTCAATATTGGAAAGGGGTGTTGGATCATTGGAACAGCGATATGACGCGGTGGTCATCGGCGCGGGCAACGGCGGGCTTTCCGCCGCCGCGACCATGGCGAAGGCCGGCAAAAAGACGCTGCTGATCGAGCAGCATAACCTGCCGGGCGGGTTTGCAAGCAGCTTTGTGCGCGGGCGGTTCGAGTTTGAACCGTCGCTGCACGAACTCTGCGACGTCGGCACGGCGGAGGACCCCGGCGACGTGCGCAAGCTCATCGAGCAGACGTTCGGCGTGGAGGTCGAGTGGCTGCCCGTGCCGGAAGCCTACCGGCTCATTACGATCAACGAGGGAAAGGACAATCTGGACGTCGTGATGCCGTTCGGGGTGCAGGAATTCATCGGCAAGATGGAAGAATACGTGCCCGGCAGCCGCCCGTCGATGGAGAAATTCATCACGCTCTGCGAGCAGATCATGGCGGCGCTGGCATACATCGGCAAATCCGGCGGCAAGGCGGACTCCAAAGTGCTCATGAAGGAGCACGCGAACTTCCTCAAATGCGGCGGCTACAGCGTAAGCCGGGTGTTCCGCGCGCTGCATATGCCGAAAAAGGCGCAGCGGATCCTCTCGGCCTACTGGTGCTATGTCGGCGTGAGCACCGACCGGCTGAACTTTGCGCTGTACGCGGCGATGGTCTATAAGTATCTGACCCGCGGCGCGTGGATTCCAAAGATGCGTTCCCACGAGCTTTCCGCCGCGATGGACGCGCGCATCCGCTCGCTGGGCGGCGAAATCTGGTATAACACGCTCGCCGAGCGCATCCTGACAAAGGATGGGAAAATCACGGGCGTGCGCACGAGCCACGGCGACGTGGCCACGGAACACGTGATCGCCTGCTGCTCGCCAAACGCGCTGTTCGGCGACATGATGGATCAAAAGGACGTGCCGGAGCAGCAGACGCGCATGATCAACGCGCGCTCGCTCGGGCCGCGCGGATTTGTGGTATATCTCGGGCTGAACCGGACGGCGGACGAACTGGGACTGACGGACTACAGCTACTTTATCTATGAGTCGGTGGACACGGTGAAGGAGGCCGCCCGCGCGAACGGGTTCAACGAGCATCCCATGCAGGCGACGGTCTGCCTCAACCGTGCCAACCCCGGCTGCTCGCCGGAGGGCACCTGTATCATGAGCTTCACGACGCTTTACAACACGGACGTCTGGGGAGACATTCCCGAAAAAGAGTACGTTGCGAAAAAGCGCGAAGTGGCCGAACAGATGATCCGCGATTTTGAGCAGCACGTCGGCGTGCGCATCAAGCCGTATATCGAGGAGATCGAGATTGCGACGCCCGTGACCATGGCGCGCTATACGCTCAACCCGGAAGGCGCGATGTACGCCTATTCCTGCGCCGACTGGGACACCATGCTGGCGCGGCTGATGATGCTCAAAGAAGATCAGATCGTGCCGGGCGTGCGGTTTGCGGGCGGCTACGGCCCACGCATCTACGGCTACAGCTCGACCTACCTGAACGGAGAGCTCACCGCAAAACTCACCCTTGCGGACATGAAGGAGGCGGGAAAATGAGCGACTTTAACTTTCATGTAAAACCCATCGGCCTGTTCGACATGCTGTACTTTAAAAAGATGGTTCCCGCGCGTCAGAAGGCGCTTGCCTGCGGGTCTGCGGAGGCTGTTTCCGCGGTGCGCGCGGCCAACCGCCTTGCGGAGCGTCTCCACCCGAAGGTGCAGAAACTCAAGATTGCGGACGTGATCGAACACGGTGAAAGCGCGAAAACGTTCGTGCTCACCGGCGAAAAACTTGCGCCGTTTCGCGCGGGGCAATATCTCTCCGTGCAGCTCAAAATCGGAAGTTCGGTTCTGACCCGGCCGTATTCGCTCTCCAGTTCGCCCGCGTGGGCATACGAGGGCAAATATGCGCTGACCATCAAGCGCGCGCAGGACGGTTTTGCCTCCGAATGGATCCTCGACAACTGGAAAGCCGGCGGCGAGGTCGTCACCTCCGGGCCGGAAGGCGAATTCTACTATGAACCCCTGCGCGATTCCGCTCATGTGATCGGCCTTGCGGGCGGCTGCGGGATTACGCCGTTCCTTTCGATGGCGTATGCCATCCGCGACGGGATTGAGAATTTCCGACTCACGCTGCTCTACGGCAGCAGGAAGGAATGCGACATCCTCTATAAAACCGAGCTGGACAAGATCGCAAAGGAGACGGACAAGGTAAAGATCGTCCATGTCCTCAGCGACGAGCAGAAGGAAGGCTTTGAGTACGGCTTTATCACCGCGGAGCGCATTACGCAGGCCTGCGGCGGCGAACCCTGCAGCGTGTTCCTCTGCGGTCCGGCGGCGATGTATACGTTTGTCGACAGGGAACTCGAAAAACTCAAGCTGGAGCGAAAGTATATCCGGCACGAACTCTATCCCGCGCCCGCGTCCCCGAAGGAACTGCAGGGATACCCCGGCGACCCGAGTGCGCATTATACGCTCAGCGTTTTGCAGTACGGCGAAACGAAGCAAATACCGATGGCCGCCTGCGAAACCGTGCTGGTTGCGCTGGAGCGCGCGGGAATCGCCGCGCCGAGCCGCTGCCGCGGCGGCGAATGCGGCTGGTGCCGTTCCCGTCTGGCCGAAGGAGACGTGTTCATCCCGGACTATCTGGACAAACGGCGCATGGCGGACGTGCTGGCGGGATACATCCATCCCTGCTGTTCGTACCCGCTGGGCGACCTGACGCTGGAGGTCTGGCCGGAATAGCGACCGCCTGCGAAACACAAAACCGCCCGCCGAAAGAAAATTCGGCGGGCGGTTTGGCGTTAATGCGTTCTTTTTTGCAGGGGTTCCACCCCTGCAACCCCGCCCAAGGGACAAGTCCCTTGGGAATTTCTTTATTTGGGCACTTGCAAAAAAGCGGGTTCTCAGGGCCGTTACGACCCTAAACGGTGGTTTGGAGGCGGAGCCTCCAACGCACCCCTTCTTAACAGAAGGGTTACTTTCCGGCGGGGGCCGGCGGGGCGGACTGCCGCTTGATACTGCGCTCGGAGAGCAGATAGAGCGGGATGGCGGCGAGCTGTGCGCCGATGGAGACCGCGACCATTGCGGGAATGCTGACGTCGTAGAGCACGCCCAGCAGCCAGCTCCCGAGGAACCAGAACACGCCGAACGCAAGCTCGAACACGCCGTATCCCGTTGCGCGGCTGTTTTTTGGCACGATCTGCGAAACCGCCGCCTTGAGGATGGATTCCTGCGCGCCCATGCCGACGCCCCACATCGCAATCCCGACAAGCAGCGCGGGGATGGAATGGAACCCGAACACGAGCAGCGCGAACGGCGCGGAGAGCGCCGTTGAAACGGCAAGCACCTTCATGCCCTTTTTGTCGTACAGCAGACCGAAGATCAGCGCCGCAGCCGCGTCGACGAGCATCGCGCCCGCGTACAGCAGCGGAATCGTTCCGCTGTTGACCAGCGACGACGCTTCCGAAAGCGAAGCGGACATGCCCGCAAAGCTGCGCGACACGTGCATGATGATCAGCGAATAGTCGATGAAACCGAACGCAAAGAGGCTGATGCCGGCGAGGTAGAGCACAAAGCCTTTTTTCAGCTTAAACGGCGCGGACACCGCCGGCTCCGGCTCGAAGCGTTCCGGATTCGGGAATCTGCTCTTGGTGAAAAACAGCATCGCAATTGTCGCAATCGCGGGGATAACGAGGATTGCAAAGCAGAACGAATAGATTTGAAACGTCGTGCCGTCTGTTTTAAAGAGCATCACGAGGTAGAGCAGCACGGGGCCTAAAAACGCGCCGATCTGATCCAGCATTTCCTGTACGGCGAAGCTTTTGCCGACGCCCTCCTGCGAGGCGGCGAACGAGAGGAGCGTGTTTTTCGCGGGTTTCTTCATCGCCTTGCCCATGCGCTCGATGATGATCAGCGCGCACGCGGCGATCCAGCCGTGTTCGCCGACCAGCGCCAGCGCGGGCACCGCCAGTACGTCCACAACGTACCCCGCGATGGTCAGCGGCCAGTACTGCCGTGTTTTGTCGGTCAGTTTGCCGAAGAGGTAGCGCAGTGAATACCCGACCAGCTCGCCCAGCCCGGAAACAAAGCCGATGCTCGCCGCGGACGCGCCCAGCAGTGCAAGGTATGCGCCGCGGATGCTGGCCGCGCCTTCGTGCGTCATGTCCGAAAGCAGGCTGACGACGCCGAAGAGCAGGATAAACGTCATGGCGGGGGAAAGGGAACGCAGTTTCTTTTTCATAAAATTCAGTTGCCTCGTGCTTCTTGTCCGGCCGGTTCGCTTTCACAGACGCGGCCGGCGACATAGTCCGAAACGTGCGGAAAGCCCGCTTTGCTCTCGGCCTTGCATGCTTGATACAGCTCGTCCAGCGTTTCGCAAAAGGCCGCGCGCCGCTCTTCCGGCAGACCGGAAAGGAGCCATTCGTAAAAACCCGCTTCCATCGATGCGCGGGAGCATTTGAGCTTGTCCGCCTTGGGCGTTGCAAAAAGCAGTTGACTCCGGCCGTCGAGCGGATTGGGTTTTCGAATCAGAAAGCCCTTGGCCTCCAGGTTTGCCGCGCGTCTTGCGGCGGCCGCTTTGTCCAGCCCGAGCCGCTCGCGCACGCCCGCCTGCGTGACGCCGGGGTTTTTGCGCACCGCGTGCAGGAACTCGTATTCCGAGGTGCCGACGCCGAACCCGCTCACCGAGCGGTTGACAAACCGGTTGACCTCACGGCCGATCTTTGTGATGTGCCGGTGCGTTACGTCCATGAATATGTGCCTCCGGATCCAGAAAGATGTATGTACAACCAAATAGTAGCACGTTTTTGCGTCAAGTCAAGAACCGAAGATAAAATAATAACAACAACAAAAGAAAAAACGTTTTGGTTGCGTGAAAACAAGTGCCTGACACATTGTTTTTCCCCGAATCATAGAAAAACGGGTATGTGCGGCACAAAAACTGCCGGAATCAGGACGTAAATTCGTGTTTTACAGCTGAAATCGTTTGACAAACACCCTAAACGGCACTATACTCAGGGCGTAAACAAAAACGTTTTAGTAACGAATCTTTTCTTGAATTTCGGGACGGTTTCATGGATAAGCGCACGACCATAACGGATATTGCAAAGCGCGCCGGCGTTTCGATCGGCACGGTGCACTGCGCGCTCAACGGCAAACCCGGCGTGAGCGAGCAGACGCGCAGGCGGATTTCCGAAATCGCCAAACAGATGGACTATCGCCCGAATGCCGTGGCCGCTTCGCTCAAACGGAAAACGGTCCGCATCGCGGCGGCGTTTCCGGGGCCGACCGAGGAGAGCCGCTACTATTATTCGTTCATATGGCAGGGTTTGAGGGACAGTGTCCGCGCAAGGAGCGACTACAACGTCGGTCTGGTGGAGGTCCCTTTTTACATGGGCGCAAACAGCCAGGCAAACGAGCTTTCGACGCTTCTGGAGACACAGCAGATCGACGGGCTGATCACGACCGGGTATACCGATCTGCGCGGCATGACCGCCGTGCAGGAATTCGTGCAGAGGGGCGTGCCGGTCGTGCTGGTCGGGGACGACAATCCGACAAGCGGGCGGCTGCTCTGCGTGCAGCCGGACTATCAGATCATCGGACGCACGCTCGCCGAGCTGATCACGCGGCAGATTCCGAAGGACGGCGGGATCCTGATTTGCGCGGGAGACGTGATGGTGCCGTCGCACTATCTGATTTTGCAGGGATTTGACGCATATCTGCTCGAAAACGGCTGCGAAAACCCCGTCTACAAAGTGCACGAAGGCGGCGGGCAGAAAATGGTGTACGAGCATCTCGTGCGCGAGCTAAGCGGACGCGGCGGCCTTGCGGCCTGCTGGTCGGTCAACGCGCGCGGCAGCGTCCTGCTTGGAAAAGCGCTGCTGGAAACGGGGCGCGCGGGCGCGGTCACGGCGGTCGGCAGCGACCTGTTTGAAGAAAACGTCCGCTTCCTGCGGGACGGCGTTTTCACCAATCTGCTTTATAAAAATCCGTACGCGCAGGCGTACACGGCTGCAAAGCACCTGATCGAGCATCTGATCAAGGACGAGCGCCCGCCGCAGGACGTCATCTTCATCGGCAGCGAAATCATCTTCCGCAGCAGCCTGCCGATGTACGACAACGGCCTGTTCCGGCAACTGCGCTGATAAAAAACAGTTTGAGAATCCATTGAAAAAGGAGAGCAAAACATGAAACACGCGTTCAGCGAAGATTTGTTTCTGACCAACAAGACCGGCAAGCGCCTCTATGAGACGTATGCCAAGGGAATGCCCATCATCGATTACCATTGCCATCTTCTGCCGCAGGAGATTTACGAGAACAAGCAGTTCACCGACCTCGGCGAAATGTGGCTTGCGCACGATCACTATAAATGGCGCGCGATGCGCACCTTCGGCGTGGACGAACGGCTGATCACCGGCGACGCGAGCTTTTTTGAAAAGTTCAAAGCGTTCGCCGAAATCATGCCGGAACTCATCGGCAACCCCCTGTATATCTGGTGCGCGCTCGAGCTCAAGCGGTTTTTCGGCATCGACGAGCCGCTCTGCGCGGAGAACGCCGAAAAAATTTACGAAAAGACCAAGGCGCTGATCGCCGAAAAACACATGTGCCCGCGCTGGTGCATGGAGTGCTCCAATGTGGAAGTGGTCTGCACGACCGAGGACCCGGTGGACGATCTGCACTACCATAAACTGCTCGCCGAGGACGCGTCCTTCCGCGTGAAGGTCTATTCCGCGTTCCGCCCGGATAAGGCGATGAACTGCGAAAAAGCGCCGTTCAAGGGATATATCGGCGATCTGGAAGTCGCCGCCGGCAAGAAGATCGGCACGTTTGAAGAGCTGATTGCCGCGCTGGAAAAGCGGCTGCAGGTCTTTAAGGGCATCGGTTCCACCATCAGCGACGCGGGGCTGGACAACTTTGTCTGGACGGAAGCGACGGCGGGCGAACTGGACGCGATTCTAAAGAAGGCGCGCGGCGGCGAGCCGCTCTCGGCAAAGGAAACCAACCAGTTCCGCAGCGCCTTTCTGCTGCACATGGGCAGGGTCTACGCCCGTAACGGCTTCGTCATGCAGATTCACATCGGCGCATACCGCAACGCAAACGGGGACATGGCTGCAAAGCTCGGCCCGGACACCGGCTACGACTGCACGGACAGCGCGAGCGATATCCGCAGTATGTCCGCCCTGCTGGACGCGCTGAACCGGGAAGGTAACCTGCCGAAGGTCATTTTGTACCCGCTGAACGCTTCGGACGCGGAACCCTATGCGATTCTGGCGGCGGCGTTCTGCAAAGAGCCCGGCCGCGGCAACGTCCAGCTTGGCGCGTCCTGGTGGTTCAACGATCAGGCGCACGGCATTCAGCGGCAGTTTGAAGCGGTATCGAACCTCTATCCCGTGAGCCTGTCCGTCGGGATGCTGACCGACAGCCGCAGCTTTTTGAGCTATCCGCGCCATGAGCTCTACCGCCGGGTGTTCTGCAACTATCTCGGCAGTCTGGTCGAGCGCGGCGAGTATTTCTCCGACGAGAAATATTTAAAAAAGATCATCGAAAACGTGTGTTATCAGAACGCAAAGGCATATTTCGGCCTGTAAAAAGGCGCGTTGAAAACGAATCCGGTGGGTTTGCCGCGGCGGCCCGCAACGAGAATTTTTTTAAGGAGAGTATCTTTTATGAAAACGTATCCCAAATCTGCGCATCGATATGAGTCGAGCGTTATTTCCATGGTACGCGGCGGCGACGCGGACTATCTGCAGGTCACCGGCCCGAACCCGGGGTTTGCCGGGGAAGAAAAGGACGGCGCGCTGTTTGCACCGCTTTCGCACGAGAACGCGGAGCTTCTGCGCAAGCTCTTCCCGTTTACCGCGCCGCAGCCCGTGCTCACCCGAAAGCGCACGTTCGGCGTCGGCGACCGGCTTGGCATCGCGGGGCCGGGGCACCTGCGCGTGTTTGAAAAGTATGACGCGACGCCGATCCTTGCGCAGCAGTCCATCCGCGAACTGAACCTGACCAAGCGCACGTTTGCGGACGTGCTGGACAGCTCGACGTTCGCCGTCTTCCGCGAGGACTTCCAGCGCGGGTTCGGCGCGGACGGCGACCATCTCAAGACCGACGAAGAGGTCGAATATGCGCTCTCCAACGGCTACACGATGATCACGCTCGACTGCAGCGAACAGATCCGCAACGACGTCGACGAAATGAGCGACGCGCAGGTGGACGCCGCCTACCGCCCGCATCCCGAATGGGAAGCGCTCTACTGCGGTAAAACGTTCGCCGCGGAAGACCAGCACGTTACGTTCGGCGAGCAGGAATTCCGCCGCGCGTGCCTGATCTATGAGGCCGCGCTCGATCACGCCGTGCATATTTACGAAACGCATATCAAGGGTAACCCGGTCGACTTTGAAATCTCGATCGACGAGACGATGACGCCCACAACGCCCGTGCAGCACTATTTTGTTGCGAGCGAACTGCTCCGCCGCGGGGTGAAGTTTGCGACGATCGCGCCGCGGTTCTGCGGCGAATTCCAAAAGGGCATCGACTACATGGGCGACCTCAAGCAGTTTGAAGCGGAGATGCGCGTGCATGCCGCCATCGCGCGCAAATTCGGCTATAAACTCTCGATTCACTCCGGTTCGGATAAATTCTCCGTGTTCCCGATCATCGGTCGGCTGACGCTCGGCAACTTCCATGTGAAGACCGCCGGCACGAACTGGCTGGAAGCCATGCGCGTCATCGCCATGACCGAGCCGGAACTCTACCGCGAGGTGCATGCCTACGCGCTCGGCGTATTTTCCGAAGCGACGAAGTATTACCACGTTTCCTGCGTGCCGGGCCGCGTGCCCCCGCTGGAGAAACTGACCGACGCGCAGCTGCCGGAGCTCTTTGAGCTCGACGACGCGCGCCAGTTGATCCACATCACCTACGGACTGATTCTCACCGCAAAGGATCAAACGGGCGCATACCGCTTCCGCGACCGGCTGTTCCATAACTGGCGTGAGCACGAAGCGCAGTATTTCGACCGGCTCGAAACGCACATCGGGCGGCATCTGGCGCTGCTTTACAGCGAAATGCCGAAATAACCGCATAACGAACACAAAAGCAAGCGCCGCTTTTCAGCGGCGCTTCAGCCTGTTAAAAAAGTCCCTGGGATTGTTAAGGGCCGCAGCCCTTAACCCGTTGATTCCGGCTGCGCCGGTTCATCCGGCGTAACGGATCGCCCGGAACGGGCGGTTTCTCTGTGTTCTTTGCCGCCCGGGAGTCCGAAGGACGAGAGGCAAAGAGCGGTTGCCCCGTCAAAAAACAAGTTTTTTGACGATCTCAAGCGCCGCTTTTCAGCGGCGTTTGCTTTATATAAAAGTTTAAAAGTGCTGTTTTGAGAATGGCGCGTTACTGCGCTTCAGGCGTCCGGTTCGGACGCGGCCTGTGCGCGCGCGCCGCGCCGCCGCGGGTCGCCCACGCGCTTGAAGAAGTCGTTGATCTGCTTGCTGAAGAAGAGCAGGATGATGGGTACCAGCATAAACAGGATGCGCCCGAACATGGAGTTTGCGAGCAGCACGACCACGCCGAGCCAGCGGTTGACGCCGACCAGCCGCCCGTAAACCGCGCTTTTTTCCACGTATCCATGCAAAATGCCCTTCTGCGAGCCTTCGGGATAGTAGTCAATGTCCACTTCCAGCATGTCTTTGCCGGTTGAAGAGTCGGTCAGTTCGTCGACGATGCGGCGCACCTGCACGATTTCCGTGTCGTCCTTGTAGAGCACGATATCGTCCGCGTTGAGTTGGACATATTCGTCGACGGCCTCGAAAAACGCGATGTCGTTATAGTTGATTTCCGGCTCCATGGTGGAGGACTGGAAGATATATGGGATGAAACCCATGATGGACGTTTCCTTCTCCGGGGAAGCATAGGAAAACGCGAGCATCACAACGTCGATGGCGAACATGGCGAGCACGCCGACCGCGAGCAGAAACGACATGACCGAAGAGAGCAGATTGCCGCGCTTGACCGGCTGATAGGAAGCCGAAAGCTGTCTTGCGGAGCGCTGGATGGCGGCGGACGGGGACTTTGTGCGCACAAGCAGAGTGGTGCCCTCCGCGCGCCCGAGAGACGGCGGTTCGTCGAGTTCCGGCGCGTTGTACAGGCGCGCGATGTAGCTGCCCTTGAGGATGCAGACCCCGATGCAGAGCGCCATAACGGCGATGTCCACGTACAGATATGCGCTCTTTGTAAATAGCGCGCTGACATGCATGATGCTCTCGCGGTCGGTCACCAGCGCGAAAAAACCGAAGACGATCTGCAGCGCAAAAAGCAAAAACGCGCCGACCGAAAAAAGGCTGCGCGCATTGCCGAGATCGCGCACCAGCAGCGACGCGGCCATGGCCACGACCAGCAGGGACGCGCAGTTGAACGTGCCGACAAGGAACATGCTGACCAGATATCCCGGAATCAGCGGGAATTTGAGGAACGAACTCATCAAAAGCGTGGAGAGAAACCCCGCCGTGTTTAGTATCAGCATGGCGAAGAGCTGCGCGAACAGCTTGCCGAACACAAGCGTGGAAATCCGGTATCCCTGGTGCAGCAGGCCGTACCAGGTGTTTTCGTACACTTCGGAGAACGTGACCATGCGGAAGCGCGCCGTGATATAAATCCAGAACCCGACGTACGACACGGCGAGGTATAACAGCGCCGTCGTATGATAGCTTTGTTCAACAAGGAAGCTCGCTTCGTCGCTGAGCACGCTCTTGGTCAGCGTTTGCAAAATGAAATAGATCGAAAACGTGAGCATACCGGCGAATATGCCGAGCGCGATCAGCGCGCCGACGTTTTTTTTGCGCTCGAAATAGCCGTAACTCAGCTCTTCTTTAAAAAATTTCGTACGGTAAATCACAGCGTCCGCTTCACCTCCCGGAAAGCCTCCGCAAGCGACGGCGCGGGAATGCGGATTTCGCCGAAGGCGACGTTTGCGCGTTCAAGCGCTTCCGCCGCGGCGGAAACGGCAACGGCGTGCTCGCCGTAGAGGGAAACGCCCTGTTCGGTGCGCTCCGCGCGCAGACGCGGAAAAGCAGCCTGCAGCGCGCTGACCGCGCGCTCCGGTGCGGATGTAGCCACGCTGAGGACGTGTTTGTCGTATGCTTTGCAAAGCGCGTCGATTTGGCCGCTTTTTACGATGGTGCCGTCGACCAGAAAGGACGCGTGCGTGCAGGCTTTTTGAATCAGTTCGCACGAAGCGTTGGTCAGAACGACCGTCTTGCCCGCGGCGGTCATCTCCCGCATGAGCGCGGCAAACGGCTCCATCAGCTCCTGCGGTACCGTAATCGCGCTGAAATCCATCACAACGAGCACCGCCTTGGAAGCGTACGCAAGCAGCGCGCAAACAAGCGCGTATTCCGCGGCGCTTAGCGAACGGATATAGGTTAAGGTAAACGGGTAGAGCCCGGTTTTGAGCAGCAGTTTCAGCCAGTCGGCCTGCTTGACCTCCGGCTTGCCGGGCGCGTGCTCGGAGGCGAACATCAAATAGCCGAGCACGTGCATATGCTCGAAAAGCACTTTTTGATCGTTGATATAGTAGACGTGCGGAAGGATTCTGCGCTTCTGGCGCATCATGCCGATTTCCATCAGCGAGCAGCGGCCGCTTTCATGCGGCTTGACGTTGCCGATGATCTCGGCGAGCAGCTGCAGTTCAAAGCGGTTTTCACCCGCAATCCCGTGGCATTCGCCGACGGGGACGGTGAGGCCGATATCGTAGAGGACTTTGAAATAGCGGCCGTCCGGCCGCCGGAAAAGCTCCATGCTGGAGACGTTTTCCATGGAAACGGCAACGCGCTCGCCGCCCGTTGGGGTGTAGGAGCGTCTTTTCCGTTTTGCTGTTGCTTTCACGCTCGTTTCATTGCCTCTTTACCAAATCTCGGGGAGCCGGATGACAAACACAAGGGTGCCGATGACCCGATCCGGCGAAAGGAGTTCGGCGTCCGGGTCGTTTTCCGGATTGTCGCCCTTGGTGCGGTAGCGTACGCCGTCGTCCGTATCCAGAACCTCTATAATGCGGTGGGTCACGACCGTCCCGTCCTCAAAGCGGAAGGTCGTGACCGTGCCCGCCTCCAGCGCGGCGGTATCTTCCGTATGGTGCACGACGATATAGCAGCCGATCGGCAGCGTCGGCACCATGCTGCCTGTTTTAACCGTGAATACGCTGTAACCGAGCACCGTCGGGATTGCGTCGCTCATCTTGGCGCGTACGCCTATGTAAAGCATACCACATAAAATTGCGATGAGGATATAGTAGAGCATAGAAAAAATCGCATGCCGCACTTTCTGTGCGGGCGTGCGCTGTTTGCTCTGCCGTTCGAGGCGGCGCTTGGCGAATGCGCCAACGTGCTCGTAGCGCTCCGTTTCGTCCAGCAGGCGTTCAATTTCTTCGCGCGTGGCATAGCGCGCGCCGCCGGCGGCGCGGCGCTCCATCAGCCGTCCTCTCCCGCGGGCGCGGGCGTATTGCTGCTGCCGTCCGGCACGGGCGTATCAATGCTGCCGTCCGGCGATGGCGTGTCGCTTACGGGAGACGGCGTGTTATCCTCCGGAGACGGGGTGTCTTCGGTGGGTGCCGTCGCCTCCGGCGTGGGTGTTTCTTCTTCAGTTATGTCCGGAGAGGACCCGTCGTCATAGCTCATGCTGCTGCCGTACCAGTCCCAGGGCCAGGGGTCTAACCAGCCCCAGTCGTATTCCCAGACCGCATAGAAATGCTCGGTGTTCGTGCCGGTGCGGAAGGAATCGCCGAATTCATATTCCACGAAACTGCTGTACGGCCATGTGGTCCAGCCGATTTGTTTATACCAGCTGCGCGTGAAAAGTTCGCCCTCCAGCGTGATGGTCGACCTGCGCGGCGCATACTCTGTGATGGAATCGTTGTCGTAGCCGGAATGATAGACGATTTTTACCTGCTTGCTCGGGTCGGGCGTCGGGGTCGGTTCCGGCGTTGGCGTCGGGGTCGGCTCGGGGGTCGCCTCCGGCAGTTCCAGCGTAACGTCGGCCGTGAGCGTAAAGGTTTTTGAGTACGCCGCGACCGCTGCGCTCGCAGGGACGAGCAGCACAAGGATGAACGCAAGGAGAGCCAGCGTTTTTTTTCGGTTCATGTCTGCGTTCCTCCTTCCCTCAGCGGGATTGCTCCGCTTCGACCGTGACGCTCAGATGCAGCGTAAAATCGCGGTAGGGTTCATAGTTATCGAGGTGCGGGTCGTCCCACACGACGGTATAGGTGACGGATTTGGTTTCACCGGCGCTCTGCAGGTCGGCGAACGTTTTTTTGCAGCCGTCGGAAACGTCCTCGCCGCCGCAGCGGACGGAAAGCCCCTCCGGCCAGGCTCCGTCGTAACCGACTTTCAGCGTGACGGTCGCGTCCACGGCCGTTTCACAGCTGCGCCCGTCGAGCACGACGGTGTAGTCCTTGCTCTCGCCGGGCGCAAGCGCCGCGTCGCCGAGGGACTGCTTCTGCGAACTGCTTTCGTTGACGTAAAAGGTGAAGGACTTTGCGCGGATAACCGCGCTCGTTTCGCTCAGCGACTTTGTAAACGCCGCCAGGCTGCCATAGGAGAAGACAAAAATGACCAGCGCGGCAAGCGCCGCGGGCAGAATCCATTTCCATGCGCGTTTCATTTTTGTCCCTCCTTTCTTTTTCGGGAAGTAAGCAAGGGGCAAACAAGTTGCCCCCTGCTCGGTTTGGAGCCGTGGCTCCATTTTTTGTGCCCGTGTACCTTTAGTTGCCGAATTCCGTGTCGACGTCGCCAATGGCGTACGTGGTGCTGCTGGCAAGACCGGTCGCGTTGACAGTGACGCTCAGCTGGGAAGACGCCTTATCCATGTCGGCGTTGTCCTGCGCGTTGGTCGTGTCATCGTTGGCGTAAACCCAGGTGACCCGGAGGGTAACCTTGGCGGTTTCGCCGACCCTGAGCATGTCGTTCTTACCGTCGCCGGTGGTGAAATTCACACTTTTGCCGTCGACAACTTCGCCGGCAGTGATCTTTTCAACAGAAACGACTTCGAGCTTCAGCCCATTGATCTCGTCGCCAGCGGCGGCAACGATTGCGGCCTTCATGTTCAGCTTCGCGTTGACTTCCCCGTCGTTTTTGATCTCAAGCTTGTATTCGACCGATTCACCAGGAGCGATTTCGATCGCTTTCGTGAAGTTGTCGCTCATGTTGCCTTTGATCGAGAACGTTTTGGTTGTGATCGCTTCGGACGTGGTGTCGAGCTGCTGGGTGTAGGCGGCCATCGTGCCTGCAACAAGGCTGGTAACAACTGCGAGTACCAGAGCAACGGTGAGAATGAACTTTTTCATAATAATTTTCCCTCCAAATTAATTTCTAATTGTGACTTAGCTCATGACTGTCGTAACGTCATACAACAAACCAAGTCCGGAGGTTTGATCTGTTCGTATTGTTGGTACGACAGATCAACAGATGGTATCTGGCTGCCATGCGCGGTTTCCCGCGTTTAGGCCCTGTAGCTTTGCGTCCCCGTCTTTCGGCGGGTTTGCCATGAGCACCTTAAGATGGCAACTGGCTGCCATGCGCGGTTTCCCGCGTTTAGGCCCTGTAGCTTTGCGTCGCCGCCTTTCGGCGGGTTTGCGAGGAGCATCTATGAGCGAGTTCACTTCTCAATATTGTATATAACATAGTTAATAAGGAAACGCAAGCCCTTTTGTTACGAAAACCACTTAAAGCAGTACGTAAAATGTTATTACGATGTAATGTTTTTCATGGCGGCAGGAATGGATTCGCGGGACCGAAAATAGCACATATTGTGGTTTTTGCACTTTATCGCCATTTTACAAACAAATTACAGGAACGAAACCATGGCCGGAATCCGGCGGCGTAGAATGAAGCCGTGCGAAAAAAAGAAAAAACACGGAGGAAAAAAAGATGAAAAAAATTATTGCAATTGCAATCGCCGTGCTGCTGTGCGTGAGCATGTTCGCCTGCACAAGCACGAGCGAACCGGCGGCCGATGCGTCCGGCGCAATCACCGGTTCGGTAACGGCGGCGGGTTCTTCGGCGCTGCTGCCGCTGGCGCAGGCCGCCGCGGAGAAGTTTATGGAATCCAACCCGGACTGCTCGGTCGTCGTGAACGGCGGCGGTTCCGGCGAAGGCCTCAAACAGGTCGCCGACGGCGCGGTCGACATCGGCAACTCGGACGTGTTTGCCGAGCAGAAGCTCGACGAAGCCGTTGCGGCGGGCCTGACCGACCACAAGGTCTGCACAATCGCCATGGCGGCGGTCGTCAATAAGGACCTCGGCGTAACCGACCTGACCACAGACCAGCTCATCAGCATCTTCACCGCCGAAACCACCAACTGGAGCGAAGTGGGCGGCCCGGACCTCGACATCCTGCTCGTTACGCGGCCGAGTTCTTCCGGCACGCGTGCGCTCTTTAAAACCTGGGCGCTCAACGGAACGGAAGAAGCCAGCAACCAGTCTCTGGAGACCGACGACTCCGGCACGCTGATGGAAACCGTGCAGAACAACCCCGGCGCAATCGGCTATGTCGCGCTGTCCTATCTTGTCAGCAACGATACCGTGCAGGCCGTCTCGATCAACGGCGTTGCGCCGACGCTGGAAAACATGTATAACGGCACGTACCTCGTCTGGGGATACGAGCACATGTACACCAACGGCGCAGGAAGCGAAGCCGCGCAGGCGTTCATCGACTACATGATGAGCGACGAATTTGCCGCCAACATCGAGGCGATGGGCTACGGCGCGTCCTCCAAACTCAGCGACGCGGCAATCGCGACGCATGAAACCAGCACGCAGACCGTCTCCGCGGCCACCGCGGAACCGACTGCGGCGCCGATCACGGGTTCCGTGACCGCGGCGGGTTCCTCCGCGCTGCTGCCGCTTGCACAGGCCGCTGCGGACCTCTTTATGGAATCTAATCCGGACTGCTCGGTCGTCGTGAACGGCGGCGGTTCCGGCAACGGCCTCAAGCAGGTCGCCGACAATGCGGTCGACATCGGCAACTCGGACGTGTTTGCCGAGCAGAAGCTCGACGAAGCCGTTGCGGCGGGCCTGACCGACCACAAGGTCTGCACAATCGCCATGGCGGCGGTCGTCAATAAGGACCTCGGCGTAACCGACCTGACCACAGACCAGCTCATCAGCATCTTCACCGCCGAAACCACCAACTGGAGCGAAGTGGGCGGCCCGGACCTCGACATCCTGCTCGTTACGCGGCCGAGTTCTTCCGGCACGCGCGCGCTTTTTAAAACCTGGGCGCTCAACGGAACGGAAGAAGCCAGCAACCAGTCGCTGGAAACCGACGATTCCGGCACGCTGATGGAAACCGTGCAGAACAACCCCGGCGCAATCGGCTATGTTGCGCTGTCCTACCTCGTCAACAACGACAACGTGCAGGCCGTTTCGATCAACGGCGTTGCGCCGACGCTGGAAAACATGTATAACGGCACGTACCTTGTCTGGGGATACGAGCACATGTACACCAACGGCGCAGGCAGCGAGGCCGCACAGGCGTTCATTGCGTACATGATGAGCGATGAGTTTGCGGAGCATATCGAAGCCATGGGGTACGGCGCGTCCTCCAAGCTCAGCGCGGACGCGATCGCTTCCCACGAATAAGCTGGATGGTACTGCAGTAAGGCAAATAAACGATCAGCGGGAACCGGGCAGGCGCAATGCCTGCCCGGTATCCGCATGGAAAGAAGGTGCGGCGATGCAATCCTCGCGGCAAAGCAATATTTCTGCAGCGGAGCGGTATGCAAAACGTATGCTGGGAAAAAACAGGTTTGGCCGGGCTCTGGTGACCGCCTGCGGGCTGTTCATCATCCTGCTGACCGTTTCAATCGGGACGTTTCTGATCATAAAAGGCACCGGCACGTTCACGAAATATCATCACACGGTGTGGGAATTCCTTTTTTCGGCGGACTGGGCGCCGCTGGACACGCCGGGCGAGGGCGGCGGGCAGGTCGGCGCGGCGATCTATATCTGCGGGTCTCTATTGACCTGCGGACTTGCGCTGCTGTTCGTTACGCCGTTTTGCATAGCGGCGGCCATCTTCATGACGGAGATTTCGCCGAAAGCCGGCGCAAAGCTGCTTCAGCCCGCGGTTGAAATTTTCGTCGGTATTCCGTCCGTCGTGTACGGCTGGATCGGGCTGACGGTGCTTGTTCCGTTTATCCGGGACGTGTTTCATGCAAAGATGGGCGGCTACTCCGTGCTGGCCGCGAGCATCGTGCTGGCGGTGATGATCTTCCCGACCATCACGACCGTCGCGGCGGACGCGATCCGCGGCGTGCCGATGGATTTTCGCAAAGCGGCGTACGGTCTCGGTTCAACGCGCTGGCAGGTAATTTCCCGCGTGGTCGTTCCCGCCGCGTCGCAGGGGATTTTCACGGGCGTAATATTGGGCCTTGCGCGCGCGTTCGGCGAAGCGCTTGCGGTCGCCATGGTCATCGGCAAAACGCGGGCGTTTCCAAAGGGGCTGCTCTGGCCGACGAACAACCTCACCGCGGCAATTGCGGCGGACATGGGAAACTCGTCCAACGGCGGCGAGCAGAATCTCGCGCTCTGGACGATGGCGCTGCTGCTGTTTCTGATCTCCATGCTGTTCATCTTTTTAATCCACCGGGTTGCGAAAGCGGGGGAAAAGAAGCATGCGTAACGACGAAAGAATGAAGCGCCGGATTGCGCGCGCAAAACGTGCCGATGCGGCTATGACGGGCGTTTTCTACTCGGTTGGCGGGTTTTTCCTGCTGCTTTTGATCGTACTGGCCGGGTATATCATCACGAAAGGCGTTCTGGACTTCTATCCGGAGCTTCTTTCGTTCACACGGCAGGGGATCGGCAACCAGTTTTTCAACACGGTGTATCTTGTGTTCCTTTCTCTGGTCATCAGCGTGCCGCTCGGCGCGGCGGCCGGCGTTTATATGGCTGAGTATGCAAGGCCGGGGAAGGTCACGACGTTTCTGCGAATCTGCATCGAGTCGCTTTCTTCGCTGCCGTCGATCGTGGTGGGGCTGTTCGGGTATCTGGTGTTCATCCTCATGACCGGCGCAAAGTGGAACCTGATGGCCGGCGCGCTCGCGGTGTCCATCCTCAGTCTGCCGCTGATCACTACCACGACGGAGGACGCGCTGCGCTCCCTGCCGAAGGGGTATAAGGAAGGCAGCATGTCGCTTGGCGCGACGCACTGGCGAACGATTACAAAGGTTATGCTGCCGGCCTGTCTGCCGCGCATCATCACGGGCGTGATCCTTGCCGCGGGACGCGGTTTCGGCGAAGCTGCCGCGCTTTTGTACACCGCAGGGCAGAGCACGAACATCAACTGGTCGAACTGGGACATTACGTCGCCGACCTGCCCGCTGAATCCGTTCCGTCCCGGCGAGACGCTCGCGCTGCATATCTGGGTTATGCGCACGGAGGGCAGCCTGAACCCCAACTCGGCGGCGATTGCAAACTTCTCCTCCGCGGTGCTGATCATTATGGTGCTGGGCTTCAGCCTGCTTGCGCGGATGCTGACCAGGCGGCTCAACAAAAAGCAGGGAGGGCTGAAGTGAGCATGGAAGAACAAAAAGCGAAATTCGGAATCCGGGACCTTACGCTTTTTTACGGTGATTTTCAGGCGCTCAAGGGTATTTCAATCGATATTTACGCGCGCGAAATCACCGCGCTGATCGGCCCTTCCGGCTGCGGGAAGTCGACGTTTTTGAAGACGCTCAACCGCATGAACGACCTGGAGCCGAATGTGACGATCGGCGGCAGCGTGCTGCTGGACGGAACGGACGTATACGCGCATCTCGACGCGATCGAGCTGCGCAAGCGCGTGAGCATGGTGTTCCAGCAGCCGAACCCGTTTCCAAAGAGCGTATACGAAAACGTGGCGTACGGCCCGCGCATCAACGGCGTGCGCAAAAAAAACGATCTGGACGAGATTGTGGAGCGCAGTCTGCGCCAGGCGGCGATCTGGGACGAGGTTAAGGATCGCCTGCATAAAAACGCGCTGGGGCTCTCCGGCGGGCAGCAGCAGCGCATCTGCATTGCACGCACGCTGGCCGTCGAGCCTGAAGTCATCCTGATGGACGAACCGACCTCCGCGCTGGACCCGATCTCCACCATGAAGATCGAGGACCTTGCAATGGAACTCAAAAAGGACTACACGATCGTGATCGTAACGCACAACATGCAGCAGGCGAGCCGCATTTCCGACCGCACGGCGTTTTTCCTGTTGGGCGAGATGCTCGAATACGACGAGACGATGAAGCTGTTTTCAACGCCGCAGAACCCGAAGACGGAAGCTTATATCACCGGCCGGTTCGGTTGATAAAAAAACGAGGAGGAAGCTCGCATGAGCCCGAGGATACAATACGCAAAGGAACTTGAAAAACTGGACCGCGACCTGCTGGAGATGGGCGTGGCGCTGGAGGCCGCGATCGAGCGCACCGCACTGGCGGTGGAAACGCTGGACGCGGCGCTTGCCGAAGAACTCATCGAAGGCGACGACATGTTCGATCACATGGAGCGCTCCATCGAAAAATACTGCATCGATCTGGTCGTGAAGCAGGCGCCGATTGCCTCCGACTGGCGCAGGATTGCGTCCATCATGCGCATTGTGGGCGATCTGGAGCGGATTGCAGACCATTGCAGCGACATCTCGCTCTATGTGCGCAAACTCTCCCAAAATCCGGCATCGCTCGTGCCGGAGGGACTCAAAGAAACGATACTGGTCATGAAATCGATGGTCCGCGACACGATCACGGCGTTTGTCCAACTCGATACGAAGCTGGCTGCGGACGTTGTGACGCGCGACGAGATCGTCGACGAGCGCTTTGAGGGCACGATGCGCGAGCTCTGCGAAAGCATGCAGCGCCGCCCGGACGAAATCGAAGCGTATGTGGACTATGTTCTGATCAATAAATACATCGAACGCATGGCGGACCACGCCGTAAACGTTGCGGAGTGGATTCCCTATATCGCCAGCGGCGCATACAGGATGTGACGCATTAAAAACGCCGCATTGCGGAGGCCGGGGTTCGGCGTTTATTGGAGTTGACTTTTCGGACGCTTTGTGCTATATTACTTCTTGCGCGCCGAAAGGCAATGCCGCGGGGTAGAGCAGTTGGTAGCTCGTCGGGCTCATAACCCGGAGGTCGTAGGTTCAAGTCCTTCCCCCGCAACCA
>DAOTGE010000020.1:0-9620 GCA_035446965.1 Eubacteriales bacterium
AGGACCGCCTGGTCCTTCACGTATGCAAGCACGTCGCTCATCATGTCGCTGCCGCAGGCGCTGTGCGCTTCTTCATCGAGCAGCGCGTCGCCGCAGAGGACATCGGCGTTAAGCAGGTTCGCGATCTGACGTATTTTCATCGGTGTTCGTCCCTTCGCAGCAAACTTGGGCGGTCTGATCAGTTATATTTGGCAAGGATTCCCTTGATGTCCGCGGGCACGAGGCGGCCGTAGACTTCGTCGTCCACGACGATGACCGGAGCCAAGCCGCAGCAGCCGAGGCAGCGGGTCGCTTCCAGGGTGAACACGCCGTCCGGCGTCGTGCCGCCGGCTTTCACGCCGAGCTGCTTTTCGAGCTCTTCGAGGATGTTCTGCGAACCCTTAACATAGCAGGCCGTGCCAAGGCAGACCGCCACGCGGTGTTTTCCGGTCGGATTGAGCGAAAACTGCGCATAGAACGTGACGACCTGATAAACTTCTTCGAGGGAGATGTTCAGACCTTCGGCGATGATGGTCTGCACCTCGATGGGCAGATAGCCGTACACGCCCTGCGCCTGCTGCAGAATCGGCATCAGCGCGCCCGGCATGTCCTTGTTATCCGCAATAATTTTTCTGAGTTGCTTTTCCTGTTCCTGCGTCCCGTGAAACGGTACCACAGTTTTCTGCTTTGCCATATTCTTCCTCCTCGGTTAAGGTTCAAAAACCTTATGGTATGTCATTTCAGACCACGTCAAATTATAACATAGCAATAATATTTAGGAAAGCTAAAAATGCGCCAAATCGGCATAAATCCGTATAATTTTATCGATTTTCATATATTTAATAACGACTTTGACAGCCACGCCGCCCCACGCCTATAATAGAGGTGCGTTCCCGCCGAATCCGCCGTCATGATTTCGCGGTTTCAGCCGGACCCCGCCGGGCTCTGTTCCGGCCCGATCTATGGGAAGGAGTTTTCTTTTTCTATGCGGATTCTCGTCACCGGCGGCGCCGGATATATCGGCAGTCACACCGTTTTGGAATTGCTCGGCGCGGGGTACGATGTACTCGCCGTCGACAATTTTGTCAACTCCAAACCTGCCGTGCTCCAACGCCTGCGCGAACTCGCGCCAAAGCCTTTTTCTTTTCTGAAATGCGAGTTGACGGACGCGCAGGCCGTGGAGGCGCTGTTCACCGAAAACCGCATCGACGCCGTCGTTCATTTCGCCGGACTCAAAGCCGTCGGCGAAAGCGTTGAAAAGCCGCTTGAATATTACCGCAACAATCTTGTCTCCACGCTGAACCTGCTGTTTTCCATGCGCAGCCACGGCGTGAAGCGCTTTGTGTTTTCTTCCAGCGCAACGGTCTACGGGGACCCGGCAAGCGTACCGATTCGCGAGGATTTCCCGCTTTCGGCGACGAACCCTTACGGGCGCACCAAACTCATGATCGAACAGATTCTGACCGACGCGGCGGCGGCCGACCCGGATTTAAGCGTTGTACTGCTGCGTTACTTCAATCCCGTCGGCGCGCATGCCTCCGGTAAAATCGGCGAAGACCCCAACGGCATCCCCAATAACCTCATGCCGTTCATCGCGCAGGTCGCCGTCGGCAAACTGCCCGCGCTGCGCGTTTTTGGCGGAGATTATCCAACGCGGGACGGCACGGGCGTGCGGGATTATATCCATGTGGTCGACCTGGCAAAGGGTCATGTTTTTGCGCTTAAAAAACTCGAAAGCACCGGCGGCGTTTCCGTCTATAACCTCGGCACGGGCGTTGGATATTCCGTTCTGGAGGTGCTCCGCGCGTTTGAGGCCGCCTGCGGCAAAACGCTTCCTTACGAGATCGTCGACCGCCGCCCCGGCGACATTGCCGCGTGCTACGCCGATCCCTCCAAGGCCGAAAAGGAACTCGGCTGGCGCGCAGAATTCGGCATCGCGCGGATGTGTGAGGACGCCTGGCGCTGGCAGTCCCTCAATCCGAACGGATTCGAAAACTAAGTGTCCCCTGTTCGTTTGCAGCGACGTTTGACAGCGTTATCTTTCGTGCTTTGGGATTGTGATCGTTCAAACACGCAGCGGTTTTTTCAGGCTTTTCCGCATGCCGCGGCAACGCCCGGCTGCATTCAACTTTTAAATTCATCCATCTTAAAAAAAGGAGTTTTTTTCGATGCAAAAACCTTCTCTTGTCGTAATGGCCGCCGGCATGGGCAGCCGTTATGGCGGTCTCAAGCAGATCGACCCCGTCGGGCAGCACGGCGAAATTATCATGGACTATTCCCTCTTCGACGCCATGCAGGCGGGCTTTGAAAAGGTCGTGTTCATCATCAACCACAAGATCGAGCAGGATTTTTATGAGGTAATCGGCCGCCGCGCAGAAAAGCACATGGAAGTGCACTATGTCTTCCAGCAGCTCGATACCTTCCTGCCGGACGGATTTTCAATTCCGGAGGGACGCATCAAGCCTTGGGGAACGGCGCACGCCATTTATTCCTGCCGGGACGTTGTCAGCGAGCCGTTCGCCGCAATCAATGCGGACGATTTTTACGGACGGCATGCTTTCTCCGTCCTCTACGACTATCTCCTGACCGCAAAAGACGGCGAAAAACACGACTATTCGATGGTCGGCTATCTGGCGAAAAATACGCTCACCGAAAATGGGCATGTTGCCCGCGGCGTGTGCGAGGTCGACGAAAGCGGCAAGCTCGTCAACATCGTGGAACGGCTGCGCATCTATAAAACGCCCGAAGGTCCGGCCTATACGGAAGACGAAGGCAAAACCTTCGTTCATTTCCCGGCGGACAACCTCGTCTCCATGAATTTCTTCGGCTTCACGCCCGGCCTCTTCGGCGAACTGGAAGCGCGTTTTCCGCAGTTTTTGGCCGAAGCGCAGCGAACCAATCCGCTCAAGGGCGAATTCCTCATCCCGCAGGAAGTCGGCCTCATGCTCCGCACGGGCAAGGCGAGCGTGCGGGTTCTCTCTTCACCGGACCGCTGGTACGGCGTTACCTACCGCGAGGACAAGCCGGAAATCGAGCGCGCCCTGCAGCAGATGACGCACGACGGCGTATACCCGGACGAAAAGCTGCTGGGATAACTTTTCCCTTTCAGTCCCGGAATTTGGGGGATCAAAAAAAGCGGCTTTCGCCGCTTTTTTCATCCGGAGCCAACGTTCCGATTCGGGCTCCTTTATACATCCATTGCGCAATGTCTCAGTTTCCGTTGCCGGAAGAAACGAACGGTTCGATATACGACGCAACGTCCCCGCCGGATACGAAAGCGTTGCCGCCGGAGGCAAGCGCGTTGCCGTCCGAAGCCGCTTCCGAGGGATTGCAGGCAGTCAGCGCAAATACGCTGAGGACCGCCAGCATCAGCAGAATGATTGTTTTCTTCATAAAGGTACCCTCCAAATTTTCCTTGCTTTTCGAATGAACTATGTGTACTATATGTGTTAGTACACATGCATAATAATGCCTGCTATTTGAATTGTCAAACGAAAGCTTGCGTTTTATGGTAAAATTCATAAAAGGGTCACATTTTATGGCGGCATTGCTGGAAAAAACCACATATCGGCAGGTTTCGCGCACACTCACAAGCGCATACCTCGCGCTCGTGTTTTTGGGGTTGCCGCTCATTTTTCACCGTTTCTATTTCGACATTACGGAGACAAAACAGTACTTTTTTCTTATAACGAGTTTTGCGTATGTGCTTCTCCTGCTGATTGCACGTATCCTGCTTCCGAAAGCGTTCGGCCTGCCCGTCGAAAAGCGCCGGGTGCATCCTGCCGTCTGGGGTATGGCGGCGTTTTTTCTTTGTATGCTGGGTGCGAGCCTTTTTTCCGCGCATCCCGAAACCGCGTTCTTCGGCGAGAAAAACCGTTATCAGGGTATCCTGACGGTCTTTGCATATACGCTGGTCGTCTTTGCGCTTTCCCGTCAGGAGGCCGACCTGCGCGCGGCGGAAGCCGGGCTTGTGTCCGGCGCCGGTCTTGCGGGCGTTCTCGGGCTGCTCAACCATTTCGGCATCGATCCGTTCGGCTTTACGGCGAACATCGCAGCCGCCGATCAGGGACGCTTTATTTCCACAATCGGCAATCTTGACTTTTACGGCAGTTTCCTCAGCATTGCGTTCCCTCCTGCGCTGAACTTCTGGATCCGCGCAAACTCGAACCGCGCACGCCTCCTTTCCGCGGTTGCGCTTTGCGCCGTCGGGCTCGGCGTGCTGGTTGCCGGCAGCGACGCGGCCGCGCTTGGCCTGATTGCCGCCGCGCTCGTTTTCCCGTTCACGCTCTTTTCCGACCCGCGCGGCATGCGGCGCTTCTTTCTTGGCTGGGGCATCTTCGCGCTCTGCGCGCTGGCATTCGGTCTCGCCGCGTCGTACCTGCCTTCCAAAACGTACCTTTCCTCGTTCGCCGTGCTGCTTACAAAGCCGTTCGCCGCAATCGGTCTGGCGTTTATTTGCTGTGCCGCCGCCTTTCTGCTGCGCAGGCCGGACGCGCGGCGTCTGCGCCTTGCAGCAAAGCCTTACGGGCTCGCGCTGCTCGGTGCTGCACTGCTCGGCGTGCTTTGCCTGATTTTGCTCAACACGGCGTTGAAAAACGTCTCTCTCGGCGGTGCGGAACAATACCTGCGCTGGAGCGACTCCTGGGGCACCGACCGCGGGATGATCTGGAACTGGTGCGCGCGGCTCTATGCCTCGTTTACCCCTGCTCAGAAGATTATGGGCGGAGGACCGGGCGTCGTCTACTATGCCGATGCACAGAACCGCCTGTTTGCGGACGCTGCTCTTGACTCCGCGCATAACGAATATCTGCATTATCTGCTGACCGTCGGTGCGGCCGGCCTCGCCGCTTACCTGTTTGCGCTGGTTGCGGCGCTGCGCTCCGGCCTGCGCGCCGCGGCCGGCAATCCCCTCGTCCGCGGATTTGTGGTTGCACTCGCGGCCTACGCCGTGCAGGCGTCCGTCAGCATTGCGCAGCCCGCTTCCACGCCGCTCCTGTTCGTAATCGCCGGGCTGCTCGCAGCGCAAAAACCGCATAGCAATCTGTAAAACACGTCCGTAATCGCACTTGGCACATTGTATACATGCTCCAAAAAGAGGGACGGCAGCCATGCAATACCTTGTTCATTATCGATATTGAGAATAACGATTGCCTCGTTTCGGCGGCATAGGAAACGTCCCGCAGACAGTTGTCTGCGGGACGTTTATTTCGGACTCGCACGCCGGATTTACGGGACCGGCGTACCTGTCGGCACAGTCGTGCTTGCGGTGATATACACCGCCGCGGCATAGCATTTCACGCCGGTCGCAACCACCTGAATATAGTAGAAGTCGCCGGTCTTGAAATAGATGAGAACGGAATCCCCTTTCACGATTTCGCCGATGGGCGTGTTATCTTCCGTGGTTGGCACGGTCCTGAGCGCAAGCTTGCTTGCCGAAACGGTGCCCGGGATGGTCCCCGCAATCGCCTCCGGCGTCGGGGTGGCGGACTCGCCGGGCAGCAGCCCCGCTTTGTCGACAAACTTGATCGCAAAATAGCCGTAGAGGTTTTCCTTGACGACCTTGACGAAGTAGTAGTCTCCGTCCGCTTCGTAAACCTTGAGCTGCGTGCCGGAAGAGTATTTGCCGAGGATATCATACGACTGGCTTGGGCCGCTCCTGAGCACTACGCCGCTGGCATTGAGCGTGCCGTCCAGAGCGGACTGCACCTGCTCCGGGCTCGGCGTCTTTACTTCGGGCGATGGCGTATCGTCCTGTTTGGGCGTCATGGTCGCCGTCTCCTGTGCCGCCGCCGTCGTAGTCGGCGGCTCGGTCGCGACGTAGTCCGTCGTCTGCGCGTCGACAGGCGCGAGCGACGGCGTCGGCGTCGTGGAAGCCGAAACGTCCGCGGTGCTTTCCGCCGTAGAATCATCCGTCTTGGAGCCGCGCATCGACCAGACGATAAAGTAGATGCCGACCAGCATCACCAAAATAATGATGCTTAGCACGATATACCCGAGTGGTGTGATGCGTACGGTTTTTTTTCTCATTTGTTATCCCCCAGATGCTTGAAACGATGTGCGTGCCTGCACGTCCTGTTACGTTCTACTGTGCCTATGAAGCACAGTATATTGGTTTTTCAGCTTATTTCAAGCGATTTTGTTATAAATTTAACAAAGCGTTGCAACCTTTTTAAAAAGTGTTCACTTTTTAGCAACGCTTCCGCTGCCTGACCCTCGCTCGCTTAGAACGACCTTCGGCTCCAGGATGCGCGCAATCCGGAACAGCAGCAGTTCTTCGTCCGTGCGTCCAAGCACGCCGCCAATCAGCGCGTTCTGTTCTTTTACGGACGCCAGCGCGTCGGTCAGATATCCCTTGCCCGGGGATTCGGACCATTCGCTCTCGATCCTTCCGTCGAAGAAGCGTATTTTGATCAGCCGCGCGTTCGCCGCTTCCAAAAACGAAATGCGCATTGTCAGCACCGGCGCGCCGCTTTCGTCCGGCGCAAACCTGCCGCTCACGCCGACGCGGTGCGTTTCGCCATGCGTCGTCACTTCGCCGTATGCGGGTTCCCCGAACCCGACGTTCAGCACGTGGCGCTCGTCGGTTTCGTCGATTACGACCTGCAGCACCCCGTCACGGTAGAGAAACGAAATCGCATGCAGCCCTTTGACGAAGTTGTTTTGCAGTGTCTGCGCATACAGTGGGAAAACGCCGATGGACGCCGCCCGTTTGTCCTCCGCCGCGAAATATGCGCGTCCGTCCAGCCTTCGGCAGATTTCCGCAAGGTTCAGCTTACCCTTCCCGGCGAACAAATCGCCGAAAAGCTTCGTTTCGGGCATAAACAGGTCTTCACGCAGACGCGCCTTTGCGCTTTCCAGCGCGTTTGTGTCCGCACGGCTCTGTTTAGGCCCGGCCGCCGGGATTGTCCCTCCGAAATATTTGCGCGCCAGCGCATAGTAACTGCTTTGCTGAAACAGCTCGTTGTTGCCCGCGTTGGTGACCAGCAGCACGCCACTGTCGAAAAAGCCCATCACGTTCTGCCCGAACATCCCGTTGAAGAGGAATGAACGCTCACCGCGCCCAACCCAGATCTGGTATCCGTAATCATAGTCGCCAAGCGACGCGGGCGTCTGCATCTGTGCGCGGGTCGCTTCCGAAATCCATTCCTCCGGCACGATGCGCCTGCCTTCAAACACGCCGCCGTCGAGCACCATCTGCCCAATCTTCGCGATGTCCTCCGGCAGAATATAGAGCCCCCAGCCGCCTTTTTCGTTGCCTTTGGGACACTTTTCCCAAAAGAAGTTTTCGATCCCCAGCGGTTCGAACAGCCGCGGCCTGAGGTATTCCGTCAAACTCTGGCCGGTAACCTGCCGGATTGCACACGCAAGCATATAGGTATTCATGCTGTTGTAGTTGAACGTCGTACCCGGCTCCCTGAGCACTGCCGATTCCAGAAAGCACTTGACCCAGTCCGTTTCCGTGACCGAGCCGGCCTCGTTAAAGGCAATTCCGCTCGTCATGGTCAGCAGATGCCGGATCGTGATGCCGCGGTGCGTCAGCGTGCCGATGCGGTTCATCCGGTCGGCAAAAACATCCACCAGCTTGTCGTCCGGCGAAAGCTTGCCCTCGCCGACAAGCATCCCGACGGCCAGCCCTGTGACAGACTTACACTCGGAATGCGTGATATGCCAAACATTCTGATCGTATGCCCCGAACGCCGCTTGCGCAATAATTTTACCGTTTTTAAGCACAATCACACCGTGCATGTCCAGCGTGGGGTCGTCCCGCATTTCGTTCAGAAACGCGGCGATATGCGCGGACGGAATCCCCTGCGACTCCGGCGAAACACGCTCAAAAGGCTTTTGAATCGCGGAAGGAACGAATTTCGGTTTCTGCGGTGCCTGCTCGAATACCGCGCGTGTAGCGGATGTGTTGTCGAGCAGCTGTCTTACGATCATAAGCGCCCGTGAATCGGTTATAAGGTCCATAAGCACCCTCCTGCTTTTTTTTGTTTATTGCATACGCGCGTCAGTTGCCCTGCTGCGGCACGTCCTCCGGTACCACATTCTGAAATTCCCGCGCGATTGCAAGTACGGCCCGTTTAATCAGCGCGACAAATTCCTCCGGACCAATCTCCGGCTGCTCGCGGAGCCAGCGGATCAGCGAAACACGGAACGCGTCCGTATAAAACGTCGCATAAAAATCGTGATCCGCATTGTCGCCAAACACCGTTTGAAACCGTTCCCGTGCAATCGGGTGGATAATCTCGTTAAAATAGTCGGAAAACGAATTTTGCCCCTGCACGGTAAACGCATTGATATAAAACGCGCGGTTTTCATAAAAATAAGAGCAGATGTCCTCGTAAAAGGCCCATTCGGATCCATAGTTCTGCTCATAAATACGCAAAACGAATTCCGTGTAAAAAATCCAATTTACAAGATCGTACTTGTCTTTAAAATGATAATAAAATCCCTTCCTGCTCATACCGCACGCTTCGCAGATATCGCCAACGGTGATCTTCTCAAGCGGTTGTTTGGCCATCAGTTCCTTGAGCGCACTGGCCAAAGCATGCTTTGTAATCATAGATTCCGGCACGGTTTGTCCCTCCCTTTGGTACAGTATAGCAAATATTTCATGCATTCTAAAGCCCGTGCATTCGTCTTTTGGCGCTTTGTCATGGTAAAGAACGCTTGTGCATGGTATAATGCGGTATCGATCAGGAAAGGAATCGCCGTTATGGATCGCGAAATTTACGTCAGCAGCAACTGGTCATCCGCGGACGTCGAACTGCTGAAAACGGAATTTGCACTGTTCAATCATCGCTCCGTGGTGCGCTTTGCCTGCGACTGTGCCGAACGCGCCTGCCAGCGCAGCAGCGCGGACCGGCGCTGCTATGCGGCGATTCTCGCCGCACGCGGCTGGGCGGACGGGCTTTTCAGCGAAGCAAAGGCGCGCGACGCCGCCGCCACCGCGCATGAAGCCGCGCGCGAAGCGGGCGTGCCCGCCGCGCAGCTTGCCTGCCGAAGCGCCGGACATGCGGCGGAAACCGTCCGGTCGTCACGAAACGCGGTCGCCGCCGCCGACTGCGCTGCAAAGGCAGCGCCGGACCCGCTGGCGGAACGCGCCTGGCAGTATGCGCATCTGCTCTCGATGCTGCAGACCATGCCGGACGGACTCCCGAAGCTATAAAAGTTTTTCTCATAGCGGCGGATTGCCGTTTGAAACGCTCCTGCCGGAATATCCAAACCTTTTTCAAACGATTCTTTAACCGATTAAACGGACCTTTCGGTCCGTTTTGGTCGTCAAAGAATCTGTTTTGACAGGATAACCGCCCGCTTTGCGGGCGTTTTTTATTTTGCCGTTTTTGAGGAAATGAACGCTTCCCTGCTTATCTCAAAATAAAGCGCCGGACAGCCGCCGAATACTTCATCCTGCGCCAGGTACGCGGGCATTTCCCGCTCGCAAAATCCCATCCGCCGGTAAAGCGCAAGCGCTTTTTCGTTTTCCGGATTCGGATCGACCCAGACGCAGGCCGCGCCGTTTTTAAACGCCTGCTCGATCGCACATTGCAGCGCCTTGGCCGCAATTCCTCTGCCGCGCGCTTTTGAAAACAGCTTGATATCGAGCACCGCGGCGTTGCCGTGCTTTGCGTCGATCCGGT
>DAOTGE010000020.1:9720-12304 GCA_035446965.1 Eubacteriales bacterium
ATCCGGTCATACCAGCGCTCCATGGATTCCGCCGTCTCGCCAAGCCCTTCCGGAAAACCGACAAATTTCATCACGTCGCCGTCGTTCCAGAGCGTGCGGACGTTTTCCAGGTCTCCCCGCCGTGTCGGGCGGATCGTTATTTCGCCTTCGTACAAACGCTGTCCCCTCCTGCTTAAGCTTTAGCACTCCGCTTCCCATTCCAGCGTCAATCCGACGCCGACTTCGCATGCATCGAACGCACCGGCAAACGCCGCCTTGACCGCAAGCGACGTACAGTGACAGGGGTAAACGAGCGAAACGCCGAGTCCTTTGAGCGTACGCAGCGTTTGGTCGAGCACATCTCCCGTTTCAAACAGGTGGAATCCTCCAAGCAGCCCTTTTACGCGCGCTTCGCCGCAGAGCTTTTTCGCCGCGGCGACGGTATTGCAGACCCCCGCGTGCGCACAACCGGTGACGACGAAAATTCCGCCTTCAACGCGCAGCGCAAGCGCCGTGTCGTCCGGCAGCGTGTCGTCCGTCCATGCGTCCCCGCAGCAGGCACAGGTCTCGCCGACAGCACGATCGGCCTCAAACGGATACACGCGCGGGATTTCACCAAGATACAAGATATGCTCGGAAACCTGCCGTTTATCCGCCGTGAGCACCACGCCCGCGGTGTCCGGCAGTTCGTCCGGCGAAACGGGGCTGCCTGCGTCCAGCCCTTCGTAACGTTTCTTCCAGAAAGCGTTTGGATGCGCGGTCAGCTTTACGGGCTGCGTAAACCGTTCAAAAAAAGCGGGAAGTCCGCCGGTGTGGTCGATATGCCCATGCGAAAGCACGATGTCCGTCACCTTCGACAGATCGATGTTCATGCGCTCCGCATTCTCGATGAACGCGTCCGAATACCCCGCATCGAAAAGCACCACATGCTTCCCGTCCTCAATCAAATAGCTCACGGCGGGTTCGCCGAGATAGTACTGATCGATATAGGTGTTGTTGTCCATCAGCACCGTCAGTTTCATTTTGCCTGTCCTCCGCGCTTTATCCCGCCCGTTCCGTCCAGCAGCGCGCGCGCCATGTCGAACTCGTACTGCGTCCCTAAGACAAGCGCGCTTTCGTCCATCCGGTATTTCGGGTTGTGGTGCGGCCGGTCCGCCGCAATGACGGCGTTCCGCGTGCCGAGTTCCACAAAAAATCCCGGCCTGCCGTCCAGAAAATAGGAAAAATCTTCGCCGGGCATGATCACGCCGATGTGCTCGATATGTTCCGGCCCGAAGCGAAAACCGATCTGCTCCAGCGCAGTCTGTGTGAGCGTTTCGGCGTTGACGACGCTCGGGTAGCCTTCCACCCACTCCACGTCCGCTTCGCAGCGGTGCGCCGCGGCGACGCCCGTGCAGACGGCTACGAGTTCGTTTTGGATCAGTTTCCGCGCCGTCTCGCCGAACGAACGGATCGAAGCGCTCAGGCGAACGTCGTTTGGAATGATGTTATACGCCGTCCCGCCGTGGATTTCGCAGATGGAGACGACCGCGGGTTCCTTCGGCGCAACGCGCCGCGAAACGATGCTCTGCGCGGCCAGCACGATTTCGGAAGCCGCGACGACCGGGTCTGCGCAAAGCTGCGGAAACGCACAGTGCCCGCCTTTGCCCGTAACCCGGATTTCCGCGCGGTCGACGTTGGCGGTCAGCACGCCGCTTTTCACGCCGAACACGCCGGCCGGAAAGTCGCTGGAAAGATGCAGTCCGAGCATCGCGTCCACGCCGTCCGCCGCGCCCGCCCTGACCAGCTCGATCGCGCCGCCCGGCGGCAGTTCCTCCGCATGCTGAAAGAACAGCCGCGCTTCGCCGCAGAACGAGTCTTTGTTTTGAACGAGCATCTGCGCGAGTCCCAGCAGCATGGCCGTGTGCCCGTCGTGCCCGCAGGCGTGCATTACGTTTTTCACCTGCGAACGGTACGGCAGATCATTTTCCTCCGGCATGGGCAGCGCGTCGATATCCGCGCGAAACCCCAGCACGCCCGGTTCGCCCGGCTTTTCACCGGTAATATGCGCAACCAGCCCCGTTTTAGTCGGACGCTCATAACTTACGCCCATCTGTTCCAGCGCTTTGACGATGAAATCCGTCGTATCATATTCTTCAAACGAGATTTCCGGATGCGCATGCAGATGCCGCCGCCATTCGATCAGCTTCGGCTCCAGTCCGGCAACCGCTTTTTCAAGTTGCATATCGCCGCCCCTCCTTTTTTGTCAGTACTGTTCCGGTCCGTCCGGCAACGCCGGATCGTATGGCGTGACGACCCACTTGATGCAGTCTTCCTTCTGCCCGGCAAAAATATCATACCCGCGAATCACGTCGTTGAGCGGCGCGCGATGCGTAATCATCAGCCCCGTGTCCAGCCGCCCCGCTTCAATCAGGCGCAGGATGTCGCCGCAGCTGTTCGCGTCGACGCCGCCGGTTTTGAACGTAAGGTTCTTTCCGTACATCTCGTGCAGCGGGAGCGTCTGCGCGCTTTCGTACAGCGCGACCACAACGACGGTTGCGTTCGGCCTTGCCGCGCGCCATGCCGTTTCAAACGTGTTTGCCGCGCCCGCGACCTCGAACACCAC
>DAOTGE010000020.1:12404-27215 GCA_035446965.1 Eubacteriales bacterium
CGGCAGTATTCCGCCTGCCCGCCGTCTATACGGCAGCCCAGTTCCCAGCCGCCTTCGACGCAGTTGTTCACGTACCCCCTGCGGCAGAAAAAGCACTCGCCGCAAAAGCTCTCCACGTTGACCGCAACCCGGTCTCCGGCGGCTAGCTTTTTTACGCCCGCGCCGGTTTCGACAATTTCGCCCACGAATTCGTGCCCCAGCACAACGCCCTGCTTTGCGCGCGGCACCGCGCCGTTTCGGATGTGCAGATCGCTTGAGCAGATCGAAGCGCGCGTCACCTTCACAATCGCGTCGCGCGGATCGAGGATTTTCGGCATGGGCACGTCCGTCAGTCGGACGCAGCCCGGTTTTTCATAGACGACCGCTTTCATTTCCGGTTTAACTCCCTTTCGACAAATCCACCTCGGACGGCAGAACTGCGTTTAAAACGTTTTTACAATTTTCTGCGCGCGCAGAATTGCGCGGCCTAATATTTCTTCCGGCGGCTCCAGCCCCAAATCCATCGCGTCCGCCGCCACGTAATCAAAGCGCGGAATGCCGAAAAAAGCCGCCATATCGCGCAGGTATTTCGTGCCGTTGTCCATCGGCGAACCTTCCAGCGCACCGCCGCGCGTGGTCAGAAACAGCATCCGGCCCGCCCTGCAAACGCCGAAACAGCCGTTTTGCTCGTCACAGCCGAAGGTAATTCCCTCCACACAGAGGTTTTCGATATAGATTTTCAGCAGCGCCGGAAAACTCAAATCCCAGAACGGCGCGGCGATCACAATCCGCTCCGCGCTTTGGAACCGGTGCGCATAGCGGAAACGCGGGTGGTTCAGCCCGCCTTCCTCCAGCAGACATTCGCGTTGCCGGAAAAATCCGCCCGTGAGCGGCAGCAGCGGTTCGTCCATGAGGATCAGCCGCTCAACCGAATAATTGCCTGTCTGCTCCAAGCCAGCCAGAAATGCTTCGGCGAGTTTCCGCGTGCGGGATTCTTCCCCGCGGATACAGCAATCGACGTATAAAACGTCCGTCATCGCCAGCCTCCCCATTCGGAGAGCGCGCCCAGTTCGCCGGAACGAATCGCTTCCAGCGTACGCGCGCGCGGCGGCACGGAGTCCGCCGCGCCCATGGTCTGCACACAGAGCGCCGCAGCGGCGGTGGCCAGCGCCAGCGCGTCGGACGCGGAAGCACCGTCCAGAATTTCATTCAGAAAATATCCGGAAAACGTGTCGCCTGCCGCCGTGGTGTCCACCGCTTTTACATGGTACGCACCGAATTTGGTCGTTTCCCCGTTTTGCAGGCAAACCGAGCCGCGCCCGCCGAGAGTAAGAAGAATGTTTGTATGCGGGTAACGCGCCTGCAGCACCGGGAGAATGTCCTCTTCCCGTTCACACTGCGCAATCGTCGCGCCTTCCACCTCGTTGACCACAAGCCAGTCCAGCAGTTCGAGCGGATAGGCAAAAACCTTGCCGTTCATGGGCGCGGCGTTGAGCGCGACCGTCAGCCCTTTTTCTTTTGCGCGCCGGATTACGCTGCCAACCAGGTTGGTTTCGTTCTGAAGCAGCACCAGCCCCTCCGAACCAAACGCCTCGAGCGCTTCGCCGATATACGCTTCCGTGAGTTCCTGGTTCGTCCCGCCGTAGAGCAGGATGCAGTTCTGGCCGTTGGCGTCGACCTGAATGATCGCGTGGCCGGAAACGCCCTCCGACCGTCTCGTGAGCGAGCAGTCCACGCCGCATGCAGTGAGCTTGCCGAACAGCACGTCCCCGTCGCGGCCGATAACGCCCGCGTGCCTGACCTGTGCGCCCGCACGCGCCGCCGCAATGGACTGATTGAGCCCCTTGCCGCCGCAGTGGTCCTCCATGGAAAGGCTGGATTTCGTTTCACCCGGCTGCACGAACGTATCCACGCAATACACGTGGTCGATGTTCAAAGAACCAAAATTCAGAATCTGCGCCAAAATGGGGTGCCTCCATTTCTTTTATGTCGATTTTGTAAGGGCTGTGGTATGATGGATGCGGAAGAAACATTTTTTCCTTAAAATTATCTTATAAAAGATTGTACCACAAGGAGCGAATATTTTATGCCGCAATTACAGCCACATATCCGTTTGGACAGCACTCACGGCGCAACATGCGCGCTCCTGCCGGGCGACCCGGCGCGGCTTGAACGCATCCGTCCGTTCCTTTCCGGCGTACAGGACCTCGCCTTCAACCGCGAATTCAAGAGCCTCGCCGGCGATTATAAGGGCACGCGCGTGCTCGCCGTTTCCACAGGCATCGGCGGAGCTTCCGCCGGCATCGCCGTGGAAGAATTGCATAACCTCGGCGTAACGGACATGATCCGCATCGGCAGCTGCGGCGCGCTCCAGCCGGAAGTCAGCCTGGGCGACCTGATTCTTGTGTCCGGCGCGGTACGCGACGACGGCACGAGCAAAACGTACCTTGACCCGATCTATCCCGCCGTTGCAGACGAAACGCTGCTGTTTGCCTGCCGGGAGGCCGCGCGCGCACTCGGCTTTGCGTTTCACACGGGTATTGCGCGCAGTCACGACAGCTTTTATACCGACCGCGAGGATGAAATCGACGCGTACTGGTCAAAGCAGGGCGTACTCGGCTGCGACATGGAAACCGCCGCGCTGTACGTAATCGGCCGTCTGCGGAAAATCCGCTGCATGAGCATCCTCAACAACGTCGTTGCATACCGGCAGGATACGCTGGACGCAATCGGCTCCTACGCGGACGGCGAAGAGGCCGCCATGCTGGGAGAAGAGCACGAAATCCGTACCGCGCTGGAAGCGTTCGCGCGGATTTCCGTCTGACGCTTCCCTTAACAATCGATTTTTGAAACAACGGCTTTTGCTTGCTGCAAAAGCCGTTGAGACCGTCAAAAAACTTGTTTTTTGACGGGATAACCGCTCTTTGCCTCTCGTCCTTCGGACTTCCGGGCGGCAAAGAGCACAGAGAAACCGCCCGTTCCGGGCGATCCGTTACGCCGGATGAACCGGCGCAGCCGGAATCAACGGGTTAAGGACCGCGGCCCTTAACAATCCCAAAGACTTTTTTGACAGGATGAACGGCTTTTGCTTGCTGCAAAAGCCGTTTCCGTTTTATTTTCCGTATTGCGTCATCAGCTCGAACAACCTGCGCTTGAACGCCTCCCGGTCGATCCCCGTTACAACAACAGCGTTTTTCTCCATCTGCTTATCGCTGTAAAGGTCGGTCACGGTCTTGCCCCGCGTCAGCTTGCCCTTCGTCTCCACGCGCACACCCGCGCGCTTCGCCGTAAAATAGGAATCGTCGTCGGCATACAGAAGCGTAACGGGGTCGTGCATGCTCATGCCCGGCAGGCCGTATCCCTTTGAAAACGCCAGCACGCCCTGCGCCGCATCCCTTGCAAATTTCGCCTGCGGGGCCCCCAGTTCGCCGAGTTCGTCGAGTTCCTCCGGCGTCAGAAATGCGCGCATCGTCACGTCCAGTCCGCACATAACGACTTCCGCACCGCACGTGAACACCATGTCGGCCGCCTCCGGGTCGGCATAGATATTAAATTCCGCCGACGGGGTGACGTTGCCGCCGACCGCCGCGCCGCCCATCAGCACGATGCGCGAAATCAGTTTCGGCAGTTCCTTGTATTTCGCCAGCGCAAGCCCAAGGTTCGTCAGCGGCCCGATCGCAACAATCGTCAGCTCGCCGGCATAGCGTTTGGCAGTTTCGTAAATCGCGTCCCACGCGGGCAGGCTCGCCGGCGCGCGCTTCGGCTCCGGCACGCTAAGGTCGCCGAGGCCGTTTTGCCCGTGCACGTAATATGCCGTGATCGGTTCGCACATCATCGGCTTTGCCGCGCCCCGGTAGACGGGAACGTGCTCCATCCCGGCAAGTTCCAGCACACAGAGCGCGTTTCTGGTGGTTTTTTCAATCTCCACGTTCCCCGCAACGCTTGTTACGCCGACGAGTTCCAGATTCGTTAAATGCTTGGAAAGCAGGATGGCGATCGCGTCGTCCACTCCGGTATCGCAGTCCAGCAGCATCGGCAGTTTACGCACGTTCGTTTCCCCCTTCCGAATAGGTCTCCGCGGCCTGCGCAAGCAAATCCACAAAGCCCTTGCGGTCGATGTCCATAATGCACCGCACGTTCGCGGGCTTCTTTAACAGCCCCATCGGGTCGCCGACCGTCGCCCCACGGCAGTAGTCACCTGTGGTTTCGATCTCCACATACATTTCCTGAAACGTCATAAGCTCCGGCTTGACCAGCGCCGCAACCGCGACCGCATCGTGCACGGGCGCGCCGGGATAGCCGAGGCTGCGGT
This sequence comes from Eubacteriales bacterium, assembly GCA_035446965.1. Classification (GTDB taxonomy): domain Bacteria; phylum Bacillota; class Clostridia; order Christensenellales; family CAG-138; genus UBA7703. Next base: position 16,696 of record DAOTGE010000020.1, read on the forward strand.
GGAACCCGTAGAAAAAATCCAGCCATTCGGCGACGACTTTTGCGACGGGGTTGCCCAGCGCGCGGATCCGCTCGAAATCCTCCGGAAATACAAGCGCCTTTTCCGTTACGTCCAGACCGGCCATGGTAATCGGCAGGCCGCTTCGGAACACGACGTCCGCCGCCTCCGGGTCGACCAGGATGTTGAACTCCGCCGCACACGTCCAGTTTCCGTAGGCGATACCGCCGCCCATCATATAGATATGCCGTATCTTGCTTTTCAGGTGCGGGTATAAAAGCAGCAGCGCCGCAACGTTCGTCAGCGGCCCGGTCGGGATGAGCACAACGGGTTCGCTGCTCTCCTCGAGCACCCGCGCCATCAGCGTGCAAGCATCGATATCGGCCGGTTTCTGCTTCGGCTCCGGCAGCGCGGGACCGTCCAGCCCGGACTGCCCGTGCACCGTCGGCGCAATGATCGGGTCCGCGACCAGCGGCTTGACCCGCCCCGCCGCAAGCGGAACGTCCAGACCGATCAGCGTCATAATGCGCCCGGCGTTATAGGTTGTTTTTTCAATCGTCTGATTGCCGCAGACCGAGGTCACGGCCTTGATTGCAAGCATGGGGCTGGCGTTTGCCAGCACCCATGCGATTGCGTCGTCATGCCCCGGGTCTCCGTCCAGAACGACCGGTATTTTCCGCATCATTTCTGTACCTCAAGCTGCGCTTTTTTCGCCCTGTGCTTTTTGACCTTTTTCAGCGTGCTGGCGGCATAGATCACAAGGCCGAGGATCGTGACCACGTACGGAATCACCGAAACGAGATAGCTCGAAACGCCCTGCAGCCCGCTGACCTTGGTGCGCAGCGCCTGCGCAAGCCCGAAGAGCAGCGAACTGAGCATGGTCCCGACCGGCTCGCACCGCCCCATGGCTTCCGCGGCCAGCGCGATGAACCCGCGCCCGGCGACCATACCGGAGTTCCAGCCCTGTGAGTAATACATGGACATAAACGCCCCACCGAGTCCTGCGAGCGCGCCGGAAATTGCGATTGCGATGTATTTCATCTTCAGCACGCTCACGCCGACGCTCGAAGCCGCGTTGGGATTTTCGCCCACGGCGCGGATATTCAGCCCGAGCGGCGTTTTGTAGAGCAGCACCCAGATGAGGTAGACCGCAAGGAACGCAACGTACGTCAGTACGGAATGCCCGGAAAGGATTTCGCCGACGATCGGAATATCCTGAATCAGCGGAATGTTGACCGTCGGAATCAGGATGTTCGGGCTCACCAGCGCGCCGGTGTTGCCGCGCATGCCGGTGAACATGTAAAGCAGGAAGATCGTTCCGCCCGACCCCATCATGTTGACCGCGATACCGGCGAGGATGATGTCCGTCTTGAGCTTGAGGGAGAAAAATCCCATCAAAAGCCCCAGCAGCACGCCGACAATCAGCGCGCCGACGACGCCTATCAGCCAGCTCTGCGTCCAGTAGCTGAAGAGCACGCCAAAGAGCGCGGAAATCATCATGATGCCCTCGAGGCCGATGTTGATCACGCCCGCTTTTTCGGCGATCAACGCGCCAAGCGCGGCAAACAGGATCGGCGCGGTAATGCGGATGACCGAAAACAGGAACTCGGCCTTGAAGATCGTGTCAAGCAACTGTCCCCACATTACTTCGCACCCCCTTCCAAACCGGCTGATTCTTTGGCAAGATCGGCCCTCGTGTTTTTCACCACGATCTTCTGCCGGTACCCGGAGAGGAACTGCTCCGCGGCAAAGAAAAGGAAGATCGCCGCCTGAATAATGTCGATCATTTCGCTCGGCACGTCGCAATAGGTGGCCATAAGCTGGCAGCCTTTGTTGAGATATGCAATGAAGAACGCCGCCAGCGGCACAAGCAGCGGGTTATTCTTCGCCAGAATCGCAATCGTAATGCCCGTCCAGCCGTAACCCGGCAGCTCCTTCCAGAGGAACGTGGAGTACCGTCCAAGCACCTCGATGCCGCCGCCCATACCGGAAAGCACGCCGCCGATAACCTGCGAAAGCACGATCGTTCCGCCGACCTTCATGCCGGAATATTTGGAGAACGCCTGGTTGATGCCGATCATGCGGATGGCATAGCCCCAGCGCGTGCGGTACATGAACAATCCCACGATCACAACGAATACAAGCGCCACCACGAACCCCCATGTGAGCTTGCTCCCGCCGGACACAAGGGACGGAATCTTTGCGGTCGCATCGAACGCATACGTCTGCGTGGAGCCCTTGCTGCGGTCGGCAAAGTTGTAATTCAAAAAGTGCAGCACGACGTACATACAGATATAGTTGAGCATCAGGCTCGTGACCATCTCGCTTGCGCCGAGTTTCACCTTAAGCAGCGCCGGTATCAGCATGATAATACCGCCTACAATGGCCGCCACGAGCACACAGAACACGGCGTGCCAGCCGGTGTTCATATGAACATAGATCCCGCAGAGCGCGGCGACGAACCCGCCGACCATCACGATGCCTTCGCCGGCGAGGTTGAACTGGTTGCTCGAGAACATCACGCAGACGGCAAGGCCGGTAAAGATCGTTGGGATCATGGCCGCAAGGATCGTGTAGAGCCCCTGCGTATTAAACGAGGCCACCCCGTTTTTCAGGGAAACGAGCGGGCCGATCAAGAGATAGCGCAGCGCGTTCAGCGGCTCGTCCGAGCTGAGAAAAATGAAGATCGTTCCGACCGCGAGCGCCAGCGCAATCGCCGCCGCGCCGCGGACCAGCTCGAACATCAGCATCCGTTTACCCTTCATGACACACCCTCCCGATCTCCTCGTCGCTCTGGCGCTTCAGGCCGAGCATGTATTCACCCATGACGACGTCGTCCAGTTCGGACGTGTCCTCAAAATAGGCGGCGATCTTCCCGCCGTAAAGCACGATCAGGCTGTCGGAAAGCTCCATAACCTCGTTGAGGTCGGCGGAAACCAGCAGCACGGCCGCGCCCGCGCGGGACAGATCGACCAGCTTTTTGCGGATAAACTCCGTTGCACCGACGTCGATGCCGCGCGTCGGCTGGTCGGCAATGATCAGCGTCGGATCGCTTGAAAATTCGCGTGCGACGACGACCTTTTGAATGTTGCCGCCGGAAAGCATCTTCACCTTCTGACGGCGGGATTTGCAAAGAACCGTATAGTCGGAAATCAGCCGGTCGCTTTCGGCGTGGATTGCTTTCATGTTAAACAGCGGGCCATGATTGAACCGTTTTTCCGTGAACCGGTCCGAAATGACGTTTTCTTCGATCGACGCGCCCTCGGCAATGCCGTAAGTCATGCGGTCCTCCGGCACCAGTGAAACGCCGAGCCTTCGGATACGGTACTGCGGCTTGCCGACGATATCCTCGCCGTCGACGCTCGCGGCGCCTTCGTCAGGCGTGTTGAGGCCAAAGAGCATATCGACCAGTTCGCGCTGACCGTTGCCCTCAACGCCCGCAACACCCAGAATTTCGCCCTTGCGCACCGCAAACGATATGCCGTCGAGCATGCGCTTGTTCCACTCGTTGGTGTAGCGCAGACCCTGCACGCGCAATACGACGTCCGTCGGATGCGGCGCATCCTTTTCCACGTCGAGCACAACATCCCGTCCGACCATCAGCCGGGAGATTTCCTGCTCGGTAATGGAAGCCGTTTCAAACACGCCCATGGTCTTGCCGCCGCGCATAATCGTCAGCCGGTCGGTTATCTGTTTAATTTCGTTGAGTTTATGAGAGATAAAAATGATCGTATAGCCCTGTTCCTTGAGGTGGATCAGTTCTTTGAACAGCTCCGTGGTTTCCTGCGTGGTCAGCACCGCCGTAGGTTCGTCCAGAATGAGGATCTTCGCGCCGCGAATCAGCGCTTTGAGGATTTCCACCTTCTGCTTCATCCCCACGGGGATATCCATCACCTTTGCGTCCGGGTTGACCGCGAGGTTGAACTTTTCGGAATACTCTTTCGTGATTTCCAGCGCTTTTTTATAGTCGATCAGCATGCCGGACTTCTTCGGCACCATGCCGAGCACGATGTTCTCCGCGACCGTCAGGCTCGGCACCAGCATAAAATGCTGGTGCACCATGCCGATACCGTGCGCAATCGCGACCGTGGGCGACGTAAGCTGGACCTTTTCGCCGTTGATGATTATTTCGCCCTCGGTCGGCTGTTCCAGCCCGAAGAGCATCTTCATCAGCGTCGATTTACCCGCGCCGTTCTCGCCCATCAGCGCGTGGATTTCACCGCGCCGCACGGAAAAATCGACTTCCTGATTGGCGGCAATCCCGTTGGGATATACCTTGGTGATGCCTTTCATCTGAACGATGGTTTCGTTTTGTTCCATAGACTGGGTTCCCCCGATTCAGAATAAAAATTTGATTATGCCCATCCTGCCGGAACGGAACGCCCGGCGAAAGGATACCTTGTTTCAATATTAATGAAACCGCGCGGCAAATGCAAGAATTCAGGTGCTTTTCCGAATGAAATTCTCGCAGGACGCGGTGCGTTTTCCCGTTTTCCCATTCCCCGAAAGTATTAAGCGGGGGGAGCCGCTTATAGCTCCCCCCCCGGCGTTTGTATAAGCCAACGTCTGTTTTTTACGCAGATTATGGACCGTTTTGTTACGGCTGCATGGAATCACGCAGGGTCACGACGCCGTTGGTGTCGTCGCCGATGGCGCTGGAAACGACGATTTCGCCGTTCTTAATCGCTTCTTCGGCAGCCAGGACCGTATCCTGCACTTCCTGCGGGGCAACGGTTGCAAAGTTTTTGTCCGTCACGATGCCGACGCCGCCTTCGGTCAGGCCGAGGTTAACCTGCTGGCCCCAGTAGGTGCGGCCCGCATCCCATTCGTCAAAGATCCAGATGATGGAATTGCCGACGTTCTTAAGGCCGGATGTCAGCGTGATGGCCGCAAGTTCGCTCGAAAGCGTCAGTTCCTGGTCGGAGTCGACGCCGATGAACCATGCTTTGCCGGATTCGAGGGCCGCTTCAGCAGCGCCGTTGCCGGACAGGCCCGCAACGCCCCAGATGATGTCGCAGTTGTTGTCATTGATCATGGAGAGGCCCATTTCTTTGGCCGTTGCGGTATCAACATAGCTGTTGACATAGCGGGTGTCGACCTTGACTTCCGGATCGGTCGCCTGAACGCCTTCGAGGAAGCCATAGAGGAAGTCGTTGATGACGGGGCTGTCCACGCCGCCGACGAAGCCGACGACTTTTTCAGCGTTAATGTTCGCAACGGAGGTTTCGCTCGTCATGGCCGCGGCGAAAACGCCGATGAGGTAGCCCATGTCGTTCTGCTTGTAGCTGAGGTTGACGACGTTGGCGTTTTCGCCGACATAGGAGGTGTCGTCATAAATCAGGAACTTCTGATCCGGATACGCGGTGGCGACTTCCTTGAGGTAGTCGGGCATCTGATACGTTCCGCAGATGATCAGATCATACTCGCCGGATTCGGCGACTTCGTAGAGCGTCTCCAGCCATTTCGGCTGATCTTCGTCCGTGCCGCCCATTTCGATGGTCTTGTAGGTGATACGGCCTTCGTCCGCCAGGGTCTGCAGTCCGGCCTCGGCGGAATCGAAGAACGATTTGTCGCCCAGGTTGCCATTGACGAGGCTCACAACGTTGTAGGTTGCGGTATCTTCGGCAGCCGCGGCATCGGTCGTTGCGGTGTCATCCGCCGCCTTGCAGGCAAACATCGAGAACGCCAACAGGACGGTCAACAGGATCGCTACCAATTTTTTCATTCGATTTTCCTATCCTCCAAAAATAAAAGATGTGAGTGGCCGAACTGACGAGTTCTCTTTCGGTCGCCACAAATACAGTTTACATAGAACCGCAAAAAAAGTCAACTTGGCGAAATATTTTTAGCCGTCCGCCGCGCCGCATGTATTCCGCCCGCACGATACACGGACGCCGCAGACTCTCTCTGCCGCGATTTTTGCCGGCACCCCGGCTTTTACTTCCCGTCTATTGTGGCGCGCGGTTCCTTTTTTAAATTTCTGCGCATCGTGACGCGCCAGGGTGCGCCGGTCCCGACGTTGTATGCGCGCGAAAAGTCCCCCTGGTTGATCGCAATCGCCATGCGGTCTAAGCTGTTGACATAAAGAAGCGGCTCGCCGATAAACGCATCCGTAAACGCGCGCGCATAAATCAGGGAATTCCGGTAAACCAGCCGCGTGCCGTTTTCGATAAGAATTTCGATGAAATCCCCGTGCTTCGCGCCAAGCTGCAGAAACAACTCGCGCGGAATGTTGGTCCAAAGACTGCCGAAGCGAACGTCCAGCACATCGATATCGCCGGTAATGCCGCCCCCCTCCAGTTCTGCTTCCGGCATCGGCAGCTCCACAACGCTCCCGACCGGAACTTCCGGCCCAATACCGGCGAAATCGATGACACCAGCCGCCAGCCGCGCGCCCGTGTAGGCATAGATGTCGCGCCCGTGGAACGTATAGCTTTCGCCGGAACCGGGCAGACGGTTGACCTTTTCGTCGATCTCGCGTGCGGCGACGATACTGCCGAGCCGCTTAACATGCGTAAGCGTGCCGTTGTCCGGTGTGATGATATACTGTCCGGCGGCCGTTTCAACACCGATACTGCGGCGGGTCGAACCCACGCCCGGATCGACGACGGAGACAAACACCGTTCCGCGCGGCCAGTATCCGACCGTCTGAATCAGCCGGTAGGAAGCTTCCCAAACGTTATACTGCGGAATTTCGTGCGTAATATCGGATATTTTCAGCGATTCGTTCACCGAATACGCAACGCCGTACATAGCGCTGACCGCGCCGTCGGCCTGCCCGAAGTCGGACATAAACACCAATAGCTGCATGTTCTGTTCCCCCGTTCTTTCCATTTTTCATTCCGCCGGACAAAGCCCGCGGAGACGTTTTTTCCCTGCACGGCGCCTGGTTTACGGCGATACGCACGCCCGCGGCGACTCCCTGCAAATACGCAGGCCGTTCCATCCCCGCGCATGATGCCGTATTATATCACAGCACGCAATTTATGGCGATAGGACCGCTTTTTTTCTTCGCTGCGGGTTCACCGCGCTTTTCACACAGCCGCTGCCATATTCGTGACGATATTTAACACATAATCATCAAATCCGGCCTATTGAAAGTTCAAATTGATTTCCTATACTGAGTGCAGACGAAGCAAAGGAGCGTCTGATTATGGATCAAAACAACGATTGGTATGAACGCTATTCTTCTAACCGGCCAAGCGAGGCCGCCGCACACACTGTGCGGCGTGAACACCGCGGTATCCGCGGATCGACACTTGTCATATGTATGCTGGTCGCGGTCCTGCTCGGCGGCCTGCTCGGCGGGTTGTATACACGCCAGTACGTAGGCGAACAAATCGCCGCCCTGCAGGAACAACAGGCACAGACGGCGCTTGCCAGCAGTTCGTCGACAAGCGATTCCACCGACTCCACCACGCAGGATAGTGCCTCCGATGCACTGACTAGCACGTCGACAAACAGTTTTTCGACGTCCACCTATACCAAAGCGCAGATCATCGAAATGTGTGCGCCTTCGGTCGTCGGGATCGATACCTACGTAAGCGCCTCAAGCACATACGGATTCTTCTACGGCAACGATAACTCTTCCACAAGCGAAGAAGTCCAGTACGGCAGCGGCAGCGGCATCATTCTCACCAGCGACGGCTACATCGTTACCTGCAAGCATGTCGTTGAAGACGTGGACACCATCAAAGTCATCCTGAACGACGACACGGAATATGAAGCCACGCTGGTCGGCACGGATTCACGCAGCGATCTCGCCGTGCTGAAAATCGATGCGACCGGGTTAACGCCCGCCACACTCGGCGATTCCGACATGCTGACCGTCGGCGAGGACGTCATCGCCATCGGCAACCCGCTCGGTGAACTGCGCGGCACCGCAACCAGCGGCATTGTCAGCGCGCTGAGCCGCGAAGTGACCGTTGAAAACGTGACCATGTCGCTCATCCAGACCGACGCGGCCATCAGCCCGGGCAACTCCGGCGGCGGCCTGTTTAACTCCAGCGGCTCGCTGATCGGCATTGTCAACGCAAAAGCCAGCAGCGACGACGCGGAAGGCCTCGGTTTCGCCATCCCGGTGAGCAGCGTAAAAACGATTATCTCCAACCTCATCGACCATGGCTACGTGCTCGGCAGGGCTTACCTCGGCGTTTATACGCAGGACGTTACGCTTTCCTCCGGCATGAACGACTGGGGCGGCGGCCTCTTCGGTAACTATTACAGCTCCGGCGGGACCAGCTGCGTGCAGATTGCGCAGATCGTTTCCGGCAGCGCGGCGGAAACCGCGGGTCTGCAGGTAGGCGACTTAATCCTCGCCGTAGACGACACGGAGATTTCCAGCAACACGGCGCTCTCCGCCGCCATCAGCGAATACAACGCCGGCGACACGGCGACGCTGACCATCCAGCGCGACGGCCAACAGCAAACGGTAACCGTCACCTTCGGCGAATATACGCCGGAAAGCTGACGCACAGATACTGTGCGCCAGGGCCGACAGGTCATCCCGTCCGAACGGACGATGACATAATGGAAAGCGGTACCGCTTTCCAGATCCCCCCAAACCATCCTTTGGATGCGAGAGACCGCCCAACCCCCCCGGGCGGTTTCTCACATGGGGGATGAATAAGCTAAAAAGCCCGCCTGATATCAGGCGGGCTTTTAGATTGCTTTCCTTCTTACTTGCGATACGCGGCGAGCACTTCGCCAAAATAAACCTCGTGCGGGTCGCCGTCCGCAAACGCCTGGTTTGCGCCGTAGAACTTTGCGCGGATTGCTGGGTCGATCTCGCTCAGATCGCCGAAAACCTTCTGAACGATGCGGCACTCAAAGAACACGCCGCATTCCGCAACGCCGTCCGCACCGCCCGCGCGTGCAGGCAGCCTCGTCAGGCCGGACTCTTTTTCCTTATTAAAATCCCGTCCGGATTTCGAGCCGCAGAACGCAAGCTCCGCTTTCAGTTCTCCGGAGCGCGGCACGCTCACGGTAAATACGTCCGCTTTTTCCATCAGGCCGTACGTAAAGCGGCTCTTGCGGACCAGCACCGTAACGACGGGCCTGCTCCAAACCATCCCAAACTGCGCCCAGCCGATGGTCATGGGATTCCAGACGTCTCCGCCTGCCGTTAAAAACACACCGCGCGGCAGCTGCTCCGCCGCCTGCGGCACAAGTTCAAAAATTTCACGTGTTTCCATTTGTCATAGCCTCCTTTTACAGGTGTCCTGTCCTGCGAACCGCGCCGCTGCGCCGATTCGCCTGCTCCCAGTATAAAAACAAACGGCGCAGATTGCAAGAGAAGGCTTCCTCCCCGCGCTGAGCAAAATAAAAACAACCCTTCCGCGCAAAATGCGGGAAAGGGCTGTCAAGGTCGGTCCTTGCGCCGGCGCGCCGCGTCAGCCGTCGCCGTAAATATATTCCACACGCGTTTCCTTTTTCTTTTCCGGGAAAATTTCCAGTTCAAACCGGTCGAACGAGATGCTTTCGATAAAGTCCGCCTGCGTGAATACCGTACGGGAAAAACGCTTGAGCTCGGCCACGTGTTTGTCCAAAATCACAGGACACGAGAGGTCGAGCGGTTTGCAGAGCGCCACGACGACAGGCCGCCACCCTTCCGCATCCGAAGGCCGTGCGAAAGCGAACTCCCGCACGGCTTCTTCGGTAATCTTGTGATTTTTAATTGTCTTCGCCCAGATCTTCACGCCGTTACTTGTTCCAGATAAACCAGGTCCAAAGATAAGGCGTCGTCCCGTCGGTGTACAGGCCTTTGAGCGTACCAGCCAGCTGTTTCTTTTCCTTGACGTCGGCCGAGTTAATCGTCGACTTCGTACTGCGGTTGACACAGACGACCTCGTTGCCGTCGCTGAGCTTAACGCGGAAGATCGTGTAAGGCTCGGAAGAAATAATCTCCGTAATCGTGCCGGTACACACATAGTCGCCGTCCGTAATCGTGCCGCTGACAATCTTGTCATAATCGTCGGACAGATCGCCGGCCGCCTTCTTAAACGAGGAGCTCGAAACCGACGGCGGGCGCTCCACGGTCGCAACCGCGGTCCCGTCATAGTAACCATCCAGCTTTCCGGTCAGCGTGATGTCGTAAGCGCCGACTTCCGCGATGGAAACCGCCATGGAGAACGTTCCGGTCTCGCTGACCGTCGCTTCGCCAAACGTCACATCGGTAGAAGGACAAGTCGCCGTAATTTTCGTGCCCGGCGTCGCGGTGCCGCTGATCGTGACGCTCCCGGTGTCGGAAGAGAGCGAGTCGGTGTCGTTCGTAATCGTAAACGAGAGATTCTGCATCACGTACGGTTCAACGGTGATCACCTTGCGCGCGGTCACGCAGTTGTTCTTGCGCGCTTCAATGGTGATGGTCTGCGTTCCGGCGGCAGTCGTCGTCTCGCCGGTCGTCGTCTCGTCCGTCGTCGTCTCGTCGGTCGTCGTTTCGCCGGTCGTTGTTTCGTCCGTCGTCGTCTCGTCCGTCGTCGTCTCGTCCGTCGTCGTCTCGTCCGTCGTCGTCTCGTCCGTCG
>DAOTGE010000020.1:27315-42314 GCA_035446965.1 Eubacteriales bacterium
TCGTCTCGTCCGTCGTCGTCTCGTCCGTCGTCGTCTCGTCCGTCGTCGTCTCGTCGGTCGTCGTTTCGTCCGTCGTCGCAGTATCGTCGACCGTGGTCGTTGTCGCCGAGGAAGTGCTCGACGCCGTCGGCGTATAGCTGGAAGTAAACATGCCGGTGCTGTCGACATAAACCTGCTGGTCGTTGACAAACACGGCGATCTCACCGTCGTAATCGTTGACCTGGCCGATGATTGCAATCGGGCTGTTGTCGTATGTTGCGTTTACCGTGTCCGTCGTGGGCTCGGTGATCGTCATGCTCAGCACGGGCACCGTCACGGTGATGTCCGGCACGGTGAGCTGTGTGGTCTGCCCGTCCGTCGAAATCACCTGGATGTTCGGGGATATGGTCAGAACCTCGCTCTCGACCGGCGCGTTCGGCATGAACACGTCCCTGGCGATCCGCAGGATTACATGATCGTTGGAAGGCACGGTCGCGGTGTTATTCTTCAGGGTAGCGTCCGTAATGATGCGGACCGTGCTGCCCGTCGGCGCATAAATATCGATGTCAAAATACACTTCACTCGTAGTCGGGTCCGTGTATTCGCTGATCGAAGCGGTGTACATGTTGCCTTCGCTCGAAGTGTCGATCGTGGTCGTGTTGTCCGCATCGACGTCCTGCGTGCTGTTCTTATTGAACACGCTGCCGATCGAAGAGAACATCTTGCCGATATCGCCGTCGAAATTTTTCTTTGCAATATACATGCCGAACACGGCGATCAGCGCCAGCAGCAGGACGATGAGGCTCCAGAACAGGATCGTCGTGCCCTTGCTGCGTTTTTTCGGCATGTCGTCGAACTCGTCGTCGTCGAATTCTTCGTCGTATTCGTCGAGCTCGTCGTCAAAATCGTCGTCGCGGCGGGCCATTTTCCCCGTTCCGCGCCGTTTCGATTTCTTCGGCTCGTATTCTTCCTCGTCGTCGAACTCGTCGTCGTCGAAATCATCGTCGAATTCGTCCAAAGCGGACGGCGCAACAGCGGCTTGCGCCGCACGCATGTCCTGCTGCGTGTCGGCCTCTTCCGCCGGCGCCCGCAGGTCCTGCCCGCAGTAGGGGCAAAACGGCGCATCGGCAACCGTAGCTTTTCCGCAAAAATCACAGGGGTCGCCCATCGGCAGCGATGCCGCACGCGGCGGGATCGTCGGATGGAACGAGCCGGACGGCGCGCTGGCCGCCTCGGGTGCGGACGACGAAAGCGGCTGGTTTTCCGGCGCGCCGGAAAATGCGCGCGTCGGCCAGGCCGGCGCCTTCACAAAATCGCGCGAAGGCTTGCCGTCTTCCTGCGTGTCCACAGTTTCTTCCGCCGCGGCGCTCGTTTCGTCTCCGTTTAGTTTTGCGCCGCAACCTTTGCAGTGGGTCAGGTTCTCGGCGTTGAACGTGCCGCATTTTTTACATATCATCTATTCACTTCCTCCAATCTGAAGCGAGTGCTGATCGAATATGGGTATACCATCCAATATAACGCAACCATTATACAACCCGATCTTCCCGCGTGCAAAGAACATTTCGTGAACTTTTCGCCACATAAAATCCGCATTACTACCTCGGTTTCCAAAATTTTAGCGCAAAAACGCCTTTTTCTTTTTCTTGACAAGTGTCGTTTTGGCCGTTATACTTTTGTTAATTTGATACAGAAAAGGCTATGACTGCGAAATAGTAACGGGCAAAGAATTCCTTTCCCCGCGTCCCGCAAGAGAGCTGCCGGTCGGTGCAAGGCAGATGGGACCGCCCCGCGAATACGCGCAAACAGCCGCCGCCTGAAACGTGTTTTCCGAGTAGGGACGGACGGGGTTTCCCCCGTTAATAAAGACAGGGTATCGACGTTCGTCCGTACCTGTTGAGGCCGCTTTCCGCGAGGAAACGGCAAACCGAGGTGGTACCGCGAAAAAATTCGTCCTCTTGCCGAACAGGCGGGAGGTATTTTTTATTGGTCTTTCCATATTTTAAGGTTCCTTCCGTCAATCGGCGGAAGGGCCGTTTTTTTATAAAAAAAGAGAAGTAGATGGAGGAACCAGGAACCATGAGTGAAGTCAAAATGTTTTCCGGCGCGCAGATCCCGCTTGAAATGCACAAGGTGCGCGTGGTGCAGAAACTAAACCTGCTGCCGGTCGAAGAGCGCGGCAAAGCAATCGCCGAGGCGGGCAACAACACCTTCCTGCTGCGAAACCGGGACGTGTTTTTGGACATGCTCACCGACAGCGGCGTCAACGCCATGAGCGACCGGCAGACCGCCAGCATGATGATTGCGGACGACAGCTACGCGGGCAGCGAAACCTTCTACAGGCTGGAGGATAAAATCCACGAGCTGTTCGGCACAAAGTTCTTTCTGCCCGCGCACCAAGGCCGTGCCTGCGAAAGCATTCTTGCGGAAGCGTTTGTCAAGCCCGGCGACGTTGTCCCAATGAACTTCCATTTCACGACCAGCAAAGCGCACGTCACGCGCGTCGGCGGCTCGGTGGAAGAACTGGTGATCGACGAAGGCCGCGTACCGGAGAGCGATTTCCCGTTTAAGGGCAATATTGACCTCGATAAACTCAAAGAGTGCATCGATCGCGTCGGCGCGGAGCACATCCCCTTTGTGCGTCTGGAAGCGGGCACCAACCTTATCGGCGGCCAGCCGTTTTCGCTGGAAAACCTAAAAGCAACCTCCGCAATGGCGCACGCCGCAGGCATCCCGGTCGTGCTGGACGCAAGCTTAATGCAGGACAACCTCTACTTTATTAAAACGCGCGAAGCCGCCTGCAGGGACATGAGCATCCGCGCCATCACGCGCGAAATGTGCGCGCAGGCGGACATCATCTACTTCTCGGCACGCAAACTTGGTTTTGCGCGCGGCGGCGGCATCGCCATGTTCAACCGCACTTACTATGAACAGATGAAGGATTTTATCCCGCTGTTCGAAGGCTTTTTGACCTATGGCGGCATGAGTGTGCGCGAAATGGAAGCCATGACGGTCGGCCTGGAAGAAACCATGGACATGGACGTTATTTCCCAGGGACCGCAGTTCATCGAATTTATGGTCGACGAACTCAAAAAGCGCGGCGTGCCTGTTATCACGCCCGCCGGCGGACTTGGCTGCCATATTAACGCGCGGAAGTTCCTGGACCATGTGGATGCACACGCATATCCCGCCGCGGCGCTCGCGGCCGCAACCTTTATCGCTGGCGGCGTGCGCGGCATGGAGCGCGGCACGCTCTCCGAACAGCGAGAACCGGACGGCACGGAGCCCATCGCCTCCATGGAACTGCTGCGGCTGGCTCTGCCGAGGCGCGTCTTCACAATGAGTCAGGTGCTCTACGCGGTAGACCGCATCAGCTGGCTGTATGAAAACCGCAGGCTCGTCGGCGGGCTGAACTTCGTTGAAGAACCCGCCACGCTGCGCTTCTTCTTCGGCCGCCTCGAGCCCATCGGCGACTGGCAGCAGCGGCTCATCGCGAAATTCCGTGAAGATTTCGGCGACAGCCTGTAATTCGCGCCATCACAATCGATTCTTTTAAAAAACGCCGCCGTGCAGATAAAATCTGCACGGCGGCGTTTGTGCGCCTCGCCCTTTACGCGCCCTTTTCCGCTTCCCGCATCCCGGAAAACCCGTTAAACAGATAAATCCCCAGCGCGGCGGTAAATCCGACTGCGGCAAACAAACTGAACCGCTCGAATACGCCAAACAGATTCGCGGGTGCGGCGCCCGTTCCGATTGCACCGATCGACATCAGCGCCAGCGCGGCGCACGCCCAAACAGCCAGCGAAGGATATGCGCGCCTGTGAAACCCGCCGACAATCAGCAGCGCAAGCGAAACGATGGAAAGAAGCACCACCGCTGCGGTAACGACCATGTGCATCAAATCCTGAAACGTACCGGCATAGCCGCTTTCGCTCAGCGGAAACATTTCGTACCCGACGAACGAAACCCAGTTCATGATTGCAAACAGCGAAATCCCCAGCCGAAGCGGCCGGTTCAGCTTGCCCTGTGCAAAAATGCACGCAAGCGTCGCCGAAACGACGGCACATACGCCGTAAAGACTCGAAATTCTGTTCCAAAGCGTTCTGGAAGACGCGTCGGCAGCCGAAAGATCGCTCACCGCCTGCCGCATCCAATCGTAGCCCGGATATGCCAGCGGCGCAAACACGACCGCCGCGGCATACGAAAGCAGACTCACCACGCCCAGCAGCCCGAGTGTTTGCAGTAAACTGCGCTTTTTCATAACAAACTCCTCCCGATCGATTTGCGTTCAAACCCGCCGGAATCTGTTAAATATCGACGCCGAGCAGCGCTTTGGCCGCAAGTCCGATTGCAAACGAAAGCGCCGCGACGCCGAGACTGATGGCGACCATCTCGCCGAAGCGTTTCCAGAACGGCAGTCCCTGCGCCACGGAAACATAATAATTGAAGAAGAGGATCACGAGCACGACCGCCGAAATCATAATTGCAAACGCCTCGATATACCATTCGTTCGGAAGCAGCAGATACGGCAGAACGATTAGAACCACCGTAATCAGGTACGCAACACCTGTGTAAGCGCTGGATTTCAGCGCTTCCGGATTGTTTTCCGCGCGCTGCGCAAGATAGTTGGAAGCGGCCATGGAAAGCGTTGCGGAAACGCCCGTGATGATGCCGGAGAGAGCAACGAGCCGGTTGTTCGCAAGCGCAAACGTCAGCCCCGCGATGGTGCCTGTCAGCTCGACCAGCGCGTCGTTGAGGCCGAGGACGATTGCGCCCACATAGTGGAGGCGCTCTTCGTCCACCATGGCCGTCAGCTGGTCCTCGTGCTCTTCTTCCTCTGCGATGATCGGCCGCACTTCCGGCAGGTCGTGTTCTACCGCCTCCATTTCACGGATACCGAGCTCTTCCGTGCGCTCGAAAAACTTAAGCGTAAACGTTACGCCGAGAATACGGCTCATCAGAAGAAACCAGAAGATGCGCGCACGGTTCGGCGCAACGTCTTTGCCGGTATAGTTTTTCCAAACTTCGTAGTGACTGCGCTCCGCCTTGGCAATCTCGAGGAAGGCATGCCGGTTGCCTTCCTGCTTCTGCCGCGCGGCTATCTTTTCGTACAAAATACTGCCGGTCAGCTCGTCCTTTTGGAACCGGACGATCCGTTCCAGCGTTTCGGGACTGATATTTCGTTCCATCGTGTCTTTGCCTCCGTTTTTGACGACTCTTTTTTCTATTATATCGTATAATATTCCCCGCGGCACATCAAAACACCGCCCGGCGCTGCAGCGCCGGGCGGTGAGATGCGCATATCGTTCCGCTATTCCTTAAGCAGCGGGAGGTCGCGGTCCGAAAGAAGAATCTGCGTGTCGATGATAGAATATCCCTTTTCGATGCAGAAGAGAATCGCCGCGTCCCGCCGCACGCGCGAATACAGCTCGCTCTTGCCGCCCAGCTTGAGCAGTTTCTGCGTTTCCTCCAGCGTTGCGGAAAGACCGATGGCAATCTGCAGCAGTTTGTCGCGCGAAGGCGCACGGTCTCCGCGGAAAATCTGGTATGCATACCCGCGCTCGATGTTCGCGCGGATGATGAGGTTCTTTTTTGAAACGCCGTGCGCTTCCATCAGCTGTTCCAGATACGCAGCGCAGCCGTCGTCGATAAACTCGGACTTGCAGCGCTCCGCAACATGCTCAAAATTGGAAGCGTTGCGCACCTGGTTTTCCAGATCTTTCGTTTTCACCTTCGGCACTCCTTTGTCGTTTCTTTATCGGCTGTCAATCCGCCGCCGGACTGGTCAATATTCGTCCCTGTTCTTTGTATAGAGCCAGATACCGCCGACAATCAGCGCGATGGCCAGCAGCACGAGCGCCGCAATGAACCATCCTTCCGCCGAAAGTCCGGAAGACGACGTATCGTTCGCCGCAATCAGGGGCGTCGGCGTCGGGGAAACACCGGCACTCGCATCCGGGGACGGCGTCGGGTTTGCCGAGGCGGACTCGACGTCCTGATCGAGGAACACGTAGTCCGAGCAACTCGTCTGCGTGACGGTCGCCCAGCCCGTGCTGTCCGTAACGGCGGTCTGCATGAACGTGAGCGTGTCGTCGTCCTCAAGCTTGTAATAATAGAGCGTCTTGCCCGCGTTCGCCGCGCCGAGCCATAAACGGATGCTCGCGGTGCCGGGCAGCGTACCGTCGTAATTAAAGTGTATGGTCGCAACATATGCGTCCCCGGCGATGCGCTTTGCGGTCTGTTCGGCGATGGAGTTGTTGATGCTCGTGCCGAAATCGTACCAGAGCTTGGTGTAGCTATCCGTCATCGTGCCCTTTAGGAACGTGATTTCCACATTGCTCTGTTTAATGGTCACATCCTGCGTTTTGTTGCCCTCCGCGAGGTTTTTCATGACGGAGTAAAGGATGCGTGTGTCGTCGCTGTTGAGCGTGTAGCTGTAGAGCGCCGTTGCCGACGAAGAGGACGGCGTGGGCGTGGGCGTTGCGGAAGTCGACGAATCGTCGTCCGAACTGCTTGAAGAAAGCGTTGCCGTCTTCAGCAAAGCGCTTGTCGGGGAAGCTTCCATAGTGGTGGTTTCCTTGTAGCGCTGGTAAAACGTATAAGTCGTACCGGCGCTCAGGCCGGAAAACGTCGTGCTATCCTGCCAGGTCGTGCCGTTTCTGGAATATTCGCAACCGTCGACGTTCTTGAGAACGATCTTGCTTGTGGTGCGGCTGTAGCGCGTCGGCGCGCTCGGCGTGTCCCCGAAATAATATGCTTTTTGCACCGTGCCGAACGAGCGGGTGATGCTGCCGCCCTGATCGGAGCTCGTCACTTCAAGCGAAAGCTGGTTGTCGATATCGAGCGCGCCGACGACATACGTCGTGCCGGTGCCGACCGTGAGCGTGCCGCGCTTCCATGTGTAGGTCAGCGTGCCGGTGTTGTTGGTGCTCGTAAGGCTCGCAACGATCGTCATGCCGTAACGCGCTTCACCGGATATCATAATTACGCCGCTGAGCGCGGGGAGCGTTGTAAGCGGCGCGCCCGGACTGCTCGCCGAACCCAGTTCGGTGTCCGTTTCCTTCACGCGCTGATAGAACATATAGCTCGTGCCGATCGAAAGATTATGGAACGTCGTCGTGTCCTGCCAGGCCGTACCGCCGAGCGAGTACTGGTACCCTTGTGTCGCGGTGAGCGTAATGCTCGTCGCGCTCGCGCTTGCCAGCGTCGGCGCGGCGGGAACGGACTGCGAGCAGACTGCCTTGAGCACCGCCGCGCTCGCCGCCGAACGCGTACCCGTCTGCACGCTGCTGGTCACTTCAAGTGTGAGGGTCTGCCCAATGTCCGCGGCGCCGGGCGTATACGTCGTGCCCGTGCCCACGGTGGTAGTTCCACGCTTCCAGGCATACGTGAGCGTGCCGGTGTTATTGCTGCCTTCAATCGAGCCGGTCAAAAGCTGGCCGGACTGTGCCGTGCCGGAAATGGACACCGTGCCTGTCAGCGCGGAAATGGTGGCCGCAGTCGTTTTTTCGCTCTTGGGGGACGCGTTCACCGTGTCCGTTGCCTTGACCCGCTGATAAAAGTCGTAACTCTGCCCGCTGGTAAGCCCCGTAAACGACGGGCTGTCCTGCCAGGTCGTGCCGCCGGCGGAATATTCATATCCGTCTGTGGCCGTCAGCGCAATTTCGGTTTCGCCGAGCGTTTCAATCACCGGTGCGGAAACCGCGCTGCCCGCATAGTCCGCCTTCGCAACGGTCACCGTTTCTTTATAAAGAACTCCGTTAACGCAGACCGAGTCCGTTACCGCCAGGCGGATCGTCTTGCCGATGTCCGCCGCGGTGAGCGTATAGCTTGTGCCGCTGCCGCCCGAGGCAAGCGGCGTATCAACGCCGCCGTCACGCCGCACCCAGGTAAACGTCCACCCGGACGAATCGCTCTGGTTCGCTCCGTCAACCCCGCCCGTCAGCGTTTCGCCCGCCTTAACGGTTCCGGAAATTGTCGCCGTGCCGCTGAAATCCAACAGCACGCGGGTATAATACACCTCCAGATCGCCCGAAAGCGTATAAGCGCTTAACTCGGCGCTCCCGTTTTCCGTTCCATCTTCCAAAATAGTTTGGTTCAGCGAATATCCACCCTCCGCCGGCGCGTCAAAGATCAGCTGCGTACCGTCGGCTACGGCCTGTCCGCTCACAACGGCGTCGTCCGTCCCCGTCCGCACGCTCAAAAGGCCGTTGGCCTGCGTAAACACGACCGCATGCCCGCCGGAAGCGGACGTGGTAAACACAGCGATCAGCTTCGCGTTGCCGTTGCCCGCCGCATCGGTAAAGATGCCCGCCGGGACGGTAACGGTATATTCCGTACCCGCCGTCAGCGAAAGCACCGGTGAAAAGTCGTTTAAATCGAACACGAAATACCAGGGTCCGCCGGACGCATCGCCCAGTGCGGATGCGTTCGCCACCTCGGCGGTATAGGTCGTATCGTCTGCGGATACGCTTATGCTCGCGCCGGAACCGGCGGCGGCATACTCGTCAAGCGAAAGGATGATTTTCTGATTGCCGGAAACCGCCGCGTCCGTCGTAGGCGAATACAGCGAAACAACGGGGTTCGCAGCGTCGTATTTCGCCGAAAGCATCTTACGCTCGGTGATCGCGCCATCATAATTCCCGCCGGAAACACGCAGGTAATAATAGATGGCGTTGTCGTCGGTCACGCAGTCCGTCTTGGTGACGGAAGCCGCCCATTCGCCCGCGGACGAAAAAGCGATCTCGTACCCGTCCGGCGCGTTGAGCGTGACGTCGCCTGTATAGGTACCGTTTGCTCCGAGGTTCGTTGACGCGAGCGTCGCCACCGCGTCGGACGGATAATTCACCACCCGGTAAGCCGCGTCGGGCGCAAGCGAAAGCGTATAGTTGTCCGCGAGGAACGCGCCACTGTCCGAAAGCGCGAGCGAGCCGATTGCGATGTCATACACGCCCTCCGCAGAGGAAATCGTCGCTTCGCCGCTCAGGCTGCCGCTGAACGCAGGCGTCTCGCCCGGAATCTGACCGGTGCAGGAAAATGTAAAAGCAGGGTCGTTCAGCCCGGCATAGCGCGTTTTGCCGCCGTCCGGGTTAACACTCAGCGTCGCCTTGGAGATTGTAAACGGAATCGGGTCGCTCGACCCTTCATAGGTCGCGTTGCCACCGGAGACGGAGATCGTAAGCGTATACGCGCCGGCGTTCGTGGGCGGCGTTGTGTCCAGGTAGGTCCCGCCGTCCGTGCTCGCGTAGGCGTACACCAGCCCGTCGGAAGCGATCGTCACGGTGTTTTCGCTCGCATCCTTGATAACGGGCTCGCCGCTCGGCGAAACGGGCGCGCCGTCATAGGTTTTGCTTTCCACGCTCACGCCGGTGATCGTCACCGCCGTCTTGTCCCCTTCCGCCAGCGCGGCGGCGGGGCCGATGAGAAGCAGCGCGGCAACGCCGGCGGCCATGAATCTGAGCACGCTTCCTTTCGAGATTTTCATAAGCGCTCCTTTCCGCGCGCGGAGAACGGGCATTTGACTGCCCCTCCGCGCACAGCGGGTACGGAATTGATGCAATAAAATCGGATTCGTCTGCCGACGGAAAACTTGATAGACACAGTATGCCACAATCGATTTTCCATTGCAAACGTCTCTGCCCGCCCTCATAAGGAACACTCGGCAAATCGGCAAATCGTTGCATTTCTTTTTCATTTTGTTTGAAGCGCCGTCAAAAAAGCAGCACGAAAAGAAAAACCCGCGCGTTCCGCAGGTTTTTATTTGAAGTATGTTTCTAAAGGCACGCCGGCAAACAATCTTACAGCTCGTCCTGCAGTTCAAGAAAGCGTTTGTAGAGCGCATCGTATTCACACCCGCAGGAACCGCATTCCGCGTCCGCCGTCCGGACGGCTTTAATCAGCGTGTCGTGGCAATCCTCGCCGCTCAGATAACGCTGCGCCGGAATGGAAATCAGGTCCCATCCGGACTCGGCAAACCGCATGAGGATGCCGTTGAGCTCTTCCGTCATGATCTCAATCCTCCGGTTCCTATTTTAGAGTACACCTGTTCGATGCGCGCTTATGCGTCTTCTTCCTTTTGTCTGGAATAGTAGATTGCGCTTTCATCTTCGTCCCAGAGGCGCTCCATATTATAGTATTTACGCTCCTCGGGATAAAAAATATGCACAAGCACATCCGCATAGTCCATTACGATCCATTTGCCTTCGGAATATCCCTCGCTCCTGCGCAGCGTCAGGCCAAGCGAGTCCGCTTTTTCTTCCAGTTCGTCGCTGAGCGCTTTTACCTGCGACACCGCGCGCCCGCTGCAGATAACAAACCAGTCCGCAACGATCGTCTTGTCCGCCACATGGATGGCCACGATGTCCTGTGCCTTTTTGTTGTAGAGTGTTTCGCAAATGCCGTCCACTTGCCGCCGAATGGTCTCGTTCAATGGCTTCCCTCCGTTTTCTTCTTTTCAGTCAATTTGTTTTCGTAATATTCCAGCGCCCGCTGTGTCGCAGGATGCAAAGCCTTGTCCGACCGGCCGATGAACTCTCCTACGCGGCGCAGCGCATAACACATAAATCTATCGATGCCGAGCGAAACGCGCTCCCGGTACTCGCCGACGCCGGGAAACGTGCGCGTCGGTTCGATCAGGTCCGCCGCGTAAACCGCCGCGTCGAAGTCCGTCATGCCCGCGTCCCCGGTGGTGTGCAGGCGGATTGCGCGGAGGATGCTTTCATCCGTGATACCATACTCCGTTTTGGCCAGCACCGCGCCCGCAAACGCGTGATAGACCGCCGTTATCTCCGTGTCGTCGCCGGATAATACCTCCTGCTCCAGCGGGTCGAGACATTTTGCGCAGTCGTGCAGCAGCGCGGCAACACGCAGTTTCTCCGGGTCCTGCCGCCAGTGCTCCGAGAGTGCCGCCGCCGCGCGCATGGTGCCGCAGACGTGCCTGTAACGCCCGGGCTTAAGCGCCGCGCGAAGTTTCCCCTGCAGCGCGCGTACGTCCGCCGGGAAATATACGCCGCTTTCATAACAGGCCTGCTCCACCGTTTCCGGCAGCAGTCCGGAAACGCTGCGCCCGGCTTCCAACAGGTCGCGCACCTGCGTGGAAGAAATTTGTTCCGCCTTTCCTTTCAGCACCTGCACGCGCGCGCCATAGCGCAGCGCAAGTTCCCCGGCAATTTTGCACTCGTCGAGATGCAGTCCCACACGCGGTACGCAAAGCACGTCCGCGCGGTCGAGCACGTCCTGCGGGCGATGCCAGTTCGGCAGGTCGGCCAGCATGTCGCTCCCGACAATCAGGCTCAGTTCCGCCTGCGGATAGAGCGCTTTGAGTTCATCGAGCGTATCGAGGGTATAGCTCTTGCCGCCGCGCTTGATTTCGAGGTCGCTCGGTTCGATGTCCGCCTCGTCCGCAACGGCAAGCCGCACCATTTCAAGGCGCTTTGCTGCTGGCACTTCGCCTTCAACACGCTTATGCGGCGGGTCCGCCGCAACCATAAGGAGCACCAAGTCCAGCGCCGCTTCGTCCCGCGCAATACGCGCCATCTGCACGTGCGCGCTGTGAACGGGGTTGAACGTGCCTCCCAGGATGCCGATGCGCATGCTTAAGTTGACTCCTTTTTTTCCTGCTTATAGAATACCATGTTTTCCTTCGGCGTTCCAGTCGTTTCGCCGCGCCCCTGCGCCCGCTTCGATTGACAAACCGCACGCCTGATGCGACAATGTATTTGAGAAAAATTCGGCTTTACCGTCCGTCTTTGGCAAAGTGTCCCGGGCGGGCAAATCCACGAGAAAGCGGGGAGATTTGACAAATGGAATATCGGAAGCTGCAAAACGGCAGCGATATCCGCGGCGTTGCAATGGAAGGCGTCGAGGGACAGCCGGTGAATCTGACGGACGAGGCGGTCACGAACATCGCCAAAGCGTTCGTTCTGTTTTTACAGGAAAAATTTAACAAAAGCGACCTTCGCCTTTCGATTGGACGCGATTCGCGCCTTTCCGGCGAACGGCTGCTTGCCGCCGCTGCGGAGGGCGTTTTGTCGATGGGCGCGGACCTTGCCGATTTCGGAATGGCCAGTACGCCGAGCATGTTCATGAGCACCGTCACATCGGGATACGAATACGACGGAGCGATCATGCTCACCGCAAGTCATCTGCCCTGGAACCGCAACGGCATCAAATTTTTCACGCGCGACGGCGGGCTGGAGAAAGTGGAGATCGCTTCCATCCTCGCACGCGCGCAGGAAAACGCTTTTATCCCGACCGCAGAGCGCGGCAAACGCACCGCGGTCGACTTCCTTTCCGTCTACGCGTCCGGTCTGGTCGAGCGCATCCGCAAGAGCGTGAACGCGCCGGACTACGACCATCCGCTTAAAGGCTTCCACATCATAGTGGACGCGGGCAACGGCGCAGGCGGCTTCTTTGTGGACAAAGTGCTTGTTCCGCTCGGCGCGGACACGAGCGGCAGCCAGTTCCTGAATCCGGACGGCATGTTTCCGAACCACGCGCCGAACCCGGAAAACGAGGAGGCCATGAAGGCGGTCACCGCCTGCGTGCTGGAAAATCACGCCGACATGGGCGTCATTTTCGATACGGACGTGGACCGTGCGGGCGCGGTCGCCGCGGACGGCCGGGAAATCAACCGCAACCGCCTGATTGCGCTGATCTCCGCCGTGCTGCTGGAAGAACACCCGGGCACGACCATCGTGACCGACTCCATCACGTCCAGCGGGCTCGCAGCGTTCATCGCAGCAAAAGGCGGCGTGCACCATCGCTTTAAGCGCGGCTATAAAAACGTCATCGACGAAGCCATCCGCATCAATGCGGAAGGCCGGGACTGCCAGCTTGCCATCGAGACGTCCGGCCACGGCGCGCTCAAGGAAAACTATTTTCTCGACGACGGAGCGTTCCTCATCACCAAACTGCTCATCAAAATGGCGCAGCTCAAAAAGGAAGGGCGCACGCTGTTTTCGCTTATCGACTCGCTTGCCGAACCCACCGAAAGCACCGAGGTGCGCATGAACCTCTCCTGCGCGGACTGTCAGGCGTACGGCAACGGCCTGCTGCGCGACCTCGGCGAATATGCCAAAGAACAGGGCTGGGACGTGGCCAAAGAAAACCACGAAGGCCTGCGCGTTTCGTTCGGCGCGGACGACGGCGACGGATGGTTCCTGCTGCGGATGTCCCTGCACGACCCGCTTATGCCGCTCAACATCGAGAGCAACAGCGTCGGCGGCGTGCATATCATCGCGCAGAAACTCTATGCGTTCCTCATGGCGTTCGACAAGCTGGACACGAGCAAACTCAAAACGATCTGACGGATTTCACACGGCTAAGCAACGAAGGCGGGAAGCAAATTTGCTTCCCGCCTTTTTGTCTGCCGATGAAGGGCTGGCGTTGGAGGCTCCGCCTCCAAACCACTGTTTAGGGTCAAAACGGCCCTAAAACCACGCTTTTTTTGAAAACAATCAGGCGTTCCCAAAGGACTTATTCCTTAGGTGTGGTGCAGGGTGGATTCCCTGCAAAGTTCTTTGACGAACCGAACGAAAGCGTCAGCGGGCAACCGCGACCTTGCCGCCTTTGATTACCGTATTTGCAAGGTTGCTTCCCATGCGGTAGCAGAGGTATTCCATGCCGTCCGCGTCCCAGAGCACAAGGTCGGTCCGCTTGCCGGGCTCTATCGTTCCGTGCGTGCCGCCGAGGCCGATTGCACAGGCCGCGTTGAGCGTAAGCGCCGTGAGAATTTCCTCCGGCGTCATGCGGTATTTTAAATACGCAAGGTTCGCGCAGAGCTGCAGATTCAGCGAAGGGCACGACCCGGGATTAAAGTCCGAAGCCACGGCGACCGCCACCCCGCGTTCGATCATTTCCCGCGCACGCGCAAACGGCTTATTGAGATAAAGCGACGTCTGCGGCAGCAGGCAGGCGGTCACGCCGCTCTCTGCCAGCGCGCCGATGTCCGCGTCGGTGGTCGCAATCAGGTGTTCGGCGGAAACCGCGCCAAGCTCGCCCGCAAGCCGCGTTCCGCCGAGGGAATCGATCTCGTCCGCATGGATTTTCAGTCCCAGCCCGAAAGAACGCGCCGTTTCGAGAATCCGGCGGCTCTGTCCCGCCGAAAACACGCCGGTTTCGCAGAAAACGTCGCAGTATTTCGCCAGTTTTTCCGCCGCCACGCGCGGCAGGACTTCCCCGCACACAAAATCGACATATCCGTCCGCATCGCCCGCAAATTCCGGCGGGACGGCGTGCGCGCCGAGAAACGTCGGCACCACGCCGACCGGATGCGTTTGACCGAGTCTTGCAATCACGCGCAGCTGTTTTAATTCGTTCTCCAGGTCGAGTCCGTATCCGCTCTTGATCTCCGTGGCCGTCACGCCAAGCGAAAGCTGTTCGTCCAAAAAACCGGACGCACGCTCAAAAAGCGCGTCCTCGCTTGCCGCGCGTGTCTTTTGGACGGTGTCCAAAATGCCGCCGCCGGACTGCAGGATTTCCAGATAGCTCGCGCCTTTGAGTTTGAGCGGCACTTCATGCTGCCGCCAGCCGCCGAACACGAGATGGGTATGTGCATCGATCCAGCCGGGGGTAGCGAACCGCCCGCCCGCGTCCAGCTCCTCCGTGTCCGCAGGGCAGGCCGGCACCGCACCGTTTTCGGTCACGGCGGCAATGCGTCCGCCGTCGAGCAGCACGCAGGCATTTTTGTATTTGCGGTTTTCACCTTGTGCACAGCCCTTCCGGCTCACCGTGCCGAGCGGGGTCTGCAAAAGAGCGATATTACGAATCAGCAGCATGTTTTTCTCCCGAAACAAACGCTATTCCAGCCGGTATTCGAGCACCTGCTTTTCCGGCTCGAAGTTTTCAATGCCGAGATAGTATTCCGCGCTGTCGATCAGCGCGCGCATGGGCACAAGCCCGACGACCTCCGTGCCGATCACGCGCACGCCGTAGCGCGCGGCCTCGAAGCGCACGAACTCCAGCACGCGGTAAAGCGGCGTGCTGCAGTAGTTCGTCATGTTGATGGAAACCTGCGCGGTGTT
>DAOTGE010000021.1:0-41387 GCA_035446965.1 Eubacteriales bacterium
TCGACAAGGTGAGCATCCGGCTGGAACGCGGGCAGGTGCTCGGGCTGATCGGGGAGAACGGCGCGGGAAAATCGACGCTGATTAAAATCCTCTGCGGCATCTATACAAAGGACGCCGGGGACATCTACTGGGACGGCAAAAAAGTCGGCATCACAGACGCGATGTCCGCCCAGCGGCTGGGCATCAGCACGATCTATCAGGAACTTTCCGTTATGCCGCATCTCAGCGCCGTGCAGAATATTTTCATCAACCGCGAACTGACGGCGGCGCATACGGGCCGCTGCTTTCTTGCGCCGCTGAGCGAAAAAAGGATGCAGGAAATTGCGGAACGGATTTTGCACAAAGAACTGGAAACGAATATTCCGCTGGACAAACCCGCGAGATTGCTGACGCTGGCGCAGAAGCAGATGATCGAAATCGCGCGTACCGTCTATGCGGACACGCAGCTGATCATCATGGACGAGCCGACCGCTTCGCTGCAGGCAAAGGAACGCGAGGAACTCTTTAAGGTTATCCGCGATCTGCGTTCCCGCGGCAAGGCGATCATCTTTATTTCGCATCATCTGGATGAATTGATGGAAATCTGCGACCAGATTGCGATTTTGCGGGACGGTCATAAGGTTGCGGACGGAAGCGTACAGGACTTCAGCATCGAGAAAATCATCACGTACATGGTCGGCCGCTCACTGGACACGCAGTTTGTCAAGGCGGCGGACGTACAGATCGGCCGGGAACTGCTCAAAGTGGAGCACCTCGGCAAAAAAGGCGCGTTTTCGGACGTGAGTTTTACGCTGCACGAGAGCGAAATCATCGGTATCGTCGGGCTGGAAGGCTGCGGCAAAAACGAAGTGATCCGCTCGCTGTTCGGCATCCTCAAACCCGATGAAGGGAAGGTCGAACTGCGCGGAACGAGACTGAAAACCAGAGATGTAAAGGACGCGATGAACCACGGGTTTGCGTTTGTCCCCTCCGAACGGAAGGTGGAGGGGCTGTTCCCGCGTCAGGATTTGGCCTGGAACACGACGATCGCTTCGCTGGACAAAATCCGTGCGTTCGGCAGCCTCAGTCACAAGATGGAAATGCAGTATGCCGGGGAATACATGCGGCAGCTGCATACCAAGGCGGTCGGGCCGAAGCAGAACATCAACCGTCTTTCGGGCGGCAACCAGCAAAAGGTCATGTTCGCCCGGTGGATTATGACGGATGCGGACGTGTTTTTGCTTGAAGAGCCGACCCGCGGTATCGATGTGAACGCAAAAACCGAAGTGTACGCCGCAATTGCGGACTGCGTGCGCGCCGGCAAGGGCGTTGTTGTAGTATCCTCCGAGGAAGAGGAAGTGCTCGGCATCTGCGACCGTATCCTGGTCATGCGGGACGGGTGCATCAGCGCCGATCTGAAGGCCGGCGAGACGGATACGGCTGAAATCAAGCGGTATTCGGTGAAAAACGTACAGGGACAAGGAGAGACAAGGCAATGAAAACAAAAAGGTCCGGATTCCGGATGCTGAGCGTCAACGGGATTGGAATCGTCATCATTTATATCGCGGTTTTCCTGCTGCTCGGGATTGCCTGCCCGAACTTTTTAACGCTGAGCAACATCATGATCAACATCCGCCAGTCGGTGTTTATCTGCCTTTGCGGGTTCGCCATGACGTTTGTGATCTCCATGGGCGGCATCGACCTTTCGGTCGGCAGCGTCGCGGGCATCAGTGCCATGCTGGTGGCGATCTTTATCAGCGGCGGCATGAACATTTACCTTGCAATCCTCCTGGTCATCGTGATCGGCGGCGTGATCGGCGCCATCAATGGTCTGCTGGTCACTAAGCTCCATATCGCATACTTCCTTGCCACGCTCGGCGTCAGCGAGGTGCTGCGCGGGCTGATTTATGTGTACACTAAGGGCGTGCCGATCTACGGGCTGCGGTACCAGGAATTCACCTGGTTCGGGCAGGGGTACATGGGCGTTGTTCCCGTGCCGATCATCATCACGCTGCTGTTGCTTGGATTAAGCTGCTATCTGTTTTATAAAACGAAGATGGGCCGCTATGCGGTTTCCATCGGCAGCAACGAGGAAGCCGCCAAACTCGTCGGCATCCATGTGGACCGCGTAAAAATCCTCGTGATGTCGTATGCCGGCGCGCTCTGCGCAATCGCCGGAATTATCCTCTGCGCGCGCAACGAAGCGGCTATCCCGGAAGCGGGCAGTTCGTACGTGAACGATTCGATCGCCGCAACCGTCATCGCGGGCACGAGCATGAGCGGCGGCAAAGGCAACATGGTGGGCACGGTGTTCGGCGCAATATTGATGAGCACCATCAGCAGCGGCATGAGCATGCTCAACATCAGTTCCTATTGGCATCAGGTCGTCATCGGCGGGTTTATCCTTTTTGCGGTCGCGTTCGACTATTTTGCGACGCGTTCGGCCGAGAAAAACTGATTTCCTTTTTAGCGGTTTCCAAAGAGACAATTTTTTAAAATCCGAGCCGGGGTATCCCGGCCCGGATTCAACCTGTTAAAAAAGTCTCTGGGATTGTTAAGGGCCGTGGCCCTTAACCCGTTGAGTCCGGCTACGCCGGTTCATCCGGCGTAACGGATCGCCCGGAACGGGCGGTTTCTTTGTGCTCTTTGCCGCCCGGGAGTCCGAAGGACGAGAGGCAAAGAGCGGTTATCCCGTCAAAAAACAAGTTTTTTGACGGCCTCTCCGAGCCGGGGTATCCCGGCCCGGATTTCGCCGGTTCATTCCGGCCGGGGCAAACGGCGCGTTTGCACATCGAATCTGTTTCTACAGCTTCCTGAAATGATCGTATGATATAATAACACATATTCTGACATGAAAAGGAGCGAGGCTTTCGGGCCGGCGCAATATGCTGAACATCCTGATCGCCGACGATGAGCGCGGCATTATCCAACTGGTAAAAAACCTGATCGACCCATCCGTTGTCCGCGTCCGTGTTGTCGGGGAGGCGGCGAACGGTACGGGGGCCTATCAGAAGATCGGGCTGCTGAAACCGGACGTGGTGATTACCGATATCCGCATGCCCGGGATGAACGGCCTGCAACTGATTGAACAGGTAAACCGGGAGTATCCGGGCACGGTGTTTATCGTCATCAGCGGGTATCCGGAGTTTGAGTATGCGCAGGCGGCGCTGAAATTCGGCACGTCCGACTATTTGCTTAAGCCGATTAAAAAGGCGGAACTCAACGGCGCTTTACTGCGCATTGCGCAGAAAAAGGACGATGCGGCGGAAGAAAAAACGCAGCTCGATCATATGGAAAAACAGCTTTCGGCCAACACGGGGCTGCTGCGCAAAAACGCTCTGCTCGACCTTTGCAGCGGCAGAGAGGAGCGGGTACGCAGCGCGCTGCATACTTTCCGGCAGGAGGAAGCGTTTCCTTCGGCCGCGGGAGGCTGGCGCTGCATAGCGCGCGTTTTGATGGACGACCCGGCAAAGGGCGGACAGGAATTTTCGCCGGAGATCATTGACGCGCTGCTGCAGAAAATTGCGCGTGCGCTGGCGCAGGATTGTCTGGACGTTGAAACGGCGTGCGTCCGCTCGACGGGCGTTTTGTACCTTTGCTGCACCGATGAACAGGGCAGGCCGGAGCAGAAATGCAGCGAACTGGACCGCCTTTTGAGCAACGACAGCTATAAATATGAATTTTTCAATATCACCGTCGCCTTTGGGAAAACCGTTGAAAAGGTGCAGGATTTGCCGGAAAGCTGGGACACGGCGGTAACGGCCGGTCGCAGCAGGATCGATCTGGGTCCCGGGCGGTCGCTGTATTATCCGCTGCTGCCGGAACGCGTAAAAAAACCCGCAGACCCGCTCGGCGCGAACACGCTTTCGCTGATCCGCCGGCATTTGGCCAATCTGGACGAAAAAGAAACCTGCGGCCTGATCCGGCAGCTTTTTCTGGACTGGCGCGGCGGCGCGCGCGCCGCGAGCGTACTCTATGAACTCAGCCGGGAAATTATTGACTGCATTTATCAGGAACTCCAAAACAACATGCCGGACTGTCAGGCGCCGGAAACGGAACAAAGCCTGACGCGGCTGGAACTCTGCTCCACGGCGGTGATGCTGCGTGACGTTTGCATCGAATACGCTTCAAAGGCGATCGGCAGCTGCATCGAACAGCGCGCCAGCCGGGAAAGCCGCCCGGTACGGGTTGCGCGGCAGTTTATGGAGGAGCATTACGACCAGCAGATCACGCTGGAGCAGCTTGCAAAACTTTCCTTTTTAAACCCGGTTTATTTCAGCACGATTTTTAAGAAGGAAACGGGCGTGAGCTTTACCGCATATCTGGTGAAGCTGCGCATGGACAAAGCCTGCGAACTGCTCAAAACCGGCTCCGTCACCGTTGCCGAGGCCGCCGCGCAGGTCGGCTATCAGGACGTTCGGTATTTCAGCCGGATATTCTCAAAAAGCGTTGGCATCAAGCCGAAGGAATACAAGAAGTTCTATTCGTAAATGAAAGAGGAGCGCGTCGGATGAGAAAGAACAAAGCCGGACGCATCAGCGGCCGGGCGCTGGCGGCGCTGAGCGCCGACTGCGTGGTAAAGATTATATTCGCCGCCGTTGTGCTGCGCTATCTTTGCCTGCGCGGCGAGTCGGCCGCGCTCTGCTGGGGAATTGGAATTGGCGTGGCGTGCGTCTCTTTTATTCTGCTGTATGTGGAGGCAAAGACGTTTTATCATCCGCTGCGGGAACTGGAGCGCGCCGCCGCATCCATGGAGCCGGGGGAAGCGGTCTCGGACGCGTCGCTTCTGGAGCGCTGGAACGCGCCGACAGGCAGCGGCGCAATCGACCGGCTGATCGGCATGTTCCGGACGGTGATCAAGAGCGACTATGATTCGCGCATCCTCAAAACACAGGCGGAAATCCACGCGCTGCAGAGCCAGATCAACCCGCATTTTCTCTATAACACGCTTGAAACGATCCGAAGCGAAGCGCTGACACAGAACTGCGGCGAGATTGCCGAGATGACCGAAGCGCTTGCGACGCTGTTTCGCTACAGCATCAGCCGCCCGGGGGACATGGCGACGCTGGAGCAGGAACTGGAAAACGTTGAAAACTATCTTTTGATTCAGCAGTACCGCTTCCCGCAGAAATTCGAAGTGGTCAAACACATCGAGGATGAAAGCGTTCTGCACTGCCGCCTGCCGGTGCTGACAATTCAGCCGCTGGTGGAAAACGCGATCCACCACGGGCTGGAAACGATGATTGGCGCGGGGAAAATAACAATTCGGGCGTTCCGCACGCAGCAGCACATGGTGGTGTCCGTTGCGGACAACGGCTGCGGTATGCCGCCCGGACGGCTGGCACAGGTGCGCGAAGCGATGGAAAGCGACGAGGACGACGCGACGCTCTCTTCGCGGGACAGCAGGAAAAAAGCGGGGATTGCGCTGATCAACGTCAGCCGCCGCATCCGCTTTTATTATGGGCCGGAATACGGATTGCAGATTTACAGCACGGAAGGCGTCGGCACAACGGTGGAACTGACGCTGCCTTGTAATGAATAGAGAGCATAAAGCGACCGCCGGAGGCACAAACGGATGCTGAGCGAAAAGCTTCGCGTGGAAAAGCTGTACTGCACGAAGCACAACACAAAAATTCTGAACGGCATGCAGTTTTGCCTGTACCGTTCGGAGATTCTCGGGCTCGCCGGACTCAACGGGTCGGGGCGTTCTACGCTTGCGAATATTTTGTCCGGCCTGCAGTCGTTTGACGCGGGTGCAATTCTGGTGGACGGCAAAAGGCAGCGCATTGCGGACGTGGAACACGCGCAGAAACTTGGGATTTTCTGTGTGCGGCACCAAACGACGCTGATTCCGGAACTTTCTCTGCTCGACAACATGTGCATGATGCGCTGGGAACTGAAAAATGCGCTGCATTTCCCGGCAAAGAACCTTCAGCGTATGGCGAAAATCGTTCTCGGCGAACTCCAGGCGGATATCCCGCCGGAAGAGCCGGTACGGCGGCTGACGCTGGCGCAGAGTCATCGGGTCGAGATATGCCGTGCGTATTTCTGCGGAGCGAAGGTGCTGATTCTGGACGACATCCTGCTCAGCTATACCGAGGAGGAAGAACACCGGCTCGAGCAACTGCTGCAGCGGCTTCAGAAGCTCGGCGTTTCGGTCATATTTATCGATTCCAGGCCGGAGCCGCTCTGCCGCGTTTGCACGCGGATCATCGCAATGGAGCACGGCCGGAACGTCGGCGTGTTTTATCAGGGCGATTTCAGCGCGGAGACGATCCGAAAAGTGCTGGCTGGCGCTTCCTTTCAGGTGCGGCGGCTGCAGCGCGACGCGAGCGCGCCGCTGCCGGTCTGCCTGCGGGCGGAGGGCGTTTGCACAGACGTTCTTAAAAACGTGGATTTCACCGTCTGCGCCGGGGAAACGGTCGGGTTTATTCCCGAAAACACAAAATTTGCTTCCGGCATTGTCGAACTGCTCTGCGGCAGGGCGCCGCTGAAAAGCGGAAAACTGCTGCTCAACGGCAGCCCGCTTGTGACCGGCGGCGGCACGGCCGTTATGGTGCGGCAGGGTATTTATTTTCTGGAGTATTACAAAAACTGTATTTTTCCACAGCTGACGGTGCGCGAAAACCTGACGATCGCCGCGCTGGGGCAGCTTTCCAGCGGGCCGACGATCCGCAGGCGCATGGAACGGTTTGTCTGGAATGAGAACGCAAAAGAACTGGATATCCCGGCGGAGCTTATGGACCGCCCGATGCGAAAGGCCGACAACCTTACGCAGATGAAAGTTGCGCTCTATAAGCTGCTCCTTGCTGCGCCAAAGGTGATTTTGCTCAATAATGTGTTTTCCGGCACGGACGTGCTGCTTTATAATTGCATTTGCGATTTTATTGCGGAAGCGGAGCGGCGGGAAATCGCAATCGTTTACACCGCGCCGGTGGACGACAACGTTTATGACGTATGCGGGCGTGTGTATCGTTTGCAGGACGGCCAGACGATCGCGCAGTAACGTTCGACTTTTAGTATATAGACAGGCGCCGCTTAAAGCGGCGCCTGTCTATTCTGAGAGCACATGAAAGTTTTGCATACGGATCGTACCGTATACCTGAAAACAAAGGAAAGCCATCGCGGCGCCGATACCGTAAAAGAGGAAACACCGGCAAAGGAGGGACCGCGATGGCCGGAATGAGAGCGGTATGCCTGGAAAACTGCAAACGCATCAGGCGAGGGTTTAGCTTTTGATTTTGAGCGCGGAACGCTCCGCATCCAGCAACAGGCGGTAGCGTTCGAGATATATTTCAAATCCTTCCGCTTCCGCGGGGTCGGGAGAAAGCGTGCTGCCGCCGTCCGCCGTAAAGACGCGGTCACTCAGATAACCGGCCAGCGTTTCATCTTTCGTTTTTTGTGCCATATATGCCGCAAGGATGGCCATGCCCCAGGGGCCGCCGTCGCCGGCGGTGTCCAGCACGGTCACGGGGGTGTTGAGCGCGTCGGCCATCATGCGCTGGCCGACGCCCGGTACGCGGAAAAACCCGCCGTGCCCGCAGAGACCGGCGATTTTTACCGATTCACTGCGTGTGAGGATATCCATACCGATCCGCAGCGAGGCGAACACCCCGTAAAGCTGTGCACGCATGAAGTTTGCAGCGGAAAAGTGCGCGTCCGGCAGACGTATAAACAGCGGCCGCCCTTCGGAGAAGGCGGTGATGTGCTCGCCGGAAAGGTAATTGCAGCCGACCAGTCCTCCGCAGTCCGCGTCCGCGCGGTCCGCCGCCTCGAAAAGCGAGCGATAGAGCGTGTCCGCGTCCGCTTCCGCGCCGCAGGTGCGCATGCAATCGCGGATGAGGCTCACCCAGCCGTCGAGATCGCTGGTGCCGTTGTTGCAGTGCACCATGGCGACTGGGTCGCCGGCCGGGGTTGTGACCAGATCGATTTCACGGTACAGGCGGGAAAGTTCCTTTTCCAGCACGACCATGGCGAACACACTCGTGCCGACGCTGACGTTGCCGGTACGCGGCTGCACGCTGTTGGTTGCGACCATGCCGGTGCCCGCGTCGCCTTCCGGCGGGCAGAGCGGAACGCCGGGCTGCAGCGTCCCCGCCGGGTCGAGCAGCAGCGCGCCTTCCTCTGTCAGACGGCCGGCCGGTTCGCCGGCCACGGCGACGCGCGGAAGGATATCCGCCAGCTTCCATGGGTACTGACGCTGCGCAATAAGCGTGTCGAACGCGGAAAGCATGCGCGGATGAAATTGTTTTGCGGCGGTGTCGATCGGGAACATGCCGCTTGCTTCGTCGACGCCCAGCACGCGCTCGCCCGTGAGCCGCCAGTGGACGTATCCCGCAAGCGTTGTGAGATGGTCGATATTGGCGACATGCGCTTCACCGTTTTGAATACTGTGGTAGAGATGCGCAATGCTCCAGCGCTGCGGAATATGGTACGAAAACAGCGCGGTGAGTTCCTGCGCGGCCTCGTCGGTCATGGTATTGCGCCAGGTCCGAAACGGCGTTAACAGCCGGCCGTTTTTGTCCAGCGCCAGGTACCCGTGCATCATGCCGGAAAAGCCGATGGCGCGGTACGTTTCCGGCGTGACGCCGTATGCCTGAACGACGTTTTTTATTAGATCCGCATAACAGGCCTGCAGACCTGCCATCGCATCTTCAAGACGGTACGTCCAAACGCCGTTTTCCAGGCGGTTTTCCCACTGAAAGGAGCCGGAGGCAATCGGACGGTGTCCGGCGTCGATCAGCGAGGCTTTGATGCGGGTCGATCCAAACTCGATGCCGAGGAATGTATTCCCGGATTGCAGATCGTTTCGGATTTGTTCGGTAAATTTCATCTTTCCCTGCTCTTTTCGGTTCATCGGCGGTTAAAACGTGAATGCGACTTTAAAGTCGCCGTCGCGGCCCGTGGCGTAATCGAACGCGGTTTCCCACTGTTCCAGCGGGAAGGTTTTGCTGACAACGCCGCCGGTTTTCAGCGTGCCGTCCGCGATATGCTCGATGACATACGGGAAGCAATACGGCGAGAGGTGCGAGCCGAGCACATCCAGTTCCTTACGGTCGCCGATGATCGACCAGTCCAGGACCGCCGGCGCGTTGAAAACGGAGAACTCGACGAAGCGGCCGAGTTTGCGGATCATCGACATGCCCTGCATCACCGAAGCCGGGTTTCCTGTGGCCTCTATATAGGTGTCGCAGCCGTAACCGCCGGTCAGCTTCAGAATTTCGCCGGTAACGTCCATTTTGGCGGGGTTCCAGGCCAGGTCAGCGCCAAATGCTTTTGCTTTTTCAAGCCGCTCGTCCTTCATGTCCAGCACGATTAAAAGTTTGGGATTCCGCACGCGTGCGTAGGTCACCATGCCGAGTCCGAGCGTACCCGCGCCTGAGATTACGACGACGTCCTCGCTGCCGATCTGCGCGCGGTCGACACAGTGTTTGCCACAGGCGTAGGGCTCGATCAAAAGCGCCTGTTCCAGCGGGATTTCTTTCGGGACATGGTGGATTACGGCGTTTTTCGGCATGCGCAGGTATTCCGCCATGCCGCCGCAGACGTCGCTGAAGAACCCGAACATTTTGTGCGGCTGGCACATCCAGTAATGCCCGTCCTTGCAGAAGCGGCATTCACCGCAGGGGTAGATCTGGTCCGCGGTCAGGCGGTCGCCAACCGAAACGCCCTTGACGTTTTTACCGACGCACGCCGCAACGCCGATGAACTCGTGCCCGGGAATGAACGGCGGCTGTACCCAGCCGGGCTGGCCGTTGCCGCCCCAGAACATGTCTGCGCCGTGCATGCATTTCAAATCGCCCGCGCAGATGCCACAGCCCTCGATTTTGAGTATCACGTCGTCGTCGCCGCATTCGGGGACGGGCCATTCGGGTTCAAAGCGGTAATCCGTCTTGCTGTATGCAACGAGCGCTTTCATCGTTTTTGGCAGTTGGTTCAACATGAAACGATCTCCTTTATCAGTTAAATTTTGCGAGAGAATCCCGGAGCGCCTGCATACGGTTCCACAGCGGATCGAGCGCTTCGATCGTCGCCTTGTAAAGACGGTATTTTTGTTCGTAGACCGCCGCGTTTTTTTCGTCCGGCAGGCAGGACGGGGACATTTTGCACATTTTTGCCGCGGCAGCGGGCAGCGAATCGTATGCGCCGCTGGCAACGGCGCCGATGATGGCGCAGCCCAGCGCGCCCGTTTCGTTTACGTCGACCGCCTCTACGGGGTACTTCAGCACATCCGCAAACATCTGTGCCCAGACGGCGCTTTTAGCGGCGCCGCCCGCGAGGCGGATTGTCTTCGGCTTTTCCGCGCGGGAAGCCATCAGGCGTTCAAAATGATATCGGTGTGAAAACGCCACGCCTTCGTAGACTGCGCGCAGCAGATGCGCCCGCGTGTGATAGTTGCTCAGTCCGACGAAGCAGCCCATGGCGTTCGGATGAACGTTGCTTGCCATCAGAAACGGAAGGAATACCGGGCAGAATGTTTCGGGCGGCGTTTGCGCGACCCAGCCGTTGATCAAATCGTAAACGCTGTTCCCGGTCTCTTTTGCCTGCCGTTTGAGCTCCGGCATCAGCGCGGCGATGAACCATTCAAGATTTCCCGCGCTTGTCGGGCTGCATTCTTCAATCAGAAAATATCCGGGCAGGCATGAAAAGGAGTTCATCATCACGCTGCCGTCGGTGACGACCGATTTGCTCAGGTATTCGTTGATGCTCCAGGTGCCTGCGATCATACAGATATTGTTTGCGTCCGTGACGTTGAGTGCCAGCGCGCATGCGTCGATATCGAACGCGCCTCCCGCCACGGGCGTTCCTTCGGCGAGCCCGGTCATCCGGGCCGCTTCGGCGGTGACGTATCCTGCGATATCGGTTGAAAAAATCAAGGGCGGCAGTTTGCCGCGGCAGTCTTCCAGCCCGAACAGGCGCAGCAGTTCGGGATCGTACTCCCCGGTGTGAAGGCTGACGAAATTCGCGCCGGAATAGTCGGTCCGTTCCGCAAACGCTTCTCCGGTCAGCCGGAAGCGCACATAGTCTTTGCACTCAAAAATGTACTGCGTGTTTTCAATTGCGCCCGGTTCGTTGTCCCGCAGCCAGGCAAGCAGCGAAACCGGCTGGCTGGCGAGGATATGCTGGCAGGAGCGCTCAAACACGCGTTCCGCAATGCCCTGCGCTTCCCAGCGTTTCGGGTATTCCCAGGCGCGGTTGTCGGTGGAGATGATGCCCGGGCGGACGGGTTTGCCGTTTTTTCCCCAGAGATAGAGTCCTTTGCCGTGCCCGCAGCAGGCGACGCACCGTACGTTCGCCGGATCGATTTTTGCAAGGGCGAGCGCCTCATGCAGCACCCGGCAGTTTGCCGCCCACATTTCCTCCATGTCGCGCTCCGTATAGCCGGGGTGCGGCACCAGCATTTTCGTTTCTGCACGGGCGGTGGCGATTTCCGCACCGGTCTCATCGAAGACCGATGCTTTTGTGGTGGTACCTCCGTTGTCCAGGCCGATATAGTAATTCATTCGGACAACCCCTTCTCATATTGCCGCCGCACAAAAGAAAGCGCGGACCGAATTTCATGCTCCGCGCCGCTGCCCTGACGGCACCACATTTCGATCAGATACGGTCCGCAAAAGCCAATGTCCTCAAGTTTGCGGAACGCGGCGGGGAAGTCCACGCAGCCGCTTCCGAATTGAACGCTCTTAAACTGTCCGGCGAACGTGCCGCAGGGCGCGAGCGTGTCCTTGATGTGGACTGCGACGATTTCATTCCGGCCGAGTTCCAGCTGTTCGGACACGTTTTTGTTCCAGGCGGAAAGGTTCCCAAGGTCGGGGTAGAGCGCCAGCCATGGCGACGGGACCTCTGCTTTGATTTTTTGATAAGCCGTTACGCTGCTGATAAAATCGGTGTCCATGATTTCGATCGCCAGCATGACCTGATGCTTTTCCGCTTCCGAAACGAACGCTTTCAGGCCGTCCAGAAACGCCGCGCGGCTTTGCGCGCTCGACGGTTCATAGTAAACGTCGTATCCGGCGACCTGTATCACGCGGATTCCCAGGTCCAGCGCATATGCAATCGACCGTTCGGCGATATCGCGGCCTTTTTGCCGTATATGAGCGTTTGCGCTGCCGAACGGAAAGCGCCTGTGTGCGCTCAGGCATAGGCTTTGAATTCGTACGCCGGTGTTTTCCGCCGCGCGCAGGAGCCGCCGCCGTTCCTGCGCGCCGGTATACAGGCGCGCAATGCGTTCATCAGACTCATCGACGGATAACTCGATAAAATCGAACCCGAGCCGTTTGACGGCCGCAAAACGCTCTTCCCAGCAGAGCTCGCCGGGCAGCGCTTTTTCATACAGTCCTAACAGATGGTTGCCAAGCATGATTTATTTCCGCGTTGAACACAAATGCGCCGCAGCGAGGCAAAACGCCCTTGCTTATCCGTTCTTTTTTTGTCCATAGTATGCGTTTTTCCCATGTTTGCGCAGATAATGCTTGTCCAGCAGTGCCTGCGGAACAGGCGCGTGTTCCGGGTCGAGCAGCAGGTTCTGCCAGGCCATCCTGGCGCATTCCTCCAGCACGACCGCGTAGTAGACCGCGTGTTCCGGGTCGGTTCCCCAGGTAAACGGGCCGTGGTTACGCACCAGCACGGCGGGGATTGCGTCCGGGTTTTTCCCTTTGAACGTCTCCGCGATGACGCGGCCTGTTTCCAGCTCGTAATCGCCGCCGATTTCTTCTGCGGTCATCTCCCGTGTGCAGGGGACTTCGCCATAGAAGTAGTCCGCGTGCGTCGTGCCGAACGCCGGGATTCCGCGACCGCTTTGCGCAAACGTCGTAGCCCAGCGGCTGTGCGTATGGACGATTCCGCCGATGTTCGGGAAACGCCGGTACAATTCCAGGTGCGTTTCGGTGTCGGAGGAGGGACGCAGACGGCCTTCCACGGTTTTCCCCGTTTTCAGCTCGACGACCGTCATGTCGTCCGGGGTCAGGTCGCGGTATTCAACGCCGCTCGGCTTGATAACGACCAGCCCGGAGTCACGGTCGACGCCGGAGACGTTTCCCCAGGTAAACACGACGAGACCGTGACCCGGCAGCTGCAGGTTTGCATCGCAGACCCGTTTTTTCAGTTGCTCTAGCATTTCAGTTTCCATGCAAGGTCGCAAAGGAAAAGCTGCTGCTTGAGCCCCTCGACCGTCGTGTCTTTTGTGATGTGCACGACTTCTATGCCGCTCATCTCCGCAAAATCGATCATCATCTCTGCGCTCGCGTCGTAGGTCAGCACGCTGTGATGCGCGCCGCCGGCGAGAATCCAGAGCTTCGTTCCGAGGCGGAGGTCCGGCGCGGGCCGCCACATGACGCGGGCCACCGGCAGGTTTTTCATTTTGAAGATTGGTTCGACGCACTCGATGTCCTGCACGATCATCCGGAAACGCCCGCCGAGGTCGATCAGCGAGATCAGGATTGCGCTCGCCGCCCTGCCTTCAAAAACAAGACGCGCGGGGTCCTCGCGGTCGCCGATACCCAGCGGATGCACTTCAATGCGCGGCCGACCGGAGGCGATGGAAGGGCAAACCTCAAGCATGTGCGCGCCGAGAGAATATTCCCTGCCCGATTCCAGATGATAGGTGTAATCCTCCATAAAAGCGGTTCCGCCCGTCTGCCCGCTCGTCATGGCCTTGACTACCGCGGTCAGCGCGGCGGTTTTCCAGTCGCCTTCGCCGCCGTAGCCGAACCCATCGGCCATAAGATTTTGACTGGCCAGGCCGGGAAGCTGCCGCATGCCGTAAAGGTCCTGAAACGTATTGGAAAAAGCACCGATCTGTTCTCGTTCGAACAAACGCCGCATCGCGACTTCTTCGAGCGCCTGATAGCGTACCGAGGCGAGGTCGTCCGTTTCAAAATCGTAACGCTCATGGTATTCGTCGATTTTCGCGTCGATTTCCGCGTCGCTTACCGCATTCATTTCCTCAACGAGACGCCCGACCGGCCAGGTGTTGACCTGCCAGCCGAGCTTGATCTGCGCTTCCACCTTGTCGCCTTCGGTGACGGCGACGTCGCGCATGTTGTCGCCGAAACGCATGACGCGCAGATTCCGGCTGAAGCGATACCCGACCGCCGCGCGCATCCATTCTCCCAACTCGGCAAGCGGAGCTTCGTCCTGCCAGTAGCCCATGATGACTTTGCGCGCAATCCGCAGCCGCGCGCCGATGAAACCATGCTCCCGGTCGCCGTGCGCCGACTGGTTGAGATTCATGAAGTCCATGTCGATTTCGTCGTCGGGGATTGTGCGGTTATACTGCGTTGCAAAATGGCAGTAGGGCTTCTGCAGGAGCCGGAGCCCTTCAATCCACATTTTGGAAGGGGAAAAGGTATGGCACCAGGTTACAACGCCGCAGCAGGCGCCGGTGAAGTTCGCTTCCTGCATGATGGCCGTCGCTTCGTCGGCGGTTTTGACCGTCCCCTTGTAAATAAACTTACATGGCAGAGAAAGCGACATCTTCTGCGCCATTTCTTCGGCGCGCTGTGCAACCGTTTCGAGCACCTGCGTGCCGTAGAGCGACTGCGAACCTACTACGAACCAGAATTCCTGTTTTTTCAAATCAATCATTTTTATTTCTATCCTGCTTTCCCGGCGGCCTGCCTGCCGCGCTTTTCTTTTTAAAAAACTGAATATGCCTGACATCCCTCTGGAATAAAGTCGTATCAAAGCGCCGG
This sequence comes from Eubacteriales bacterium, assembly GCA_035446965.1. Classification (GTDB taxonomy): domain Bacteria; phylum Bacillota; class Clostridia; order Christensenellales; family CAG-138; genus UBA7703. The sequence continues at coordinate 14,673 of DAOTGE010000021.1, forward strand.
AGCGTCCGTCTTGCCCCGCTTAAACTGGTGTTTTTCCGTGCCGAGGCGGGCGTTTGCGCCTTTATACCCCTTTGTCGAAGCAAGGGAGTTGACCGAGCCCGGCCAACTCCCTTGCGGGCTTATCGCTGCAGTCGGATTAGTTGGTTATACGGTTCTTAGTAAATACCCCAGAAAGCGGAGAGTTCATTCGGACCCCAGTAAATGAACTGGTGCGAGATATAGGAAGAAAGTCTCCAGCCGAGGATGATGGCGACCATCATTGCGCCGAGCCAGACATTGCCCGTAAGTTTGTAAATCTTGCGGTACAGGTAGTTCAGCACGGGTGCGTAAATGATGATCGGCAGCAGCGTGTGGAGGTTGAACAGCACCGCATGCTGAGGCGTCGAGTACGTAACGAGGATGGAGATGAGAATCAGTACTTCCGCGCCCAGCGAGGTCACGAGGACGTTGATTGCCGTGTCCTGCGAATCGGTGACGTTCTTGAGCGACCACATATTATTCAGCGTGCTGATAATAAGTGTGAAGGGCAGCAGAATCAAGGCGTACTTGAAGGTTCTCATAAAGCCGTACGGCTTCATCATTTCAAACGTACCGTCCGCAATCAGGAAACGAGTGTTGAAGAACTCCTTGATAAAGGCGGCGATGACGTAGAAGGCCGAGAACAGGATGAGCGCCAGCAGGCAGGTCTTGAAGAAGGTCTTCCAGCCGCAGCCGACGTTTACGTCGGAGATTTTTGCCAGCGTTCCGCTGTTCTTCTTGCGGGTGATGAACCAGAGGATCAGGAACAGGATGAGAGCGGGGATCGCCGTTCCGATGATCATCATGAAGGTACGCATCTGACCCGGTTCCCATGGCAGCCACTTGGTGGCCGTGGCGTTCGACAGCGAGAACGACAGGTCTGCCATCGAGTTGAACCAGACGCCGAGGAATCCCGCGATAAAGGCGAAGACGGCGGCAATGTAGAAGCCGGTGTCCTTCGTGGAGAGTTTCGGCGTGTAAACCGGCTTAAAGACGGTTGCAAAGAAGGTGGTCTTGAGCAGGATTGCGATCAGGGAGATTAAAACGCCGATCATGGCCAGGAACGCCATCGTCGTGAAGCCAAGGGCGACATAGCTGCTGGTCAGGTTTGTGCTGTCGATCGCGGTGCTCTCGTTTTCACCGAAGTTACCGTTGTTGTAACCGAGCACCTGCGTGTAGAACTCGACCGTCGTTTTGATGGCGCGGCCGTCCCAGAGCATGCCGTTATGGAACGTCTCGGGGTTGATGAAGATGCGGGCCGTGCCGCTGTCGATGGCGTCCGCCAGGGCTGCGCTGTTCTCTGCCGTTGTATCAAAGAGAGAGCCGATCTCGGTGGAAGTCGCAGTAGGATCCACCGTGTAATCGCTGATGCTGTACCAGGTGTTGCGTTCCACATTGTCGGTACCGGTGTGGAAAATCGACTTGTACTGATCGGTTTCGCCGTAGTAGTACGTGCCGCCGTCTTCGTGGGATCCGACGGAAACCATGAAGTTGGTCTGCGGGTTGCGGACCACTTCGTAACCGGCGACGACAACGGTGGATTCGGCAAGGAATTCGATTATTCTCGCGCCCTTGACATAACCGTCAACGATTTCCTGGACTTCGGTCTTGCGGTAGTTGTAAACCGCGAGCTGATCGGTGCTCAGCTCGGCGGCGGCGATGTCGTCCGCGTTCTGCGTGAGCTGATCTTCGGTGATTTCAACGCCCAGTTCATCGTGCAGAACGTTGAGCAGACGATCGTTCAGAGTCAGGTATTCGCCGTCCTGAAGCAGTGCGGACGATTCGCAGATATAACCCGCGGAGTGGCCCCACATGGCGATGCGGCTGGTGTCGACATAGGCGATGGAACGCGCGTACTGCAGCGCGTCGTACAGGCCCTGCGTGCCGCCGCGGAAGTAGTTTTCCTCGGTGGTGCCGCCGTCATTGATGGCCGGCTGGCCGGAGAGGCCGCAGCTGTACATGCTGACGTTCAGCACGACGAAACCGCGCTTTGCCAGTTCCCAGGCGTTGAGGCTGTTCGCGGCAAGGCTCTCGGAGCCGCCGTGGGCCAGGATGATGCAGGGGAGCTTGTTGTCACTGGAAGCATCCGCCGGCTTATAGAGCTCAAAGTTCAGCTCTGCGCCGCGGACTTCGTAAGTAACGGTGCTGATCTGGATTTTGTATCCCTGTGTGATGATCAGCTGTGAGACGGCGCTGCAGAGCAGCACGATCGCGAGGAAAAGCGCTAAAAAGCGCCAGCTTCCTGCAGCGGTCTTAAGAGTGAATTTCTTGGTTCCCATAGATTACTGAGTACCCCCTTGTTTTTGTTTTCTTTTTAATTTGCAAAGCAAGATTTTATTTGCCCACGGTCTCACTGGAGATGATTTCTCCTGTTGCAGCATTGATGATATAGTTTTCGCAATAAGTGTTTCTGTCGATTATCACCTTATAGGTGACCGGATCGCTCTCTTTGTCCAGCTCGGCGGATGTTTTTGCCGTCTCGACGCGGCCGATACCCAAATCGTCCAGCGCAATGGTGATTGCTTTTTCGCTGCTGATATATCCGCAGCCGGCGAGCGTGAAGAGCATGACGAGAACCAAACCAAAAATCAAGAATCGTTTCACTTGAGTCGCCCTCCTTTCCTGAAATTTTAAAATACTGATCCGTTCACAGATGTATGCGGGTGCGTGGTGCGATTTGTACGCAAAGGACTCGTGTGATCCTTATGGAAGTGCCCCCTCCAAGCGTTCGGCGGTTGTGCCCCTGCAACGCTGTGGCTAAATTTGTTATTATAGTAGCAAAAGTGACGGGATTGTGTCAATACCACTAAGGTACTAATTTTAAAAAAATTGCTATAATCAACTAAAAAATCGAAAAACAGACAATTTGTACACATCTATAACGTGGTTTTTGTACAAATTCCTCCAACGCATCCACTTGTCATACACATGGCGTTTATTATACAATGGATTATCACGTAACGGAGAAAAACAAAGTGAGTTCTCAAAAGAAGTACATTCAACTCTATTCGCGCATCACCGCCGCCATCAGTGACGGCATTTATACCGCGGGCGACAAACTGCCGACCGAACTGGAACTTGCGGACCGGTACGGCGTAAGCCGGCAGACCGTTCGGCAGGCGCTGGAAAAGCTCGAACGCGACGGACTGATCAGCAAAATCCAGGGGAGCGGCTCCTATATTTCCAGCGCTGCGGAAGGCATCAAGAAAACGATGCGCATTGCGGTTATCACGACGTATATCAGCACATATATTTTTCCGTATATCCTGCGCGGTATCGAAGAAACCTCCTCTCATCACAATTATTCCATGCAGCTGATGGCAACGAACAACAGCATCGCCAAGGAGCGGGACATCCTTCAAAACCTGTCGAAAAACACGGTCGACGGGATTATTGTGGAAGGCACAAAAACCGCGCTGCCTAACCCGAACCTTTCTTTTTACCGCGAGCTCGCGGGGAAAAACATCCCGTTCGTATTTTTCAATGGATACTACCCGGACCTGCTGAACGAACCTGGGTACAATATTACGTATGTCGTAACGGACGATTACGGCGGCGCGTTCGATGCGACCACCGAACTGATACGGCTGGGGCACCGATCGATCGGCGGTATCTTCAAAAGCGACGATATTCAGGGGATCCGCCGTTTCTCGGGCTATATCGACGCGCTGACCGGGGCGAACCTCCGGGTCAACGACGACGATATCCTTTGGTTCAGCACCGAAAATAAAAGTTCCATCGCGCTGCAGCTTGGCAACTCCGGCTTGCTATCGGACTGCACGGCCATCATCTGCTATAACGACGAAATTGCCCTGCAGCTGCTGGCGTATCTCGAAAAGAATCCCGGCGGCGTTACGGCCGTCCGCAGTTTTGACGGAACGTTTGTGCCGCGGCAGGAAGGGATCGATTTTAAATCGTTCGGACATCCGAAAGAGAAACTCGGACGGCTTACGGCAGAACGGATTATTGCAATGATTGAAGGGGAAAAAGAAGAAAGCCTCGTCATGCCCTGGGGAAGCGGCGAAGGCGGGGAAGAGTCATCGGAATCGTAAAAACATTTCGCATAGAAAAACTGCCGGAAAAATCCGGCAGTTTTTCTATTGGCATGCAGCGTGCGTTTCTTCGCGCAGGAAGTTTTGGATGGAAAATGTTGTGCGGGCCGACGGAGCGGAGCACGCCTGCGATACCAAAACCTCCCTGCCGGACGGCCCGTTGTTTCGGGACGGCCGGCAGGGAGGAAACGGAGGAGGAGTTTTTTGCCGCGGGAGCACGCGTCAGCCCTTCACGGCACCCGCTACGACGCCCTTGATGATGTACTTCTGACAGGTGAGATAGAAAATGATGATGGGCAAAATGCTCAGTGTAATGAGCGCCATCACCGCGCCCAGGTCTACATGTCCGTAACTGCCCTGCAGGTACTGAATGTGAATCGGGATCGTTTTATACAGCGTGCGGTCAAGCACGAGGTACGGCAGGAGGTAGTCGTTCCAGACCCACATGATTTCAAGCACGCCGACGGAGATCAAAATCGGCTTGAGCATCGGGAAAACGACCAGGAAGAACGTTTTGACCGGCCCGCAGCCGTCGATGGCGGCCGCTTCCTCGATCTCCAGCGGAATGCTTTTTACGAAGCCTGCAAACATAAACACCGCAAGCCCCGCACCGAATCCGAGATAGATGACAGGGATGGTGAACGGCGTGTCGAGATGCAGCGTGTGCGCGGTTTTTGCCAGCGTGAACATGACCATCTGGAACGGCACGACCATGGAAAAGACGCAGAGGTAGTACACAATCCGTGAGATCAGGCTGCCCACGCGGGAAATATACCAGGCGGCCATGGAGGTGCAGACGAGGATCAGGGCGGCGGAGGACACCGTGATGACGACGCTGTACAGGGCCGACTTAAGGAAAGGGTATTCGCCGAAAGTCATGCCGCTGACATAGTTTGAACCGCCGGTAAACGTATCTGCGTTCGGAAACGCGAACGTGCTCGTGTTGATTGACGAGTTGGTTTTAAACGAGTTCATCAGCACGATGAAGATCGGCACCATATACAGGATGCATATCACCGTAAACAGGGCGGTAGACAGCGATTTTCGGAAGCGGATGCGCTGCATTACTGCTGCACCTCCTTTTTATGCGTGGCCGAAAGCTGGATGAGCGCGATCGCCGCAACAAGGATGAAGAACAGCACCGCTTTCGCCTGGCCGACGCCGCGCGAATTGGCGTTGAGGTAGAACGTGTTGTAAATATTCAGCGCGAGCATCTCGGTGGACTTGATGATCGTGCCGTCCGCCATGAAGACGAACGGCTGCCCGCCGTTGAGCACAAGGTTTTGGTCGAACAGCTTAAAGGAGTTCGTCAGCGTTAAAAAGGTGCAGATGGTGATCGACGGCATGACCGTCGGGATGGTGATATGCCAAAGCGTATGCCATCCGTTTGCACCGTCGATTTTCGCGGCCTCGATCATGTCCTCGGGAACGGACTGCAGCCCGGCGATATAGATGATCATCATATAGCCGATCTGCTGCCAGGCCATCAGGATGATGAGACCCCAGTAACCATAGGTAGTGCTCAGGACGATGGACGTTCCGTAGCGGGAGAGAATCCCGTCGAAAATCATCGACCAGATGTAGCCGAGCACGATGCCGCCGATCAGGTTCGGCATGAAAAACACCGTGCGGAAAATATTGGAGCCCTTGATACCGCGCGTCAGCGCGTAAGCGACGGCGAACGCGAGCACATTGATGACGATCAGCGAAACGATTGCCACAAGGGCCGTATACTTGAACGCGTGCATAAAACTCGCGTCCTTGAGCGCTTTGACATAGTTCTCAAGGCCGATCCATGTGGCGTTGCTCGTCGTTGTGAATTTACAAAAGGACAGATATACGCCCTTGCAGAACGGATAGACAAAGCCGATGCAAAATGCCGCGAGCGTCGGCAAAAGGAACAGCGGAAAGCACCGTTGGATGGGCCGGCGGATCAGCTTTGAGCTCAGGGCCGAGCCGGCGCTTTTGTTTCTGCGTTTCATGGCGGCCTCCCTTGTTTTTTTTGTGATTGGAACGGGGGCGAGCGTTCCCACTCGCCCCCGCAGTGCTGGTCTTGCTGTTTTCAGTTCGGCCGGATGCTTATTGCGCGGCGTACTGGGTTGCCCAGCCGGCGACGAACGCGGTGACCACGTCGTCCCAGGAACCGGTGCCGGCGGAATACTGCGTCAGCGCGGCGACAACGCCCGCACGCCAGTTGTCAACGTTCGGCGTGTAGTTAAACGCCCAGGTCACAACGTATTTGCCTTCGGCAAGGTCCGCATTGGCATCGTTGAAGAACACGTTTTCGGTATCCTTGGCGTTCTTGAACGGGATGGGTCCGAACTGCTCGGCCATCATCGCCGTGCCTTCGTCGGAGGTTACGACCCAGTACAGGAAGTCGAGGGTCGCCTGGATGTTTTCTGCAGAGGCCTGCGAGTTGACCGCCCAGCAGTTTTCAGTGCCGCAGCAAAGGCCCGCTTCGGACTCGCCGTCAACACCGCAGTAGATCGGGATCATCGCCAGATCGTCCGCGCTCATGCCGAACGTGGTGGTGAGGTTGCTGTATTCCCAGGAGCCGTTCTGATAGAATACGGCGTTGCCTTCGCCGAACTCGGCTTCCGCCTGGTCGCCGGTCGCAGTTGCGAGCTGCGTCGGGTCGGTCGCGGAGTTGTTGATGTAGAGGTCCCAGATGTTCTTGAAGTTATCGAGGTATGCGCCGGTGATGGTCGCGGGCTGCGAGGTCACGCCGTCGTCACGGAATTCATAGAACAGCGGCATGTTCGCCAGATGGCCGGAGAAGCGCCAGCTGGAGGAGCCGTCCATGCCGGAGGACGTGAACGCGTCGAAGCCGAGTTCGGCTGCGCGGCTGTGGATGTCTTCCGCAACGGCCTTGAGGGACGCAAAGTCGGTAATGTCGGCCAGAGAGTAGCCGGCCTGCTCGAGCAGAGCCTTGTTGACGATGATGCCGAAGCATTCATAGCAGTAGCCGATGGCGGCGACTTCGCCGCTGTCCTTAAAGAGGTTGAAATCATCGGTGGTCATTTCGGCATATACGTCGGTGCCGGTAAAGTCATAGCAATAGTCGCCCCAGGTCGTTACGCCGGCCTGGTTGCCGCACTGGAACAGCGTCGGAGCGGAATCGCCCTTGTCCATTTCGGCGGTCAGGGTTTCGGAGTAAGTGCCGGAAGCGGCGGTGACGACGGTCACGGGCACGCCGGTGAGCTCGGTATACTGAGCGGCCAGCGCCTGCCAGGCTTCGTCGGCTTCGGGCTTAAAGTTGAGATAGTAAACGCTGCCGGTCGCGGCGGGCTCTTCCGCCGCGGGTTCTTCGGTGACTTCCGCTGCGGCAGGCTCCTCCGTTGCCGGCGTTTCCGTGGTTTTGGTGCATGCAAAGCATGCAAACGCCATGAGGGCAACCAGAATCAGAGCAATTAGTTTTTTCATGAGTGATTCCTTCCTTTTTGTTTATATTCTCCAGCGCAGATGCGCGTGGATTCGGATGAAGGTGCTTTTACGCGGCTTATTCGCCGATCCGGCGTACGGAGCCGCCCTCGCGCAGCGTCGGCACAAACGTGGCGTGGCGGTTGCCGCCGCGGCCTTCGATGAGGTCGACCAGCGTGCGCGCGCACTGCACGCCCATTTCCTCGACCGGCTGCACGAACGTGGTGAGCGTCGGCATCGTATAGGCGGAGATTTCCAACCCGTCGATTGCAACGACCGAACAGTCCTCCGGCACGCGCCGTCCGCCGTCGCTGAGCGCCTTGACGGCGGCGATGGCCATCATGTCCGCGATGGCGAACATGGCGGTGAACTCGGTTTTGCGTTCCATCAGGCCGCGGACGGACGCATAAATTGCGCGCAAATCCGAGAAACTAGACGTCTCGACGACCAGCGCGGGATCGTATGCGATGCCGTGCGCTTCGAGTGCGGCGCGGTAACCGTCCGAGCGCAGTTCGCTGATGGAAGTGTCGTTTACCTCGTCGCACAAAAGCGCGATGCGGCGGTGTCCGAGATTCACCAGCGTGTCGACTGCGAGGCGTGCGGCCTGGCGGTCGTCGATCGCCACGGACGAGTACTCCGTTTCGGCAAGACTGCCGAAGGAATTCGTATAGGTGCACATAACGAACGGAACGCGGATGAACGCGATGTCCTGCGGCGTGTAGTTGAAGCGGCCGCCGAGGAAGAGGATACCGCGGAGCCGCCGCTCCGCAACGAGCGCTTCCGCGACTGCCAGTTCGTTTTCGGACGTGTCCATGTGATGCAGTTCCAGCGTGTATCCGCGAAGGGTAATTTCACGCTCGATGACCTTGATGAGCTTGGTGAAAAACGGGTTGTTCACGCCCTTGACCATGAGCGCGATGCTCTCCGAGGATGTTTTGACCAGGTTTCTTGCGCTGTTGTTCGGGACGTAATGCAGACGCTCTGCCGCTTCGAGGACCTTTTTGCGCGTTGCATCGCTCACGTCCGGATGGTCGTTGAGCACACGTGAAACGGTGCTGACCGCCACGCCGCATTCCTGCGCGATATCCTTGATGCTGATCATGTTGTTCATACGCGTCCGTCCGTGTCAGATAGTTTTTGGAAACGTTACTGGAAACGTTACTGGAAACGTTTCCGGAATTGCAATCACATTATACCGAACCCCTTTGCACATGTCAACCGGTTTTTTTCAGCAAACAGCGGCTGGCTGCCGCGCGGCAAAAATACTGCTGAAAAACAAAACGCGAAAGCGACGAATCCCGCGCGGGTGTTGACGCGGCGGCGGATTGGCTACTACAATAAAAAGACGGATTCGCACGCGCATTTTTATTGCGCGTCATGCAGCTTTCATCTCCAAAAACAATGCGGAGATTTTCTTGAGTGGACAGCTCCTTGTCGGCTCTGTCCGGAGGTATCCCATGCAAATCAGCAAAACAGGCGGTCTGATTGCAGCCGCGAGCAAAAAAGCGACGCAGCCGACCCTGAAACTCGGCAGCATCACCATTGTGCAGCAAATTGTGCTGACGTTTCAGCAGGCCGGCGTATTCCCGATCGCGGTCGTGACGGGCGTTGAGGCGGACGAGGTAAAATACGCGCTGGCCGGACGAGGCGTTGTGTTCCTATATAATGAGGAATATCAGGATCCGGAGCTGTTTGCGTCGGTGCGGATTGGTCTGGACTTTCTCAAAGACACATGCGAGCGCATCGTGTTTGCGCCTGCAAACGTGCCGCTCTTTTCGCCTGCAACGCTGCAAACACTGCTCGCCGCCGAAGGCGACGTGGTCACGCCGTCCCTTGGGCATAAAGGCGGCCATCCGATTGTGCTTTCAAACGGCGTGATTCCCGGGCTTTTGTCGTACCAGGGCGGCGACGGCCTTCGGGGCGCACTGGCGGAGATGAAACCGCAACGGCGCTGGGTTGAGGTGCAGGACGAAGGCGTTTTGCTGAACGTGCATCGGCAGGATGCGCTCAAAGCGCACTTAAAACAGCATAAAGCGGACTTCATCCATCCGTATCTGCGGTTGGGCGTGGAAGGGGAAGAGGAACTTTTCAGCGCGCGTGCAAAACTGCTTTTACTGCTGATCGGCAAGACGCATTCGGTCCGAACGGCCGGAGAAATGATGGCTCTGTCCGTCAGCAAAGCCTGGAACATCCTCAACAAACTTGAAAAATCGCTGGGGTATGCGCTGATTACCAGACGCAGAGGCGGCAGCGCGGGAAGCGGCAGCGAGCTGACGCCGCAGGGCGAGGCGTTTTTGCGCGCATTCCAATGCTACGAGGAGGAGGTGCGCGCGTTCAGCGGCGGCCGGTTTGAAGAGATGATGCGCGGCAGCGGCGCGCTTCGCCCCAAAACGGAATAATCAAAGATAAACACAAAACCCCGGGAGAATAAAATCCCCGGGGTTTTGTGTTACCTGCGGGCGCGGAAAACGGGCGTGTTCTTTTGAAGAAGTATTTGGCACGGTGGTTTTCGCATGGATATAATATTATTAGCGTTATACGCAATCTCGGATAACGCGCACATCGGAAGGGAGTGGCTTTTCTTGATCGAACTGACGGTAAACGGAAAACAGGTAAGGGCTGAAAAGGACAAGAAACTGCTGGCTTTCCTGCGGGAAGACCTGCGCCTGACCGCGGCGAAGGACGGCTGCAGCGAGGGTGCTTGCGGCGCCTGCACCGTGCTGGTGGACGGCAAAAAAGTGAAGGCCTGCATGCAGATGCTCTCCAAATTCGCGGGGAAATCCATCCTGACGGTCGAAGGGCTTTCACAGCGGGAAAAGGACGTATATGTGTATTGCTTCGGCGAAGCGGGCGCGGTGCAGTGCGGATTTTGCATTCCCGGCATGGTAATCTGCGCAAAATCGCTGCTCGACCACAACCTCACCCCGACGCGCGAAGAAGTGAAAAAAGCGATGCGCGGCAATATCTGCCGCTGCACCGGCTATAAGAAAATTGAAGAAGCAATCCTCATGGCGGCGGATTTCTTCCGTGAAGACCGGCCGGTTCCCGCGCCGGAGGACGCTACCGGCGTGAACCGCCGTTATATCCGGCCTGACGTGCGCGAAAAGGTGCTTGGAAGCGGCGAATATGTGGACGATATCGTGCTGCCGGGCATGCTGTATGCAAAGGCGCTGCGCTCGAAGTATCCGCGCGCCCGCGTGAACAAAATCGATCTTACACGCGCCGAGCAGCACCCCGCATGCGTAAAAATCCTTACGGCGAAAGACGTGCCCTACAACAAAACCGGTCATATCGTGCCGGACTGGGACGTGATGATCGCCGAAGGCGATATCACGCGTTACATTGGCGACGCGATTGCGCTGGTTTGCACAAAAACGGAAGAAGCGCTCGACGAAGTCATCGCGCTCATCGACGTGGACTACACCGAACTGCAGGCGGTCACGTCGCCGACGGACGCGCTCAAGGCCGACGCGCCGCTGATCCATGAAGGCGGCAACGTGTTTCGCAGGGAAGTGCTCAGGCGCGGCGACGCGGACGCGGCGATCCGCCGGTCGAAATATGTTGTGACAAGAAAATATTACACGCCGTTTAACGACCATGCGTTTATGGAGCCGGAGTGCGCAATCGCCATGCCGGAAGGCGAGGATGGTATTTTGGTTTACACCGGGTCGCAGAGCGTATACGACGAAAAACACGAAATCGCCAGAATGCTCAAAATCCCGGAGGAGAAGGTGCACTGCCAGAGCAAGCTGGTCGGCGGCGGATTCGGCGGTAAAGAGGACATGAGCGTGCAGCATCATGCGGCGCTGATGGCCTGGTTTGTGAAAGCGCCGGTCAAGGTGAAGTTCAGCCGGCAGGAAAGCCTGCTGTATCACACCAAGCGGCATCCGATGCATATGGAATTCACCACCGCCTGCGACGGGGAGGGCAAGCTGACCGCGATGAAAGCGGTGCTGATTGCCGACACGGGCGCATACGCCAGCCTCGGCGGACCCGTGCTGCAGCGCGCCTGTACGCACGCGGCAGGCCCGTATAATTATCAGGACGTGGACATTCTCGGCATGAGCGTCTACACCAACAACGTCGTCGGCGGCGCCTACCGCGGATTCGGCGTGACGCAGAGCTGCTTTGCCATGGAAAACAATCTCAATCTTCTTGCGGAGATGGTCGGCATCTCCCCCTGGGAGATTCGGTATAAAAACGCCATCCGGCCGGGACAGGAACTCCCGAACGGACAGATTGCGGATGAAAACTGCGCGATGGTGGAATGCCTCGAAGCGGTTCGGGACGTTTATGAGTCTTCCCCGTATGCCGGGCTTGCCTGCGCGTTTAAAAACAGCGGCAAGGGCGTCGGCCTGCCGGACCCGGGACGCTGCATCCTTTCGATTGAAAAAGGCAAAGTAAAAATCCGCACGAGCGCGGCCTGCATGGGGCAGGGGATTGCGACGGTCTGTACGCAGATCGTCTGCGAAACGACGCACATCGACCCCCGCCTCATCGAGCACGAGCGGCCGGACACGGTCCGCACGCCGGACAGCGGCACGAGCACGGCTTCGCGCCAGACGGTCATCACGGGCGAGGCGGCCAAACGCGCCGCGGAGAAACTCAACGCCGAACTCAAAGCGGGCAAAACGCTGAAAGACCTGGAAGGCAGTGAATTTTACGGCGAGTTTGCGCCGGTTACCGACCCGATGGGCTCGCCCAAACCGAACCCCGTCAGCCACGTCAGCTACAGCTATGCTGCGCAGGTCGTCGTGCTGGACGAAACAGGCAAGGTCGAAAAAGTCGTCGCCGCTTACGACGTCGGAACGCCCGTCAACATCCAGAGTGTCGAAGGGCAGATTGAAGGCGGCGTCGTGATGGGTCTCGGCTTTGCGCTCACGGAAGATTATCCGATCGAAAACGGGTACCCGCAGGTGAAATTCGGTACGCTGGGACTGATGCGCTCGACGGACGCGCCGGACGTCGAAGTACGGCTTGTGCGCGCGCCCGGCGAAGAACTGCCGTATGCATACGGCGCAAAGGGGGTCGGCGAGCTCTGCCTGATTCCAACGTCTCCCGCGTGCTCGCATGCATATTACCGGCTCGACGGCAAACTGCGCACATCCCTGCCGCTGCAGGACACCTATTATAAAAAGGCGAAGAAATGAAACGGAGCGGGCTGATTCTTGCGGCGGGACTTTCCAGCAGGATGGGCGCGTTTAAACCGCTCATGCGCATCGGCGGCAAAACGCTGATTGAGTACACCGCGGAGAGTCTTCTTGCCGCCGCGGGGAGCGTGACGGTCGTGCTTGGGTACCGTGAGGACGAAATCCGGCGGGTACTGCGGGCGGCGTATCCTGCGGAAAAAGTTCGCTTTGCGTTTAACCCCGCCTACGCGACGACGGATATGCTCGCCTCGGTCAAAGCGGGCGTTGCGGCGCTGGACGAATGCGACGCGTTTTACCTGCTGCCGGGCGACATGCCGGCGGTCGGCGCGGACACGCTTTTTGCGCTGACTGCGGCGCTGGAAAGTACGGACGCGAAAGTTGCCTTTCCGACGGTGGAGGGGTACCGCAAGCATCCGCCGCTGATTCGCTTTTCCTGTGCGGGGGATATCCTTTCCTATGCGGGAGAAGGCGGGCTGCGCGGGATTTGGCGCGGATATGAAGGCCGGATTGCCGAAGTGCCCGTTCAGGACAGAGGGTGCCTGCTGGACGCGGACAGGATGGACGATTTTCTAGCGCTGGCGGATTATTTACTACGGAAACAGCGCTTTGAGCAAACTGCGCCCAAAGCGCCGAACAACGAAATCGGCTGATAAAAAGGAGGGATGCCGCATATGAAGCAAATCAGTAAATCCGTGATCAAAAAAGATCACGGCGTCAAGGCGCGCGGAAGCGCCGTCTACGTAGGCGACTTTGCACAGCAGGACATGCTGCACGGGAAACTCGTACGTTCCCCGTATGCGCACGCCAAAATTCTCGGCATTAAAATCCCGGAACTGCCGGAAGGGTATTTCACGGTGGGATACCGGGACGTGCCGGGCATAAACGAGGTGCATATCGTCAAGGACGACACGCCGGTGTTTGCAGAGACGGTGGTGGAGTACATCGGCGACCCGGTGCTGATGGTCGTCGGCCCCGACGAACAGGAAACCGAGCGGCTTGCGGGCGAAATCGTGGTCGAATATGAAGAACTCCCGGCTATTCTGGACGTGCGCGATGCGGACACGGTCTTTTTCGACTACAGCTTTGGCAGCGGGGACGTGGACAAAGCGTTCGCCGAAGCGGACAAGATTTATGAGGAAGAGTTTGAAACGGGCTATCAGGAACAGGCGTATCTGGAAACGCAGGGGATGATTGCCGATTTCAACGACGGAAAGCTGACCATCCACGGCAGCATGCAGTGCCCGTATTACGTGCACGGCGCGCTCGTGAAGGCGATGGGCCTTACGCCGGACCGCGTGCGTGTTCTGCAGGACGTGACGGGCGGCGGATTCGGCGGCAAGGAAGCCTATCCTTCGATTCTGGCATGCCAGACGGCCGTGGCCGCCGCAAAGGCGGGCGGCAAACCCGTCCGTGTGGTGTTCGGCAGGCGGGAGGATATGGAGTTCACCTCCAAGCGCCATCCGTCGCTCTGCCGCTACAAGTTCGCCGTGAAGGACGGCAAAGTCAGCGCGATGGACGCGGACGCAATCTTTAACGCGGGCGGCTATACGACGCTTTCAGCGGTCGTTCTCCAGAGGGGACTGATCTCCGCCCCGGGCGTTTACAGCATCGAAAATCTGCGGATCCACGGCACGGCGGTGAAAACGAACACGGTGCCGAACGGCGCATACCGAGGGTTCGGCGCGCCGCAGACGTTCTTTGCAACGGAAATGATGATGGACCACATTGCAAAGGACCTCGGCGAGGAACCGCTGGACTTTAAAAAGCGTCATTTGGCAAAGCAGGGCGACGCAACTTCCACGGGCGGCAAATATCACTTCCCGGTCCCGATTCCCGCAATGATCGACGAAGTGGAGAAAATGAGCGATTTCGCTCAAAAACGGAAGGAATATGCAAAACCCCAGCCGGGACGCTTTAAAAAGGGCATCGGAATTGGCCTTTGGTTCCACGGCGCGGGATTTACCGGCAACGGCGAGCGCGACATTATCAAGGCCGTGGCGCGGCTGCATAAGTATGCGGACGGCCGCGTGGAAATCCTCGTCAGCCAGAGCGACATCGGGCAGGGGATTAAAACGACGCTGAGCAAGATTGTAGCCAACGAGCTGAACCTTCCGCTCGAAAAGGTGATTTGCAACAACCCGGACACAGACCGTGTACCGGATTCCGGGCCGACGGTCGCTTCCCGCAGCCTCATGACGGTCGGCGAACTGCTGCGGCGCGCTTCGATCCGTCTGCGCAGCGAATGGAAAGAGGGCGAGGAGCAGACCGTTGAGGAACACTTTAAGGAACCGGATTTCGTGATCCCGTTCGATATCGAGAAATTCGAGGGCGACGCATACCCGACCTACGCCTGGGCGGTCTGCGCAGTCGAGGTACAGGTCGATTCGCTGACCGGCACAAACGAAATCCTCGGCGCATGGGCCAGTTTCGACGTCGGCACGCCGATGGACATGAACATCGTGGTCGGCCAGATGGAAGGCGGCCTGCTGCAGGGACTCGGCTATGCGAGTATGGAGCAGATGGCGGCCAACGCGAAGGGGCGCATCCGCAACAACAGCTTTTCGGATTATCTCATTCCGACGGCGATGGACGTGCCGGTCATGCAGGTGCATATGCACGTTGAGGAATATCCGGACGGCCCTTACGGCGCGAAAGGCGCGGGAGAACTGCCGCTGGTCGGCGCGCCCTGCGCGTATATGTCCGCCATGGAGCAGGCGCTCGGCAAAAAAATCTACCACATACCCTTCAGCGCGGAGGACGCGCTGTTGCGCGCGGACGAAAAGGAGGATATCTGACTATGCGGCAGGGAATTGTTTTTCAGCTGAACGGAGAAGAGACGGTTTATGAAGGCAGCGCCACGGACCGCCTGCTGGACGTGCTCCGTGAAGAATATCGGCTCACCGGCGTGAAATGCGGCTGCAAGGAGGGCGAATGCGGTTCGTGCAGCGTCCTGATCGACGATAAGCTGGTCAACAGCTGCATGGTCGCCATGGGACGGGTGCAGGGAAGCAGCGTCGTCACCATCGAGGGATTCAGCAAAACGGAGCGGTTTAAGGTGCTTGACGCCGCATACGCGTCCGTTTCCGCCGTGCAGTGCGGTTACTGCATTCCCGGCATGATCCTTGCGAGCAACTGCATCCTTTCGAAGAATCCAACCCCGACGGAGGCGGACATCCGCGAGGGCATCTCCGGCAACCTCTGCCGCTGCACCGGATACAACGCGATTGTAAAGGCGATTCAGATCGCCGCAAAGGAGGGCGAAGGATTATGGTAAACGGATTTGTGCCGACGTCTCTGGAGGAAGCGTTGAAGATACGCGCGGCAAACGACGTAATCCCCTACGCGGGCGGAACGGACCTGATGATCGGCGAACGCAGGGAAGGCGCGTATCTGTTTTTGAACCGCGTGCCGGAACTCAAGATCGTTAAGCGGGAAGGGGACGTGCTCCGGCTCGGCGCGGGCTGTACGTTCAGCGAGCTGATCGAGCATCCGGAAACGCCGGCGCTGCTCAAAGAAGCGCTGCAGCGCATCGCCGCGCCCGCCATCCGCAACGAGGCGACGATTGGCGGCAACATCGCAAACGGCAGCGCCAAAGCCGACAGCGCGCTGATTTTCTTTGTGGCGGACGCGAAGCTCAAGCTGGCAAGTACCGCGGGCGAACGCGTCATTCCGATCAAGGCGTTTTATCTGGGCAGGAAAAAGCTCGATCTGCGGCCGAACGAACTCATCACGGAAATCCTGCTGCCGACCAAATGGCTGACCCCGTACTATTATCAGAAAGTCGGCGCGCGTAAGGCGCTTGCGATTTCGCGGCTGTCGTTTGCGGGGCTGATGCACATTGAAAACGGCGTGATCGAGCACTGCGCAACGGCGTTCGGCGCGGTAAGCGCGGTGGTTCTTCGGCGGGACGATATCGATGCGATGCTCGTCGGAAAGACCGTTGAGCAGGCAAAGCAGATCCGGGGCGAATACCTCGCTGCATACAGGCAGGCGATCGACCCAATCAAAGGGCGCGTTTCCTCGGAATACCGCAAGATGGTGTGCATGAACCTTCTGGAAGATTTTCTGGAGGCCAACGGGATTTAAGCGTGCGTTGCTTGAACGCGCAAAACGTATATTGCATAAGCAGAGCCGGGCGCATAAGCGACCGGCTCTGCTCAGCCTGTCAGAAAAGTCCTTGGGATTGTTAAGGGCCGCAGCCCTTAATCCGCTTTTCCGGCTGCGCCGGTTTATCCGGCGGAACGGATCGCCCGGAACGGGCGGTTTCTCTGTGCTCTTTGCCGCCTGGGAGTCCGAAGGACGAGAGGCAAAGAGCGGTTGTCCCGTCAAAAAACCAGTTTTTTGACGGCCTCAAGCAGAGCCGGGCGCATAAGCGACCGGCTCTGCCATATGTCGGTTGTTGATTCGCATTTTTTCGGTTTTGCCGAAAGGGAAGGATCGTCAGCCGTTTACCGGGACGTCGAGAAGTTCTCCGCTTAGTTCGAACGAAGGGGTTCCGGCGGCGATGCAGGCCGCGCAGTATGCAAGATTTCTGCCGTGCGGGACAGCGGACGATTCCTGCTCCAGATAGGATTGGTTCAGCTCGGTCAGTGCGCGCAGTTCAGCGACGCCGTGATTGCGGAATACTTCTGCAAGGCAGCCGTTGTCCGGACCGACGACGGTATAGCCGTCCGCCGTCAGGCAGGCCAGCACTTTTTCGCCGGACCCGAAATGCGGGTCGACCGCGCACATAAAAACCGTGCCTTCAGGCCAGGCACAAAGCTGGTCCGAGAGGACCGCCGCCGCCGCGGCGATGTCAAAGCGGGGCACGTCGTGCGTCAACTCGTAAACGGGCAGCGCCGGATTTACGCTTTTGCAGACGCCGGGCAACGCGGCCGCACCGTCGCAGCCGAAGTCGGAAAGCAGTACAACGCAGGGGAAAGCCATATCAGCAACTCTCCTTTACAATGTCCAGCATCCACTCCGAACCGCCTTCCACACCATATGTGCGCGCAAAATCCTGCTGATTCATTGCAACGCCCATAAAACCGGAAGAGCTGTTATAGAGGACTTCTCCGTTTTCGGGTGCGAATCCGAAGGAGCGGTGATAGAGGATGCATTTGTCAAACACCGTTTTGCCGGCGTGACGGATGGCCACGCGCACGGTGTCGCCCTGCTGAATGCCCGTCCGCTCGAAATCTTCGATGCGGATATTCGTTTCCAGGTTGCCGAAGGGTTCCATCAGCTCGCATACACATCCGTGCGCTTCGTTTTTTCCGACGGAGACCGCCGGGATCGTGAACGTGATGATTTCGGAGACCGGATAGGCGGGGCCGACGCCTTCGAAGTTGATGACACCCGCGGCGAGTTTTCCCGCGCAGTACGCAAAAAGGTCACGGCCGTGGAAGATGCTTGTTTTTTCGGTACCTTTCAGGCGGTTGACGGTTTCGTCGATTTCGCGGATTTCATCGATACCGAACTCCTGCAATACGCCGGTCAGACTGCCGTTATCGGGCGTCACGATATAGTAACCGTTGGAGGTTTTCGCAACGCTGGCGCGCCGCGGCGTGCCGACGCCGGGGTCGACGACGGAAACGAACACCGTGCCTTTCGGCCAGAACGGGAGCACGCCGCGCAGGTGCGACGAGGCTTTTTCCACGTTGAATTTCGGGATGTTATGCGAAATATCGAATATTTCCAGTTCCGGATCGATGGTTTTGCAAACGCCGATCATCGCGCCGCTCACAACGCCGAAATCCGTCTGCATTGCAACACATGGTTTCTTCATTTTGCCTCGCCCGCTCCTTTCTCTGCTTTTCGAATTGTGATCTTGTAGTCGGCGAAATCTTCGCCGATGTCGAAGATATGCGGCAGGTATTTGTCCGTAAAGCTCCGCTGGTTCAGACTCAGAGAGAGGTAGGGCGTCGTGCTGCCGTTGTAGAGGATCGGCTCGCCGATTCCGACGTAGCCGAACGAGCGGTGGTAGAGCACGTCGGAATCGAACAGCGTTTCGCCGTTCTTAACGATGGTGACGTGCGTCATATCGCCCAGCGCGATGCCGGTTTTTTCAAAGCTCTCAACGCCGATGTTGCTGCTCAGTCCGCCGAAATGCTTCAGGCAGCCGGCAATCTCGCCTTCTGCCAGTCCTTTGGAGACCTTGCCTTCCGCCATGCTGAACAGAACGCACTGGCTGATTGGGTAGGCGGGGCCGACACCTTCAAAATCGATGACGCCCGCGGCCAGACGGCCGCCGCAGTACGCGTAAACGTCGCGTCCGTGGAACGTGCCGGATTTTCCGCTGCCGGGCAGACGGTTGACGGACTCGTCAATTTCGCGGACTTCCTCAATTTGTGAGGCGATGGCCGTGAGCGTGCCGTTGTCGGGCGTGACCACATAGCTGCCGTTTTTCAGTTTTGCAACGCAGCTTTTGCGCGCCGTGCCCACGCCGGGGTCGACGACGGAAACAAACACCGTGCCCGGCGCCCAGTAAGGGATTGTGTCCGCCAGCAGGAAAGACGCCTGCTTCATGTCGAACGGGCGGATTTCATGGTTTAGGTCATAAATGTCCAGAGAGTCGTCTATCATTTTGATGACGCCGTACATCGAGCATACGAAACCGGTCGTCAAACCAAAGTCCGTTTGCAGGACAAGATTTGGTTTTTTCATTGTTTTTGCTTCCTTTCGAAATTACGGTTATGAAGGCTGCACCTGAGCGCAAATCGTCACGCGGTATTCGGCAATCGCGCCGGGAGAATCAAAGCGGTCCTTCAGATATGCGTTGGCAAAGCTCGCCTGATTCATGCCGAGGCCAAGATAGCCGGTGCTGCCGTTAAACAGGATCGGCGCGCCGAGTTCGGCAAAGCCGAACGAGCGGTCGTAGGGGATCGTGTCTTCGAAAAGGTACGTCCCGTTGCGCTCGATCGTAACGTGTACGCGCTCGCCTGCGCGGATGCCGCTCTGTTCGAATTCCTCGAACGACACGGTGAGATTCAGGTTGCCGAAGTTTTCCAGCACGCTGAATATGCCGCATTTTACGGTCCCGCTGGCGACCTCGGGCGGATACATGGCAAACGTATTTGCCTCGGACACGGGATAGACTTCCCCAAGTGATTCGTAGTCGACGTTTCCGCCGGCAAGCAACGCGGCGAAGTACGCGTACGGATTCAGCCCTTTCGGGCAGATCTCCGCATTGAGCCTGCGGAGAGCTTTGAGTCCGTAACGGTGGATCCACACCGTGAGCGTGCCGTTGTCGGGGGTCAGGATGATTTTGCCGTCGTTTGTCAGCGCGGCGCATGGCGGATTATCGCCGTCGGTGCGCTCGACAATGGAGACGTATACCGTGTCCTGCGGAAAGAACGGCAGCGAGGAATACAGAAGCGTCGATGCAATGACGACGTTGCCGCGGGGACATTTGTTCTCCGTCATGCATACGTCAAGGGACGCGTCGGTGCGCTTGATGGTTCCAATCAGTTTGGCGGCCCTGCCGTCTGCAGTCCCGAAATCGGACTGTATGGCAATCACTCTGTTTTGCATAAGTCTGCCTTACGCTTTCCGGATTGCAAGCTTCCAGTCCGGGCCGAAGTCCAGCTTATAATCCAGAACGAGGTTGCCCTGGTTCTTGGCTACCATAACGGTGGCTGTTTCCGAACTGATAACGAGGACCGAACCTTTTTCGGTGAAGCCGAAGCTTTTGACCAGCGGAACGGTTTCGTCGAGGATGACGTCCTGTTTGTGTGTAATCGTGATATGGACCATATCGCCGTAGTCCATGCCGTTTTCCTTGAGCCACGGGAACGGGATGTTGGTTCCGGTCAGGCCGAAATGCGTCGGCGCTTCATTGATCATGCCGGTAACGACGCCGTCTTTGGCTTCGGGATGGATATAAGGCGCCATGACGATTTCGTCCACGGGGTATTCCGGGCCCACGCCCTCAAAATCGATGACGCCCGCGGCGAGGCGAGCGCCGCAGTAAGCGTATACGTCGCGTCCGTGGAAGATATGGATGTTGCGCGTCGTGGGGTAGCGGTTGACGGTTTCGTCGATTTCGCGGACGCTTTCAACGCCCAGCTGCTCTACGACATAGGTCAGCGTGCCGTTGTCCGGCGTGACCACATAACTGCCGTTTTTGAGCTTGGCGACGCAGCTTTTGCGCGCGGTGCCGACGCCGGGGTCGACCACGGAAACGAATACCGTGCCGGCCGGCCAGAACGGGATTGCATAGATCAGCGAGTCGGACGCGTTGAGTACGTCGAACGGACGCACGGCGTGCGTGCTGTCGAATATATCGAGATCTTCCGAAACCTGGCGGCATACGCCTCTCATCGTGGAAACGGATAGATTTTCCACACCGAAGTCAGTTTGCATGACAACTGCATGTTTCATTTGGATATCACCCTTTCAATGTTCACATTCGGGCATAACCCGACCCCTTAGTCAAACCACTTCAGGAAGAAGATCGTGTCAAGCGCGTTAATCTTCGTGATGTTTTCCAGCTTGACAAACGGACACCACATGGTAACGGGGTATGGGTTAATTATTTTTGTGTATATGATATAAAACAGAATCACAGCGGCGAACACGGCCGAGAACGCCCGTGCGATCCTGTCTGCCCGCGTCAGTTCATGTTCGGCGTACCAGGTGCGCTTTTTCAGTCTCCCGAAACCGCGCAAATCCATTGCGTTGGCGATGGTCTCCACCTTGCCGAACGAGGAAATTATCAGCGGCACCAGCATTGCGCCGGTGTATTTAAGCCGCTTGCCCAGCGAAGTCCGTTTGCTGTTGAGCTCGACGCCGCGCATCTGCATGCTGTTGCGGATGTCGATGAAGCGGCGCGCGATGTCCGGAATCGTGCGGTAGGCAAGCGAGACGATAATGCAAATTTTATAGGGCATACGCAGAAAGCTCAGCCCGGAAGCAAACTCCGAAGGCGTCGTCATCAGCACGAACGCGATTACGGTTGCAAAGGACGCCACGCGTTTTGTAAACGTTACCAGCACGTACCAGAGCGTTTCGCTGGTGATATAAAGCCTGTCGGTCGCCTGCCAGATCACCGTATGCGAGCCGACGTGCGTCATGCCGACGTCCGGGGAAACGACCAGCAGCATGATCGTGCCGATGATGCCGACCGTAATAAACATAAACGTAAAGAGGAAAATCAGCGGTTTGTAGTTCGGCTTCATGGAGATGATGGCCGCAAACGGGACCGCCATCAAAGGCAGAAGCACGCGGATATCGAACGTAACGATGATTGCCACGGTGAACAGGACGAAGAGGAGAACTTTTGTGCCGCCCGTCATCTTGTGCAGCGTCGTTTTGCCCGGAATGAAGTTGATAACAAGCTTGTTATTCACCGGCCTTCACCGACCTTTCATGCTCGATAAAGCGCCGTATGACCTGCTCCGGCGGCAGTTCAAGCCGCAGGGCCAGCGTGTAGAGCGACGTCTGCTTCAGGTTTGCCCGCTGGATGACCTCGTCGTTGGCAAGGACGGCGAATACGCGGTCGTCGGCGATCAGCCGGCCATCCGCAAACACGATCGCCCGGTCGGTGTTTTCCAGCGCAAGGTGCATATCGTGCGTGATGAAGAGGATGGTGATGCCGTACTCCCGGTTGAGCCTGTCTATGAAGTGCATGATCTCCATATAGCTCTTGTAGTCCTGCCCGGCGGACGGTTCGTCCAGAATCAGCACGTCGGGATGGAGCACGAGGATGGACGCAACGGTGATGCGCTTTTTTTGCCCGTAGCTGACCGTGTCGACCGGCCAGTTGCGCATTGGGTAAAGGCTGCAGGCGTTGAGCGCGTCGGTCGCCCGCTCGCGGATTTCATCCTGGGACGTGCCGCGGACCGTCAGGGCGAACTCTACCTCGGCTTTGATTGTGTCCTTGAGGATCATC
This sequence comes from Eubacteriales bacterium, assembly GCA_035446965.1. Lineage (GTDB taxonomy): Bacteria > Bacillota > Clostridia > Christensenellales > CAG-138 > UBA7703. The sequence continues at coordinate 37,184 of DAOTGE010000021.1, forward strand.
TGGTTCGGGTTCTGCATCACGTAGCCGACATGCTCGCCAATTTCCTTGACGGAGAGCCCTTTTGCGTCTTTTTTACCAATAAAGACGCGGCCTCTCTGCGGACGCGCAATCCCGCAGATCAGCTTTGCGGTCGTCGATTTGCCCGCGCCGTTTTTTCCGATGACGGCGATGCGCTCGCCTTTATGAATCGAGAACGACACGTCGCTGACGACGTTGACGCCCTCGTCGTATGCAAAATCAACCCCTTCGAGGCGGATGACTTCTTCGCCCGTGTCCTCCTGCGGAACGGACGTGCCGCCGTCGAAGAATTCCAAAAGTTTCGTTCGGTTTTCTTTTGTAAACTCGATACAGTGAATATCGCAGAGATTCAGGTTGCCCGTGATGCTGCAGCCGGCATACTTCATCGCCGTGATGTAAAGCGGCTCGCGGATGCCGTAATCGCGCAGCAATGTGCTCTGCAGCAGTTCGTCGGGCGTGGAGTCCGAAACGATCCTGCCTTCGGACATAAGGATGACGCGGTCGACGCGGCGGTGCAGCACGTCTTCGAGCCGGTGCTCGATAATGATGATCGTGTCCTCGCCGTTTTGGGAAAGGTTGTCGATGAGTTCGACCGCAGTTTGCCCCATCTGGGGATCGAGCGCCGCGAGCGGCTCGTCAAAGATGAGAATGCTCACATCGCTGCCGAGCACGCCCGCGATTGCAACTTTTTGTTTCTGACCGCCGGAAAGATCGAACGGGACCGCACCGATGAAATCCTGCATCCCGACTACGGAAGCATGCCGGTACACGACCGGCACCATTTCGCTGCGCGGGATTGCTTCGTTTTCCATGGCAAAGGCGATGTCCTCGCCAACGGACAGCCCGACGAACTGTGCGTCGCTGTCCTGCAGTACCGTTCCCACCGCTTTGCTCAGTTCGTGGAGGGAAGCGCTTCTGGTTTCCACTCCGTTTACCGTTATGCTGCCGGTGATCGTTCCTTCGTTCGAGAACGGGATCAAACCATTGATACAGTTGGCGAGGGTCGATTTCCCACTGCCGGAACTGCCCAGGATGAGCACTTTCTCGCCCTTGCGTATCGTAAGGTTGATGTCGTAAAGCGTAGGCTTTTGCTGCACTTTATACTGGAACCCGAAGTTCTCAAACCGAATGGCGGTCTCTTCCATAACAACTGCTTTTCTTTGTCCGGATTAGTTTAGTATTCGCCGCTCTTGTCCTGCGAAAGGTTGGACCTTGCCTTATACCGCTTGGCGAGCAGGATCAGAATCGGGATGCCGATGATGATCAGCACGGCGCTGTTGCCGAGCGTCGCTGCAAACGCCTGGAGGAACGTGACGTTGAGGTCGGAAGCATAGAGCAGGTACGAGAAGATGGGGGTGATGATGCCGAACGCAATGACGTTGCCGAGGATGCAGCAAACCGCATAGATGATCGCATGCTTAACGGTGAAGAGACCCTCGGTGATACGCGCGCCGTATACCGGAAGCAGGCCGACGCAGAATGCCATGACCGCATTGCCGATCGACCAGTCAAACCACATGCCCCAGCCGCCGATCAGGTCGGCCAGAACATTGCCCACGCCGCAGCAGACCAATGCGGGGAGAGGCCCGAACAGGCCGCCCACCACGACGGGGATGACCATTGCGACCGAAAGCTGCGTGTTTGTGAAGATCGGAATGCCGCCATAGACCATCAGCACGCCGTACAGCGCCGCGCCGATGGCGATTGCTACGATGGTTTTGGTGTTCCATTCGCCTACGATGAGGGAACCGATGCCTTTTTTGGTTTTGACCGTTGTGCTTTCCATAAAGTACCTCCTGTAGCATATTATTTATTGCGCGCACCCATCCCGGATGCAGAGGAAGCAAGAAAACAAGCAGACCCATCGACAACTTGTTCAACATTTGATAAAGTATATCATCGATGCACGGAAGTGTCAATAGAATGCAGCGCGGTGATTCCGCAGCGGCAGAGAAAAAGTGATCGCGCGAGGATTTTGGCCGCAGCAGGAGGATGCCGGTATATTCATGAAAAAAAGTTAGCTATTCTGCATAATTCTTAGCTCGGATGCGTCTTTCATGCCTGTAAATTCATCTGGCCGTATAAAAAAATGTCGGAGCTCAGCAATCCGGGACCGCGCCGACTGGCGTAAAAAGTGCGTTTACAGTAAAAATGCTTGTGGCAAATTGCAGTTTGTGTTAAAATGTTAAACAAGTGAACATGTCGTGTATCGTGATGAAAGGAACAGGCGATGCAAAGTAAAAAACTATATAGCAGCAGCGTACCTTCTTATGTAAGCATCTACAATTCGTTATATCTGGATATTATCAATAATGTTTATCCGCAGGGCGAATTGCTGCCAGGCGAGATACAGCTTTCCCAAAAATACAGCGTCAGCCGCAATACGCTGCGGCAGGCGCTCGCCATACTCAGCGAGGACGGCCTGATCGTGAAGTCGCGCGGCAAAGGCACCATCGTTGCCAAGCGGGACGAGAAAATGATTCCGAAGCATTTTTTCAATCCGATGACGACGTTCTGCCGGCAGCCGGCGGACGATGTTGAAATCCAGTTCAACTATTCCACGCCGACGGACATCGCGCGGGACCGCCTGGCGCTGAACAAAAGCGAGATTGTGCTTGCGAGCTATTCGATTTACCGGGCGCAGTCGGTGGTCGTCGGATACTCGTTTATTCAGATTCCGGTCAAGGCACTGGAAACGCTGGGCATCGACGTTTCGGACGACGAGTCTATCTACGAACTTTTAAGCACGACCCTCTACGAACAGACGAGCAGCCAGAGCCTCCATATCAAACTGATTTACGCGAACGAGATGGAATCGGAATTCCTTCTTGAGCCGGTGGGCAAACCGCTGATCCTGATCGAATCGATCCTTTCCGGCGCGGACCATACGCCGCTTGCTCGGTGCAAGTATTATTTCATTCCGGAATATTACAGCATTCAATACCTGATGCAGTAAAAACAAGGCGGAGATTGCAGGGTTGGAGCGAATACCGCCCGGCTGGCGATTCCCGAAGCAGGGCAGATAATAAAGCACGCGGCAGAAAACGCGCCGGTTACTCGTATGGTGCCTGCAAAACGCATCTAGGGTGTGTTTCCAAAGTCTAGAAGATGCAGTTTTGCTGAATCGGCTTGCAGATTGAGGCGAAAAACGCAGAAGCTCGTGGTGCTGCGGCGAGGCTTTTCAACAAGAATATGCAAGGTGAGATGGCGAAAATGCGCTTCGCGGATTTTGGGAACACGCCCTAGTGATAAACACGCGGGTTCGGCGCTGCGGCGTCCGTCTGCCCGCCGTGCGAGGCTGAGAGATAAGCCTCCAGCTCGTTAAGAGGCAGCGGCTTGCTGAAATAATAACCCTGAACAAAACTGCAGCCCATGTTTTCCAGGATGCCGAGTTGCTCCTTTGTTTCGACACCCTCGGCGATGACTTCACCACCCGTGTTGTGCGCAAAATCGATGATCGATTTTACCAGTACGCGGTAGTTTTCACTGGCAATATGGTCGATGAACGTTTTGTCGATTTTGATGTGATCGATCGGGATGACGACCAGGTCGACCAAAGAATTATAGCCCGTTCCTACGTCGTCAAGCGCAACTTTTACGCCCAGGTCCCGAAGCATTTTTAATAACTGCAGCAGCGTTTGCTCGTTTTCAAACAAGCCTCTTTCCGTCAATTCAACTTCGATCAAGCGTGGATCGAGCGTGGATTCTTCGATGCACTCGATCAGATACCGGACCACGCTCTGGTCTTTGAGGTCCTTTGGTGAAAGATTAAGAGCGATTGGCATATGGACGCCTGCGTGCGCCCAGCATACCGCCTGCGCGACGGAATTGCGGACGACCCATTTTGTGATTTCGCCGATGATACCCAGCTCCTCGGCGAGGCAAATAAATGTCGCCGGGCCGATCAGAGCTCCGGCGTGTTCCCAGCGCAGCAGCGCTTCGACGCCGACGACACGCCCGCTGCGCAGATCGATTTTGGGTTGATAGACGAGGTAAAACTCCTGATTTTTCAGTGCGTTCAAAAGGGCTACGGCCATATCGAATCTGGCTTTTCGCTCTTCTGCAATCGCGATATCATAGACCTGCAGCTCGCTTTCTTTTGTTTCATGGGTCAGTGCTATGCTCATTTTTTTGATCATGTCGCCGGGGCTCTGCGTCTGGCGGGGGAATTGCACGAGGCCGCATT
>DAOTGE010000022.1:0-40148 GCA_035446965.1 Eubacteriales bacterium
CGATCAGGTTCTTGGCGAAGGGTTCGTTTTTCGTTTCGACCCGGCTGTCTTTGAGCAAAAAGATTGAGACAATGCCCGTCAGCGTAACAAGGCAGCCGAAGATACCAAAAAACAGGCTCCAGCGGCCCGCGCTGGTCAGCGAATCGAAACCGCCGAAGATGATCAGCATGGAAATGAGCGGCAGGACGGCCAGCACCGATTCGACTTTTCCGCGGTTTTTGGCGTTTGTAACGTCCGTTACATAAGCGTTGAAGGTGGCGTCGTTGGCCGTGGAGCCGAAGAAGGTCATCAGGCAGTCCATTACGACGACCATGACCGCCGCGGTCGAAACGGCGTTCAGCGAAGGAAACCATGCCGCCGCGTTCTGCACGCTTATGAATCCGAACGCCATGGTGGAAAATCCCCAGATAATATAACCGGTGCAGATGAACACTTTCCGTTTTCCGACTTTATCGGAAAGCGAACCCATAAACAGGGTCGTCAGCGTCGCCACAACGGCGCTTGCCGCAACCATCGCCGCTATATAGCCGGGGTCGGTCGAAATCGTGTTGTACAGGAAAACGTTGAAATACATGTTTTCAATCGTCCACGCAAATTGACCCATGAGTCCCAGAAGAAGAAAGGACGTCCACAATCTTTTTGACAGTTTTTCCATTTTCACCGCTCCTTTATGGGGGATGCCGATGCTTGCATCATGCTGTGATATTGTTTGCTGAAAAGTTCGGCCCGAGGTGGCCTCCACGTGCTATTATAACGGGTTTCCGTGAAAAATCAATTTCGGTCGGACTGTCGCTCACGGAACGTGCTGTGGAAGGAGCCTGCGTGCGGACAAACAGTTTCTCAGCGGAATTATCTCGCGTAAAAAACAAGAAAACGCCGCGCCAGCATATTTTGAGATTTAAAAAAGCACTCGCGAAAGACTGAAACCCGCGAGCGCATTGGTGTATAAACATTTCTGAAGCGGTGCAATCGCGCAGCCGCTCTAAATTCCGGCAATGCTGAGACCGCCGAAGCATCCCCCCACGCAAAGTCCTCCCGCGAAACAGAGGCTGAACGATAAGCTAAAACAGATGGCCTCGGCAAATCCGCGCCAACGCTAAAACCGAACGTTCGCCGGAGCGGTTATGGTTCGACGGAAAACCCGTTTTTGCTGTGCTTTAGTGTGATATGCAGCCGGACGGTGTCGCCGGACCAGAATGTGCTGGAATATTCGAGCGGCTGGCCGTCTTCCAGATAGGACACACCGCGTATGAGAATCAAGGGCGCGTCGTATGCGCACTTTAAGAGGTTACATTCAGACTGCGTGGAACGGACGGCTTCGATATAGTCCTCCACGCGTTCGACATGGCAATTGTATTTTTGCGCAAGCGTAATGGAAATCGAGTTGTTGACCAGCGGGGCGTCTTCCAGCCCGGGTGCGAGCTTTGCCGGGATATGGGACTGGCCGATTGCAAAGGGTTTGCCCTTGAGATAAAACAGCCGTTTGACGTAAACAGCCCTGTCGTTAGGCGAGAGCAGGAGGTTCTCCGAAACGTCCGGAAAAAGGTCGGTTACGATGCGCTTTTCAACGACCTTCGCGGAGACGGAATACGCCTGCGTGATCCGGTCGCCGGATACGATGGAATAACTCAGGTCGTTGACATATGGGGTCGGATCGCCGCAGACGAACGTTCCACGCCCGCGCATGCGCATCAGAAGGCCGTCTTTTTCCAACTCCGCCATCGCCTGACGAAGCGTAATGCGGCTGACGCCATAGCGTTCCGAAAGTTCGACTTCGGAAGGCATGCGTTCGTTGGTCGTCCATTCGTGCCGGATGATGCGGTTTCGAAGATCACGGGCGATTTGATAATACGCTGGAATGGGTGAATTGCGGTCAATTTCGATAGGTTTTGACATATGTGCCTCAAGACGTTTTTCTTCATTATATAGACAGAATGTTGTGAATGCAAGAATGCCGGGGGGAGAAAGACGCCGTTTTCCTTTCTTTTTTGTAAATTTGCATTGACGATCAATACTATAGCCATTATAATGTATTACGTTATATACAGCAATACTTATTTGAGAGGGGGAAAACGGGTTGAAACCAACGGTATCCGTCGCCGGCGCGGCTGCGATCGGCGACTATATCTTCCGGCTGGACAAGCTCCCGGAAAAGGGAGAGATCGTGCCGATCAACTGGTTTTCCATGGATTTGGAGCCGGGTGGCTGCGCCCCCAATATCGCCGCCGGACTTGCGGCGCACGGGGTGGTCACGCCGGTTCTTTATTATCCCGTCGGGTCCGATTTTTCCCAGTCGAACATGCTGGAGCGCTGGCTGGCGGCGGGCATCAACTGCTCGAAGCTTACGCGCGTACCGGACGCGCCGTCCGGGCGGGCCTGGGTGTTCATGCAGGCCGACGGCAGTACCATGTGCTTTGCCTACGCCGGCGCGGCGGACGCCGCCATCGCCGGCGATCCGGGCGAATTGTCGGACATCGTCGTCATCGCGCCGGTCCTGAATCATTTTACAAAAACATATTTGCTCTCGGCAATCCGCCAGCATAAAACAACGCTTGTGACCGGAATCGGCAGCACGGCGTTGCTTCCGTATTTAGGCCAGATCGACATCCTTATCGTCAACGCATACGAAGCGGGGCAGCTCTGCAAGCTGCTCGGGTGTGATAAGCCGGAGGGCATACTCAAACGCTGCCCGGACCTGCGGCTGTACGTTACGCGCGGCGCGCAGGGCAGCACGGTGTACCTGCGCGACGAAGCCGTTGAAATTCCTGCCGTAGAGGCGGACGGTGTTGTGGATACGACCGGCGCGGGCGACGCATACTGCAGCGGGGTGGTCGGCGCGATGACGATGGGCAAGGACGCGGTCAAGGCCGCGTATTTCGGAGCGGCGAGCGCGAGCTTTGCAATAGAAAACGTCGGCGGGCAGACGAACCTGCCAACCTGGAAGCGGCTGGAGGAGCGACTTCGCAGCCGGTTCGGGCATTCATTTTAAACGGGGGTAGAGAACTTGGAACAAATTGAACGTGTGGCGGGCGGACTTTACGGCATGGCAATCGGCGATTCGCTGGGAGTGCCTTCGTCGTTTATGACGCCGGAATATATTCGTAAAACCTGGGGCTGGATCGATACGTTCTATCCGGCGGAAAAAGGGCATATTTATCACGACGGGCTGAAGGCCGGCGAATACACGGACGATTCGGAACAGGCAATCGCGCTGATCCACTCGTTCGTGCGCAACAGCAAAGTCGTGCCTAAGGACGTCGTTCAGGAAATCATCGCGTGGGCGGAGCGCGTGAAGGACAAATATGCGAGCCCACTCGGCCCGAGCACGGCAAGGGCGCTCAAGGCGATCGCGAATGGTGCGGACATTACGCAAAGCGGACGGTACGCCATGACGAACGGCGGTGCGATGCGCATCAGCCCGCTCGGCATGATCCACGGCCTTCGGGGGTCCTCCTGCGCGGAGACGGTCAGGGATGTGTATCTTGCCTGCATGCCGACGCATAACACGACGGTGTGCGTGTCCGCGGCGGCAGCGATCGCCTGGGGCGCGGCGCTCTGCGTGCGCGGGGAAACGAGCATCGAACGCATTATGGAAGGCGCGATCGAAGCGGCGGAATTAGGCCGGAAATATGGCTATGATGTCGTGTCTCCGTCCATCGGCAGGCGCACCGCCTTTGCATACGAACTCGTTTTGAAAGCGGGGGACGCAGAGCAGGCGATGTCAGACGTATACGACTTTTTCGGCGGCGGCGACCTCGCGGCGGACTCCATACCGGCCGCGCTGGCGATGTTCGCGCTCGGCGAAGGGGACGCAAAGAGCGTGCTGGAGTACTGCGCCAATCTCGGCGGCGACTGCGACACGAACGGCGCTATGGCGGGCGCTATGGCGGGCGCGTATTCCGGCGCGGCGAAGATACCGCAGGACTGGAAGGAAACGGTTTCAAGAGTCAACGAAGTGGACCTGGAGAGCTACGCGCGGCAGCTCGTTATCCTTGCTTCCGAATGGGAACCGGCGCAGATATAAGCGCACGGCCCGTTTGAGAAATAAATAAACGGAGGAAGAAAAATGAAAAAGCTACTTGCACTGTTGCTGGTCTGCGTCATGGTCTTCGGACTGTTCGGCTGTACAAGCGAACCGGCCGCCACGGAGGAGAGCGCCGGGACGTCCGAAACGGCCGCGACGCAGGAAACCACGGACGAAACAACGAGCGACGGCACCCGCAAACAGATTACTTTCTGGTTCTGGGGCGCGGCAACCTCCTATCAGGAAACGATGGTCGACGTATTGTGCGGCTGGTACAACAACTCCCAGGATGAATACGAACTCACGATGGAGTTCCGCAACACAGTGGACACCGATATCCCCGTCGCGCTGGCTGCGGGCACCGGCCCGGACATCGTGTACGCCTCCGGCCCATCCTACACGTCCACGTACGCACAGGAAGGGCTCGTGCTCGACCTGAACGACTATGCTGAGCAGTACGGCTGGCAGGACCGCGTGCTGAGCGTTATGTACGACGCGTGCACCGTGGACGGCACGCTCTATTCCATCCCCGGCGCAATGGTGGTCGGCGGATTGTATTACAACAAGGAACTCTTCGATGAAAAGGGCTGGGAGCCCCCGACGACCTGGGATGAAATGATCGCGCTCTTCGACGCGGCACAGGCGGAAGGCATCTACGCGCTCGGCGCGGGCAACAAAGGCTGGAAACCCTGCAACGATCACTTCAGCTCCATGATCATCAACCACGCAATTTCGCCGAGCGCGTTCTATAACGCCCTTACCGGCGAGGCCAGCTTCAACACGCCCGAAATGGTCAGCGCGGTGAACCTCTCCGCCGAGTGGTATCAGAAGGGATACCTCGCCGGCGAGGATTATGTGAATCTCGACTCGCAGGAAGTCATGCAGCTTCTGGCGGACAAGCGCTGCGCAATGGTGATGGCGCCGACGCTCTACACGCAGTTCGTCGCGCAGTCGACGCTTGCGGACAACCCGGACGCCGTCGGTTTCGTGCCGATGCCCACCACCTATACGGACGAACCGGTTTACGACGTTTCCATGACGTCCAACTATGCGATCAATGCCAGCACGCCGTATCCGGACGAGTGCGCGAAGATCCTCGACTACATCCTCACGTCTGAATTCGTCGTCGAAATGACGAAGAACTGGCCGGGCTACTGGACAATTCCGGTCAAAGACCTGGCGGACGTGGACACCTCCTCGCTCACGGGGCTTTCCCTGTTCACAATCGAGTGCGTGAAAGATGCAATCCCCTATATCGACGAGGGCAACTTCGCGTTCCATCCGTCCACCTTCTTCCCGCCGGCCACCGTGACCGCGTTTGAAGACATCGACACGGTGTGGCAGGGCGTTCTGACCGCAGAGCAGTTCTGCGAAACGGTCGCAAAAGAACTTGACACTGAAATTGCGGACGGACTCGTCTGCCCGCTGGCAAAACCGGCCTATTAATCCAACGGACACGCGGAGGCGCACCCGCGGCGGCTGCAGCTTTGGCTGCGGCCGCCGCGCGCGGACCGCACGCTCCGGAAAAACGCGTTAAGGGGGCACGCTCGTGTATAAAACCCGGTACCGAAAAGACGTCAGGGAAAGAAAACTGCCGTATCATCTGCTGTCGCTGCCAGCCGTGCTGCTCAGCGGCGCCGTCGTTCTGATCCCTGCGATTCAGACGATATACGCCGCCTTCACGAAGTGGAACGGCATTTCAAAGACAAAGGAATGGATCGGCCTGCAGAATTTCCAGGAATTGTTTAGCGATTGGGTTTACTGGAAAGCGGTCACGAACAACTGTAAATGGACGCTGCTGTTCGTCACGGTGCCTGTAATCGTGGCGATGCTTGCGGCCGTTTTAATCGCCTACTACCGCATTGGGCATAAAACATTCCAGGCGATCTACCTGGTCCCATATATTCTTGCGCCGACGACGAACGCGATCATCTGGCTGAACATCATCTTCAGCCCGAACGCGGGTCTGATCGGCTTTCTCCAGCGCGCCGGCTGGGACATCACGTCCCCGCTCGGCAATATGAGCACCGCGCTGCTTGGCGTCGCGATGGTCGATATCTGGCACTACTGGGGATTTTTGACGGTGATATTTTTAGCAGCTCTAAGACAGACGCCGCACGACCAGCTGGAGTCCGCCCAGCTCGACGGCGCAAACGGATGGAAGCTGTTTTTCAATATTTATCTGCCCAACATCATGCCGACGGTGTCGCTGATGCTGGTGCTGATTGTGATCTATTCGTTTATGACGTACGACTACATCTACCTGCTGACCATGGGCGGACCCGCGCACTCGACCGAGGTATTAAGTACCTACGCGTATTCGCTCGCGTTCTCGGCGTTCAAGTTCGGCAAAGCGGCGGCGGTGTCGCTCTCCATGGGCGTAATCGGCAGCGTAGCGGCATTCTTCTATACCTGGCTTTCGCGCAAGGAGGTCGTCGAATGAGAAATAAACGTTCTAGCCGGAAGATTATGCAGCCGCATTCAAAACGCAAAATAACGGTGCCGTTCTGCATCGCGGTGTCGGTACTGGTGCTGCTGGCCGTAATCGCGCTGTTCCCGCTGGCGCTTGTGGTGCTCAACAGCTTCAAAACGCATACGCAGATCATGACGAACCCGTTTTCGTGGCCGACGTCGCTTTCGCTCGACAACTACGTGTACACCTGGACGACCGGCAAATTCGGCGAAGGGTTTATCAACAGCATCAAACTGACTTCGAGCGCGATTATCGCCGGCGTGATCGGTTCGTCGACCATGGGATATGTGCTCGCCACGCGCAGGGTGAAGACCTGGCGGCCGCTGACGCTGTATTTCATGCTCGCAACGACCGTGCCGCTGCAGATGTTCATGCTGCCGCTGTACACGACGTTCGTGGACCTCAAACTCATGGGCAACGTCTGCGCGGTCGGCGTCGCAATCGCCGCATGGAACCTGCCGATGCCGATTTTCCTGATGCGGACATACTTTTTGAAGGTCCCCTATGAACTGGAGGAGGCCGCGCGCATCGACGGGGCGAATACGTTCCATGTGCTCACGAAGGTAATCATGCCGATCGTATCGCCGGGGATCATCACGGTCGCATGCATCATCGGGCTGTTTTCCTGGAACGAATACCTGCTGACCACGACGCTTCTGCAAAACGAGGCCAATTTCACGGTGACGCTGAAATTTTTGAACCTCAACGGCACGTTTTCGCGCGATTTCAGCGTGATCATGGCCGGCGCGGTCATCATGGTAATCCCGATGGTGCTGGTGTTCCTGCTGCTGCAGAAACGCTTCGTCGAGGGCATGTCCAACGGCGCCGTCAAAGGTTAAAAACTTTTTACATACGGGGAGGAAACACGAAATGAGCGTTCTGCAGTTCCGCGATCAGATTTACGCGGGTGTTTTGGGGAAAATTATCGGCGTATACATGGGCCGGCCCGTCGAGGGATGGAGTTACGACGCGATCCGCTCGCGGTTCGGCACGATCGATTACTATGTTGCGCACAAGACCGGCGCGCCGTTCATCGTTCCGGACGACGACATTTCCGGTACCTTCGTGTTTTACCGTGCGCTCGAGGACAACGATTACCCAAGCGACGTTACCGCCGAACAGATCGGCGAAGCGTGGCTCAACTATATCGTGGAAGATAAAACGATTCTCTGGTGGGGCGGGCTTGCCCGCTCCACGGAGCACTCGGCGTACCTGCGCTTAAAGGCGGGGGTACAGCCGCCTTTGAGCGGCTCCGGCGAGAAAAACGGGATGGCGATCGCCGAGCAGATCGGCGCGCAGATATTCATCGACACCTGGGCGATGACGAATCCGGGCAATCCTGCGCGCGCGGCTCAAATGGCGCGCCGGGCGGCCTCGGTCAGCCACGACGGGATCGCGATCGAATGCGCCGTCTATCTTGCCGCGATGGAGGCAATGGCGTTTATTGAGCGCGACGCGGACACGCTTTTGCGGGAGTGCCGGCGGTATATCGGCGACAACGTTTACGGCAAAAAACTCAATGCGCTGCTCGACGACGTGATTGCCCGCTGCAATGCGGCGAAAGACTGGCGCGAGGTGCGCGACTGGATCGAGGAAAACCACAATTACGCGAAATATCAGGGCAACTGTCCCATGGTGCCGAACCACCTTAGCGTGATCATGGCGCTGAAGATGGGCGGGGACGATTTCAGAAAGAGCGTGTCCATCGCCGCTTCCGCCGGGTGGGACACGGACTGCAACGCCGGGAACATCGGTTGCCTCAACGCCATCCGGCTGGGACTTTTCGCCATCGACGCGGACGCGGACATGCGCGGACCCGTAGCGGACCGGATGTACGTAGTCAGCACCGACGGCGGGGACTGCATCTTCGACGCGGTCCGCGAAACGCGCAAGATCCTGCGCGCCGCCGCCGCGCTCAACGGCGAAACGATCTCACTGCCGCCGCAGCGCTACGCCTTCGAGTGCCCGGGCAGCGTGCAGGGCTTTATGCCGCACCCCGCGGAGCAGTTCGCGCAGGCGGCCAAACGTGTTTACAACACGCTGGAAACCACAGGCAAACCGGGCCTCGCGATTCGCTTTGAGGGCGTCTCCGGAACGGTCGCGGCGAGCGTTTCCGTGCAGACCTATGTCGACCCCACGCCCAAAGCCGCGCCGGACACCAGCTATTTCGAGGTGTACGCAAGCCCGGCGCTCTATTCCGGCCAGACCGTCTGCGCGGCGATCGAGTGCGCCGGAGAGGAAAACCCAGACCTGCGGTTTTTCATCGACTATTACGACGCAAACGACGAAATCGCCACCATGACCGCCGAGGAGGCGCACCCGCTTAAAAAAGGCGTAAACGAACTTTGCTGGGAGGTACCGGACACGCACGGACGAGCGGTTTACCGGCTCGGATTGCAGCTTTGCTCGAAAACGCGCAGGGACGGCGAAATCGTTCTGCGCACGCTGGACTGGCAGGGCGCGCCGAAGCGCTTTTACATGGGGCTGGCGGACGAGCTAACGCCCGGGATCAGCCCGTTTGTGACCCGGACGAAGTGGATGATGGCGTTTATGAACAGCACCAAACACACCGGCCCGGACTATCTTGCGACATTCGCGATTTCGCATCCGGAGCGCAACGGCGTCATGACGATTGGCTCAACGGACTGGCGCGACTATTCGGTGGCTTCCGAGATTCAGTTCGTGCACGCGGAATATGCCGGCCTCGTCGCGCGCGCAAAAGGGCACCGGCGCTATTACGCGGCCGTATTTCAGGATGGAACGTTCCGCATCATAAAGCGCAAAGCGGACCGGATCGACGTTCTCGCCGTTTCCGAAAGCGGCTATGCGGAAGGCGACTGGCATAAAGTCCGCTTTGAGGCAAAAGGCGGGAAGCTTTCGATGTTCGTGGACGAAACGCTCGTTGTGCAGGCCGAAGACAGCGAGTTTACCTCCGGCGCGGCGGGGTACGTCGTGGACGAAGGCGCGATCGTGGCGAAAACTTTCGACGTGCGAGCGCTGCAATGAAGACGGAGTACGTCGTCGTTTCCACCGCCGTTGCAGACCATCTCAACCTTGCTTCCGGCGAGGATGCCGGGTTCCGGCTGGGCGGGGCGGGGGTGTATGCCTGGAGCGGGATCCGTCTGTGGACGCCCCGCGTCCGGCTCGTCACGGGTATCGGGGAAGATTTTTTCACGACGTTCGAAACGTGGCTGGAAAAAAGCGGCGCCGACTGCGCCGGACTGCTGGTCAAGGACGCGCATACGGCCGTGTCGAACATCCGCTATTTTTCAAGCGGCGAGCGCGTGGAAACACCGGAATACGGCCTTGCGCACTATCGGCGCATGGAGGCCACGCCGGAAGAAATCGGCCGTTTCGGCGCGGAAGCCAAAGGCGTTTACATTTTTAAGGATTTGCCGGAAGCGTACTGGGAAGACGTGTTCCGGCTCAGGGAAAAGCAGGGGTTCCGCCTGCTTTGGGAAATCAACGCGGACGCCGCGAAACCGGAACTGCGCGACCGCGTCAAAGCGTGCGCACAGCGCTGCGATCTGTTTTCGATCAACCGCACGGAGGCGGAAGCTCTCTTTGCCGGCGCGAGCGAAAAGGCGGCGATCGCCGGGCTGCAGAGTTGGGGCTTGCCGATGGTGCTTTACCGCCGCGGCGCAGAAGGCGCGGCTGTCGTCACGCCGGACGGAGTGACAATGGTGCCGAGCGTGCCCGCGCCGGAAATCACCGACCCGACGGGCGCGGGCAACGCCGCGAGCGCCGCCGCGCTGTACGGCTTCTGCGAGGGCATGACGCCTTACGAATGCGGGCTGCTCGGCAGTATCGCCGCGGCCTGCTGCATTCGCCAGTACGGGCCGCCGCTGATCGGCGAAGAGGAAATGCGGCGGGCGCGGGAAGTTTTTATGGAATTGAGGGAGAAGCAAACCGATGCGTAAAAGCGACGAAATCCGGGAAAAACCGTCGATCCGGCAGATACAGAGCGACTACGGATACTACGATAATGTGCCGCCGCGCGGGTTCTTTATCAACGGACGGCCCGCACTGACGCAAATCGACCCGGAAAAAGCTGGCGACTATGTAATCGTGCTGGTACGCGACGCGCTCTGCGCATACGGCGACGACCCGGCCAAAGTCGTTGCGGACCGGCTGGAAAACGCGGAACTCATCGGGCAGTCCGGCATGTACACGTCGTATTCCGGGTGGTATCGCGGCGCGCACATCACGGCGGTCAGCGGCGGAAGCGGCGCGCCGGAGATGGAGATGATCCTTTACGACTATCTCGAATTTACCGATGCAAGCACGTTTATCCGGCTTGGCGGGTCCGGCGGGTTCGGCGACAACGTCAACCCCGGCGATCTTGTGATCTCCTCCGGCGCCGTGCGGGACGAAGGCATGACGCGCGCCTATATCGATGCGGGCTATCCTGCGGCCGCGCATTACGAGGTCGTGCTGGCCATGGTCCAGGCGGCGGAGGAGATCGGCCATCCCTATCACGTGGGCGTGACGGTCTCATGCGACAGCGACTATGTCGGCGGCGGGCGGCCCGGCGTCGGCGGATACCTGCAGCCCCGCAACATCGAACACGCGGCCGTCTACAACCGCGCGGGCTGTTTAAACGGCGACCGGGAGTCCTCGGCGATCATCACCCTTTCGGCGCTGTTCGGGCGGCGGGGCGGCTCCGTGTGCTCCGTTTCGGACAACCTCTGTACCGGGAAACGCTTTACCGAGGGCATCGGCCATAACTTTGCGCTGGATGTGGTTTTAAACGGGTGCGCGATCCTGCACAAAATGGATTTGCAAAAAGGCGGCAGGGAGCACTGGTACCCCGGCCTTATGGAAAAGGAGTGAACGAATTGGAAAGCAGCATCGACAACGCCATGTGCCGTCAGGCGCAGAGTGTCCCGGACCTGATACGGGAACAATACCGCGATCTGGAACCCAAGACGAGGACGCTTTTGTCCACGCCGGAAATCTTCTCCGTACAGCGGATCGTTTTGACGGGCTGCGGCGATTCCTACGCCGCCGCGCTTTCCATGAAGCATGTGTTTGAACTCCTGACGCGGATTCCCACCGAGGTGGTCGAACCGCTGGAACTGGCGCGCTATTACCATCCCGCGCAGGTCGGCTTTGCGCCGAACAACCCGCTCGTGTTCGCAATCAGCAATTCGGGCGGGGTCGCGCGCGTCGCAGAGGCGGCGCAGTTCGTTACGGCGCACGGCGGTTTCGTCGTCGGCGTGACGTCCAATCCGGATTCGGCGCTCGGGAAAAGCGCCTCGCGCGTGCTGCGGCTCGAAATCCCGCCGTTCGAGCCGGCGCCCGGCGTACGGACCTATGCCGCATCGGTGCTTTCGCTGCTGCTCTGCGCGGTCCGCATCGGCGAGGTGCGCGGCATGTATACGATGGATTACGCAAACGACGTCCGCGCGGACGTCCTCAGGCAGGCGGACGCACTCGAAAGCATGCTGGGCGAAATGGGCGAGGCGGCGCAGCGGCTTGCACTGCTCTGGGAAAACAAGCCCGCGTTCGATTTTATCGGCTGCGGGTTCGACTACGCGGCCGCGTTTTACGGGCACGCGAAGATTTTGGAAGCGACGGGCCGGCATTCCGCCTGCACGGACGCGGAGGAGTGGCTGCACCTGAATTTCTTTGCACGCGATATCGGCGGCACGTCGACGGTGTTCGTTGCGAACACCACGAACCCGGCGATCAGCCGCGTGCGCGAAGCGATCGCCTGTGCGGAGAAACTCAACAGGCCCATGCTGATTGTGACGGACGGTGAACGGGAAGAATTCCCGCAAAGCGCGGAAATCGTGCGCGTGCCGCATACGAAACACCCTTTTCCCATGCCGCTTACGCAGTTTGTGCCGCTTGCACTTCTGGCGGGCTGCCTGTCCAGCCGCATCGGCGAGGAATACGGGCGCGGCTGCAAAGGACCCTGGTCGTTTGCAGAGGGCGGAGCGGGCGTTCGGGACAGCGAGATACACGTTCGGAAAACGCTGCTGGAATGACGGCGGAAAAGGAAAAGGGAGAAGAACGAAAAAATGGAAAAAATGGACGCTAAAACGGCGCGTATCATGATCTGGGAAGAACTCAGAAAAGTCGCGCGGCCGGATTCGAGATTCAGCTGGGATTTTGCGGAGTTTATCACCGACTACGAGGGCAGCGACCGCTGCGCCGAAAACCTCTGCAAAACGGAAATTTACCGCTCGGCGAAGGTGCTGTTCATTACGCCGGACAACAATCTGGAGCGGTTCCGCGAGCAGGCCATCCGCGATCAAAAGACGATTCTGATGACCAACTACGGTATCACGCGCGGCGTGTTTCTGATCGGACCGGGGCAGGTCCCCGCGGGGAAGGAAGAACTCGCCTCAACGCTGGACGGCGTGCAGCGCTTCTGGAAACACCAGACGCTCAAAGACGTCCGGGAAAACATCGGTCACATCGATATGATGGTCACCGGCGCTTCCGCGATTACGCCGGGGGGGATTCGTTTCGGCAAGGGGCATGGATATTTCGACCTCGAATGGGCGTTTTTCTATATGTCCGGCGTGGTCGATACGGAAACGCCCGTCTTTGCGGTCGGGCACGACTGCCAGGTGGTGGACGTGGACGTAAGCGCACAGCCATATGATACGGCCATCGACTATATCGTGACGCCCACGCGGGTCATCCGCACGCGGAGCGAGTTTCCAAAGCCCACGCGGGGCATCATCTGGAGCATGCTCGCGCCGGGCATGCGCGAGCAGATACCGCCGGTGCAGGAGCTCTGGATGGAGCGCTTCTGCAAATAGCGCGGCTGTGACAGCACGGAAAAACAGGACGAACTGCGGGGGAAAAAATGCTGAAACGATTTCAAATTCAAACGGCGGACCGGGACGTGGTATCGCTGACCGACGAGATCAAAGCGTTCGTTGAACAAAGCGGCGTAAAGGAAGGAATCTGCCTGATTACGATTCCCCACACGACCGCGGCGCTGACGGTCACCTCTTTTTGGGACCCGAACGGTTTTCTGGACTTGCAGGACGAAATCTGCCGCCTGATTCCGACGCGGATCGATTTCAAACACCAGCACGACACGCCGCAGGACGCGGCGGGACACGTAAAATCGTCGCTGATCGGCGCGTCGCTTTCCTTCATCGTTCACGAGGGAAAGCTCCTGTCCGGACATTCGCAGGGAATCTATTTTTTGGAATTCGACGGACCACGGAACCGGGAATATTACGTAAAAGTCATGGCCGACGGCTGATGAGGGTCGCTTGAATGGGAAAAAATGGAGCAAAAGACATGAAGAAGATTATTATCGACTGCGACCCGGGAATGGACGATTCCATGGCGATCGCCATGACGGTCAAATCGCCGGACGTGCGCCTGATGGCGGTCACCACGGTCTGCGGCAACTATCCCGTGGACGTGACAAGCAAAAACGCGCTGAAGATGCTTGAACTGCTCGGGCGGACGGATATCCCCGTCTCGCGCGGCATGGCGCGGCCTATGATGCGCAAGGCCCCGAAGGACCCGTTCACGCACGGCGCGGACGGGCAGGCGGAGAATTTTCTGCCCGAACCGAAAACGAAACTGAGCGAACTGCACGCGGTCGATCTGATTATCGAGACGGTCCGGGCGAATCCGCACGAAGTCACGATCCTCTGCACCGCGCCGATGACGAATCTTGCGACGGCGTTCGTCAAAGCGCCGGACATCGTGCCGCTGATTGACCGTATCGTCGCGATTTCCGGCATGTTCGGGCTGAACGAGTACGCTTTTCTCAACGCCACCGGGGATTCGCCACAGAGCGAATGGAACGTGTACGTCGACCCGGAGGCGGCGGACATCGTCTATCGCTCCGGGGTTTCGCTGACGCTGATCGGGCTGGACGTTGCGACGCATTTCGGCGTAAACTTTACAGAGCGGGATTTACATGCGCTGGAAGAAAGCGAAAGGCCGGAGGCGGCGTTCCTGCGCCAGGCGATCCGTTTCGTGGACGGGCGCGGGTTTGAGGCCTACTGCACGGTGATCGACTGCCTTGCGGTCGGTTATGCGATCGACGAAACGCTGATCGAGAGCAAGCCGTTCCACGTCGGCGTTGAGACAAAGGACGGATTGACGCTGGGCATGACGGTGCGCGACGGGCGGCATCACCACGTCTGGGAGCACCTCCCGCTGATTGACGTGAGCGTTTCGGCGGATTACGGGCGTTTTTTGCAACTGCTGATGCACCTTGTGCTGGCCTAGGGCGTGTTTCTACAAGCAAGCTGGAACAGGCGGCCTTTTTCACCGGTTTATTGTCGCAGGAACCGGCAAAAAACCCGGCCTGCCCGCCCTCATCGCATTTTAAATTACGCCCTAAGAAAGGATACACGGATGGAGAAAAAGGAAAGCCTGTATATTGCCGGACCGGAGTGTTTTTATATCGACGGAACCGAGCGTCTGAACGCGATGCGGCGTCTGGCGGAGGCGGACGGCTTTTCCGTGTCTTTGCCGAACGACGTCCCGCTCAAGCTTGACCACGAAGACCTGCGCCGGAACGCGGACGCGATTTTCAAAAACTGCGCGGAGAGCATGAACCGCTCTACGGCGATTCTCTGCGATCTGGAGTTTTACCGCGGGCCGGAAATCGACGGCGGCAGCGCGTATGAAATCGGCATGGCGTATGCGCGCGGAATCCGCTGCTACGGCTACACGCGGGACCTGCGCGCCATGTGCTGGAAATACCAGGGGATCGAATTGAAAAACGGGGTTCCTTACGACCGCAAGGGGCGCGTGCTGCCCTATTGGGAACTTCCATTCTCTTATAATATCGTCGGTTCCACGAAAATCGTCGAAGGCGATTTCGCTGCGTGCCTTCGGACGTTTAAAACCGATCTGGAGGAGGAACGCAAGGCCGGTAAGCCGGGCGCGATCGCACCCGCTGAACCGAAGCTCGTGCCGGGCGCAGCAGACGAGCCGGTCGTTTATCTTGCCGGGCCGGAACGCTTCGAACCGGACGCGGCGGAGCGCTACGGGAAGATGAAGCGTATCTGCCGCGCATACGGACTGCGCGTGCTTACGCCGATGGACGAAACGCCGGAGACGGAATCCGAAGACCCATATGCACGCGCTTTCAGCAGATTTGAACGCAATCAGCGGCACGTGCGCGGCTGCGATATTTTAATTGCGAACCTCAACGACTTCCACGGCTGGGAACCGGAAAGCGACACATCCTTCGAATGCGGCATGGCCTACCAGCTCGGCAAACGTCTCTACGGATACATGGACAGCGCCGTGCGCATGCGCGAGCGCGTGCCGAACCTCGGCGAAGCGCATGGCTGGCGGGACGTCTGCGGCTGCAACGTCGAGAACTTCGATTATCCGATTAACCTGATGTTTGCGTCATCCATGCCGGTTTACGAAGGCGCGTTTGAACAGGTCATCAAACGGATCGCGGAAGATTTATAAGCCGGAGACGGATGATTCGGGTGCTTTCCTCGGCAAAGACTGTTTTTAGCCGACCCGCTGCGCGGGTGGTATTTCGCTTCTCAATTAACAGCGGAGCTCCGGATTGATCCGGGACTCCGCTGTTTTGGCCAATATCATATTCGGGAATCGTGCGCCTTTTAGGGGGTATTCGGTTGTTCTTCCTGCTGAAAAGCGGGATTTTACTGCTTCCGGGCTAAACAAGCGAATTTTCATGCAACGGAATCTTCGTATTGCGATATGAGCGCGACTGCACGGCGGCGCACAGGCAAAATGCTGCACTGCTATAATCTTTGGATTGCGCATGGCGATGCCGGAAATCTATTTAATCTTTCGTTTCGTGACCCACATGCCGGTTATGCCGTACGCGTATTGCCAGACGGTCAGGACGGCTTGTTTTTCCTTGCCGACGGGCTGGATTGTATGCGCCAGCATTTTGGTGCAGAGGGTATGCATGTCCTTTACGACGTCAATGTTCAGCGGGTTGCCGTCCGGCGCGTCCGCCGTCGGAAAGGTTTGCGGACGGTGCCCGCCGAGGAATTGATACGTTTCATACGACTTGAGTTTAACGAGCAATTGTTCCAGACTGTCGCGGTAAGCGCTGGTGTTCAGACTGCCCGGAAGCCACATCCACGCGGAAACGCCGCCGTTGCCGACGGCATCGCCCATGAACAGAGCCTTGTGAACGTCGTCGGCAAAGATGCACGAACCCGGCGTATGCCCGGAAGCGAGGATGACTCGGATTTGGACGCCGCCGAGATCGATGACGGTTTCTTCCGTAATCGGCACGAAGCGCGCAACGTTGAATTTTTTGCGCGGCACGTGGAACATAGCATATCCGGCGTACATCAGCAGCTTCAGCGAGCCTTTCTTCCACGCGGCGATGTCCTTTTCGTGCAGATACACGGTGCCGAATTCACCGGAGTGGTACATATGGTCGATGTGCGCGTGCGTCAGCGCCAGCTCGATGGGTTTGTCCGTCAGCGTTTGCAGCATCGGAAGGATATCGTCCTGCATCACGCAGGTGTCGATCAGCAGGGCTTTTTCGCTGCCCACGATCAGATACATGGAGTCCGATTTTTCATCGTCGATGGCATACAGCCCCGGCTGAAGTTCTTCAATCGTATAACCGTTGAATTTCATTCATTAACCGCCTTTCTTTCTGTGCAGATTTGGCCGGGCGGGCTATTCGATTTCGCTCGCCGCGCTGTGCCGTGCTTCCAGTTCTTTTATAATTGCCGGATATTCTCTGTCCAGTTTATAAGCGAATGCAATTACGATGAGGGCGGCGTACAGCACCGCCGGCAGGATGGTGAACATGAGCCGGATACATACGATTGCGCTTTCCGGCTGCGTTGCGGCCAGTCCGTCGTATCCGACGGCGGAGAGCGCCAGGCCGAAAAGCGCCGTGCCGAGGCCGCTGCCGAGCTTTTGACCAAACGTGCCCGCACAGGTCGTTACGGCGGGGTTGCGAACGCCGTTTTTCCATTCACCGTAATCCACCGTGTCCGCCAGCATGCCGAGGTATGTGCTGCTCACAACGCCGAAGCCACACCCGCGCATCGCCAGCGAAACAATCAGGAACGCGCCCTCGCAGCTGTAGACGGACAGCAGCGATCCGCCCAGCATGAGGAAACCGCCGATCAGCGTTGCGTTCCGCTTTGAAAAACCTTTTTGCAGCAAAAACGGCATGATCAGCATGCCGACGGCGCCGCCCATGTGGTGATATAAAACGAGGTTTCCCGCCAGCGTTTCGTCGCAGAGGATATACTTTGCATAGTAAACGCCGACCGTCAGGGTAGAGATCTGATGCAGCACGAGGATAAGGATGATGCCGAGTACCATGAACCAGTACTTGTTGTGGACGGTCGATTTCAGCGCCTCCAGCAGCTTTACGTCTTTGCCGGACGATGCGGCCGCCGGCGCGACGTGCTCCCTGGTGCCTGCGTACGCAATCAGGCAGGCTGCGAACGAAATCGTCCCGAGGATGGCCGCAAACTTGATCCATGCGGTCTGGTCGCCGCCCAAAGCGTCGATTACATTCATAAAGACGTATGAAAGGACCGCCTGAACAAGCCCGGCGACGATCAGGCGGATTGCATAAGCCGAGGAGCGGCTCTTCGTGTCGTCCGTCATATAGATCGGCAGGGCGTTGATGCTGGAGTTAAAAAATGTGAACACCAGCGTCATGGCGAAGTTGTACGAAACAAAGATATAGATTACCTTGCCGGCTTCGCTCCAGTTCGGCACGGTGAAAAGCGCAACATAAGAAAGCGCCAGGGGGATCGCCGTCCAAAGCAGCCACGGGCGCGCGGAACCGGATTTTGCATGCGTGTGGTCGATGACGTTGCCCGCCCAGATATCGCTGAATCCGTCGAAGAGTCTGCTGACGAGAATGACGATGCCGACGACGCCGGCGTTGATTCCCATCACGTCGGTATAGAAAAAGGTGAGGAAGGACAGCGTGATCGTATAAATCGGATTGGACCCGAGTTCGCTCAGCGAATAGACGAGCTGTTTGCGAACGGGAATCGGCGTGTTTGCCGCCGCGTCGGATGTGTTCATATACGTCTCTCTTTCATCTGTCATTATAGTATTTTTACGTTAAAAAAAGAATGATTTCTGCCGAATGGACTGCAAAACGATTTGTTTATACCCAGAGGCCGTGTCTGGTCAGCAGACCGGTTACGTCTGCCTGCGTGGCGAGTTCAGCCGCCTCTGCGGCAAGGGATTTCGCCTGTGCGGCGCCGGTTTTGGAAAGCGCCATCTTTACAGCCGGCACGGCGGATGCGTTCATACTGAATTTCTTCAAACCGAGGCCGATAAGCAGCGCCGTGGCGCGCGGGTCTCCGGCGAGTTCGCCGCACATGGAAACTTCTTTTCCTGCAGTTTCAAAGGCGGATATGACACTCCTAAGAACGCGGAGGAACGCGGGGGCGAACGGCTGACAGTACGCCGAAAGGTCCGGGTTCATGCGGTCCGCGGCAAACAGATACTGGCAAAGGTCGTTCGTGCCGATGCTGGCGAAATCGACTTCCCGCGCGGCGAGATCCGCCGCGGCTGCGATGGACGGAATTTCGATCATGATGCCGAGCCGGATGTTTTCGGCGAACGCTTCGCCGCGTGCACGAAGTTCCGCCTTTGCCGAATCGACGAACGCCTTTGCCCGGCGGATATCGTCGATGCTGCCGACCATGGGGAACATGATCTGCAGGTTCCCGAACGCCGATGCGCGCAGCGCCGCGCGGAGCTGTGTCAGGAACAATTCGGGTTCGACAAAGCACAGCCGCAGGGCGCGTTTGCCGAGAAAGGGATTTTCTTCCTTCGGCAGCTGCATGTAGCGAAGCGTTTTGTCACCGCCGATATCCAGAGTGCGGAGCGTGACCGGCCTTTTGCCGGCCTTTTGCAGTACGCGGCGGTAGGCGGCGAATTGCTCGTTCTCTGTCGGAAGGCGGTCGGCGTTCATATACAGAAATTCTGTTCGGAACAGGCCGGCAAAATCGGCGAATTCCGGGATTTCATCGCTGTCCGAGCCGATGTTCAGCCCGATTTGCACCCGCTTGCCGTCTTTTGTGCAGGCGGGTTTTGCAAGGAATGCGTCCGCCGCGCTTTGCCGCGCCAGCCAGGCTGCACGTTTTTGCTTTCCCGCGGCGATTTCCACTTCGTCCGGGGAAACGATCAGCTCGTCCGCTTCGGCGTTGATTAGCAGCGCCTGTTTGTCCGCTATGCGTGAAAGTGCGTCCTTTACGCCGACCAGCGCCGGAATTCGGAAACTGCGGGCAAGGATTGCCGTGTGCGACGTATCGCTACCGGTTTCGGTCACGATGCCGAGTACGTGCGCACGGTCCAAAGAGGCCGTATCGCTTGGAAGCAAGTCGTGTGCCACAAGGATGCAGTTGCCCGGCAGCCGGGAAAGCGAAGGGCGGACTTGCCCGCGCAGCGCGCGCACAAGCCTGTCGCGCACGTCCGCAACGTCCGCCGCACGCAGGGCGATCGTTTCGTCCCCGGCTTTTTTCAGCAGTTCGATAAACGCGCCGCACGCGGTGTATACAGCATACTCCGCCGTCATGTTTTCTTCCCGGATATTATCAAAGATTGCCTGCTGCAGCTCGTCATCTTCGAGAATTTCACGATGCGCGGAAAAAATTTTCGCCTGTTCCGATTCGTCGGGAGAAAAAGAAGCGATCAGCGCGGCGAGATCGCCGTCGGCCTGCCGCAGGGCGTGTTCGGCCGCCGCGATGGCTTCGCCGGCCGTCCGGCCGGTGCGGTACGACTCGGAAACAGACAGATCCTGCGGCAAATAAAACAGGGCCGGCGCGAGCGCGACGCCCTGCGAAACGGCATGGCCATTCAGCACAAAACGCTTTTGTTTCGTTGTCATTTCAGGTTTTCCAGCAGCCATTTTGCAACGCCTTCCTTTTTTGCATCGTCCGTAATGACGTCCGCCACGGCGAGAACGTCCCTGGAAGCATTCCGCGGCGCGACAAACACGCCGCAGTACGCGCGCATGGAAAGGTCGTTTCCGCTGTCCCCGCAGACGGTAACGTCCTTCCTGCTTATGCCGAAGCGTTCGCAAAGCTGCATCAGTGCGCTGCCTTTGCTTGCGTCGCCGGCGGTTACTTCGATATCGTTTCCCTGCGTCGTCAGGACGGTCAGTCCACCGAGTTTGCCGATCTGCGCGCGCGCCTCCCCGGCAGCCTTCTCGGAAGTGAAGACGCCGCCTATTTTTTCGATGTCGGTATCGTGTTTGCAGATGCGGCGGCGAATGCCGCGTTCCGGGCGTGAGTGAGGGAGAAAACGCAGCAGCATCCCCAAACGGACAAAGGCCGGCATTTTGCGGGCTGCGTCCATTTTTGCATAGGCATGCCGGACGAAAAGCGCTTTCCCGTCAAAAAAAACGTTGGCCGCCGCGCCTCGTTCGGTCAGCGCCGTCCAGACGGGGAGCGCGGCGCCGCGGGGAATAGGCCGCAGAAAAAGGGTTTTTCCGCCGCGCAGGACGACGCGCGCGCCGTTGCTCGTGATATATGCATCTACGGCACGCGACCGCCTCAGCCTGCCCGGCAGCATGGCGATGGAACGGCCGGTCGAAATCACGACGGTCCAGCCTGCGCGGTGCGCGGTTCGCAGCGCGCGCATGGCGCAGGCGGATATGCTGCCGTGATTGGAAATCAGTGTGCCGTCCAGATCGCAGGCGAGCAGTTTTTTCGCGCCGGCCGCGATTGCGGCGCCCGGTGCGTTCATTCGCCGAATCCGCTGTCGATCAGCGCGGTCAGCGTGTCGACGGCGGATTGTTCGTCCTCGCCTTCGGCCGAGAGCTCGATGCGGGTGCCCTGCGTTATCCCTTCGGCGAGCAGGCGCAGAATCGATTTTGCGCTGACCGCCTCGCCGCTTGTGTTCAGGTTTTTGACCGTTACTTTGGAGGAAAACGCTTTGGCCGCCCGGACAAAGTCCGAGGCGGGCCGCGCGTGCAGTCCGCTTGCGTTCACGATCGTCGTCTGTCTGGTTATCATCTTCAACCTCTCAAATGCTTTTTTCGGCGTTTTCTCTGCTTTGAAAAAACGCATTCCGGCCCGGCAGGCTTTTTGCCTCTTTCGAGCCGGCGTCCCTTTGCAGCCCGGCGGCCGGTTCTTCGGCGGAATCCGGCGTGCAGGAGATGCCCGTGCCGACGCCCGCTCCGCTTTCCGCGCTGGTTCGGCCTGATTTTGCCTTTCTGCGCGCTACAGGTCCGCGCCGTTGGACGCGATGCACCTCTTATACCATTCAAAGGAATCCTTGCGGCTCCGCTGCAGCGTTCCGCTGCCGTCGTTGTTTTTATCCACGTAGATAAAGCCGTAACGCTTCTTCATTTCGCCCGTGCTGGCGCTGACGAGGTCGATGCACCCCCACGGCGTGTAACCCATCAGTTCCACACCGTCCTCGATCGCCTCGCGCATGGCTTCGATATGCGCTTTGAGGTAAGCGATCCGGTACGGGTCGTGGATGCTGCCGTCGGCTTCCCGCGTGTCTTCCGCGCCGAGGCCGTTTTCCACGACCATGAGCGGAACGCCGTATCGGCCGTAAAGCTCATTGAGATAGTAGCGGAGTCCGTCCGCGTCGATCGTCCATCCCCACTGGCTTGCCTGCAGATACGGGTTTTTTACGCCGAAGAGGAAATTGCCGGACGCTTTGATCGTTTCCGGGTCGGTCGATACACAGCCGGAGGAGTAGTAACTGAACGAACAGAAATCGACCGTGCCGTTTTTGAGTGTTTCCGCGTCGCCCGGTTCCCAGGCGATTTCCACGCCCTGCCCGGCGAAAAGCCGGCGCGCAAACGACGGGTACGCACCGCGCACCATCACGTCGCCGCAGAGATAGTTGCCGGTCTGCATGTTCCGCTGTGCGGCGAGAACGTCCTTCGGGTTGGGCGAGTGCGGATACTGTGCCATGCCGGCGATCATGCAGCCGACCTTGACCGCGGGGTCGGTCGCATGCGCGATCTGCACGGCCTTTGCGCTGGCGAGGAACTGGTGGTGCAGCGCGTTGAAACGCAGGTTCGCGTCGTCCGGCAGCTTGCCGGGGTGATGGAGGTCCAGCTGTGAAACGCCGGATTTCGGCAGGAGGCCGCCCGCCATCATGCCGCCGAAGGGCGTGCAGAGGATGTTGATTTCGTTGAACGTCAGGTAATATTTTACCAGCCCGCGGTATTCGCTGAACACCGTTTCGCAGTATTTAACGAAAAAATCGATCGTTTTGCGGCTCGCCCAGCCGTTGTATTCTACCGCGAGATGAAACGGCATTTCGTAGTGCGAAAGCGTGACCAGCGGTTCGATGCCGTATTTTCTGCAGCACTCGAACACGTTTCTGTAGTGCTCGATTCCCGCGCGGTTCGGCTCCATATCGTCGCCGTCAGGGAAAATACGCGTCCAGGCGATCGACATGCGGTAGACCTTGAAGCCCATTTCGGCAAACAGCGCGATGTCTTCCTCGTAGCGGTGATAGTGGTCGATTGCCTCGTGCGAAGGGTAATAGGTGTCTTCCTGCGGCGCCGGCGTGAAAGCGCGCGGCGCCGTCAGCGTGCCGGCCGTCATCAGGTCGGCGGTGGAGACGCCCTTGCCGTCCGCATCCCACGCGCCTTCGCACTGGTTTGCGGCGGTCGCGCCGCCCCACAGGAAATGATCGGAAAAACGTTTGTCCATATCGGTGATTCTCCTTTTCGGTCCGCGGCGGGCGCGGCAAGCTCTGCATTGAGCCTCCGCGGCCCGCCGCGCCGGATGGTTATGCTTCGGAAGCTTCCGTTTCGGCCGCTTTCGCGGCCTGCTCTTTTTCAAAGAGCTGTTTGTCGTACGCTCTGATGAACGGATGGTACACAAAGAAGCCTACGATAATGCCGATCACCGGGATCAGCAGGTTCTGCCAGGCCATTGCGCCGAGAAACTCGCCTACGCCCATCGGCATGAGCGTGAGCAGCAGTACATATGCCGGCTGGAAAAAACCGATTGCATATCCCACCCATACCAGCAGCATTGTTACCAGCGGCGTAAGCATAAACGGAATTGCAAGGATGGGGTTGTACATGATCGGGTAGCCGAAGGTTGCGGGTTCGTTGATGCCGAAGAGCCCCGGCACGATCGCAACTTTGCTGACGGCGCGGACCTGCTCCGACTTGCAGCGCAGGCCGCGCAGCACCAGCCCGAACGTATTGCCCGTGCCGCCGGCCGTCATCATTGCGGTGATTAGCATGGAAGCGTAAAATACCGGCTTTCCGCCCTCTGCGACCGCCGCGGCGTTTGCGCCGATATTTTGCATCAGCACCGCCATCAGCGCGATGAAGACAACCATTGTGCCGTGGATGCCGAATGTCCAGAGCAGGCATGCGAAAATGGCTACAACCAGCATGCCCGGTACGCTGTTGAGCGCGGAAATCGGGATGGAGAGGATATACGTGATCAACAGCGGCAGCGTCATCTGCCCGGCGGTCAGGATGGAGAGCGCCGTGCCGATGCCGTACCAGATGATCAGATTGAACAGCAGCGGCAGCATCGCCGAGAACGCATCCGAGAGAAACGGCGGCACGACGTCCGGCATTTTGATTACAATATTGTGCTTTTCACAGAAGCGTGTCAGGCGGACCGTCAGAATTGCGATAATGATGGCCACGAACATGCCCTGCGCGCCAAGATAGGTCGAGTCCATAACGGACATGGTCGTGCTGCCGTCGGCAAGCGTTACGCTCTGGACCGGAGCGCATACGGCCAGGAAGCATATCAGGCTCACAATGCCGTTTTGCAGAGGCTTCAGCCCGTGCGCTTTTGCATAGTTATACGCAATCATAAACGCAAGGAAAACGCTGATGCTGCCCATCGTCATGTTATAGGGCGTATACAGGATCGTGTAAATTTTGTCCGATGTAGAAAACCAGCCGAACAGCGTCGGAATTGTTGCGACGATCTGAAAAACCGCGCCGACGAGGATGATGGCCATCGTTGCCATGAGGGACTTGCTGATGGCGGAAAACCCCTTGTTCGTTGCGAGTTTTTCACCAAAGCGCTGCAGGCCTTTCATGAACTTGCTCTCAAAAATCCTGTCCATTTTGCCTTGTTTGGCTTCCATGTGTTTTACCTCCCTTTTGTTTTGCTTATTGACCCGGATAGAGTTTTTTAATCTGTTTGAAGATGTTTTCGGAATTGCCAACGGCATAGTCGTATGGAGCGATGACCGCCACGGGCTTTTTTGTGTCGTTTTCAATGGAGCTTTTTTGATACGACACCTGCGGCCCGAGCAGAATGACGTCGAATTTTGAATAGACGTCGTCATAATCGTTCATTCCGCGCGCAAGGATTTCCAGCTCGATCTCATGGGCCGCCGCGTATTTTTCGAGCTTCTTCATTAAGATGCTGGTCGACATGCCGCCGGCGCATATCAGCAGAACTTTCATTGCTGTTCCTCCTTTCCTGTGTTTTTTTGGATTGTTTTCCGTAGGTCGATGAGTTCGCCGATCAGCTCCATGGCCAGAGCCGCGCACATCAAATGGTCCTGCGCGTGTGAAAGGAGTATGTCGCCGCCCTCGAACGCGCCCTTTGCATAGAGCGTGAGCAGTTCCGAATGCGTTTTGTGCGCCGTGCGCGAAAACTCGTCCGCGCTTTTGAGCAGTGTTTCCGCCGTTTGAAAGTCTCCGGCTTTCGCCGCCTTCAGCGCGTCGAACGCCGCGCCGCGGGCTGCGCCTGCGTTGGAAATAATCGTCATGGCGATTTCTTCAGTCCGTTCGTCCAGTGCCATAAACTTTGGCCTCCTTTATGCTACAGCTTATATTGAATCATGAGGATGTTTGCCAGCTCGTCGTCCGGGAAAATGATATGGAACGCCTTTTCAAGCGGCCGGAGTTCCCTGCGGAGCGCCGCGTATGCCGCGCCGTATGCGTCGATGATTTCTTCCTTGCGCAGGTTCTGCGGTGTTGCCGCACCCGAGCAGAGGCGGTTGACCGAGCAGGCGATGTGCATCAGCAGACCGACTTCCGTGTCGATCGACATGGGCGTGATGCTTGTGTTGAAGCGCTCCACGATTGCCGGAAGCAGCCGGCGGAGCTTTTTGGTGTCCGCAAACTCGAACTGCTCGTCGAGATAGTCGAAAACCTGATCGGCGTCGATACGCTGCTTTTCGCGGTTTTTCCCGCGCAGGACCTCCGGGAGCACCGAGCGGTCGCAGCCAAGCACGTCCCCGACGGGAATAAAGGGAATGCCGAAAAGCCTGGGGTCGTGTGTGCCGACAATGCAGACGGGGAAGACGCGTTTTTGCAAAGCGGCAAGCTCCGTTTTCAGCCGCTCCCGGTCGGCACAGGCAAGGGCAACGACTTCCGTACCGCCTGACCCGCCGTAACGCTCGATGTACGATTTGAGCTCCTGCGCGCCCCCGGCGCCTGTTGTGCAAAGCGTGATAATTGCGCGGGGAAGCGGTTTGCGATAAAAATCGAGGCTTTGCATCACGAAGGGGTAGAGCGCGTCCGCATCCTGCGCGAGCGCCGCCTTGCGGGCGCACTCGATTCCGAACAGCGTGACCGGAAAAGCGATCGTGCGGATTTGCACGCCGGTTTCCAGCGCCGCCGTGTCCAGCAGGCGTTCCAGAAAATCCATGTCGTACAGCGCGACGATTCCGCCGTCGCCGCAGTGGATGCGGCCGATGCAGTCCTTCAGCGCGGCGTAAGTCTGCTCGGTATCCTGCTCAAACGGGATGTCCAGCGCGAATGTGTTGCCGCCGCCCACGACAGCGTTGATACAGGCGCTCAGCGAAGTTGCCACGCCCGCGCCGTGCAGCGCAAAAAGCATTACAGGCTTTGCGGCGTTGGCGGCGGGCTCCGTCTCCGTGCAGAGGAAGAGCGTGATCAGCATAGCTTCTTCCAGCGGGAGTCTGTGGCCGAACGCTTTTTCGAGCTGCTGGGTAAACTCCAGCGAGAGGGCGTATTCCGTGCGGTGACGTCCGGCGATCTCGGCGATTTGCTGATTGCTGAGCATTTGCCGCGACGAGTCTTTTTTTGAGAGCGCGGAAACATGCAGGCAAAGGCCGTAAAACACGGAAGGCGGGAAAATCCTGTCCATCCTTGCGCCGGCATCGGAAAGAAAGTTCTCCACCAAGGCGATGACCTGCGCGCCGACAAGGTTTAGGAGCTGTTCTTTGTTGACCGCCTGGCTGATCGTTGCATTCCAGTATTGGCGGAACATGGCCTCGTACTCGATACAGAGCATGGACTTTACGTCGCTTTCCGCCAGGCCGCGCGCCATCAGGTCGCTCGTTCTCCGGTCGATTTCGTCGTACAGGCTGCTGCCGAGCAGTTTGGCGCGGTCGACCGAACTCATCTCCATCGTGGACTCGGAAAATTCGTACCGGTAATCGTCCGGAATGAGCAGTTCAACTTCCGCCCGGCGTTCGCGGTAGTGCAGGAATCCCTTTCGGACGGACGGATCAAAATCCGTGATGTACAGATAGAGGCGACCCTGTCCGTTGCTGTGCTCGCGGAGGTAGGCGGTTGCGCATCCGCGCTTGATGTCGGCCTTGAGCTGCAAAATGTTATTGGCGCTGCAATCGTAAAGCAACAGACAGCGCAGCAGTTCGGCGTTTAAAACGATGATTCGCTTTGCCCGCGCGGCTTCGAGCGTTAAAAAACTTTGTATCAGCGTCATTCGCTCGGAAAGCGGGCGTTCCGCAAGCGTGGGAATCGGAATGGTGATCGGCAGCGTTTTTTCATAGTATTCACAGGCGGTTTTGTTGCTTTGGTCGCATGCGACGATCAAAATCGGTAAAGCGCGGTCCTGCGCGGCGGCAGACTCCGCATAGGCGCTTAACTCGGCAATCCTGCTGCGGTTGCCCGGCGAAAGAAACTGTGCGTTATCGATATGCAGAATGCCGCCTCTGGCCGAAGCATATGCGCCGCATTCATTGCCGGGTGACAATTCGGCGGCCAGACCGAGCTCGTTTTCCTGGTAAGAGCGGCAATCCAGCAGGACAAACGGAGCGTCCGAGGGCAAAATGCCCTCCTGTGCCGCAAAACGATGCATCAGCATTGCAAGGAAGCTTTTTCCAACGCCCTGATCGCCGATTAACAATGCATTCAGGCTCTTGCCGGGATAAATCAAGGCGGCTTTTGCCAGTTGTATGGCGTGCTGAAGGCTGCCGTCCGCGCCGACCATGTTGGAGAAACAGTCGTGCCCGGGGTACCCGGCGTTTCCGGCGGGGTAATACAGAACGGGGCGGCCGTTCGTTTTTTCGACGAGACCCGCTGAAACGAGTTCGTTGAGGAGACTGCTGACGTTTGTACGACCGATTTTTAAAGCGGCCGCGATGCTCTGCGTGGAAATTCCTCCGGACTGGTTTGACACAGCTTGAAGCCTGAGAAAATTCAGGATGCGTTCCTTGTTCGATTTCATGGTGCAACACCTCCAATCGGAGTGTACACTTAATACAGTATCATTACCATATTCTGATTGTATTTTGATGTCAAAACAGACAGTGTATGCCAATATTACGAAAAATAATACACTAACGCGTAAATTATTCGCTGATATTTTGAAAAATCGGCCTGAAGCGGAATGCGTTGCTTCGCTCCGGCTTTTTTGCTGCAATAGTGTATTTTCGCACGGCGAATCATGTGGTTGTGTAGTGCTTGTCAAGCAACAGAGACGGTTCGAAAAACTGAACCCGGAGGCGGTTCGGGTTTCAAATAAATGCAGTATACGGATACCGCAGGGTTCAAACTGTGTATGCGAATAAAAAAATGGGCGCGGCAGTGAACGGCGTGGGAATCTGCGAAAGCAGGACGGGAAGAAGGATCAAAGCGGGCAGACGGGGAGCGGGCGGCGGGCGGTGCACAGCCGGATGGAAGGAAGAAAGGGGCGAGGCTTATAAGGGGCGCAAATGCGGCGCAGACGACGTTAACGGGACGGAATCCGCAGAAAATCCCGCCCGTTGAAACGGGCGGGATTTTCTGTTTGCGATCTGCCGACGATTTTCCGTTTTTACTGCGGCGCATCCGGGGCCGCAGCGCTCCCGCTCGCTCCAGCCGTTTCACAGTAGTATTGCGCCTGCGCCGACCACAATTCCCGGTACAAGCCGCCCGTTTGCCGGAGGAGCTGTTCATGGCCGCCGCGCTGGACGATCTGCCCGTCCTTAAACACGATGATATCGCTGCAAAACCGGCAGCTCGAAAGCCTGTGCGAAATATAGACCGCCGTCTTGCCGCCAACGAGCGTATCGAAGCGGCTGTAGATTTCGAATTCCGACAGCGGATCAAGTGAAGCGGTCGGTTCGTCCAGCACGATCACCGGCGCGTCCTTGTAGAGCGCTCTTGCGATCGCCATTTTCTGTGTTTCGCCGCCGGAAAAATCGACGCCCGCTTCGTCGAAGAGCCTGCCGACCGACGTGCTGGTTCCGCCGGGGAGCGTTTTCAGCCGATCGGCGAGTCCCGCTTTTTCTGCGCACCGCCACACGTTTGCTTCGTCGGGCGTCGCCGAGGAGGCAACGTTCATATCCACGGGGAATGCGAGGATACGAAAATCCTGGAATACGACGGAAAACAGGCTGAGATACTCTTTGTAATCGTATTTCCTGATGTCGATACCGTTGAGCCGTATCTCGCCTTCGGTTGGATCGTACAGCCGGCAGAGCAGTTTGATAAATGTTGTTTTCCCCGCGCCGTTCATGCCGACGACGGCAAGGCGCTCGCCGATGTTGAGCTTCATGGACACGTGCTCCAGTGCAAATTCGGCTGCGCCGGGGTAGCGGAACGATACGTTGCAAAACTCCACTTCATATTCGTGATCGCTTCGTTTTTCAACGGGCAAAGTGCCGCGGTACATGATGTCCGGCAGGTTCAGCAGCGTGTGGATATCGTTCAAAAACCGGCAACTGACACGAATTTCCGTAATTCCGACAAACAAACCGGAAATACCGCCGAAGAGCTTCCGGATCGCGCCGATGTACTGCATGACGCTGCCGACCGTAATCATTCCTGCCAGCGCTTTAAGCGCGACGAACGCATAGATCAGAAACACGAAAACACCGTTTGAAACCGAACCAAGGCTTTCGACCCGGACCTTCGTCTTCGCCATCTTCTTCAGATATTGTTCCATATCGGAAACGAATTTTCTATGCACCCCGGCGACCATCGATTCGGAGTCGTAAATCCGCAGGTCTTTTCCGTTGCGGTAATCGCCGCAAAGCGTAAACATCATATACAGTCCGATGCGGTTAATCCCCATCGCCCCGTTGAACAGCTCCATCTGAAACTCGCCGTACCGGCGGCTGGCATACATCTGCACCCATATGGCGCCCGCCATGGCGGCCAGCAGCACGACCGACCAGAGCGGAGAACTCATCGCCGCCGCCAGACCGGTTTGGCCGGTCGTTTTTACCGGCGCAAACAGTGCCGCCGCGACAAAGACGGATGCGACGATCTGCGTGAGGCTCGTGATCAGATCGCCCATCTGCGAAGCGAAAGCCGTTATGCTTCCGTTCATGTTGTCGTATTCCAAAATTCGCTGGCGCAGATCGTGCAGGAGCGGGCTGTCCATATACGCGTAATCAAGCGCCAGAATCTTTGCGCTGATGCGCTTGTCCACGCGGATTGCAAGCGTTCGTCCCTTTGCCCTGCGCATACGCTCCAGCCAGTCGGAACCAAGTTTGAGCAGAAAACTGCCGCCGACGGCGATGGAAACATACAGAATCAGGGCGGCGACGTCTCCGCCGCCGAGCAGTTCGTCGAGAATGCGCGCAGTCATTATCAGCGCAAGAAAATACTGCGCCGTTTCCATCAATGCATGGCCGATTACAACAAGCAGGTATGCCCCGTCGAGCTCGTTGAGCAGTCGGACGGAGGCGACCAGCGTCTTCCAGTCCGCCCGAAGCGTTTCCGGCTGTGAATTCATACCGTCACCTCCGGATTTTCCTGATAATAATGACTTTGAACCGTAAACATTTCGGCATATTTACCGTTTGCCGCCATCAACTGCTCATGCGTGCCTGTTTCCGTAATCCGCCCGTGTTCCAAAAACAGAATTCGGTCGCAGAATCGGGTGGATGCAAGGCGATGGGATATATAGATTGAAGTTTTCCCTTTCGCCATCTGCGCATATTGCGCATACAGCCGGGACTCCGCAATCGGATCGAGCGCCGCCGTCGGTTCGTCGAGTATCAGCACGGGCGCGTCTTTATACAGCGCGCGCGCAAGAATCAGTTTCTGCCGCTCGCCTCCGGAGAGCTGTGTGCCGTCGTTGACAAAGATGTTGTTGAGATAGGTGCCGGTCCCCTTCGGCAGCTTGTCAACCTTTTCCTTCAGACCGGAGACGGACAGCGCGTGCTCCAGCCTGCCCATGTCCGTTTCCGCCGGCGGACGCATGGAAATGTTTTCTGCAATAGAAAACGAGGGGATGCACGCATCCTGAAACGCCACCGCGAACAGGCTCTGATAATCGCGGAGATTGTATTCGCCGGCGGGGATGCCGTTCAGCAGAAGTTCGCCGCTTGCAGGGCGCAGCAGTCCTGTTATGATGCCGACTAACGTCGTTTTTCCAGCGCCGTTGGCCCCGACGATTGCGAGCCGCTCGCCCGGCTTGATGAAAAGGCTTAAGTCTTCAAACAGGAAGCCCTCGCTGTCTGTGTATGCAAAAGAAACTTTTTTCAGCTCAATTGAGCATGCCGTTCCCTGCGCCGGAAGAGGGCATCCCGCGCCGCGGTTGCTCCGGTCAGGCATATCGAGGTATTCGCGCAGGTCCGTCACCTGCAGCGAAGCCCGGCTGATCCGTCCGCCGTCGTCGACGAGTCCGCTCAGCCAGACGGAGAAACCTGTGATTGCGCCAAAGAGCAACACAAACTCGCCGACCGCAAGCCCGTGCAGCGCCAGATAAATCAGATATGCATATGCAAGTCCGTCCCGCAGCAGGATGACCAGCGCATCCGTAACGTTTGAGAGGTAGTATCGTTTCTGGATGCGCACGTTCCAGCCGTGACGTTCTCCGATGAGCCGCTGAAACAGGCTGAGGAACCACTCCGCCATGGAATAGAGACGAATATCCTTTGCGTTGGACACATCAAACGCCTGTTCGCGCAGATAGAAGAGTTTATTGCTGATTGAAGCGGTCTCGTTTTTATGACGGTGCTCATACTGCGCAGCGTGCCGTGCGGTCAGAGCGACCGGGACGGCGCCGACCAGCAGAAGCGCTACGATGATTGGATTGAGCGCGGCAAGAATCCCGCCGTAGATCACGAGCCCACATGCGTTTTTTGTAAACGAAACAAGATAACGGATCATAGACTCGGTGCCGGACTCGTTCGACTCGGTGGCGTCCATCGCTTTCTGCCAGCGGACGCGGCCCGCGTTTGAAGCGACGTTTTCGTAATCCGTTGTAATCGATTTTTCCCCCGCCAGAGACGCGAGCGTTATTCTGTGGCTCATGGAACGGATCATGATCTGATCATTCGCCGTCCTGCGCAAAATTTCGCTGAGAAGAAGCGCGGCGGAACAGCCGCCGATGACGGCCAGCAGATGCAGCGGGGCGGCCTGTGCCTGCAAAGCGTCGATGACGAACTTCGGCAGATAAATGCCGAGCACCGCGGTAACGAGCTGTGCGACGACCGGTAAGGGGAGAAAAAGGAACAGCGCCTTGTCAAACGCACGGATGCTTTTGCTCAGATACCGGATATTGCTCAGTAAGCCGTATGTTTTGGTGGATTGTGCGGATTGTCCGTTTTCCAAGAGACATCACCTCCGCATTTATCCTAATGGCAATTTGGTAAAAAAATGATGGTGCGTACGCAAAACGATCGTTTTGGTACGCAAACCGCATCTTTGCGCCGCATATCAGAGCGGCAGAAGGATTTCGGTTGCAAATACCCCCGGCTCATTTTGTCGGTTCAAATAGCCGCCGTATTTGGCGACCACGCCGTCAACGCGCCGGAGTCCCTGCCCATGCATCGCGCCCGCCTTCAGGGAAGGATACAGCCCGGACTGATTGCGCGTCGTCTCCGCCGTTGCGTTTGTCACGCTGATATACAACTGCCCCTTGAGACTGCCGATGTAGATGCGGATAAAACGCCGGTCTTCCTGCTCAATTCGTGCGCAGGCGTCGATGGCGTTGTCGACAAGATTGCCGATGATCACGCATAAATCTATATCCGGCACGCGCATGCCTTCCGATGCAATCGCCTTGACGTTCACGCGGATTCCCCGGCTCCGCGCCAGTGAAGCCTTGCTGTTGACGATTGCATCCAGCATGATGTTTCCGCTCTTGACCATCGTATCGACAGTCTCGAGATCGGCGTCCAGTTCGCTTAGGTAGTCGTCCAGTTCCCGGTATTGGTGCAGAGCCGCGTGCGCCTTGATGGTTTGGATGTGATTATGATAGTCGTGCCGCCAGCCGCGCATGGTGTCGTAGATAATTTTGACTTCTTCGAGGTGCCGCTCGATTAAAGCGGACTGCTTTTTCGCGGTTGCCGATTCGATCCGCCTGCGCTGGCGTAAAAGGAGCACGAGGAGCACCGGAATGCAGCATGCCGCCAGGGCAAGCGCGATATATGCAGCCGTATTCATAATATGTCCTTTCCGTGGTAACCGATGAACGCCCGGTTCGCGTCCTGCCAGTATGTGCGGCTCAGCGGGATGCGTTCTCCGTTGTCCAGCAAAATTTCGTTTCGCGTCAGCCGTTCCACTGCCGAAAGATTTACGACATAGCTGCGGTGACACTGCGTGAACATCCTCGGGTCCAGCAGATTCAGCAGATCACGGAAGTTTTTTTTAGCCGTGACGGCCTCGTGCGCAAGATGGATGCGGACATAGTGCGAATCCGACTCCGCATACAGGATTTCGCTTTGGCGGAGCCTGCGGTTGTCGACGACCAGCATCGCCACCGGGTCGCTTGCCATCACCTTCGTCACACGGTCGAGACAATCCCAGAGCGCCTCCCTGCAAATCGGCTTGAGCAGGTAGTGCACCGCACCGACGCCGTACCCCTCAAAAGCATAATCCTTCAGCGCGGTTAAAAAAGCAATCGGAACGCTGTTTTTCTCGCGGCGAAGCTGCCTTGCAAGCTCCATGCCGTTCATTTTTCCCATCTGAATGTCCAGCAGCAGCAGATCGAACGGCCGGGCGTCCGGCTGAAGAAACAAAAAATTTTCCGCGCTTTGAAACGTCTCAATCTCAAGCGGAACGCCGCGCGCGGCGGCCCACTCGGAAAGCAGCTGCCGAATCAGTTTACCGTGTGTTAAATTGTCTTCGCAAATTCCAATTCTCATGTCTCTGTTTTCTTTTTGCGCTTCATTTCATGTTACAGGCCTGCATTTTATGCCAATCCGCAGCCCGTCGTTATATGAACGCGCCTTTCTTCCGGCGCGTGACAGGGAACATATTTCCACTCATTTTATTGTACAATCGATTCGAATTGAAGTCCAGACAGGCGCAGCGTACCAAATAATCCCTCGATTTTAAAACCGAAGATTCCATAGCTTTATGATCTCGGTTACCGCGGTTTCAGAGAGTTACGCACTCGAATCCTCTGTTCCAACAACGTTGAAGGGAGCTGTCCGTTCCCGTTTCCAGCCCCCTTTGTTTTTACTTAGTTTGACAATTCACTTCGTTTCTTTTCAGGTTCAAACAGCATTCCCCCAAATTATACCCATATGTGTGAAAAACCACTGCTGAACATTCCAAAGTACATTAAAGATCCGAGATCCGATTTTAATCTACTCCCGCAAAAACACCAACTTCCCATTGACATACGTCCGCATTACGCGGATGCCTTTCAGGTTACACGCGCCGATAGAAAATGGATTTTGCTCCAGTACGATGAAGTCGGCGCGCTTTCCTTCCGTCAGCGCCCCCCGGTCCGCCAGCCGGTACTGCGCCGCCGCATTTCGCGTGAGCGCAAGAAGACTCTCATATACGGACACACGCTCGTCAGGGCCGAGAACTTCGCCGTCTTCATCCAGCCGCGTTACCGCGCTCCAAAGCAGCAGCCAGGGATCGACCGCCGTAACAGGCGAGTCGCTGTGTATGGTGCAGATAATGTTCATTTTTTGCGCGGAAGCAAGTGGGTTCATGCGCGCCGCGCGTTCTTGACCGAGGTATGTGTCGCGGTGATGTTTCCCCCAGACATAGGTATGAACAGGAAAAAAGGACGGTATCAAACCAAGGTCCCGGATTTGTTCCAACTGATCGATTCCCGCCGTCTGGCAGTGGATAATAATGTTATGCGGGCTTGTGTCCCTTTGATATTTCTGTTCCGCATCGATGACCAGCTGAATTGCCGCGTCACCGTTTGCATGGACGGCATATTGCAGATTTTCGCGATGCAGACGTTCGATTGTCCGCTCGTATTTTTCCGGCTGAACAGACAAATATCCGCGGTAGCCGCCGCTTTTTTTGCGCGTTTTGTGCTGCCTGTAATACGGCTGCCTGAGATACGCGGTGTATCCCTGAATCGATCCGTCGGTAAAGAGTTTAATTGGCCCAATGGTTACGCGTTTGCCGATATCGCAGCACTTGCCTTGCCTGCGGCTCGTGATTGGAAGCGTGCCGTCCGAGTTTAGGCTAAGGTTCACGACCATTTTGGTTTTGAGCATGCCCAGAAGTGAGGCGATGGAAAACAGCGTTAACTGCATTTTGACCGCCGCACCTTCGTTTGCCGTCGTATATCCCTGGCTTAAATAGAGCAGCGAACCGTTTTCTATGATCCGGAACAGTTTGTTTTTTGCAACAAGCGGCAGGATGACTGCGCGGGCTGCGAGGTTTATAACCGGGCCTTCCTCCAGCACGCCGGTAAAGCGCCCGGTTTCGTCGCGATATGCGGTTCCGCCTTCCGGTACAATGAATCCGTCCGTAATTCCGGAGAGCTCCAGCGCCTTGCTGTTCAGGCTCATCAGGTGGAAGCTCTGGTGTATGACAACGACCGGTTTTTCCATCGAAACCATATCAAGTTCGTCACGTGTTGGAAAACGGTATTCTTCTATTTTTGTATCGTCAAATCCGTGCCCAATGACGGCCCATAAATGCTTTTTTTCGTTGTGCTCCCGCAGGAGGCGGACGACATCCGTGATGCTTGCGACATCACCCGCCGGTGCGGAATGCAATCCGACAAACAGGGCGTCCGCGATCGCCTGAAACGTAAAATGGCTGTGTGAATCGATCAGCCCCGGCAGAACGGTTTTGCCACCAAGATCAATCCGTTGACGGATACGGAAACGACGCTCCAACTCGCTTTGTGAGCCGATTGCCTGAATTTTACCATGCGAAACAACAAACGCTTCCGCAACTTCCGGCAAATCGCCGGTCATAGGATAGACTTGCGCGTTGCAATACAATACGTTTCCGTAATTACTCAGCACTTTTCTTTCCCCACAATCCAAATACTTTCAACAGGACAAGGAATACCGGTATACTGGCGGTGAGGATACCGATCCAAAGCCAGAAATTCGTAATCGGAATTGCGATTTGCGAAAGGATGACCAGAATACCGACAAACAAGTTGAGGATATTCCACCATACCATCTCTCCGGCAACGGGTGTTTTAAACTGCGGGTCGACGATGCGCAGCAATATAAGCCCCGTCGCGGCGGTGCCGGTTACGATGCCGAATTCCGCCAGAAACCGCTCGTTGGCACATGCACCGCTGCGCCGCGCGAAATACCGAACAAGGAAGAACGTG
This sequence comes from Eubacteriales bacterium, assembly GCA_035446965.1. Classification (GTDB taxonomy): domain Bacteria; phylum Bacillota; class Clostridia; order Christensenellales; family CAG-138; genus UBA7703. The sequence continues at coordinate 36,095 of DAOTGE010000022.1, forward strand.
ACAACGAAGACGACGGCAATATTAATCAGCATAGGCACAAGGCCGGTGAAAACAAGCTTTATATTGATCGCGAGCATCGCAGAGACCGTCAGCGTATCAACCAGAAACCCGGTGATGCTGCCCTGCACGCCGGGATCGATGACATATGTAAACTTTGTCTTTTTGAGGATTGCCTTAATAAGGAATGCGAACAGGATTCCCCAAACGAACATGTTGCCGAAGACTAACGTCTGACTGGACGCTCCTTTCAGAACGAACCGCGTGATTCCCTCGGCGAATCCGTATGCGAGCAGATAGGTGACGCCGATGAGTGAAGCGTGCAGTGTCAGCGTGTCCAAGTTTGCGTGGTGTGCGGTCTGGTTTCCGAACACCGGCTTTTCCTCATCCCTGATCAGCCCCAGACCAAGAGCGTTTGTTTCTTGCTGCGTTGCCGGTGTTTCACCGGACAGCATACGCTGTTTGAGCAGTCGCTTAGCGAAAGGCACGCCGAAGACAAACGCAAACACATATCCCGAGGCCGCATAAAACAATCCGTATTGCGCCGCGTTTTCAACGCCAAACCCTTCCCAGATCGTGCCGATGGCGACAGCCTGCCCCGGTCCCTGGGCAAAGCCGTGCGTAATCATGCCGCCAAGCGCCGGCAAAAGGTCTGCTCCGGTAAAAAAGTCGTATCCCAGAAACACCGCCGAACCAATCAACGCCTGCACGCTAATCATCATCCCAAATATGAGTGCAAGCCACAAACCACCCTTAAAAACGCCTTTCTTGTCGCGTTTCGGGGCGTTGATGCTCATGAACGTGATAGAAATAAAACTGAGCGTAAACAGATGGAACGTAATCCGTTCATAGATCGCATAATCGAGCTGCAGAAGCCCCGAGTTCATCAGCGCGAAGCCAAGCAGCCCCGCGAGAATCGGCGCCGGAATCATTTTTTTTTGAATGAGAGGCGTCTTTCGTAATAAAACACCGACGAAAATTAACGAAAAAAGTACTGCGGGGATAGCGAATTCCTGAATCATTGTATTCTCCGTTTTCGTTTGGTTGTCGGCATGCCCAACATGGGAATGTATCTATCTGCGCTGGTGTCTGAAGCAGACCGATTGAATCTTCTGAAACCAGGCCCCGCTTTTTCGTTCTCCGACAAGGGACCGCCGGGCCTTCTGCAGGAGCAGATATACGTACCTGTGCTTGTTTCGCTGCTGTGCTTTTCTGGGAAGCCGCCATTCCATTCCGGTGTGCATGGCGTCGTCACAGGGACCGCACAATCCACAGGGGTTCCCGTTTTTATCCGGGTTATGGCAGAACCATGACAGCTTCATAATATCAAGCCATCCGTTTTCTCCGGCGATGCGTTCCTCGTCTTTTTTGCTGAGCTGAATGGTGGGCAATAGCAAGTTTTCAAAAACGATTGCCGCCGCGCGGCTTTCTCCTTTTGGAAGAACCTGATACCTTTCAGTAAAAATGTCGTCGGCGGTCGGCGAGAGCATCCCTTCCATACGGATTGCATCTTCTACCTTCCCGTGGTACTGGTGTACAACACAGGTTTCCAGCTTGACGCCAAGTTTTTTTGCAAGCAGAGCGAACCATTCATATTGGGTGCCGATGCTGTATTTTTCTTTTAAATACCGAAACGCGGCGCTTATTTTTTCATCGGCGCAATTCTGGAGAATCCACTCGACGGTATAAAACTTTATCGGCAGGATTGTGGCTTTGAAGTTATATTCCTCGCCGGTTGATACAATATCAACAACCCGATGCATTGCAGCCTTTTCATATTCTCTGCTTTTGCGGGCCTTGTCAATTACGTAGATGGGCTGAATACAAATCTCCTTCGACGCCAGTTGCAAAAAACGGAACGTACCATCCCATCCGCCTGACCATAATAATGTTACCGTGACCATACTCTTCCTCTCGGACTTAGAATAGTTTCACCGAAATGTCGGCTGAGCTGCTTTCCCGCACACATATAAGCGTGCCCCTATGGGAATATTATGATAAAGCCATATATCTTGAAAAGATCTTGATTGCTTTACGGAAAACTTGCGAAACCGCCAGCCAGTCAATACGCGATGATCTAAAAGCTCAATTGTATATATTATACTTTTTTCAGCTGTTGCAGACAAGAAAACAAACGGAACAAATGCAGATTTACATACTACAGCAGCCGGCATTAATAAAATAGATTATGCAAATATGTTCCCGCGTGTTTTTTCAGAAAGGGGATGGGGATAGTTTAATTACTCCACGGGGTGTCAAATGGAACCGGGGGATTTGCGCACAAACCGCCAAAACTCAAAGATGCCGGAAAGCCATGAAAAAGGAGGGTTTTCACATGGGTTAAGTGCTCGCGGACGGTATCATTTCGTGAATACATGTCCGGCCAAATCCTCGCGTAGTAATACAATGTGCGATTGCCTGAGGGGATGGGGCACGGAATATGACATGTGTCTGCAGTTTATATGTCTAAGGTTAACCGAACGTTTTCTGCTCGCTTTCGATCAAGGTTTCGCCTCCTCCAAAATGCGTACCCGCAGAATGACACTGTTTATCTTTTCTTTGCAGATTGTGCGGTAATCCATAGTTTGCTTTTACTAGGCGTGCACGTTCTTTTGCCGCGGCACCTGCAGGATCGTTTTCACACCGTATGCTGGCTACAAATCACTGTATGGTTGACAGTTCGATTCTTCAAACAGTATAATCCAGATAAAGCTAGTACATTTGTTTAGTTCGGATAATGTTCAAAAAAGGCACATGCCGCATGTCAACATCAGAAAGGATTTCCCGGATGCTGAACTCCGATTATTCGCGCCAGCGGATTCTTGACGCCGCTTACGACCTCTTTGGCCGAATTGGATATGCTGCGACGACGGTTCGTATGATCGCCCAGCAAGCCGACGTTTCCCTCTCCGCAATCCCATATCATTTTGAAAGCAAGGGTAACCTTTATCAAAACGTAATATCGATCGCCTCCGAAGAATTTGCCGACTATTTCTCCGGTTTAACGCGAGAAATTACAGACTTTCTTTCGCGGCCTACGCTGGACGCAGCCACCGCGCGCACGTTGCTGTTCCGTTTGAATGATAAGCACATCGACTATGTGTTCGACCCGAAAAACGAGCGCCAAATGCGATTGTTTTTCCAGATCCGCACGTTTGCCAAATCAGCAGAAGATCTGGGCGACTTGCTGAATCTAACGACGACGCATCTGTTTAGAAGTCTGATTTGCATCATAAAACCGGAACTTGATGATCAGACCGCTACCATATTGACTTACTCCATCATCGGCGAGCAGCTGTTCTTCTTTTATCACCGGCCAAGCGTTTTATTGCAGCTTGATCTGAAAGAGTTCGACAGCTTGAGCATAGAACAAATCCGGCGGATCTTAGACCATAAGCTGGACGTTATCATTACTACCGACGATTTTTAAAAACTTTTCAGATTGTTTCCCACGCAGAGCGCCGCAGACCGGCGCTTTTTTTGTATGCTCTTTTCCATCATATTTTCATTTCCGACATTTTTTCTTCTTTCTATTGACACAATAGTACAAACGTACTATTCTAATACCATTGTACTGCGAACATCGTCTTGGAGGAACGTCGAATGCATAATCGACTGAAAAATAGCATCTTTTGCCTGTTTGCTTTGTGTGGACTGGCGATTGGCATTTTTCAGCCGTTCTCTCCTGCGCTCACAGCGACCGGCCATTGGGTCATTATGGCCGTCGTTATTACAATGGGATTATGGATTCTGGAACCCTTTGGGATTCCGATCGGAATCAGCGGCTGTTTTTTCCTTGGTTTCCTGCTGGTTATCGGCCTGCCAGCAAAAACGGTGTTCTCCGGCTTCACGCAGACTGCGGTCTGGACGTTGATTCCTGCGCTGTTCTTCGGGTTTGCTTTGAAAAAGACGGGGCTTGGTACGCGCATCGCTTACATCGTGTTGAAGAGCGTGCGCATCACCTACCCGTCTCTTTTGATGCTTTGGGCTGTAATTGGCGTTATCCTGTCACTGCTTACCCCGTCCATAACCGTCCGCGTCGTCATCATAACACCGC
>DAOTGE010000023.1:0-40031 GCA_035446965.1 Eubacteriales bacterium
CCTGGAAGGTCATGCCGGAACTGATGGTGCAGCATGCGATCAACGCGCTGTTTTCTTTTGAGGCGGGTGTGCCGAAAGGGAACATCTGTCTTTCCACCGTGCCGCCGACGGCGACGCCGGGACCCTGCGTTTACATGGATCTGCCGTATGCGGTTGCGCTGCGGCGGCTGTTTGCGGGCTACCGCATGCGCGCGCAGATGAACACGAAATATATCGAATCCAGCACGCGCGAGGCGACGGTGACGCACGTGCTCAACATGCTCATCAGCAAGCTCACCAGTGCGGATATCCAGTCTACCATCACGCCGGACGAGGGGCGCAACGTACCCTGGCACATCTACAATATCGAAGCGTGCGACACGGCCAAGCAGACACTCGTCGGCCTCGATGGACTCATGGAGATGGTCGAGCTCAAAAGCAAAGGGTATCTGGAAGAAAAGGCGCGTGAACTGACCGAGCGGGCGGTGCTCTTTCTGGAAGAAATGCTCGAACAAGGCGGCTATTTTGCCGCGGTCGAGAGCGGCATGTTTGTTGACAGCGGGTTGTTCCCGGAGCGCAACGGCGATGGTATCGCGCGCAATACGGACGGCGGCGTTGGAGCGGGTACGGTAATCAAACGTGAGCCGGACTATATGGCGCCCGTCACGGCGCATTACGGCTGCAACAATGTTGCGCAATACGGCGGCGATCCTGCCGATCCCGCGGCGCTGATCGGCGGCTGCACGCTCGAAAAACCGGAAAAGATCGTTTATATCGACGAACTCGACGAGGAAGACAACGTTTATCTGCGCATGGAGACCGTGCAGGAGTTCGCACAGCCGCATGCAAAGAAAATCCGTCCGGAGATGGAGTGGCTCGCGGACGGAACAGTACTGCTAACGCTCTGCTTCCCGTCGGAGCGAAAAATTGCGGAAGCCGCGGCGGTCGAGTGCGCCAGGCGAATGGGACTAAAGGAGATCGCGGTGATTTCGCGCGAGGTGCTGCACCGCGCGGAAGGAACGCGCATCGAGCTCAAGGGCAAAGTGGATTTTTCGATCGACGTGGACTCGCTGACCGTTCCCGAGGAGCCGGACGTGATGAGCGACGAGGAACTGCGCGGGGCCGTGCAGGACAGGCCGCTGCGCATCGTCTGCGGCACCATCGGCGAGGACGAGCACAGCGTGGGACTCAGGGAAATCATCGATATCAAGCACGGCGGCATCGAAAAATACGGCATAGAGGTTCATTATCTCGGCACATCCGTGCCGCCGGAGAAGCTTGTCGGCGCGGCGATCGAGCTCAACGCGGACGCGATGCTCGCTTCCGTGATCATTTCGCACGACGACATCCACTATAAAAATATTGCGCGGATCGACCGCATCGCGCGGGAGATGGGCGTACGCGACAAGCTGATTTTTGTTGCGGGCGGCACGCAGGTTGAAAACGAGCAGGCGAAAAAAGCCGGTGCGGACGCAGGATTTGGGCGCGGCACGCACGGCAACCAAGTTGCGACGTTTTTAGTGGAAGAGCGCGAGAGAAGAGAGAGTAAATTGTAATATGTTTTTTGAAACATATTGCTTGGATTGGCCTCGGCACGCACGGCGGCCAAGTTGCGACGTTTCTAGTGGAAGAGCGGGAGAGAAGGGAGAGTAAATTGTAATATGTTTTTTGAAACATATTGCTTGGATTGGGCGCGGCACGCACGGCAACCAAGTTGCGACGTTTCTAGTGGAAGAGCGGGAGAGAAGGGAGAGTAAATTGTAATATGTTTTTTGAAACATATTGCTTGGATTGGGCGCGGCACGCACGGCAGCCATGTTGCGACGGTTTTGATTGAAGAGCGCGAGAGAAGAGAAAGTAAATCATAGTATTATCATCTTGTGTAGATTTTTAAAAGGTGGTTCTTAGGGGCGTTTCGGCCCTGAGCGGAGGTTTGGAAGCGGAGCTTCCAACGTACTCTTTTATCGGGTATCAAAACAAGCCGAAAAGGGTAACGGCGGATTTACTAAATAAGTAAGGAGCGAGGAAGATTTCGCCTATGCGCGCGGACGTTCTGATTGCGGAAATCGGCTCGACCACCACGCTCGTCAGCGCGTTTGACGGGCTTTCCGGCGCGCCGCGTTTTCTCGGGCAGGGGCAGGCGGCGACGACCGTGCTCAGTGGCGACGTACGAATCGGTCTGACAAACGCAATCGTCGATCTGAAAGAACGGCTCGGCGCGGAATCGCTGGAATACGGCGAACTGCTCGCGTCGTCCAGCGCGGCGGGCGGGCTGAAGATGTGCGTCCACGGACTGGTATACGAAATGACCGTCAACGCGGCGAAAGCCGCCGCGCTCGGTGCGGGTGCGATTGTGCGCCAGACCACTGCGGGAAAACTCACACGCCGCGACATAGAAGAGCAGCATAGAATCAAGCCGAATTTGATTTTGCTTGCGGGCGGAACGGACTACGGAGAGAGGGAAACCGCGCTTTATAATGCCGAACTGCTTGCTTGCGAAGGCACCGGCGCGCCGGTGCTCTACGCGGGCAACGTGCAGAATCAACAAGCGGTGCAAGAAATTTTCGCAGCGGCGGGCGTGCCGGTCTATCTGACGGAAAACGTGTATCCGCGGCTGGACGAACTGAATATAGAGCCCGTGCGCAAAGTTATCCACGCCGCGTTTGAAACGCATATCGTCTCCGCGCCGGGAATGGAGCATATCCGCGATATGGTTACAGGTGCGATTCTGCCTACGCCGGGCGCGGTCATGGAAGCGGCGATGCTGCTCTATGAGGAGATCGGCGATCTCGCTGTGCTCGATATCGGCGGCGCGACCACGGACGTGCACTCCGTGACCGTCGGTTCGGAAGAGATTGCGGCGCTGCTGACCGCGCCGGAACCGTTCAGCAAGCGTACGGTCGAGGGTGACCTGGGTTTGTTTGTAAACGCCCGACGTCTTATCGAACTAGTCGGCGAAGACAAGCTAAGCCGCGAGCTTGAAATGGACGTTTCCGCCGTGATGCGCGCATACGAGCCGATTCCGCGTTCCCCGGAGCAGCTGCGCCTGACCGAGCGGCTCTGCCTTGAAGCGGGGATGATTGCAATCGAGCGGCACACGGGCCGCCTCCGGCACTACTACACACCGCAGGGGCGCGCAACCGCCGCGGAGGGAAAAGACCTTACGAAGGTGAAAACGGTGATTGGCACGGGCGGCGCACTGACGCGCCTGCCGGGCAGGGAGCGCATCCTGCGGCGGCTTGCGGACTGCAACGCGGGCAACACGATGCTGTACCCGAAACCGGGCGCGGCGAAGATTGCATTCGACGAAAAATATGTGATGGCAAGCCTCGGCGTGCTGAGTAAAACCCGTCCGCAGGCGGCGAAACGCCTGCTCAGGGACACGCTGCGCTTTGCAGAATAGGACGATACCGGAAGGTACGATATGAGCGAATATCCGCGCATTACGGCGAATCTTAATAAAATACGGCATAACCTCAGCGCGCTGTACGCGCTTTGTTCCGGGTATGGCGTGTCGTTCGCGGCGGTGACGAAGGTCGTCTGCGCCGATGAGCGGATTGTGCGCGTGTTTGAAGAAGGCCCTGCGGCGATGATTGCCGATGCGCGGCTCGAAAACCTGGAAAAAATCCATACAAAGAAGCAAAAGATGCTGCTGCGCGCGCCTGCGCCTTGCGAGGCGGAGGAGACGGTGCGAAACGCAGACGTCAGCCTCGTTTCGGAAACTGAAACCATCCGCGCGCTCGGGAAAGCGGCGGCAAAAGCAGGCAAACGGCACGCAATCATCCTGATGGTCGATCTGGGCGACCTGCGCGAGGGGCTGCTTTTTACAAACCGGGAAGGCATCCGCGCGTCCGCGCTGGCCGCGGCGAAGGAACCCGGAATCGAGCTGATGGGCGTTGGCACGAACCTTACCTGCTACGGCGCGATTATTCCGGACGAAACCAACCTTGGCGAACTCTGCCATGTCGCAAAAGACGTGCGGGAATGGACCGGCCTGCCGGTGCCGGTCGTCTCCGGCGGCAATTCCAGCTCGCTCGGTATGCTCAGGCGCGGGCTGGTGCCCAAAGGCATCAACCACCTTCGGCTGGGTGAATCGATTTTGCTGGGCAACGACACGGCGGCATGCCGCGTGATGAACGGACTGGACGGCGGAGCGTTCACGCTCGGCGCGCAGCTCATCGAGGTGCAGACGAAGCCGTCGGTGCCGATTGGGGTAAGCGGTGCGAACGCGTTCGGCGAACATCCGACGTTCACGGGCGAGGGCGAACAGGTGCGCGGCATCTGCAAGATCGGCCGGCAGGACACCGTCGCGGACGGACTCAAACCGCTGGACGATCAGGTTCGCATCATCGGCGCAAGTTCCGATCATCTGATTGTCGATCTGACGCGCGCAAAACCGTACCGCGTCGGGGACGTGCTGGAATTTACGCCGGACTATGGCGCATTGCTGCGGGCGTACACAAGCCCGTATGTGAAAAAAGCGTATATCGATTAAAAGAGCTTTTGCGGGAATTCCCCCTGCACCCCACCCAAGGGGCAAGTCCCTTGGGAATCTTTTTTAAGCTTCTGTAAAGATGGATTCTTATGGCTTGGCTCTAAGCGGTGGTTTGAAATCGGAGCCTCCAACCGTACTCCTTCTAAACAAAGAGCCGGACTGTTTTCAGCCCGGTTCTTTTGAACGGTCAGGAAAGTTTTGCTCAATAAGCGTTCAGCGCGTCGCAGATACGCTCCAGCGCCTCTTTCAGAACGCTTCTGGGACAAGCGGCGTTGACGCGCATATGGCAGTCGCCGTTGTCGACGAAGTCTTCGCCGAACTGCACGAACACGCCCGCGCGGGAAACGAGTTCCTTGAGTTTTTGCTCCGGCAGGCCGAGCGGGGCGAGGTTGACCCAGCCGAGATAGGTGCCTTCGGGCACATGAAACACGGCTTTGGGCAGCTTTTCGGCCAGCAGACCGGCCATCATGGTGAAGTTGCCGTCGAGGTAAGCGCGCAGCTCTTCCAGCCAGTCTTCGGCCTCGTCGTACGCGGCCATCGCGGCGTCGATGCCCAGCGCCGTCGGCATACTGCAGTATACGTTGGTGTCCCACTCCCTGCGGATGTGTTCGTCCGGGACGATCAGGTGGGAATGGTTGTTCCCCGCGATGTTGAACGACTTGCTCGGACTCGTGCAGGTGATGATCCGCTTTTCTTTCGGAAACAGTTTAGCGAACGGGATATGCCGCTGCCCTACGCGCGTCAGATCGGCGTGGATTTCGTCGCTTACGACGAAAACGCCGTTTGCAAAACAGATTTCGCCGATGCGCCGGAGTTCGGCCTCGGTGAAAACGCGACCGGTCGGATTCTGCGGGTTGCAGAGAAAAAAGAGCTTGCAGTCCGCACGCTTGACTTTCGCCTCAAAATCGTCAAAGTCGATTTCGTAGCGCCCGCTTTCCGTTTCAATCAGGCGCGAATAGAGCGGCGTGCGGCCGTAGCGGCGAAGCGCGTCGTTGAACGGGTGGTACGCGGGCGTCATGAGCAGCACCGCGTCGCCGGGGGCGGACAAATGCTCCACGGCGGCGAACAGCGCGGGTACCACGCCGCTGGAGAAGATGACTTGCTCCGGCGGAACGTCCCAGCCGAAGCGCCGGGACATCCAGCGCGAAACGCTGCGTTTGCCGTCGTTGCCAAGCAGGCTGTAGCCGAGGATGTGTCTGTCGAGCCGCCGGTGCATTGCGTCGAGAATCTGCGGCGCGCAGGCAAAGTCCATATCCGCCACCCAGAGCGGGATGTAGTGTTCCGGCAGGCAGGGGTTGCCCGAGCGCCCGGCTTCGTATTTCATGCTGTGCGTATTCGAGCGGTCGACGATCTGGTCAAAGTCGTATTTCATATAACATCTCCGAAAAAAGTAATAGCATTGCGAAATCAGTATAGTGAAAACGTGAAAGAATTGCAAAATCGCAATCGATATTAATAACAACGCTTGCAAAGTTTAAAACGATTGTTATAATGAAATCGTAAATCACAGTAAAAAAACTTCGTTTATGCGAAGTGTTTTAAAAATGTAAAAAGGAGGCGGCGGCATGAACAAAAGTGTATATTCGCTCGTGCTTTCCGACGAAATCGTGCAGGAAATCGACCGGATGGCGTACGAGTCGGGCGAGAGCCGCTCGGCGCTGATCAACCAGATTCTGGCGGATTATCTTCGGTATACTACGCCGGAAAAACGAATGCGGGAGGTGTTCGAGGCAATCGAGCACATGCTAAACGGCAGTGTGTTCGAGCCGCAGCTGCAGCCGTCGGACTCCATGTTTTCGCTCCGCAGCGCGCTCGACTACAAATACAATCCGAGCGTTCGCTACAGCGTGGAACTTTATAAAAACGCAAGGCCGCTGCTCGGCGAACTCCGCGTGAGCGTGCGCAGTCAAAACAGCACTTTGGTGCTGGCCATGCTCCAGTTTTTCAAGCTCTGGACGCGCATCGAAGCTGCCTATATCGGTCGTGTGGAGTGCGCCATGGACGGCGGGCGGTATATCCGCAAACTTCGTATTGCAGGCGACAGCGATGCGGACAACGAGCAGATCGGCGAAGGGATCGCGGGGTATATCAACCTCTTCGACCGTGCGCTGAAAACATATTTTGAGTACTTAAACGAACCGTCTGCCGCGGTAAAGGGTGTGGAGAAGCAATATGTTTCCTACATCCACGGCGGCGGGGTGATATTGTAGAGGGGGCGTAGAATTATGAACGTCAATCAATTAACGCAAAAAAGCATAGAGGCCGTGCAGGCCGCGCAGCAGCGCGCGAGCGAACGCGGCAATACGGAACTGACGCAGGTACACCTTTTTTCCGCGCTGCTCGAACAGCCGGAGGGATTGATCGGCAGCCTGCTTTCCGGGATGGGCGTGAACGTCGGTTCGCTTGCGGCGGACGTAAACCGTGCGCTCGAAAGCCTGCCGACTTTCAGCGGCGGTTCCGCTCCGGAGCAGGTTTATGCCGCGCCGGGACTCAACAACGCGCTCAACGAGGCGGAAAAACGCGCCAAGGAGATGGGCGACCAGTATGTTTCGGTCGAGCATCTGTTCCTCGGGCTGCTCAAAAAACCGTCCGAAACGCTCAAACGGCTGTTCAGCAAATATAACATCGGCGAAAAGGCGTTCAGCGAGCAGCTCAAGAGCGTCCGCGGCAACCGGAAGGTGAATTCGGACAATCCCGAGAGCACGTACGACGTGCTGAAAAAATACGGGCAGGACCTCGTTGAACTGGCGCGCAACCAGAAGCTCGACCCTGTGATCGGCCGGGACGAGGAGATCCGCAGCGTGGTGCGCATTCTTTCGCGCAAAACGAAAAACAACCCCGTGCTCATCGGCGAACCGGGCGTCGGCAAGACGGCCATCGCCGAAGGACTGGCGCTGCGCATCGTGCGCGGTGACGTGCCGGACAACCTCAAGGACCGCAAGGTTTTTGCGCTCGATATGGGCGCGCTGGTGGCCGGCGCGAAGTTTCGCGGCGAATTTGAAGAGCGGCTCAAAGCCGTGCTCAATGAAGTCAAGGACAGCGACGGACAGATTATCCTCTTCATCGACGAACTGCATAACATCGTGGGCGCGGGCAAGACCGAGGGCGCGATGGACGCCGGCAATCTGCTCAAGCCGATGCTTGCGCGCGGCGAACTGCACTGCATCGGCGCGACCACGCTGGACGAGTACCGCCAGTATATTGAAAAGGATGCGGCGCTCGAACGCCGGTTCCAGCCGGTGCTGGTCGAAGAGCCGACCGTCGAGGACACGATTTCGATTCTGCGTGGGCTCAAGGAACGCTACGAAGTGTTCCACGGCGTAAAGATTACGGACGCGGCGCTGATTGCGGCGGCAACGCTGAGCCATCGGTATATCTCCGACCGGTTCTTGCCGGACAAGGCGATCGACCTTGTGGACGAAGCCTGTGCGCTGATCAAGACCGAGCTGGATTCCATGCCGGCCGAGATGGACACGATCAGCCGGAAGATCATGCAGCTTGAAATCGAGGAAGCCGCGCTGAAGAAAGAGACCGACAAGCTCTCCAAGGAGCATCTTGAAGAAATCCAGAAGGAGCTTGCGGAACTGCGCGCGACGTTCAACGAGATGAAGGCTAAATGGGACAACGAAAAATCGGCCATCGGCAAAGTGCAGCAGCTGCGCGAAGAGATCGAGCGCACCAACGGCGAGATTGCGCGCGCGGAAAGCGACTATGATCTCAATAAGGCTGCCGAGCTGAAATACGGCAAACTGCCGCAGCTCACCGCCGAACTCGAAAAAGAGGAAAAGCTGGCCGAAACCAAGCCGCATGAAAACACGTATCTGCACGACCGCGTAACCGACGAGGAGATCGCCCGGATCGTTGCGCGCTGGACGGGCATTCCGGTTTCACGGCTGATGGAGGGCGAGCGCGAAAAGCTGCTGCGCCTGCCGGAAATCCTGCATAAGCGGGTCATTGGGCAGGACGAGGCGGTCGACCGCGTGAGCGACGCGATTCTGCGTTCCCGCGCGGGCATACAGGACCCGAACCGCCCGATCGGCTCGTTCCTGTTCCTCGGGCCCACCGGCGTCGGCAAAACCGAACTGGCAAAAGCGCTTGCCGAAGCGCTGTTCGACGACGAAAAGAGCATGGTGCGGATCGACATGTCCGAGTACATGGAGAAATACAGCGTGAGCCGTCTCATCGGCGCGCCTCCGGGCTACGTCGGTTACGACGAAGGCGGCCAACTCACCGAAGCGGTGCGCAGAAAACCTTACGCCGTCGTGCTTTTCGACGAGGTCGAAAAAGCGCATCCGGACGTGCTCAACGTGCTGCTGCAGGTGCTTGACGACGGACGCATCACGGACGGCCAGGGCCGCACGGTGGACTTTAAGAACGCCATTATCATCCTCACGAGCAACCTGGGATCAGAAGTGATTCTTGAGGGGATCGACCGCGAGGGCAACATCTCCGATGAAGCACGCAGTGCGGTGATGCAGATGCTCAAGGGCGCGTTCCGGCCGGAGTTTTTGAACCGGCTGGACGAAATCGTGTTCTACCGTCCGCTGACGAAAGCCGACCTGAAAGGAATCGTCGATCTGCTGATTGCCGATCTTGGGCGGCGGCTGGCCGACAGGCAGCTCAAGGTCGACGTCACAGATGCGGCCAAGGAATACATTGTGGAAGCCGGCAGCGACGCCGTATACGGCGCGCGTCCGCTCAAACGGTATATCCAGTCCCGCGTGGAAACGCTGCTGGCAAAAAAGATCATTGCCGACGATGTTGCGCCGGACACGACGCTGGTGGTCGACCGCGACGAAAACGGGCTGTTCGTGCGTTGACGCGGACCAAACAAAAAAGGCCCTCCCGAACAAAGTTCGGGAGGGCCTTTTTGCAGATACGCTAAAACGAATCCGGCAGTTCGACCTCGGAATACAAGAGCCGTATGGTCAGATCGTCATACACTTCAAATTCATAATACGCAACGCCGTCTGCGCTGCTGCGAAGGCCGTCCCAGCCGTCCAGGCAGACATAATACATCCGCACGATCGCAAGCCCGGGCGACACGCCCGAAAATGAATTCTCCAGCATGCCGGAAGCGCCCATAACAGCATATGCCTCGTCGTCGCTGTAGGTTTGGGTCAGGCCGACCTCTCCCGTGCTGCCGGAAACGAGCTTCGCAACCCACGTGTAACCGGCGGCCTGATTGCAGGGCAGCGTATCGGTATAGGTCTGCTCTGGAGCCTTGGAGCAGGCGCAAAGACAGGCCAGCATTGCGGCCAGGGCCAGCAAAATCGCCTTTTTTTTCATGCACATACCCCTCAGAACGAGCCGGCGGGCACAAGGCAACCCGTTGATTCGCAAAATTCGTACCTTCCATTCAACGAGTGTATTATCTCATATCATACGCTGAAGTTCAATCATTCGGACGCGAGTTAATAAAATGGTCAAATTCAGGAAGCAATAAAGTTTGAAATCATATTGACAGCGAGCGCAGGATCATATATAATCCTGCCCATAAGCAACGATGCGGAGATAAAGGACGCAAACGACCATCAAGAGAGCGGGGCAACGGTGGGAGCCCTGCGGGAAACGGGCGTTCAAATGGACCGCAGAGCGCGCGGGGGAAAAAAGTATCCCGCGACGGGTCGCGACCGTTACAGCGCGGGGGATGTGTTGGCATTTCCAAAAAGCGCCCGAACGAAATTTCGGGAAACAAGGTGGCACCGCGAGAAAAGACTCGTCCTTGTTCCGGCAAATCAGCCGGAGCGGGGATTTTTTATTGCCACAAATTAAACAAAAAGAAAGGGATTACCCGCGGCCAACGGCGGGGAACGGGAACAAAGAAAATGATGACGTACAAGGATTTCACGAATTATGTCAAGCAGTACCCGACCGACGACGGCCGTTTCGGCGAATATGGCGGCGCATATCTGCCGCCCGAACAGGTGCCGGCGTTTCAGGAGATCGACGACGCATACGAGACGATCTGCCACAGTGCGCAGTTCATCAGCGAGCTAAGGCGCATCCGTAAGGAGTTTCAGGGCCGGCCCACGCCGGTTTACCATTGCGAACGGCTGTCCCGCAAGCTCGGCAAGTGCCAGATCTATCTCAAGCGCGAGGACTTGAACCACACCGGCGCGCATAAACTCAACCACTGCATGGGGGAAGGCCTGCTTGCAAAATTCCTCGGGAAAAAGAAACTCATCGCCGAAACCGGCGCGGGGCAGCACGGCGTTGCGCTGGCGACCGCGGCGGCGTATTTCGGACTGGACTGCGATATCTACATGGGGGAAGTGGACGTGCAGAAGCAGGCGCCGAACGTAACGCGCATGAAGCTGCTCGGCGCGCGCGTTATCCCGGTCACGTTCGGGCTGCGCACGCTGAAGGAAGCGGTTGACGCGGCGTTTGAAGCATATCTGAAAGAGTATGACGACGCGATCTACTGTATCGGCTCGGCAGTCGGCCCGCATCCGTTCCCGAAGATGGTGCGCGATTTCCAGATGGTAGTCGGCATCGAAGCGAAAGAACAGTTCAAGGAGATGACGGGGCTTCTGCCGGATATCGTAACCGCATGTGTAGGCGGCGGATCGAACGCGGCGGGACTGTTCATTCCGTTCCTTGAAGAGCCGGTGGAAATCGTCGGCGTGGAGCCGATGGGGCGCGGCACTGCGGTCGGCGACAACGCGGCCTCCATCACGTTTGGCAAAAAAGGAATCCTGCACGGATTCGAAAGCCTCCTGCTGCAGGACGAAGCCGGAGCGCCGCAGCCTGTCTACAGCATTGCAAGCGGGCTGGACTATCCGTCCGTCGGCCCGGAACACGCGTTTTTGCACGACGTTGGCCGTGTGCGGTACGAAAGCGTGACGGACGAAGAGGCGATGGAAGCGTTTTACCTGCTATGCCGCAACGAGGGCATCATCCCCGCGGTGGAGAGTTCGCACGCGCTGGCCTACGCAGTCCGCTATGCGCGCACGAACGCCAAAGGATCGCTGCTGGTCAATCTTTCCGGCCGCGGCGACAAGGACATCGACTTCGTCTACGAAAAATACGGCGACGGCGAGTGCTTTTTCACGGAAAAGTGACAGCACGTAAAAGTATCATACAAAACACAAAATAGGGAACCGGATTATGGGAGCGGCCGTATATATTGCGGTCGCTCCCATAAAATTTACTTGACGCGGTGAGAAAGGATTCTGTATAATAGCAACGGATTTTTTCGTCCGATAATGGGTGGGCGGTTGGCGGCTTATTATCGGACTCTTCATTTTTGGCAAAGGGGGAATACTTGCGATATGTGCGGCATTGTTGGGTACACCGGTGAAAAAAACTGCGTTCCCATCCTCATGGACGGATTGGCGGCGCTCGCCTACCGCGGGTATGATTCCGCGGGTCTTGCCGTCTGGGACGGCGGGGAAATTTCCCTGCGCAAGGCGAAGGGTAAAATTGACAATCTTACGGCGCTGCTGGACAAATCCCCGGTCTCCGGCAAGTGCGGCATCGGGCACACGCGCTGGGCGACGCATGGCGAGCCTTCCGACATCAACTCGCATCCGCATACCGACAGCAACAAGACCCTTGCGCTCGTGCACAACGGCATCATCGAAAACTATCAGAAACTCAAGGAGATGCTGCAAAAACGCGGATGTGAATTCGTTTCCGAAACGGATACCGAGGTTGTGGCGCAACTGCTTGGATACCTCTACAGAGGCAATCCGCTTTCAACGCTCAAGCAGGCGGTCTCGCTGATCGAAGGTTCGTTTGCTCTGGCGATCATCTTTGCGGACGACCCGGAGACGATCTACTGCACCTGCAAGGACAGTCCCATGGTCGTGGGCCACGGGGACGGCGAGAGCGTTGTTGCTTCCGACATCCCGGCGATCCTGCCGCACACACGCGACGTCTGCTTCGTGCAGGACCGTCAGATTGCGGTGCTCCGGCGGGGCGGCATCTCATATTACGACGAGTTCGGCGTTTCAATCGAAAAAGAAGCTACACACGTCGACTGGGATGTTGAAGCCGCGAAAAAAGGCAATTACGAACATTTCATGATCAAGGAGATCTGCGAGGAGCCGGACGCGTTCCGCAGGACGTTCGAACAGTATGTGTCCGTTAAAGACGACACGCTCAAATCCGATCGTTTCCCCTGGGACGAAGCGCGCGCAAAGAGCATGGACCGGCTCACGATCGTCAGCTGCGGCACGGCCTATCACGCGGCCATGCTCGGCAAGAAGTTTATCGAGCATATGGCGCGGCTCACGGTGGATGTGGACATCGCCAGCGAATTCCGCTATGGCGACACGCTCCTGAAAAAAGGCGAGCCATTCATGGTGATCAGCCAGTCCGGCGAGACGGCGGACACCATCGCCGCGCTGCGCAGGGCAAAAACGCTCGGCTGCGATACATGCGCGGTGTGCAACGTGACCGGCAGCACGATTTCCCGCGAAGCGGGGCACGTGCTCTATACCTATGCGGGGCCTGAAATCGCCGTTGCAGCGACCAAGACGTATTTAACCCAGATCATCGTGATGTATCTGATTGCGCTCGACCTTGCGCAAAAGCGCGGCACGATGACGGCGGACGAGATTTCCGAGCGTATTGTGCAGATGAAAAAAGTGCCCGTTTCCATGCAAAAGATACTGGACGAAAAAGAGAAAATACAGTTTTTTGCGAGTCGTGCGTTCGCGGTCAAGCATGTGTTCTTCATCGGCCGTGGCATCGATTATGCGCTTGCGATGGAAGCCGCGCTCAAGCTCAAGGAAATATCCTATATCCACTCCGAGGCGTATGCCGCGGGTGAACTCAAGCACGGCACCATCGCGCTCATCGAGGAAGGTTCGCTGGTGGTCGCACTTGCGACGCAGCCGGAGCTCCAGCCGAAGATTGCGAGCAATATGGAGGAGGTGCGCGTGCGCGGCGCACATGTGCTGGCCGTCACCAACGGCCGCTGGGACGGCGCAAAAGGCCACTCAAACGAGCAATGGGAGATTGAGGAGACGGACGCGACGCTGACGCCGTTTTCCGCCATTGTGCCGATGCAGCTTCTGGCGTATTACCTCGCCGTGCAGAAAGGCTGTTCGGTGGATCAACCTCGAAATCTCGCCAAAAGCGTAACGGTCGAATAACCGCTTTCTTGAGCGCCCCCAAAAGGGGCGTTCATTTTGTATTATTTTATTCCAACCGGTCTGCTTTGCGGTCGGCTTGGGTTTAGTTTTATAAAAACGGATTTATAGTACACAAGATACGGAGGGGAAATTTTATGGCGAAGTATATTTTTGTAACAGGCGGCGTTGTATCCGGCCTGGGGAAGGGGATTACGGCGGCTTCGCTCGGGCGGCTGCTCAAAGCGCGCGGGCTGAAGGTTGCCGCGCAGAAGCTGGACCCGTACATCAATGTCGATCCGGGCACGATGAGCCCTTTTCAGCACGGCGAAGTATTCGTGACGGAAGACGGCGCAGAAACAGACCTCGACCTTGGGCATTATGAGCGTTTTATCGACGAAGACTTAAACCGTTTTTCCAATCTGACGACCGGTAAAGTCTACTGGAATATCCTGCATAACGAGCGCGAGGGCGCGTACTTGGGCGAAACGGTGCAGGTGATTCCGCACGTGACCAACGAGATCAAGCGCTTTATCTACAGCGTTGCGGACGCGACCACCGCGGACGTCGTCATCACGGAAATCGGCGGCACGATCGGCGACATCGAGAGCCAGCCGTTTCTGGAGGCAATCCGCCAGGTCGGACACGAAGTCGGCCCGGGCAACTGCCTGTTTATCCATGTAACCCTCGTTCCGTATCTTTCCGGCTCGGACGAACACAAGTCCAAGCCGACGCAGCACTCCGTCAAGGAACTGCAGTCCAGCGGTATTACGCCGAACGTGATCGTCATGCGTGTCGACCAGCCGGTGGACGAATCCATAAAACGCAAAATCGCGCTGTTCTGCAACGTCAAGCAGGACTGTGTCATCGAAAACCTCACCGTCGATACCCTATATGAAGCACCAATCATGCTTGAGCGCAACAATTTTTCCGAGGTGGTCTGCCGCGAATTGCAGCTCGATCTGCCCGCGCCGAACCTCGGCGGCTGGAACGAAATGCTCGAGCGTGTGAAAAACTGTAATCGCCATGTGAAAATCGGGCTGGTCGGCAAGTATGTAAAGCTCCACGACGCATATCTTTCCGTTGCGGAGGCGCTCCGCCACGGCGGATATGAAAACGGCGCGGTGGTCGATATCGAATGGATCGACTCCGAACTGATCGATCCGAAAAACGTTGCCGAAAAGCTCGAAGGGCTGGACGGCATCGTCCTGCCGGGCGGGTTCGGCGTGCGCGGCGTGGAGGGGATGATTCAGACCGCACGGTATGCACGTGAAAACAAGATTCCGTATCTCGGGCTTTGCCTCGGCATGCAGATTGCCGTAATCGAGTTTGCAAGGAATGTTGCGGGGCTCTTCGGAGCGAATTCCGGCGAGTTCGACGAGGCCAGCCCGCACAAGGTGATCGACTTTATGCCGGACCAGTACGCCGGCATGCAGAAGGGCGGTACCATGCGCCTTGGAAGCTATCCCTGCAAGGTTTCGGAAGGTACGCTGCTGGAGCGTTGCTATCGGCAGCCGCTGATTCACGAACGGCACCGCCACCGTTATGAATTCAACAACAGCTACCGCGACAAGCTTACCGAGTCGGGATTGGTGCTTTCCGGCACGTCCCCGGACGGAAGGATTATTGAGACGATTGAACTGAAGGACCATCCGTTCTATATCGGCGTGCAGTTTCATCCGGAGTTCAAGAGCCGGCCGAACCGCGCGCATCCGCTGTTTAAGGGATTCATAGAAGCGTCGTTGGAGACGAACGCGGAAAAATAACAGGTAAAAAACCGCATCCATCAACAGATGCGGTTTTTTCACAGGCGTTTTGCTGCAGCAGCGCATCCGGGATGCGCTGCAATGCCCTGCAATGAAACGGAATAAAGCGCAAAACGAAACAATTCCAACTGAGTGGCAAAAACGCGGTTCTTTTGTTGCGTTCTAAGCAGTACGGGGGTATCCTAAAGATAAGATGCGGACGCTGGATTCCGCGCAGACAAGGAAACAGAGGATTATGAAAAAAAAAGCAGGCAGAAAGCTGTATTCCATCCCAGAGGCGTATAGCATTACGCTGAACGCTTTTCGCACCGCGTCCTACCTGCGGCGCGCGAAAGCCGCGGGCGAGATGGAGAAGAACTTTATGGAGCGAATCATGCTCGCGGTTACGGAAGTCAACGGCTGCGCCATGTGCACCTATTATCACACAAAGGTAGCGCTGGAATCCGGAATGAGCGACGAGGAGATTAAAAGCATGCTTGGCGGCGAAAGCGAATCCGTGCCGGAGCATGAACTGCAGGCGGTGCTGTTTGCGCAGCATTATGCGGATACGCGCGGGAAACCGTCGAAGGAAGCCTGGGAGCGGATATTGGGCACATACGGCGAAACGGGTGCAATGGGAATCCTCGCGGCGATTCGTATGATCATGATGGGCAATGTTTACGGCATCGCGTGGGGCTCGTTCTTCGGACGCTTCCGCAAAAAGGCGGACGCGCGGAGCAATCTGCTCTACGAACTGGGCATTATGCTCTGCAGTATTCTGTTTGTCCCGATTGGACTGCTGCATGCGGGTATTCTGCGGCTTCTGAAGGTTCCGGTAATAAAGTTTTAGCAGAAAAGCATAAACAAACGTGGCGAGCGTCTGCCCGCCGCGTTTGTGCGCTGAAATACTAGCCGGTGTACTTACCGCAGACCGTACAGCGTTCTGACTTCTGAATGCGCGCACGGTCGATGGAAAGCGACGCGCCGCCGAAAAGAAGCAAATTGCCGTCGGATGGGTTGTCCAAACCAAGCAGAATGTTTGCGCAGGACTGCGCTTCCATGGCGGAAACCATCGAAACGACCGGCGCAAAGCTGGCTGGCGGCTCGCCCGGCATTTTTACGCCTGCGTAGAGGCAGGCAAGGCAGGCGGTTTTGCCGGGACGAACGGTAAAGAGCGTCCCGTTCATGCCGGAAATGCCGCCGTCCACCAGCGGGATATTCCGGCGAACGCAGGCTTCGTTTGCGGTCAGCCGCGCGCCGACCGAGTCGAGCGCAAGAAGCACCACGTCGTACCCGGAGACGGTCTCTGCCGCGTTTTCACGCGTGAGGTGGAAGGGGAGCGGCTCCAGCGTGAGTTCCGGCGCAAAGGCCTTGAGCTTTTCGTATGCGGAACGTGCTTTCTGCCGGCCGATATCGCGCGGCGTATGCAGAAACTGGCGATTGAGGTTCGAACGGGAGACCAGGTCCCCGTCGCAAAAGCCGATTCGCCCGACGCCCATGCCGCAGAGGCAATACAGCAGAACGGAACCAAGCCCGCCGCATCCGACGACAAGCGCGGAAGAGCGCAGCAGCTTTTTTTGTCCGCTTTCGCCTATTTCCGGCAACATGACCTGCCGGGCGTAACGTTCGCCGCTCATCGCTTAAGCGCGGATCCGCGCAATGGTCCTTTCAAATTCCGGCTCGTGCCAGAGTTCGGGGACGGGGTAGATCGGGTTGGCTTCCTTCATCGCCCACTTGATCATCTGCGGGATGTCCTTGTCCTGGATGAAGTCGAATTTATCCTGAATCTTCATGTCGCGGTTCATGCGGCGGATTTCACGGATGAAAGCTTTGGCCTTTTCTTCGTCGTCTTTCCCCTGAATCCCGACAACCTCCGCAAGGCGCGCAAGCTTGAAATATACCGCGGGCCCGAAGTCTTCCATAACGTATGGCAGGATGACCGCGTTGGCCAGACCGTGCGGCGTGCCGTAGAGTCCGCCGAGGGTATGTGCGATGCCATGGACATAGCCGACGCATGCGCGCGTGAACGCCGCGCCGGCATAGAATGAAGCGAGCTGCATGTTATGCCGCGCTTCGATGTTTTTACCGTCGGCATATGCGGTTTCCAGATTGTCGAAAATCAGACGGACGGCTTTTACGGCGAGTTCGTCCGTGTATTTCGGCGCGCGGTGGTTCGTATATGCCTCCACGGCGTGGGTCAGCGCGTCCATGCCGGTCGTGCTCGTGATATGCGGCGGAAGGCCGACGGTAAGCTCCGGATCGAGCACGGCGTACCGCGGGATCAGACAGAGGTCCTGCACGGCGTATTTATGGTGCGTTTTGCGGTCCGTGACAACCGCGGCGATGGTCGTTTCCGAGCCGGTGCCGGCGGTCGTCGGGACGGC
Source organism: Eubacteriales bacterium (assembly GCA_035446965.1). Classification (GTDB taxonomy): domain Bacteria; phylum Bacillota; class Clostridia; order Christensenellales; family CAG-138; genus UBA7703. The sequence continues at coordinate 17,684 of DAOTGE010000023.1, forward strand.
AAACAGCAGCGGAATGCGCTTAAGCACGCGCAGCGTGCCGCCCATCTGGCTGATGCTCTGGCGGGGTTTGGCGACGCGCGCGCCCGCGGCTTTTGCACAGTCCATCGAGGAGCCGCCGCCGAACGCGATGATGCCCTGACAATGGTTGTCCACATAAAGTTTGCGCGCGTCTTCAATATTCTCAATCGAAGGATTCGGTTCCGCGCCGTCGAAGAGGACGTACGTAAGGCCCGCTTCGTCGCAGGCGGCAAGCAGCGTGTCGAGCAGGCCGATGCGATGCAGCACCGCGTCGGTGACGATCAACACTTTATCGATTCCCTTTGAGCGGACGAATGCGGGGAGCTTTTTGATGCTGCCGGGGCCTTCCAGCAGTTCCGGCTGTCGCCATGGCATGAGATATTCCGCCGACGTAAGGAAAAATTGAAAAATACGATACCAAATTTTCTTCAGCGTCCACATTTTGCTTGTTTGCCTCCATTATGTAGTTTTGAGAGTGATTTTTTATAGAATCGGTACGAAAAAATCATACCACGTGAAGAACTATTGTGCAATGCGGGAAGCGAGTTTAACATATTTGGCTATGATGCGAAACAGAGAGAAACAGTTTGGTGGAAAGCAAGAACGAAAATATACGACATAAAGGGTCTTACTCAAATACAAAGGATGTGTTTATAAAACAGCTGATATATACAGCAGTGTTGCTTGCATAAAAACTCGAAATAACGCGGATAAGATCGAAATATGTAAGTAAAACTCGAAGAAAATCGAAGAGGTTGTATTTTCAGTTTTTGTAGATTAATGTCTTTTTATGGGGAAAAATTGTATGAGGAGGGATGGATTCAGTGAGATCGAAAATCGAACATGAACTACTGAGACTTGGCGCACCGACGGGACGGCTGGGGTACGTACAAATGGCGATGACGCTTGAACTGATTATGCAGGAAGAGCAGGTGAAGAGCACCACGCGCGTACTGTATCCGATGGTGGCGGAGCGCTGCGACACGAAACCCGCGCGCATTGAGCGTAACGTGCGCGAGGAAATCAAGGCCATCTGGAATTTCGGCAATCAGGAACGGCTGGACCAACTCTTCATCAACCGCGGGAAATATCCGCCGGGCAACAAAGAATTCCTTTATACGCTCGCGCGGTATCTCCAGCAGGACGGATAACGGAAACAACGCCGATCCGGCGATATTAAAGGGAAAGCAAAAATGCTTTCCCTTTTGTGCCGCAAAATATAAGCGTTTGGGCAGGATTGATTCAAAAAGAAACGACCGGTTCGATTTTTTCAGAGCGAGGGTATACGTATTCCATTTTCGGCGGCATAGAGTTGTAGACCCGTTCGATTTCCAGGACGCCCTTGCGGTATACGCCCTTTACGAGGACGGATTCCATCTGCAGGTTCAGGCATAGGATGGAGACTTTCGCGCCGTCCGGAATTTTTTTGAGCATACCGCCGAACGGAACGCCTGCAAGCGCAATCCGGTCGGTCCCCGCCGCGGTGGCCTGCACGACGGGGAACACCACGGCTTTGCCGTCGTCATCGAAATAGGAGAGAAACTTGAGCGATCCCAGTTCGGAAAAGAGCTCCTTGCCGGCGTGCGGCAGCGCGTGGCGGACGCTTTTTTGCACGAACGCTGCTTTGGCGCGCGAAAGCAGCGCACCGAGCACGATTGAACCCATGGGAAGCGGTTTCATCTTGGTGATGCGCGTCAGATCGAGATAGAAAACGCGGTAAAACCCCATATAGGAGTTATAGCGGAAAAGCGGCTTGTTGTTGTAAAGGTCGAATTCCGGCCCGGTGTTTTCCGCGTGCGAATAGACGGCGTTGCCATAGAGATAGCGCTTGTCCGCGCTGAGCACCAGAAATCCGACGTTCGGGCGCTCCAAAATGAACTGTTTGCTCAGCCCGGCTGCAAACTGGCCGAACGTGAGCTGTTTATCGCCGAGCGCCTGGATGGACGAAATAAACGTAAGATGCGGATAGCCGTTTTCGTCCGCGGTGGCCAAAACGCCGACTTTGCTGTCGCAGTCCATCATGCGGACGGCGGCTTCGCCGATGGTTGAAAAGAAGGTTTGTTTCATAAAATCATGCGTCCTCCTCTGAAAGCGCACCCGTTGCGCGGATGTCCTCGCAGGCGCGCGTATCCTGCGCCGCCGCGAGCAGTTGCTCCATATGCCGCTTGGAAACGAGGGGAACGTCCTTGAACGCCCAGTCGATCCCGAGGCGTTTGTACTTGTCGATGCAAAGGTTGTTGAATGCGCAGAGTTCCCAGCGTTCCGCGCCGCCGATCGCGCGGATGCGTTCGCCGACTGCGCGGATGTTTTCAACGCTGTCCGTTGCGCCGGGGATGATCGGCGTGCGGATCCAGAGCCGTCCGCTGCCCTTTGCCCAGAGAGCCGCCGTGCCGAGGTTGCGCAGGATCAGCGCGTTGCCGCGCCCCGTCCAGCGTTCGTGTTCCGCGGCGTCCATGATCTTCAGGTCGTAGAGCAGGACGTCCGTGTACGGCAGCGCGCGCTCCAGCTGCTCGGGAAAAACGTTTCCGCAGGTATCGACGGCCGTCTGAATGCCTTCTGCCTTGAGCAGCCGGAGGAGTTCGACCGCGCCGTCCTGCAGCAGCGCTTCACCGCCGGAAAGCGTGACCCCGCCGTCCCGGCCGAAATACGCCCTGTCCTTGATCAGTTCACGGCAGAGTTCTTCGGGTGTTTCGTCGCGGCCTTTGCCTTCCAGTGCAAGCGTCGGACAGGCGGAAACGCAATCGTAGCAGCCCTTACAGAGCCGCCGGTCGATCGTAATCCCGTCCGGCGTATGCAGCAGCGCGCCGCTTTTGCAGATGGTTTCGCAGGTACCGCAGCCGATGCAGCGCGCGGCAAGCCAGTGCACCTGAAATTTCTTTGCGATGCTTTCGGGGTTGTGGCACCAGGCGCACGCAAGCGAACAGCCTTTCAAAAAGATGGTCGTGCGCAGGCCCGGGCCGTCCTCGCTGGACATGCGCTGAATGTCGAGATAGCGAATCAATGTCATGTTCAATACCGGTTGTGACTTTCCCTTGCTATAATTTCGTTTTGCAGTTCGCGGCCGATGCTCGTAAAGTACGCGTTGTAGCCTGTGATGCGAACCAGCAGGTTTTTGTAGTTTTCCGGGTGCTTCTGTGCATCCTTGAGGATTTCCGCGTCCAGAATGTTGATCTGCAGAGCGGTGCCGCCGTTATGGATATATCCCTTCAAAAACGCCTTGAGCTTTTCACGGTGCTCCGCATCCCGCATGAGCGACGGGGACAGCGTGATGGTGTGGCTTGCGCCGTTTGGCAGGAAGTTTCGTATCACGCCCAGTTCGTCGCGGCCGCCGAGCGCCTTGCCGACGGAGTTTGCGTTGCCGGTCGGGCCGTTGGTGTCCGCTCCGTTGACGGGGCAGATGGCGTTGCTGAGGAACTGTCCGTGCTCGCGCCCGTCCGGCGTGGCCGGAAGCACGAAGCCGGAGCCGATCCAGTAGTTCCAGCTCAGCATGCCGGGCCGGAACTGCGCGTTGGTGGAGACGGTGCGGTGCTTCCAGACTTCGCCGGACCAGTCTTTCATGACGCGCATGGCGAGCGCGTCCGCTTCGTCGTCGTCACGCCCGTATTTCGGCGCGCGGTTCTTTGACTGCGCCTGCAGAATTTCGTATCCCTTCCAGTTGGCCTGAATCGCCTTGATCAGCGTGTCCATGTCGCAGAGCTTCTGATCGAACACGAGGTATTTAACGGCCAGCAGCGAGTCCACCGTCGTGGCGAAAGTAACGCCTTCAACCGTTACAAACGAAAGCTCTGCGCCGCCCTGCGTGCAGTCCAAGCCGGATTCCGCGCAGCCGCGTACGAGACAGCTCAGGTATGGAGTCGGTGCGTACGCCGCGCGCAGCGCGGTCGAGCGCTCGTACAGCGCGACCATCCGGCGGATTACGTACGCAAGCTGGACGGTAAACGCGTCGTAGAACTGCTCGAACGTTTCAAACTTGCGCGGGTCGCCGGTTTCCGGCGCGTCGGTTTCGTCGTCGTAAGGCTTTCCCCAGAGCGCGTCGGTATAGGTGATCAGGTCGTGTCCGTTGCCGAGCACGAGTTCCACGGCCTTGACGAGATTCGGGTTGCAGTCCACGGTTGCGGAGCGGTCGTTGCCGCACATGGTGTTTTCCAGGCACCCGACGGAGGCGTAATCGAACACGGTGTCTTCGTTGATGTATGCTTCCGCGTGCGCGCGCTTTGCTTCCTCCAAAAGTCCCGCCATGGAGCGCTCGTCGAAGTTGAGCAGGAACGGCGCACCCTGACTGGACGCGATCATGTCCACGACTTTGTCGAGCAGTTCGTCCGGCGAATTCTCGTGCAGACGCACGTTCGGCTTGGGTTCGAGGATCGGGCTCATCTCGTCGATGACCTCTAAAAAGACGTATGTCAGTTCGTTGGTCATGTCCGCGCCGTCTTTGCCCATGCCGGAGATATTGAAAAGCTGGCCGTAGCCCGCCGTAATGCCCTGGTTGCCGGTCTGGATCATTGCGTCGTAGGCAAAATTGCAGTGAATCCAGAAGCATTTCAGAATTTCTTTGCCGAATTCGCGGCTCATGCCGCTTTTGACCGACTCCTGCCAGTAGGGCAGCAGGTATTGGTCGATGCGGCCGAAGGAAACGCCCGCGCCGGGATAATTTTCGTCGGTCAGAACGAGCATATGCGTCAGCCAGAGCGACTGCATCGCCTCAAAAAAGTCGCGGGCGGGCTCGTTCGGCACGCGCAGGAGGTTCGCCTGCATTTTGAGCAGTTCCGCCTTGCGCGTCTCGTCCTGTTCTTCCCGCGCGAGGTGAAAACAGAGATCGGCGTATTTTTTTGCGAGCTGGACGGGCATATCGCAGCTTGTGAGCATCGCGCGCAGCTGTGCGCCTTTTGCGCCGGATTTTTCTCCGTCCGAAAGCGCGTCGTATTTTCCCTGCAGATCGGCTTTTACGCCGGAAAACCCCTCGCGCAGGATGCGCGGATAATCGGGGATCAGATGCCCGCTGGTCGCGCCGCAGTTGCCGTAACCTTTGTCCTTAAATTCGAACGTGTCGTTTCGCACGCCGTGCTTGCCGAACATCAGCGCGTTGCGCGCTTTTGCCTCCGCTCTGGTCCAGCAGCGCGAAGCCATCACGTTGAAACGGCCGCCGGCGAGCAAATCGCCCGGCAGAATCTCCTGCGGGACGCGGTTGACGATGATTTCCTTGATGAACCAGGCCCGCCGCTCGGCGATGCTCGCCTCAAAAAATCCCTGCGGCGGATTGATTGCGCGCGCGGACATCAGAAACGACTTGCGGAACGTGGGGAAGAACGAATAGACCTCCGGCACGATCAGAAAGCTTGTTTCGTCGAATACTTCGTCCCAGGGCGTGCCGGTCGTAAACGCGGAAAATTCGTTGTTCCAGGGACGCTTGTCGCCATCAAAATAATACTTGCGAAGCCATTCGATGCGTTTTGAAAGATTGAAGGGCTCCTTCACGCCGGGTTTTTTAACAGCTTCCATCTGAAAGATTCGCTCCTTTCGATGCGGGTATGGACGATGTGCAGCACGTGCGTTGAACAGAATGAATGAGACATGCGGGCGTTGACCCAACTGTTATTATATAACAAGGTAACACAAAAGGGCAATCGCATTGCATGCTGCAAAAAAATTGCGTTTCTTATGATTCGGCAAGCAGGAGGCGGATTTCCCCGCCGTGGCCTTCCGGTTCGTTCGGCGTCTCAAGGATCATCGGCAGCCCGGCAAACGCTTCGTGCCGGACGACATTGCGAAGAGCCTCCAACCCGATAAATCCTTCACCGGCGCGCGCATGCCGGTCCTTTTTGCTGCCGAGACCGAACATGCTGTCGTTGACGTGCAGCGCGCGCAGATACCGGAGGCCGACGATGCGGTCAAAGCGCTCCAATACGCCGTCAAGATCGTTTTTTACGTCGTAGCCTGCGGCAAAAACATGACATGTGTCCAGGCAAACGCCGATCTTTTCGGTCGGATGGATGCGCGAAATCAACTCGGCGACTTGCTCGAACGTCCCGCCGATTTCCGAACCGTGGCCGGACATAGTTTCGATGAGCACGGTTGTGCGCTGCGCGTCCGTGAGGACGTCGTTCAACAGCGCGGCGGTCTGGCGGATTCCCGCTTCAATTCCCTGGCCGACGTGGCTGCCGGGGTGGAGATTATACACCTGATGCGGGAAGTGTTCCATCCGCTCCAGATCTTCACCAAGACAGCGATAGGCAAAATCGCGCGTTTTCGGGACGACGGAACTTGGGTTGAGCGTATAGGGCGCGTGCGCGACCAGCGTGCCGAACGCGTGCGTGCGGCAGAGTTCGCTGAGCGCGTTTGCGTCCGCTTCGTCGAGTGCTTTCATCGCTCCGCCGCGCGGATTGCGTGTGAAAAACTGAAACGTGTTTGCGCCGATGGAGAGCGCGGCTTCGCCCATGGCGCGGTAGCCTTTTGCAGCGGAGAGGTGGCAGCCGAGGAATGGCTGGATTTTGTCCATAAATATGTCCTTTCGGAGGTCGGGAGTCGTTGCAGGAAGCCGCGCTGTTTGCTACAATACAGCGTATGAAGCATACGGTTTTAATCACGGGTTCTTCCCGCGGCATCGGCGCGGCGACGGCGAGGGCGTTCGCGCTGGAGGGCTGCCGCGTGGCGGTCCATTACAACACAAACGAATCTGCGGCGCGCGCGCTGTTCAGCGAACTGGCCGAACAGGGCTGCGAGGTCATGCTTGTCCGGGGTAACATTTCCGACGAAAAGCAGGCGGCCGCTCTCGTTGAAAAGGTGCGCGCTTCCCTGGGCTTTATCGACGTGCTTGTCAACAACGCCGGTGTTGCGCTGCCAGCGCAGCTGATCACGGACACCGCGAGCGCGGACTGGGCGCATGTGTTCGGGGTCAACGTCGACGGAATGTTTTATGTAACGCGCGCCGTGCTGCCGGAGATGATCTCGAACCGGCGCGGCAGCATCGTGAATATCTCGTCCATGTGGGGCGTGAGCGGCGGGTCGTGTGAGGTTGCATACTCCGCGTCGAAGGCGGCGGTAATCGGGTTCACCAAATCGCTGGCAAAAGAAGTCGCGCCAAACGGCGTGCGCGTCAACTGCGTTGCGCCGGGTTTCGTTCCAACGGAGATGAACGCCGCGCTTTCGCCGGAGACGGTAGAGGCCATCCGCGAGGAAACGCCGCTGATGAAAATCGGTTCGCCGGACGATATCGCTTCCGCGGTGCTCTTTTTGACGGGAGAGGACGCGTCGTTCATCACCGGACAGACGCTCAGCGTGGACGGCGGCCGCTGTATTTGAGCCGGAACGCGGCTTGCCTGACCCCGGGGAGTATTGTATCACAAACGCGCCGGGCGAATAAATCACGCGCATGTGAAACCGGTGAAAACATGTTTCGTTTGGCAGCCGAAAACGCTTGACAATCGGAGCGCATACGGCTAGAATAAAAAAGCACGTTAAAAAGTGCTTGCGCTTGTAGCTCAGTGGATAGAGTGCCCGGCTACGAACCGGTAGGTCGCAGGTTCGAATCCTGCCAGGCGCGCCAGAAAAGGACAAACCCGAAAGAGTTTGTCCTTTTTTTTGGATTTGCGTGTGGGACACACTTTAAATTTTGTAAAGGGCTTTTCTTCTGTATGAAAAAGCATGATATAGTGTTTTAGTTGATCATATTATAAAGGTTAAACAGACGAATATAATTGCTGTGTTTGTGCCGCAAAGGAGTTCTCCTATGATAAGAAAAGCATCGAATCAGGACATTACCGCCATCTCTGAGCTGGCGCTGAAACTTTGGCCTTATCGTTCGCGGCAAGAATTGAAGGACGAATTTACCGCGGTTATTTCCTCCGAAAACAGCGCGGTGTTTTTGTCGGAAATCGGGTCAAAGGCGGTTGGGTTTGCGCAGTGTCAACTGCGAAACGACTATGTTGAGGGCACAAGAAGCAATCCTGTTGGCTATCTTGAGGGAATTTTTGTCGAAAAAGAAAACCGGCATTGCGGAATTGCAAGAGAATTATTACGGTATTGCGAGCAATGGGCACGGTCAATGGGATGCACGGAGTTTGCCAGCGATTGCGAATTGAATAACGAAGACAGCTTCAATTTTCATCGCAAGGTTGGTTTTGCAGAGGCAAATCGGATTATATGTTTTATAAAGAAATTATAAATACTGCGGGAAACAGGCGTACGTTTTAACCGGAAGTTCTTTGCAGCGGGAAACAAGGCGCGCAAGCTATCAAAGTTTTTTCCGAACTTCGATTACACCGGCGCAAAACGAAAACGGGTGGAAGGCAAGACTGCAAACGGAAGACAGCCGCTCATGCAGTTCGGAAAACACGAAATAGAATTCATCGTCGTCCCATTCGTCCCCGCAGCCGGCTTTACAGGCAAGCAGGCCATTGCGCGTATGGAAGCATACGTCGCCGATCAGGATGGTTCCGTCCGGTTCAAGCAAGCCGAGCAGGGCGGCAATAAAGCGAACCTTCGCATCGTCCGGCAGATGATGGAGCGCATAGGTGCTGATGATAAAATCAAACGTGCGTCCGTCCAGAGACGGAGGAACTCCGCGAGAAAAATCCCACTGAAGCAGGTCGGCTCCGGGCATCTTGGCGGATGCTATTTTGACCATCTCCGGTGAAAAGTCGAGGCCGGTGATGCGGTTGCCGGCGTCGCAGAGCTTTGCGGTTAAAAAGGCGGTCCCGAATCCGACGTCGAGTACGCTTGCGGGAGAAGCCGCCATGACGGCGCCGTAGATCGCGTTCATCACGTTGGCGTAGCCTGCAAACGGATACAGGCCGCGTTCGTCCGCACGCAGGACGGAAGCGTCGTAATCGCCGGACCAAAGGTCGAATCCATCGCTGTTCAGCATAAAAAACTTCAAACTTTCTTGTGAGATTGCGCGAAAGGAGAGACTGCGCCCTCCGATCGGCATGACGATTATCCCACATTCCCGGTGCAGGGACAAGTTTTTCACGACGCTTTGCGAAGCGCCGAAGACAGCATAGATAAGGAGAAGCGGTATATGTTTTGGTATGCGGTAAAGCTGCTGTATCGAATGAACGTTTCAGGAGAGCCGAATGCGTCGCTGACCGACGATCATTACAGCGAACGAGATTTGTTTTTTGAAGAGAGCGTGCTGCTGGTGCCGGCCGGTTCATTTGAGGAAGCCTATGAAAAAGCCGAAACAGAGGCGAAAAAAAAGGCGAACGTGTACGAAAACAAATATGGACAGACGGTAACGGTCGGGTTTTATAAAGCTGTCGATTGCTTTAAGCTGTTTGAATCGCCGCAGGCGTTCACGGAGGCGTATTCGGCGATCTTTTGCGAAGAGCCGGAAAACGTTGCGCGGCGGTACGAAAGGTGTACGGCTGAAGAAATGCACGTTCTGCGGCAAAAACAGTTTGCACACCGATAGAAAAACAAGAACTGTTAAGGATTTGGCCTGCGTGCAAAAGCATGTTACAATGATCGAAAGTAAGCGACCAAAGAGTCGTTGAGGCTGCCGCATGACGAATCTATCGAAGCTGTTTTTTGCACGAAACCCATATAAAACGAAAAGCACCGAAGCGTTTCTTGAAGCAGTGCGCGAAAACGTCCGCTTTCAGCAGACGCATTGCCCGGCCTACGCAAAAATTCTCGCACAGCGTGGCTTTTCGCCCGAAGAACTGCAAAGCGAAGCGGACCTTTTTAAAATACCGCCGCTGCCAACGCTTTACTTCAAGCGTAACCGCTTGCTGTCCGTTCCGCAGAGCGAATGCGTTTTAACGGCGGCTTCTTCCGGCACGCGCGGCCAAAAGAGCTTTGTTGCGTTCGACCGGAAAACCATGTTCTACGGAATCGGCATGGCGGTGCGTTTCTTTCAGTATTACCATCTGATTACGCCGATTCCCGCGCACTATGTCGTGCTCGGATACGAGCCGAGCGGACACGCCGACATGGGCGCGATCAAAACGGCTTACGGTGTTACGAAATTTGCGCCCGCGCTGAGCCGCACATATGCGCTCAGGGATGCGGGCGGCACATATGAGCCGAACATGGACGACGTGGTCCGTTCGCTGGAGCGGCATGCAAAGAGCGGGTTTCCCGTCCGGCTGGTCGGGTTCCCGCCGCTTTTATATTTTCTGGTGCGAGAGCTGGAAAGGCGCGGCGTTCAGTTCCGGCTTGCACGCGGATCGAAAATCCTGCTCGGCGGGGGCTGGAAACGCTTCGGCGGCGAAGCCGCCGGTCGTGAAGCGCTGTTTTCCATGGCGGAGCACGCGCTCGGCATTCCTAGGAAGGATATGTTTGAGTTTTTCAGTGCGGTGGAACACCCGCTTGCGTACATGCGCTGCAAAAACGGACGGTTCCACGTGCCGGCGTATGCGCGTGCGCTGGTTCGTGACCCGGCGACGCTGCAGCCCGTTCAAAACGGCGAGCCGGGACTGCTGAACCTGATTACGCCGCTGGTTTCCAGCATGCCGCTTGTCAGCGTGATGACGGACGATATCGCCATCGTGCGTCCGGGGGAAGACTGCGGCTGCGGCAGCGAAAGTCCCTGCTTTGAACTGCTGGGACGCGCGGGCGTGCGCGGGATTAAAACCTGCGCGGCGGGCGCGGCGGAACGTGCGCAGGGAGGCGGAATATGAATCTTGTTAGCGGGAAACAGCTGTCGCGCGAAGATGCGCGCGCAAAACTCGGCGGGCTACAGGAAACGATTCTCGATTCGCTTTGTAATGGCGTGCTGGAACGCGGGGCGGTCGTCGCCGCGTGCGACGCGCTTTCCGGGCAGATCGGCGGGGACGAACAGGTTTCGCTGCTTTGCGCCGCGGGTATGAGCGAGGAGAAAGCAAAGCGCGAACTGGCGCTGGCAAGGCGCATGCTTTCTCGCGAATATCTGGAAGAACGCGTCCGGCGGGAACTGGGAGACACCGGCGAAAAGGAGTTTGTGCCGTCGGATGGCAAGGAAGCCGTGCGGCAGGTGCGGCGGCCGCTCGGCGTGCTGCTGCATATTGCGGCGGGCAACGCGGACGCGCTGAGCGTGTTCAGCGTGATCGAAGGTTTATTAAGCGAAAACATCAACATCCTGAAACTGCCGGGAGGCGGAGACACGTTTTCCGAAATGATTCTGCTGGAACTGATCCGGCTGGAGCCTCGTATTGCAGACAGGGTGTTTGTGTTCGATTTTCCTTCCGCCGACCGCGAAGCGCTCGAACGTCTGGGCGAGTGCGCGGACGCGGTGGTCGTCTGGGGCGGGGACGCGGCGGTTGCGGAGGTGCGCAAACGCGTAAAGCCGGATACCGCAATCATTGAGTGGGGGCATAAGATCGGCTTTGCCTATGTTTCCGGCAAAAGCGTTCCGGAAGATGCGCTTTTCGGCCTCGCGGCGCATATCTGCGATACGAATCAACTGCTTTGCAGTTCCTGTCAGGGGATCTATGTCGACACCGGTTCGTTTGACGAAGTACAAGCGTTTGCAGAGCGGTTTTTGGGCGTGCTGGAAGCGTGCGCCGCGCGCGACCCGCTGCCAAACGACCTGTTTCGAAGCGCGCAAATTGGGCTGGAGCTGTATACCGAAGAACTGGAATCCGCCGAAGCGCAGAAAGCCGTTTTCCGCGGCGGAAATGTGGCGGCGATTGCATACGGCGACAGCGAACTGACGGTTTCATACCAGTACCGCACGGTCTGGGTCAAACCGTTGCCGAGGGAGAAAATCGTGCGCATTCTGAAGCCGAATAAAAACCATTTGCAGACTGCCGCTCTGCTCTGCGGCCCGGAATCGGAAGCGGAACTGACGGGAGCGCTTGCCTGCGCGGGCGTCGTGCGGATTACGCGAGGGGACAACATGTCGTTTTCGTACTGTGGCATGCCGCACGACGGCGAATTTCCGCTGGCGCGGTACACTAGGATTGTTTCATTTGAAACCGGCGCGCGCCGCTCAACGTAAAGGAGAAAGGAAAAAGGGAAAGGACGACGTGCCGTACGCTATCGATTTAAACAGAATCTCCATTTCGGAATACGCAGCTCTGCTGAAAAACGCGACTTTGCTGCCGGGACGGAAAATCCTGCTGGAAAATATTGAATCAAATTTTGCAGCGATTCGCGAAAAGGGAATTCAATCCGTCGGCGAGCTGAAACAAGCCATTTCCACAAAACGGAAACTGACCGCGTTTGCCGCTGAAAGCGGCGTGCCGAGAGAATATCTGGTCGTTCTTAGGCGGGAAATCGGCAGCATGGAAGCAAAGGGCGTTCCGCTGCGAAACTTTTCGGATATTGACGAGCACATGCTTCTTGCGTTGGAGGCAAAAGGCATACGCAGCGCAAGGGACTATCTGGAACGGGCGCAAGGCACGTCCGCCGAACTGGACGCGCTTTGCGAGCTCGTCCGCATCAACGGCGTGGGCGCTTATGCGGCGCGTGCATTTTTGGAGGCGGGATATCGCCGCGTACAGGACGTGGCGGATGCGGACGTTGCGGAAATGCTGCATCGGGTAAACCGTGCAAACGACGAAAAGAAGTATTACAAAGTAAAGCTTGGCGAAAAGGACATACGCTTTTGCATCGACTGCGCGCAGTTGCTGATGCGCTATCAGGACTGACAAAAAAGAACGGTGCTGACAGGATGAAGGAAATTCAGAAAGAGAGGGAATTGTATGGGGTCGTTTGGCACGCTTGACGCAGTCATCACGTTTGCGTCGTCTTATTTACCGGGGTTGGCGTTGCTGTCGATGATTATCATGGGGATTTTCACGGCGAAGCTGGCGCATAAGAAGGGATACCGCGGATACTTTTTTACAGGATTCTTTTTTAATCTGATTGGATTGATCTATGTCGTCGGCCTTCCAATGGCGGCAGATTATGCGGATCATGCGAAGCCCGTGGCCGAATCGAAGACGCCGGTGGAAGTGCTGCCGCCGATCAAATCGTAAAAAGACGGAAGCATGGATAAACCTGGTATGCAAATATGCCGGGTTTGTTTTGGTATGGGTAAAATTTCTAAACGGCGTTCGGCGCGACCGCCTGACGCCGGAATCCGACCACTTAGGCAAAATCGGTAGCGCAGCGTAGAACAGGCCGCTATACTCAAGCCGTGACCGGGAGGTAGCAAATGAAAGTTGAAATTAGAGTTGACGCTTCCTGCGAGGAACCGAAAATCCTCGTGATAACAAACCGCGTGACCGACGAGATCAACGAGCTGGTTCAAAAGCTGTCGGGGTGCACACCGCAGATGATCGTCGGGTTTCAGGACGGCCAGGCAAAGATTCTCGACCAGAGCGAAATCGTCCGCGTTTTTACATCCGGCGGCAAAGTGTTTGCCGAGTCGGAGGCCGGGCAATATACGGTCCGGCTGCGGCTTTACGAGCTGGAAGAGCGCCTGGACGGCAGGCGGTTCGCGCGGATTTCCAACGCGGAAGTCGTCAACCTCGGGAAGGTAAAGGAATTCGACCTGAGCCTTGCCGGAACGATTTGCGTACGCATGACAAACGGAGCCGTGACGTATGTTTCCCGGCGCTATGTCACGAAAATCAAACAGGTATTAGGAATTTGAGGTGAATTCTATGAGTACGGGGAAAAAGTTGTTAACACGCTGTTTACTCGGCGCGCCGCTTGGACTTGCAATCAGCACGGTTATTACGATTGCAATTTCGATTTGTGTTGGCGACGGGATGTATTATGCCGTCGTGCCGGAACTGATTGCCGACAGCGGCAGTGAAATCAACGCGGTCGTGATACAAGCCGTTCTCTCTTTGGTGTACGGTGCTGCGTGGGCCGGGGCGTCCATCGTGTGGGAAACAGAGGGCTGGAGCCTGCTTAAGCAGACGGCCGTGCATCTGCTGGTCTGCTCCGCCGCGACGTTCCCGATTGCATATTTTGCAAGATGGATGCCGCATAACGCAAAGGGGATCGCGCTGTATTTCGGCATCTTCGTTGCAATCTATCTGGTCGTCTGGCTTTCGCAGTATTCCGCGATGAAAAAACGGGTAAAGCAAATCAACGAAAAACTGAAAAAGAGCGCATAGAAGAGGCTGTTACTGCGACAAAAAAAGAAATGTCCGCTGGGAAACGGTCCGGCGGGCATTCTGTTTCGCGTTTCTCGGAGGGAACGATTTTCATGCGTTTCGGTCGTGCTCGCCTATGCAATTCTCCGCAAACGTGATAAACTGGTCGCAACGGAAACGTACCGTACATATCGCCGTATAATCTTTTATTCAGGAGCGTATTTTGCTATGAAACCCGTAAGGATGATCTGTCTTGGCGCGGGCGCGCGCGGAATGGACGCGTATGCGCCGTATGCGCTGGCTGCGCCGGACAAACTGCAGTTCGTCGCCGTTGCCGACCCGACTCAGACACGACGGGAAGCATTCGCCGCGCGTTACGGCGTGCCGCAAAACGCGGTGTTTGCCGATTGGAAAGAGGCGCTGGACGCGGGGATCGAAGCGGACGCGGCGCTTGTGGCAACGCAGGACAACCATCATGTCGATCCTGCTTGCTATGCGATGGAAAAAGGTTACGACGTGCTGCTGGAAAAGCCGATCGCCAAGACCGAGGAGGAATGCCTGCGGCTTTATCAAACCTCCGTGCGCACGAAAAAACGCGCGGTGGTCTGCCACGTGCTGCGTTACACGCGCTTTTTCAACACGCTCAAGGCGATTATCGACGGCGGCGAAATAGGCGACGTAATCAACATCACGCATACCGAGAATATCGGTTACTGGCATATGGCGCATAGCTTCGTCCGCGGCAACTGGCGGCGCGAGGACGAAACCAGCCCGATGATTCTGGCAAAGAGCTGCCACGACACGGACATCCTGCTTTATCTGGTGGGCAAGGACTGCAAACGCGTTGCGTCCTTTGGTTCACTCAAGCATTTTACCGCCGAAAACGCGCCGGAGGGCAGCACCGAGCGCTGCCTGGACTGCAAAGTCGCGGCGACGTGCCCGTACAGCGCGATGCGGCTTTACATGATCCCGTTTTTAACCACCTGGCCGGTGTCCGTAATCACCGACGATCTGAGCACCGAAGGGCGGCTCAAGGCGCTGCGCGAGGGGCCGTATGGCCGGTGCGTTTACCGCTGCGACAACGACGTGGTCGATCATCAGTCGACGATTCTGGAGTTCGACGGCGGCGTGACCGCGACCATGACGATTTCCGCTTTTACAGACTTTCGGCACGGGCGTACGATCCACATCATGGGTTCGCACGGCGAAATTCGCGCGAAGATGAGCGACGAAACGATTGAAGTGACGAACTTTCGCGACGGGTCCGTCCGCGCAAGTGAGCACCCGCTGCCCGGCGGCATGAGCGACGGTCACGGCGGCGGAGACATGGGACTCATCGACGCGTTTGTGCGCATGGAACGCGGCGAAGAGGGTGCTGTGAAGAGTTCGATTAAAGAGTCGATTCAAAGTCACCTGATCTGCATTGCGGCGGAACAGTCGCGCAAAGACCATACCGTGGCGGACGTGCGGCAGGAGTACTGACACAGTAAAAAAACGAATTCCGAAAGGGAACGGCATGAAAATTCAAAACGCAGCGATATGGCGGGCCGGCAGGGGATTTGTTCCGGGTGGCGTTACGTTTGAGAAAACGATTCTTTCGTTGGACGCCGCTGAAGCGGCGCCGGGCAGCGGGGTACTGGACGCGGCGGGCATGTATCTGATTCCGGGGTTCGTGGACGTGCATGTCCACGGCGCGCTCGGGAGCGATTTTTCGGACGCGGACAAAGAAGCGAACGAAACGATTGCGCGGCGGCTGGTCAAAAGCGGCGTAACGTCCCACTTGGCCACGACGATGACCATGCCGGAGGACGTGCTTGTAAAGCAGGCGCGGCTGCTGGCCGATTCGGATGACGATCCGCAGCGGTCGGCTTGTTTCGGCCTGCATCTGGAGGGGCCGTTCCTTTCTTACGGGAAACGCGGCGCACAGCGCGCCGACTACCTGCAAAAGCCGGATCTCGGCCTGTTCCGGCGGGTAAACGAATCGAGCGGCGGCAGGGTGCGAATTATTACGATCGCGCCCGAACTGGAAGGCGCGCTGGAGTTCATTGAACAGGCGAGCCGCGAAACGAACGTGTCCATCGGGCACACCTGCGCGGATTACGAAACGGCGGCGCGCGCGTTCTCTGCGGGTGCAAACCACGTAACGCATCTGTTCAACGCAATGGAGCCGTTTTTACATCGCGCGCCAGGTGTGATCGGCGCGGCGATGGACAAAGGCGCATATGCGGAGCTGATCTGCGACGGGCTGCACGTGCATCCATCTGCGATCCGCGCGGCGTTTCGAATGTTCCCGGGTCGCATTGTGCTCATCAGCGACGCGGTGCGCAGCTCCGGCATGCCGGACGGGCGGTATACGCTCGGCGGGCAGGACGTGATTTTGAAGGGCGGAAAGACGACGCTTCCGAATGGAACGCTTGCGGGGTCGAACATCACCCTGCACGACGCGCTTGTCAACGCCGTCCGGTTCGGCATCCCGCTGGAGGAGGCGGTGGAAGCCGCGACGCTGCGCCCGGCGGTTTCCGCGGGAATTGACGACGTTGTGGGCTCTGTCGAACCCGGTAAGCGCGCAGATTTTCTGCTGCTGGACCGGGAATTGAATCTTATGAAAGTTTTCCACTGCGGAAAAGAAGTTACAGCGGAATAAAAAAAGGGGAGAGATATATGGAGAAAAAAGTCAGTTTGCGTGTTGCGTCGTTTTTTCGAATTATATGCTGGGTGTATTTTGCGGTGGCCGCGGCGATGATCGGCCTTGCGCTCTACAGTTTTACAAATACCTCCGCTTCCCTGACGCTGGGAGGCATTACGGACGCGGTGTTTGCAGTCATCGGCGGGGCGCTCGGCATCGCCGCGGGTGTGATGGGGCTGATCAGCAAGCGTATGAAGCGCTGCCGGATGATGGGGCTCATACTGCTTGCGGTTGCGGCGGTCCCGCTTGTGATTCACCTGCTTGCCGGGGAGACCTTCGGCGTATATTGGAAGAACATTCTGCTTATGGTGATGCCGGCGTTATACTTGATCGGCGCGCTGCTCAAACGCAGCGCAAAGCCGCCGCAGCAAAAGCCGGATACACCGCCGGTCCCGGCACAAACGGAAGAAAAGCCGTCCGAAACATAAAAAAAGAGGACGTTAGAAATCGAACAGCAGGAAAATTTAACGCTGTGGTTCATTTCCCAAAGCGCACGGGTCATCAAAACCGTGCGCTTTTTTTCGGGCGGACGAAGTACAAAACCCCATAGGATTTTTTGACGAAAAGCCCTTGCTTTTTCAAAAGGCTTGTTGTATCATAATCAAGCGGCTTGGGGCATTAGCACAGTTGGTAGCGCGCAACGTTCGCAATGTTGAGGTCGGGGGTTCGAATCCCCCATGCTCCACCAAAAGAAAAGCGGCTGGTTGAACCGGTCGCTTTTCTTTTATGTTCGTACGCATTACGGCATATAAACGGATGCGTCCATCGCGGCGAGCAGCTTTTCCCATGTGGACTGCGCCAGCAAAAACTGCCGGTGATGTTTTTTAACGTTCTTGCGATACTTGCGGAATTCGTCCGTGATGGCAAGGAATCCGTCGTTTTCAAAATGCGCGGCGAACTTCGGCAGAACGCGTTCAAGCGTTTGTTCCATGGACTGCATTTCCGCTTCAAAGCGCTCGGGCTGCGTGATATAGACCAGGAGCGGTTTGTAGCGCACCCAGCCCGTGCAGGCGCCAAGAAAGCGCTTTGCTACGGCGCGTTCTGCGGACGTAATCGGTTTTAGCTGCGTCGGCAGAACGCCGTCGAGCAGGTGGCGATAGATGGAAAACCCGTCGTGGAACGCGTAGCAGGGAATCTGCCGGACGGTGCGCTCGTGCAGCAGCGCGGAAAGGAACGTGTCTTCGCCGCGCGCTCCGGGCGGGTTGTAAAACGGGAACGTGCGCGAAGGTTTAGTCAGGTTGATGCACAGGTTCGCGCCGGAGATGAATTTGCAGCGGTTGATTTCCGGAACGTCCGTGCTTTGCCGTTGTGTCAGGATGTCGGTGGAAGCGTACGTTACGCCGCCGGTGCGCATCAGGCTTTCGATGCTTTCCCAGTTGATGATGTCGTTGCTGATGGCTCCGATAAACGCACAGAATTCGTTTCTATCGAGCTGCGGTCCGAACTCAATCTGCGGAATCGGCGAAACATAGCCGCAGTGCAGGCCGTTGGTATAGTCGGCGTGTTCAATTTCGCTAAGATGGCTCAAAAGCACGTGCTGACCGCTCCAGAGACAGGTGCCGTGGTTATTGGTGACGGCCAGCGGGTATTCATCGTCGTCCAGAAAGAGCAGATAATCGATTCCGTTTTCCAGCGCGGCATAAAGGATGGCGTTGCGTTTGCCCGCATATCCCGCACTGAACACGCTGCGCAGTTCCGTCTGCGAAAACAGGCCGCCCTGTTCCAGCCGTTCGACGCTGCGCAGGGCGTTTTTTGCGCCGAGAAAGACGATGCGGTCGAACTGGTCGACCATCTCCTGGCTGAGGTTGGTATAGTCGGTCGACTGCGTGCGCAGATAGTCCAGATCGTACGCAACGAACAGGCTCAGGCTGACCTGCGTATCCGGCGGAAGGTGCTCCTTCGCTTCCTTCCAGGTGTTGATGTATGCGCCGAGTACTTTGCGAAAACTCTTCCTGCCGGTCGCAAAACCGATTCCGAAACGAATCTTTTTCATGTCCGCTCCTTTCAAAAAACTATAAAAATAAGAACCCCAAACGAGCCCCTCTTGCCGCTATAATAGCATAAAAGGGCGGTTTTGTCGAATTGACCCGACGCCAGGGCAAGAAAGCAAGGCGGTTTACCGCCGTATTGCACGTGTTCAAAATAAAGATAAATTCGGAAAAACGCACGCAGAAGTTAAGGATTATATGCGCAGAATCGTATTATGGATGTAAGCAAAATTAAAGGAGGGCGGACTTTGCGGCAAACGATGCGTACAAACGAGCAGATTGCGACCATATACGAGCGAAACGCGGACTCGGTCTACCGCGTGTGCATGCTCTTCTTCCGCGGACGCGTGCAGGATGCGGAAGACGCGCTGCAGACCACGTTTTTAAAACTCCTGGGGAATCCGATACGGTTTGAGAACCCCTCGCACGAACGGGCGTGGCTGATCGTGACGGCTTCCAACACGTGCAGAGACATGCTCGCTTCCGGCTGGAGCAAACGCGTGAGCGCCGACGAGGAACGTGTTCTGGCGCAGGCTGCGCCGTTGCAGACGGACGAAACGCTCAAAAGCGTGATGGCGCTGCCGGAACGCTATAAGGCGGCGATCTATCTGTATTACTACGAGGGGTATTCCTGCCGGGAAATTGCGCGGTATATGAAAAAGACGGTTAATTCCGTCTGGGGATATCTCCACGAAGGGCGCAGGCTGCTGAAGGCTGCGATTAAGGAGGGCGACGATTTTGCGGAATAAAATGATTTTTGCGTCCATCGATTCCATCGTGTTTGACGAAGGACGAAAAGCGGCGCTGCTGGATTCGGTCCTTGTCCGGGCGGATATACAGAGAACGAAACGAACGGGTGAAGCAAAACGGAAAACACGGAAAAGGGCCAAAACATGGATGGCTGCCGCGGCTTGTCTCATGCTGCTGCTGTGTACGCTTGCCTGCATTCCGAAAACGCGTGCGGCGATGCTGGCATGGTTTAATCAGACGTTTCGTATTGGCGATTACATGGCCACTTCGCCGGAGGAGCGCGCCGACGTGCCGGACGTGGAGGATGCGATTGAATCCGTTGGAGAGCAAGAAACGTTTACAACCGTGTTCCTCGCGCAGGAGCACGAGGCGGCGCTGGGGAACTTTTTCATGCAAATCGACGAAGCGGTCTGCGACGGACAGTCTGTCTACCTCTATGGAACCCTGCGCGCGGACCCGCAGATTCCGATTGACGATCAGAACGACGGCATTTATCAGCCGAGGGTGTTTTACCGCTACGACTGCACCGGTGCGTATATGAACTCCTATACGCTTCTCAACTATGTCTATAAAGACGATTATATTCCCGACGACTGGGACGGCCGCGGAGACCCGTATTCGCAGGCCTACTATGACGACCTTGCAAACGGCGAACTCGGCGTTTCGCTGCAGTTGGACCTGCCGCAGGGTGTGGACTTTACCGGGGAACAGGGCGTTACGCTTTCTGTGTTGTTCGGCGATTTCGACTGGTCGGACGTGCTGGAAAACGGCGACCCGGTCGCAAGCATCGCCCGCTTCGACGTGCATTTTACATTCAATGCGGACACGGGCGAGTTCGGCTCCGTTACCGTCACACAAAGCGAAACCGCTTCCTGCTCGCCCACGGGTTTTGTAAGCCTGTTCTTTAAGGACTGGGAGAGCATGACGGACGAAACGATCGAAGTGAGAAACGAACGTGTCGATCTGGCGGGGATGCTCGTAACGCTGGAGAGTCTGGAGCAGCATCTTTCCGGTGTGGACGTCACGCTCCGCGTGCATGCGCCGGAAGGATGGACGGACGAGCAGAAGCTGCAGTTCCTGCAGCAGCTCGACTTCCGTTTCCCGCCGGACGGCTGGGAAGGCGGTGCGTTTACGCGTGCCTATCAGGCGGTGGCATACGACGAAAACGATCCGGAGCTTTTGACCATCGTCGGCGTTCCAATTTTGCAGAGCGATCTTGACGGACGGGATTCCATTGCGGTTCAGATCATGTTCCGCACGATGGTGAACTTCAACGGTACGGACATGCCGGAAGACGGCGAGGTGACAGCACCTTCGCCGGAGCAAAACGGGAGCGAAGGCGGCTGGACGCAGGACGAAGACTTTGCGGAGATTGAAAACGGGCTGCTGAAAATTCCGCTGTCGTGAAAATGGGACAATGAACGAAAGCAAAGCTCCGCGTTGCAAGCGCGGGGCTTTGCCGCGCAGTCGGGTTGACGGCAATCGTTTGTTTTGCACGCGGCCGATATGCTATGATGACGCAAAGAAGCAAAAGGCGAGAAGGAACGGCGAAAAAAACGAGGAGGGAGAAAACATGGGTTGTGCCGGGCATATGGCGGACTGGGAACCCTGGCTGCAATACGCAATCAGGCGGAACATCCTGCGTCAACCGAAGGAAGCGCTTGCGGAGGCGAGGGGACTTGCTTTGCAGGACGAAAAGATCGGCGCGTATCTTGATGACGTTGCGGACTTTTACCGTGTGCCGGTCAAAACACACAAGGCCCCGGGCATGTCGGCGAACAAACTGCTGTTTCTGCTGGATATCGGGTTTGGAACAGAAGAACCGCGTGTGCGCGCGGCGGTGGACGCAATCCTGTCGCATAGAGATGAAAACGGCGTTTTCCAGTCCTGCGTCAACATCCCGAAACATTTCGGCGGGAGCGGTGAAAATACGTTTGGCTGGTGTCTCTGCGACGCACCGAACCTGTTTCGGGCTCTGATCCTTGCGGGCGTTGCGTATGAAGCGCAGCTTGAGAAGGGCGTTTCAACGCTGCTGTCGCTTGTACAGGAGAACGGATTCCCCTGCGCGGCCTCCCCGGAATTCGGCACGTTCCGCGGCCCCGGCAAAAAGGGCGACCGCTGCCCGTATGCGACGCTGATTATGCTCCAACTGCTGGCGCTGATTCCGGGACACCATGACGGCGAAACCGCGCAAACCTGCGCGGAAACGCTGCTTTCTCTCTGGGAGCACAGCTATGAAGAACACCCGTTTCTGTTCTATATGGGAAAGGATTTCCGCAAACTGAAAGCGCCGCCGGTTTGGTACGACATTGTGAGTGTGACCGACGCGCTCAGCCGGTTTGCATTTGCCCGGGAGGATGAGCGCTTTTTGCAGATGGTCTCCGTAATCGAGGAGAAGCGGGATGAAAACGGGTTGTTTACGCCGGAGTCGGTCTATCTAAAATGCAAGGGCTGGGATTTCGGCCAGAAGAAAGCGCCGTCCGGTTATCTGACGTATTGCTGCGAAAAAATCTTTCAGAGGCTTGAGGGCGGTACAGCGTAAAGATTGTGCGGCATAAAAAGCCGTGCTATGATACAAAAAAAACGAAAACTGCCGGCCGTAAATCGACGGCACGGAGAAACGGGAGGCGGAATATGGGCGTTCGGAGCGCGGCGAAGGCGATTATACTGGATGGAGACAAAGTACTGCTCAATAAATGCAGGGACGAGCCGAACGGGGACTACTATTCGCTGCCCGGCGGCGGGCAGGAAAAGTATGAAACGCTTTTTGAGGCGCTGGTGCGCGAATGCCGGGAAGAAACCGGCTATCGCGTGGAACCGCTGCGCTTTGCCGCGCTGATGGAGGAAATCTGCGACGATCCATTCATCCGCGAGACCTATCCGGACTATGCGCACAAGATGCTGCATATCTTTGTCTGCACGCTCGCTTCGCAAAC
>DAOTGE010000024.1:0-6607 GCA_035446965.1 Eubacteriales bacterium
TGTGTTCTTTGCCGCCCGCGAGTCCGAAGGACGAGAGGCAAAGAACGGTTAACCCGTCAAAAAACTGGTTTTTTGACGGCCTCAAACTCCGTCGCAGGCAGGATGCTGCCGCAGGCGGAGTTTTGTTTTATTCGCAGATTGATATTGCAGCCAATTACCAGTCGTAAAGGTCCCATGCGCTCGAACTGCGCAGGTCGGTGCTCTGCCGCACGATGAGATTGGTTTCCAGTTCAATCATGCGGGCTGGCGCGTTTTCGCCCTGTTCGGCGCGCCAGAGCAGCAGTTCGACCGCCTCCTGACCCATCCGCTGTTTCGGCACGGACACCGTGGAAAGCGAAGGGCTGATCAGCGTACCGGGAAAGTTGTTGTCGAAACCCACGACGGCCACGTCTTCCGGAACGCGCATCCCCGCTTCGTGCAGCGCGCGGATTGCGCCGATCGCCATCTGGTCGTTGCCGCAAAGCACGCCGTCGATCCGGCAGCCGCCCGAAAGCAGCGTGCGCATTTCGCTGTAGCCGCTGATGGGCGTGTAGTCGCCCTCGCGCACGAGCCGTTCGTCCGCTGCAACACCCGCTTCCCTGAGCGCGGCAAGGTAGCCTTCATAGCGCTTTTTTCCCATCATAAAGCGATGCATCGGCGCAGCAATATACGCAATGTTCCTGCGGCCGATCTCCAGCAGGTAGGCCGCCGCCGCCTTGGACGCGCCCTTGTTGTCCACGACCACGGCGTCCACGCCATCGTGCGGCGCTTCCTCAAAAAACACGACGGGGATGCGCTTGCCGTCGATGGAAAGATGCTTGAGCTCCTCAACATACGCCGCGTTGTCCTGCGGATCGCAGCAGGTGGAAAGCAGCACGCCGTCCACACGCTGGAGCCGGAGCATGCGGACGATGTCCTGCTCTTTCTCAAAATTCTCGCCGGTTTCATAGATCGTCAGCGAATACCCGTGCCCGGCCGCCGCCGTCTGCATGCCGCGCAGCACCTTCGGGAAGAACACGCTTACAATGGACGGAACAATGACGCAGAGCGTGTTGGTTTTGCCGCTTTTGAGGCCCCTTGCAAGCGTGTTGGCCTGATAGTGCAGTTCGTCCACCGCAGCAAGCACCCGCCGGCGCAGCGCCTCGCTCACGGTCTTGGTGCCGTTGAGCACGTTGGAAACCGTGGAAATGGAAACGCCGGCATACGCCGCGACATCCTTGATGCTCACGGTGTGTTCCGGCGCGTTTTTCCTGCCTTTGGTCATAGTCTGGCGAGGTACCCTTTCATATTTTCCAGCCAAAGCGCCGCCGCCGTTTCGTCGTTCGGCACCGGCAGGCACTCCGCGCTGATATCTCCCGCATATCCTTTCTGCTTGAGCGCCATCAGGATTGCGGCAATGTCCGCATGCCCGGCTCCGGGATAGAGGCGGTTGGAATCCGCGGCATGCACATAATGAATCAAGTCCGCGTTGTCGTACGCCGCGGCGACGGGGTCCGCTTCCTCGATGTTCATATGGAACATGTCCGCGAGGATGCCTGTGGCACACAGCTCCGCGTCCCGGATAAAATCGGCGACGTCGTAAACGCTGCAAAGATAGTTATTTTCATAGCGGTTGATCGCTTCAAGCAGCAAGCCCACGCCATGTTCGGCGGCGTAAGCGTCCGCACGCCGCATCGCGTCCGCGAGCAGAAGCAGGCTTTCGCCGTCCTTTTCCTCCGCCGGGATGTTCCCGCGCAGACAGCCGATGATCACCTGCGCGCCGAGCACCGACGCCGCGTCGACGAATCCGAACAGGCGTTTGAGCGCCTGTTCGCGCGTGCCCAGGTCGATCAGCGAAAGGCGATCGTCCACATACGCGCGGCCCGTTCCGAGCGCACTGACGCAGAGGCCGGTTTCGTGCAGCGCTTTGCGGATCGGCTGGAGGCCGAGTTCCTCCGGCGCGCGCACGTGCAGCTCAACACAATCATAGCCAAATTCTTTCGCCGCGGCAATGCCTTTTACCAGATTTCCCCCATAGAGAAACGGCGCGCCCTGGCCGCGCTGTTTCACGGCGGTCATACAGAGTCTTGGAGCGAACATATTTTTCTTCCTTTCCGAGCGCCGCTTTCCGGCGTTTTGGATCGCCTTTGCCCATGCTTTTTCGGATATGGTGTGCGGGCGCGCCTCACCGGTCTGCGTCCGCGCACCGTCCGAAACAAGGTGATTAGGAGGTTTACCGCCGCCCTTCTGCAGACGCTCTCCGTACGCCCGGGAGAAGGAACGGCTTGTCAGCTCTTCCCGTATGCGGGCAACCGGCCGCAGGAAGGAAGCTTTTGCAGGCCGCCGGGAATTAAATTCCCGGCGGCTGCGATCTCATTATTCTTCCACGCCGAAGGTCAGCATGACCTTGAACGCATCGGCCTTAAGCTTGCAGGCGACGTCGAACGCCTCATGAATCTGCCCAAACGGATAATAATGCGTGTTGAGCGTCCCGAAATCGACGCCTTTTTCCTTGAGCGCGCTCATAAAACGAATTGTGCGCTGCGCAAAGTTCTTCGTGCCGCCGGAGCCGCTGATGGAGAGCGTGCGCCAGATGGTCTTGCCGATTTCGACGGGAACTTTGCGCCCGATGGAGTGTCCGATCAGACGTACGCGCGCGCTGTGCCCCGCGACGTCGAACAGCGACGCGATTGCGTTGTTGTTGCCGGAGGCCTCGACTACGACTGTACCCATGCGCCCGTCGGTAATCCGCTCGACTTCCTTGACAAGATCGACCGCGGTTGGGTCGATTACATAGTCCGCGCCGTATTTTTCCGCAACGGCACGCCGCTTTTCAAACGGTTCGACGACGATCACCTTCGCGCCGCTCATCTTGGCGGTCATCATTGCGGAAACGCCGACCGGGCCGCAGCCCATAATGATTGCGATGTCGGACGCGTCGATATATCCGCCGTTGCCCCAAATGCCGAAATAACCGATCGAGAACGTTTCGACCCAGGCCGCGTCCGCATAGGTCCAGTTGTCCGGAACCTTATGCACATACTGCTCTTCGATGACCATGTATTCGCCCATCCCGCCGGGAGAGTCGGGCCGAAAACCCGCTTCACGCATGTTCAGGCAGGCGGACGGCATCAGCCCGTCCTTGCAGTTGCGGCACACGCCGCAGGCCATCACGCAGTCGCCCGTGACTTTGTCGCCGGGTTTGAGCGTCGCGACGCCGGAGCCGACGCCCGCGATGCGCCCGCCCCACTCGTGCCCGGGCGTGTACGGCGCGATGTCGTAGCGTCCTTCCTTGGATTTGCCTTCAAAACACTCCACGTCGGAGCCGCAGATGCCGCAGGCGCCAACCTGCACCAGCACCTGGTTTTCCTTGAGCGCGGGAACTTCCACATCCTCGACCCGCAGGTCGAACGGCTTATGCAAAAACGCGATTTTCGCCTTCATAACGGTTTCCTTTCTTATCCTTCCGGTTTTTCCGGACAAATTTGCTTACAGATGCTCGAAGATGCCGATGCGCGGCAGTTCGTCCACGGACTTCCAGCCTTCGCTCATGGGTTCCTTGAGGAACGGCGCCATGTCCTCTTCCTTGCGCAGCGTAACTTTCTCCACCGGCGGGACCTTGCCGGACGGATACGCGTCCAGAATCTGGTCGTTGAGCAGCGTTAAATATTTCAGGATTGCAACGATCGGGCGCTTTGCCTTGCGCGCATCGGAGGTGGACGGCGCGCCGACCACGCCTTCCGGCGTCGCCGCGCGTTCGATGGCGTTATGCCCTTCGCCCTCGCTCCAGCGGTTCGGGCGGCGGAACGGATCGACCGACTTGTCGAAATGCTCGTCCGGCAGCAGCGATTCACCCCAGGAATCCTGCACGGCGGACATGTTGATCATTTTTTCGAACATCAGAAGCGCCACGGAGGTTTCCGCTTCGTCCGCGTGGACGAAATGCGTGCCAAGGCTGAGTTCGCTGTCGATGGGATAGAAGAATTCGCGCACCGCGCGATGCCATTCAATCACGCGGAAAATGCCCGGCAGCTGGTAGCGCTTGCAGAATTCCTGAATCGCGCTTTCCAGCATCCAGAGATGTCCGTGATTGTTGAGCAGGATGATCTTGCGGTAACCGTCGTTCCAGAGGCCGAGCATCGTGTAGATGAGCATCTCTTTTACGGCTTCTTCCGGCATGATCACGGTGCCCGGCATGCCGATGTGGTGATACGGATGCCCGCCGTAATTGAGCGGCGTAAACGCAAGGTTGATTTCGCGGCCCTGCTTCTTTGTGTAGCGGCGCACGCCTTCGAGAATCTGTGTACACATGAAGGTGTCGAGCCCGGTGTTCGCGTGCATGCCGTGATTCTCCGTGCAGCCGATGGGCACGAACACGATGTCGTTCTTGCGGCGCTTTGCAATCTGGTCCGCGCGCGGGGTGTTCTGGATATAGGTGCCCGCAACGCCCAGCTCGGAAGGCGACGGAATGCCGTAGGCCTCCAGCTCCGCATCGAGCTGCTCCTCCGTCATGTCCCAGATTTCTTTCTTCATGCGCCCGACCGCCGTATCCTCAAAGATGATGGCGGGGTCCTCGGTCAACAGCCACTTTTTCTTTTCCATTTCTGTTCCTCCTTTTAAGAAAAACGTTTTTCTTTGTGCTGAGATGAAGCCCTCTTCTTTTGTTCGGTTCTGCTTTTGTCTGTCGGATTGTTCTGGTTTTTCGCGATTGTTTGGATTGATTGTGGGTTGGTTTCGGTGAATTACAAGATTGTTAAGAAGAATTGTTCGTTCTGCAAGAAAAACGTTTTTCTTGCTTTCGTCATTAACATATCACCCTTTTGTCTGCGCGTCAAGAGGGTGCCGTAAAATTTTTTGTGATGACTTCCTTGTTTCATGCCGGGACGGAAAAACGCGCCTGGCGCGGCATGTCAAACGATCTTTCAGCAGGGATTCTCCCTGCGCCTTTCCCAGCAGACACGCCTTTTGGAAGCTCTTTGTTTATCGGCAGGCTTGCAAAGGTTCTTAGGGCCGAAGCGGTGGTTTGGAGACAAATCTCCAGCACCTCCCCCCGGCAAAAAGCCCCGCGCAAAGCGCGGGGCAGGCCATTCAATGTAAAATCAGCTATGCCGCGTCAAACCGGCATGTCCGTTTGGGACTCTTTCTTCACCAGCCGGATGACCACGACGTACATCAGAATTACGAACGCGGCGAACAGGGCCGTCGAAAGTACGCTGCCGATCATCGCGCAGGCGTCGTAGAAGCCATGCAGCAGCACCGCCGTAAGGTAGCCCGCCCAGAGGTTGAGCGTCTTTCTCGTGTTGTTGCCCATGTCAGCGCAGAGCTTGGCGCGCCCGTAAAACACCCCCATGAACACCGCAAAACCCATATGCGCGGGGATTGCGAGCACCGCGCGCACCACGGCGGTCGTCAGCCCGTAGCCCATCACGTAACTGATGTTTTCAAACGCGGCGAACCCCAGCGAAACGAACACGGCGTATACGATGCCGTCGAAACGATAGTTGAAATTCGGGTCCTTCCAGGTGCGCCGCTTCAAAAAGAAGAACTTCGCGCCCTCCTCAACGACGGCCACGCCCAGAAACGCCGTAACGATCACGTACGCCTGACTGTCCTCCGCAAAGTAAGCCGAAATAATGTTTTTGCCGATCGATTCAAGCACGATGGCGACCAGCGCCGCCGCCACGCCGAGGAATACCAGCGAAATCAGCATGCCGGGCGGCTCCTTCTCGACGGTGTCCTTGCGATAGATGTAGCGCATTAAAAACAGCGCCGGGAGAATCGCCGCGAGGATATAGATCAATATTATGGCAAGTGAAGGAAGGATGAAAAACACGTGCGGTACCGCCTTTCTGTTCGTTCGCTTTTAAAACAATGGAAATCCCGGCGTTTCAGCCGCGCAGGTTTCTGTGTTTGCCGCACACCGTGTCCAGCGTAATGCGAAACACCGCTGTAATCGCCGTCACCTCCGGCGAACAGCAGAATTCGGGAAACCCGCAGTGCGCAAGCAGCAGCCGGATTCCTTTCTCCGCCTCGCCGCCTTGCAGCAGCTCGGCGTTTCCCCAGCCGATCACGCTTTCATAATCGCAGGTCAGCCCCCCGTGTCCGTTTTCCACAAAACCAAGACAGCGGTCGGCTTCCACGCAGACGCGCGGACCCTTTTTAAGGAGATCATATTTTCTGCCTTCCAGCGCGCCGTGAAAATAGACCGAAATCTTCCCGCCGGTCACCTCGTACCCGAACGAAACCGGCACGATATACGGCTCCGCTCCGTCTAAAACGCCGATGCGCATCGTGTCGCAGCGACCCAGCACGGCGGCGATTTGTTCCGGCTCTGCGATTTCCCGTTTTGCTTTGCGCATGTCTATTTCTCCCGATGTTTCTTTTTTGAAGAATACCATAAATCCGGCGAAAGCAAAAGCGGTCTTTTTTCCGGCCAAAGCGCCGCCGCCTAGACCCGCAAAAGTGCGTCTGCGAATCTTGACGAACCGGCGGGGAGCAAGTAAGATATATCTAACCGGCAAGGGCGCACACCCGCCGGAGCAAACCGTTATTTTCGCAAATTTGATATAGGATGGTGACGACTATGGGACACGCTTTACTAATGGCCGCGGGCGGCACGGGCTTTACGTTTCTGATGACGACGCTCGGC
>DAOTGE010000024.1:6707-38068 GCA_035446965.1 Eubacteriales bacterium
TCTGGAGCCTGCTGATTCCGGCAATCGACGAAGCCACCGCCAACGGGCAGATTGGCTGGATCCCGGCCGCAGGCGGTTTTCTGATCGGCATCGGCTTCCTGCTCGGACTCGATCAGCTCATTCCGCATCTGCATCCCGGCGCAAAGCAGATGGAAGGCCTCAATTCTTCCATGAAGCGCACGACGCTGCTCGTTATGGCGGTCACGCTGCATAACATACCGGAAGGCATGGCGGTCGGCCTCTCGTTCGCGCTCGCCGCGCAGCACGGCGGCGAACCCGCGTATTACGCCGCGGCGTTTGCGCTGGCGCTCGGCATCGGCATTCAGAATTTCCCCGAAGGCGCGGCCATTTCCCTGCCGCTGCGGCAGGAAGGTTTCAGCGTCGGCAAGTCGTTTACATACGGCATGCTCTCCGGCATTGTGGAGCCCATCTTCGGCATCCTGGTCGTGCTGATTTCCGGCTTTATCGAGCCGTTTATGCCCTGGATGCTCGCGTTCGCCGCGGGCGCCATGATGTACGTCGTGGTCGAGGAACTCATTCCGGAAGCGCATCTCGGCGAGCATTCCAACGTCGGCACGCTCGGCGTGATGGGCGGGTTTCTGATTATGATGATCCTGGACGTTGCGCTGGGATAATCTTTCCAGACAAAAACGGGAAGGCTCCTGCCTTCCCGTTCAGCTTGTTAAAAAAGACTCCGGGATTGTTAAGGGCCACAGCCCTTAACCCGTTTTTTCCGGCTGCGCCGGTTCATCCGGCACAACGGATCGCCCAGAATGGGCGGTTTCCTTGTGTTCTTTGCCGCCCGTAAGTCCGAAGGACGAGAGGCAAAGAACAGTTAACCCCCGTCAAAAAACAGGTTTTTTGACGGTCTCAACGGGACGGCGGATGCCGTCCCGTTTTTTTAACGTTTCTTACGCCGACAGCTCGCAAAGCGCTTTGGCGATCCGCGCCGCCACGCGCGCGTTGTTATAGGCCAGCTGCACGTTGGATGCAAACGAAACGCCCTTGGTGAGTTCCTTGATCTTGGCCAGCAGGAACGGCGTGATGTTCTTGCCGTGCACGCCCGCCGCGTCGGCCTCGGCCAGCGCTTCGTTGATTACGCTTTCCATATAGTCGAAATCCAGCGCGTATTCTTCAGGGATCGGGTTGCCGATTAAAACGCCGCCCTCAAGGCCGAGGTCCCATTTCGTTTTGATGATGCCCGCGATCTCCGCTTCGTCCTTCGCCGCGTAGTCCACGCCGTAACCGCTCTTTCTGCAATAGAACGCCGGGAAATCCGCCGTGCCGTTGCCGATGACCGGAACACCCATCGTCTCGAGATATTCCAGCGTGCGGCCGATATCGAGGATTTGCTTTGCACCCGCGCAAACCACCGCAACGGGCGTTTGCTTGAGTTCCTGCAGGTCGGCGGAAACATCCATCGTCACTTCGCCGTGGCGGTGCACGCCGCCGATGCCGCCGGTTGCAAACACTTTTACGCCCGCCATCGCGGCGCAGATCATCGTCGTTGCAACGGTCGTTGCGCCGTCCTTCTTCATTGCAAGATACGTCGCCATGTCGCGGCGGCTGACCTTGCCGACGTCCTCGGCCTTGCACATGACCTGCAGTTCCGCAGGGCTCAGGCCGACTTTGATGCGCCCGCCGATGAGCGCCGTGGTCGCGGGAATCGCACCCTCCGCGCGCACGACTTTTTCAACCTCGGCGGCAAAGTCCACATTCTCCGGGTACGGCATGCCGTGGCTGAGAATCGTGCTTTCCAGCGTGACTACCGGTTTGTTCGAGGCAATCGCTTCCGCAATCTCCGGCAAAACGTCCATATACTCTTTATTCCGCATTGTTTTTCTCCTTTTTCGCAGTTTCGTTTCAGCTCAACCGATACCGCTCTATGTTCTTTTTCACAAGCGCGTCGCTCATGTCGGGATTGATGGTACTCATGCTCTGAATCGCGGTAACGCCGCTGGCCAGCGCATAATCGAGGCGCTCTTCGGGCGGCAGGCCGTCGACCAGCCCGTGCACGAAGCCCGCCATAAACGCGTCCCCTGCGCCCGTTGCGTTCGCCATCGTCTCCGCGGGCCGCAGCGCGCGAAACATCCGCACACCGTCCGCGTCCGCATAGTAACAGCCGCGTTTCCCCCGGCTGACGGCCACGCAGAACACGCCGCGATCGAGCAGCGCTTCGCAGGCACGCTCGATTTCCGCTTCCGTGCCGGTCGGTTTGCCGGAGAGCACGGCAAGCTCCATTTCGTTGGGTTTAATTCCGTAAAACTGCCCCGCGACCGGCTCCATCTGCCGCGCATACGCCGTCGATACCGGGTCGATGAGCACGCGCGCGCCGCGCGCCGCGCCGGAGGTCAGTTCGTCCAAAAATTCCGCGGGCAGGCACGCGTCGCATACGACCGCGTCCGCGCTCTGAAACAGCGCGCGGTTCTCCTCCGGATACGCGCTTCCCAGTTGCTGAATGATGCGCATGTCGGACATGCCGAGGAGCATATCGCCCGTTTCATCCAGCACGGCGATATAGCAGGACGACGCTGCGCCTTTCTTCAGAAGCACATGTGAAACGTCGATCCCGGCCGCCGCGCTCTCGCGCAGGATTTTTTCGCCGTACACGTCGTCGCCGACGGCCGAAAGCAGCGTTGCCGGAACGCCCTGGCGGGAAAGATTTTCAAGGATGTTGCGCGTTACGCCGCCGACAGACGTGCAGAGGAACCCCGGATTGGAGTCCCGCATGACGATCGGTTTTTGACTGCGTCCGTGGACGTCCACGTTCGCCGCACCGATTCCAACGA
Source organism: Eubacteriales bacterium (assembly GCA_035446965.1). GTDB lineage: Bacteria > Bacillota > Clostridia > Christensenellales > CAG-138 > UBA7703. The sequence continues at coordinate 9,497 of DAOTGE010000024.1, forward strand.
CGGCGCGTTTCTTCTGCTGCCCCATTGTGCCGTTTCTCCCTGATGATTGGAAATTGAAACGCGGCCCGTTCCGTCGTAACGCCGCGGTAGTAGTATACTCGTTTATTCGCCCGTTTTGCAAGTGCGGCCCGACGGAACGCGGTCGTTTCGCGCCGCATAACGCGCGCACTGCAAGAAATCCGCCGTGTTTTTGCACGATGCGATCACAGCGTGTCCCGCGCGTTGCCTTTTGCCGCACCTTGGTATACAATGGTACGCAATTGGGTTTTCGGGAGGTTTTGCATGGGCGCCTGTGACGGCATCTATCTCTACACGGATCTGGACGGCACGCTCCTTACGGACGACAAACGCATTTCGGAGGAGGATGCCGCCGCAATCTGCGAGTTCGTGCGCGAGGGCGGGCGGTTCGGCGTTGCGACCGGGCGTGTGCCCGGCATTATCGGCAATGTTGCAAAAGCGCTGCCGGTCAACGCGCCCTGTATCCTGTATAACGGTGCGGGGCTCTATCATCTCGGCGAACGGCGCTTCCTTGCGATGCATCCGGTCGGCCGCAAGGCCTGCGAACGCGTAACGCAGGAAGCGATCCGTCTGGAGCGCAACGTCTGCATCCAGATCTTCACCGACTCCGCCATCTACGAGACCAACCCGGACCAGCGCGACGACCCCTGCACGGTGTTCGAACGGATTGCCACCGTCAAATCAACGCTGAACGAAGTGCCGGACATCTTTTTGAAGTTCGTGCTGTCCCAGTCGCCGGAGCGGATGAACCGGCTGATGCAACAGCTCGATCTGTCGCGTATCGGCGGCGGTCTTTCGCTCTTCCGCTCTTCGGACATCTACTATGAATTCGTCTCGGAAGGCATCAACAAAGGCGCGGCGCTTGCAGATGTGCGGGCCCGCTGCAAAAACGTTAAAAAGATCCTCGCCATCGGGGACTTTGAAAACGACCTTGAGATGATCGAACAGGCGGACGTCGGCGGCGCGCCGGCGAACGCTATCGCCTCCGTGAAAGCCGCGGCAAACGTCGTCGTCCCCGCGGACAACAATCACGGCGCGGTCGCACGCTTTCTCGAAGCCGCGCTTTAATCTTTCTTTCAATAAAAATCGTTACAAAACAAAACCGCCGCGATTGCGGCGGTTTTGTTATTAGCGGATGTTATTTGCGGTATTTCCGCTGGCGCGCGCGCGCACTGCGGCGCTTGCGCTCATAGCGGCGCTTGCGTTCCGAAATGACGAACACGATAATCAGCGCGGCCAGCAGGACGATCAGCAGGACGAACACCAGCGTCAGCACATCCGCCGTGCCCCATTCCTTGTGTCCTTTCGTAATCAGCGGCGTCGCGTCCGGCGACTCCGTGACGGCGGCCGTCTCCTGCGGCTGGATTGACTCCATCTCCAGCATCTCGTCGACCGCAAAGTCCGCAGTCAGCGGCGCGGTGCAGATGACCTCGTTGCCGATGCTGTATTCAACGCTCCCCATGCTCTGCCCGGCGATGATCGGCGCCTTTACCTCCGTGGTAAGCAGCACGTTGGCCGTAATGGAGGATGCGTTTGTCTTGTAAAATTCAATCCTGTCGGCCAGCGCACGGATAACGACGCTGTCCAGATCGGCGCTCATGGTCAGCTGGCCGTCCGAAAGGTCGGCCTCGTCCCCGTTTACAACGCCGGAGGAGAAAGATTTCTGCAGCCCGAGCTCCGTCCCCGTCACCGTTTGATAATCATTGTCGAATACATATTCAAAAATGCTCGCCGCGTTGACGAAACGTGCAAGATTTGTCGTTTCCTTATCGTTGTTGTAAAGATCGGCCGTGTCCCCGAACATCGCCACGATGACGCGCGCGCCGTCCTTTTCCGCAGCCGCGACCAGGCATTTGCCGGCCTTGTCCGTGTCGCCCGTCTTAATGCCGATGGCGTACTGGTAGACGGTATTGAGCGAATCGCCTTCCACCGCGACAAGCAGCCGGTCGGTGTTTTTCAGTTCAAGCGGCGTGGTGCGAACGTTGTTCGCCGGAACGGTATATTCCTTTGTTTCTACGATATCGCAGAAATCCTGATTCTGAAGCGCATAGGACGCCAGCTTGGCCATGTCCCGCGCGGTCGTATAATGGTCGTCGTTATGCACGCCATGCGGATTGGTATAGTGCGTGCCGCTCATGCCCAGATCGGCGGCCTTGTTGTTCATCAGCGTGACGAACGCGTCGATCGACCCGGCCACATGCTTTGCAATCGCTTCGCCCGCGTCGTTGCCGGAAACGAGCATCAGCCCGTATACAAGGTCGCGCAAAGTGACCGTTTCCCCGGGCTCAAGCCCCATCAGCGAGGAATAACTCGTGAACTTGACGGTTGTGCCGAGGACTTCTTCACCGACCATGAATTCATCGTCCAGATTGCCGTACTCCAGTGCGATCAGACAGGTCATAATCTTGGTCGTGCTGGCGGGATACACTTTTTCGTCCGCGGCGCGCTCGTAAAACACAACGCTCGGGTTGTCCCCGTCCACCACGATCATGTGCGGCGTTGGAATTGAATCGTAGTCATAGTCCGCCAGCGCCGTTGCGGGCGCAAACAGCACGGGCAGCAACGCCAGAACCAGCAGAACGCTAAGGAATTTTTTCATTCCTGTCCCCCAATTAAAATGATCATCGGTTTGCAGTATAGCATAATGAACCGTCGTTTTGGTAGGGGTTTTTGCCTTTTGTGATTGATTGTTAACATTCGGCGGGATATACTGACAACAGGCGGAGCGCATGGTGTTTCGCCCGGCAATCGTTCGTCCGGTCCGCCGGCGGACGCCGCCTGTCAGGACCGAAAGGAGTATAGGTTCTAATGAAACAATTCCGATGCCCAGTCTGCGGATATATCCATACCGGCGAGACGCCTCCCGACGTCTGTCCCGTGTGCGGCGCACCCGGCAGTTCTTTTGTTGAAGTCGCACCCGAGCGCAAGCCTTACCCTGCGGAACACGTCGTCGGCGCCGCGGCCGGGATCGACCCCGCCGTACTCGACGGGCTGCGGCAGAACTTCACCGGCGAGTGCACGGAAGTCGGCATGTATCTTGCGATGGCGCGCGTGGCCGACCGGGAAGGATATCCGGAAATATCCGAAGCGTTCCGCCGCTATGCCTATGAGGAAGCGGACCACGCCTCCCGTTTTGCCGAGCTGCTCGGCGACGTGGTCACCACTTCCACCAAGCGCAATCTGGAACTGCGCGCGGAGGCGGAATACGGTGCCTGCGAGGGGAAAACCGCGCTCGCCAAACGCGCCAAGGAGCTGAACCTGGACGCGATACACGATACCGTGCACGAGATGGCGCGGGACGAAGCCCGCCACGGCAAGGGCTTCGAGGGCCTGCTGAAACGCTATTTCGCATCCTAAATCCACTTGTATGAAACAGGGAGGGAACCTTATGAACGCATTAAACACATATTTGGACCACACACTTCTTAAAGCGGACGCAACCCCGGCGGACATCGTCCGCGTAACCGAAGAAGCCAAACACTATCATACTGCGAGCGTCTGCGTGAATTCCTGCTATGCGTCGCTTGTCGCCGAGAAGCTAAATGGCAGCGGCGTAAAAACCTGCTGCGTCGTCGGTTTCCCGCTGGGCGCTATGTCCACCGCCGCAAAAGCGCTTGAAGCGGCGCTCGCCGTGCGCGACGGTGCGGAGGAAATCGACATGGTCATGAACGTCGGGCTGGCCAAAGCCGGCGAATGGGACGCCGTGCAGGCGGACATTTCCGCCGTCGTGACTGCGGCGCGGCCTGCAATCGTCAAGGTGATCCTGGAAACGTGCCTGCTCAGCGACGACGAAAAGATCAAAGCCTGCCTCGCGGCGAAATCCGCCGGCGCGGCGTTCGTAAAAACCTCGACCGGGTTTTCCACCGGCGGCGCAACGCCTGAAGATGTTGCGCTCATGCGCAGGACTGTCGGCCCCGACATGGGTGTTAAAGCCAGCGGCGGCGTACGCTCGCGCGAGCAGGCGGAGGCAATGATCGCCGCCGGCGCCACGCGCATCGGGTGCAGTTCAACTCAAAAAATCATGGGCTGACGACCCTTGGCCTGCGGTTCGCCGGATTTAGTTCCGTTTTCGCAGGGATGCAAAATCTGAACCATTTGCAGGCGTAACGCTGGTTTCTTTAAGCGTTTCGCCTGTTTTTTTGTCGTTTTCCCCCACCCGGAGCTTTTTGTTCTTGCAGGCTTAACAATTTATCCATAGATTCTTCACAATAATCCGAATCATTCACCCCCCGCGACTATGGTACACTATAGTTGCATTCGAATGGCTATCCTGCCGTTTTTGTGTGCGGCAAATCGGTTGCCGCTCGAATATTTCCACCGATTTCTTAGCAAGGAGCGTGAAGAATATGGATTACAAAGGTGACTCGTACGGGTATCCCCCTTACGACGAAGACCAGAATACGACCGGTTCGGATCCGTATGCGCCGCGTTCTTACCGCGATGATTCCTCCGGACAGGGCGGCGATCCTTCCAATTCTTACGGACAGGACCCCGCGTATGGGCAGGAGCCTTCTCCTTATGGGCAGGATCCCTCGTATGGGCAGGAGCCTTCCCCCTACGGGCAGGACAGCGGTTATTCTTCCGGCGGCGCGGATTATAGCGGAGGACGCGATTATACTTCGCGCTACCCCCGAACTTCTTACGGCGAGCAGGGCACGGGTTACGCCCCGCAGTCATCCGATCCATATGCGGTCGGTGATGAAACCGGATCCGGTCCGTCCGGATACGGCGACCAGGGCGATTCCTATGGGCAGCCGGACCCCTATCAGGGACGCGGCGATCCATACGCATCCGGCAGAACACGGATTCCCCGCGACGACGCCGATTACGCAAACCGCGGCGACACCGGGCGCTATACCGGGCCCGAGGACGACCTCGGCTTCGGCGAACAGGACGGATACGAGCGTCCGCGTTCTCCCCGGAACAGAAAGAAACGCAGCAAATTTTCCAAATTCATGCATGCGCTTGGGCTTTACCTTGCGCAGCTGCCCAGCAAAACGCTGGTGATCTTCGGCGGCACGTTCGCAATGATCCTTGTCGCCATCATTCTCCTTGCGGTGCTTCTGCCGAACCGTTCGCGCACCGAATCCACCGACGACGGGCAGCTCGCCATCTCGGACGTTACCATAACGCCTTCGCTCGCGCCGACCGACACGCCTGCGCCGACTGCGGAATCGACGCCCGAGACGACAATCGCCGTGCTTGAAGATTCGATATCCAAGGCCGGCACGACCAGCGATCTGATCCCGGACATTCAGAAGCGCCTCGTCGAGCTCGGCTATATGGACGAACCGGAAGACGGCTATACGAATAAATACGGCCCGCTCACGAAAACGGCTATCCGCCTCTTCCAGATGAAAAATTTCTCGGACTATCACGACTGGGACGGCATCATCGGCAACGACACGTACCAGCTCCTCATGAGCGACGACGCGAAGACCTATTATCTCCAGCGCGGCGACGGCGATGACCGCACGAAAGTTATCACGAAGCTCGTGGACGACGTAACGGCGCTGCAGAAACGCCTGATCGAACTGGGCTATCTCGCTTCCGGCAGCGACACCGGCCTGTACGGCAATTCCACCGTGCTCGCGGTGCAGAAGTTCCAGGAATACCATGGGCTGGACGACGACGGCATCGCCGGGCAGGATACGCTTGCTCTGATCTACAGCGACAGTGCGATGGATGCCGTCACCGGTGCGGCAAATCCAATCACCCCGACTCCCTCGACAGGCACGTCGTCCTCCCCCGACACGACCACAACGACGCCGAATCCGTAATAGCGAAACAACGTACAGAACAGAGCGCCTGAAAAGGCGCTCTCTGGCCGTCAAAAAACCAGTTTTTTGACGGAGTAACCACGTTTTGCCTCTCGCCTTCGGGCTCCCGGGCGGCAAAACGCACAGGGAAACCGCCCTAAAGGGCGATCGTACTGCGCCGGATGAACCGGCGCAGCCGGAAAAACGGGTTAAGGGCAGCGGCCCTTAACAATCCCAAGGACTTTTTGACAGACTGAGAGCGCCTGAAAAGGCGCTCTGTTTTTTACCGCCGTTGAATCGGCGGCCGGTGCTTCAATCAGGCGTCTTTCGGCGCGTACGCCTGCACAAATCCAATCGGCACGTTCATTCGCGCCGCCGTCTCCTCCATCGTGAGCCCATCCTGCAGGAAACGCCCGACAACGCGCGCCATGCTCTCCCCAACCTCGACGATGTGCAAATCGGGATCGTAAAACCGCACGACCCGCTGACCCCAGGGGTGCTCTTTCGGCGGATGCACAAGCACTGCCCCGTAAGTCTTTACCTTTTCGATAAACGCATCAAAATCTTTTTCTTCAAAGTACAGCTCCGCATCGTTTCCGCCGAGTTTCACTTCCGTTTCGTCCTTTTCGAGAAAACCGGCCCAGCTCCGCTGCGTCTGCAGAGCAAACCCACCGGAAAGCGTAACGTTCGCGCCGAGGTCGGCAACAACATTCTGTCCAAGCAGTTCGCGGTAGAACCGTTTGGAGCGCTCCATGTCCGTCACAACAATCAAATTGCAGATGTATTCCATTTTTTCCGCCTCCCTTTTTTTGTGCTGGGCGCCCGGTTGTCCTGAAGCCATTGTATCATAGCACGCATGTCCCTTTCGTAAACAATCCTGTGCAGAGGCGGTCCCCTCCCCTCTTGTTTAGGGACAAAAAGCAGGCGCTCCCGCGTAAAACGGCGGGAGCGCCTGTCGTTGTCCTGATGCACTCCGTTCGCTGCTGCAAACGGCGGCACATTTTATGGTTCTTTAGTCGGCCAGAGCGCCGCTGAAGAGGATGGGCTCGGCTTCATACAGCAGCGCGTCGCGCTCCGCACCTGCCGGCAGGGACTTGGCCTGCGCGATCAGATCGGTGTACTCGTCGTTGACCCATTCGCCATAGTTGTAGGAATTGCCGTTGACGAACATCTCGAGGTAGGTAACGGCGTCGTTGTAGTCGGCAATCCAGCCAAGGCGCGCCAGACCGAACGTGTCTTCAGCAAGACCGCTGGTGTAGACGTTCCAATCCTGGTTGGCCAGTTCCATGTTCAGGCCCAGAACGCCGTTGACGTCGCTCTGAACGGCCTCTGCGATCGCCTGATGCGTCGCGGAGGTGTTGAAGTAGTAGTAGATGGTCGCGTCGGTGTCATACCCGTCGGCAGCTGCCTGCTCGACCAGGTATTCGGCCAGTTCGCAGCGATCTTCATACTCGTTCAGGTCGAGGCCCATCGCGTCGCCGAGGTTAGCCTGCAGCCACTGCCACATAACCGGCATGTCTGCGGAAACGGTCGCCGCGAAGTTGTTGCCGTCGCTGTCGGTGATACCGGCGGCAGTCAGACCGGTGGCGGGCACCTGGCCCCCCTGGGTGACGTTTTCAACGATGTTCTCGCGGTCGATCGAGAGCGCGATTGCAGCGCGGACACGCCAATCCGGAATGTTCTTGCAGCTCAGATAGAGGAAGTACGTGCCGACATAGTCGTTGATGTAGCAGTCTCCGCTCTCCTGCAGGGAAGCGATCATGTCCGCCGGGAAGTTCTCGATGAAGTCATATTCACCGGCCTGGTAGGCGGAGAGAATCGCGGTTTCGCTGTCGCTGAGGTAATAGGTGATGGTGTCGGGGCCGGTCACGTTGGCCGCATCATAGTAGTCCGCGTTCTTGGCGAGCTTGATGTAGCTGTCGTGCACCCATTCGGTGATTTTGTACGGGCCGTTCACAACGATGTTGGCGGGATCCGTCCAGGTGTCGTTGCCTTCCACGATGTCCTGACGCAGCGGCATGAGGCTCGCAAACGCGCAGAGCTCGATGAAGTACGGGCATTCCGCAACGAGGTTGACCTGCAGGGTCTTGTCGTCAACGGCAACGATTCCGAGTTCGCTCGGGTCGACATCGCCGCTCTGGATTTCGGTCGCGTTCACGACGATACCGTCGAGAATGTAGCCATAATCGCTCGCGGTGGCCGGATCAACCAGGCGCTTCCAGGAATAGACGAAATCATTCGCCGTCACAGGCTGGCCGTCGCTCCAGTTGGCGTCGCGCAGTACGAACGTGTAGGTGACGGTGCCGTCATCGTTGGTCGTGCTGCTGTAAGACTCCGCCATGCCGTAGGTGATCTCGGTGTTCAGCATGGACGGGTCGTCCTGATACTGTTCGCCGGTGGTCGTGTACTTCATCAGGTTTTCAAACTGATGCTGCGTGTAGGTGGAGCCGTCGACCGAGCTGATCAGGCCGGGGTCGATGGTTTCCGGTTCGGACGCGATGCAGGCGGTGATGTCCGTCTTGCCGGTCGTTCCGGTGAAGAAGTAGTAGCCGAACGGCGTATACCAAACATTTTCAATACCGTCTTGCAGGCAGTACATGTTGGTATAGAAGTAAATCGGGCTGACGGTAAAGCCGCCGCCTTCTCCGCTCGTCGCCGGGACAGCAACTTCTTCTGCCGCTTCGGTGACTTCCGCTGCGGGAGCTTCCGTCGGCGTCACTTCAGCCGTGGCTTCTTCGGTCGTCGTGGCGCATGCCGAGAGAACCGAAAGAACCATCAAAAGGCTGAGCAGAATCGCAATGGTCTTTTTCATTTGTTTCCTCCTCAATGTATTGTATTTACAAACCGCCGCGGCCTGCCCTGATGAACATAGCAGCGATACGGTATTGTAACGAATCGGGGTAAAAACGGGCCGGACACGTTTTTACGGGGAGCCTGCACCCCGGCGCGGTCATAATCGGGAACCCGGGGCCGCCGATGCAATATATTATATCATATCACAGTTTGGTAAAAGCAAGCTAAAAGTATATCTTTATGGGACGGCCGCGTACGCCGCACGCTATTTTTCCTCCAGAAGATGGCAGGCGGCAAAATGTCCCGGCGAATACTCTTTGAATTCCGGCGCTGCCTCGCTGCATTTGGGCATCGCGTACGGGCACCTGGTATGGAACCGGCAGCCCGAAGGCGGATTCAGCGGACTCGGGATATCCCCTTCGAGCAGGATGCGCTTGCGCGACCTGTTCTTTTTGGGGTCCGGCAGCGGCACGGCCGAAAGCAGCGTCTGCGTGTAAGGATGAATCGGCTTGTTGCAAAGCTCATAGCTCTCCGCAAGTTCGACCAGGCAGCCGAGATACATCACGCCGATGCGGTTGGAAATATGCCGCACGACCGAAATATCATGCGCAATGAACATATACGTCAGCCCGCGCTCGTTCTGCAGGTCTTCGAGCATGTTGATCACCTGCGACTGGATGGAAACGTCCAGCGCGCTGATCGGCTCGTCGCAGACGATGAACTCCGGCTCGACGGCAAGCGCACGCGCAATGCCGATGCGCTGCTGCTGCCCGCCGGAAAACTCGTGCGGGAAACGGTTGGCGTGCTCGGAGTTCAGCCCGACGTCCTCAAGGAGTTTGCTGATCCGTTCGGCACGCTCCGCCTTGCCGTGTGTAAGCTTATGGATGTCCAGCGCTTCACCGACGATTTCGCCGACCGTCATGCGCGGGTCGAGCGAAGCCGATGGATCCTGAAAGATCAGCTGGATTTTCCGGCAGTACGGAAGCATCTTGACGGCAATTTTCTGCTCGCTGTCAAAGATGGTCTCCCCGTCGTAAACAATTTTGCCCGACGTGGGTTCGTAGAGCCGCAGGATCGTCCGTCCCAGCGTGGTTTTCCCGCAGCCGGATTCGCCGACGATGCCGAGCGTTTCGCCCTCGAAAATATGGAGCGAAACATCCTGTACCGCCTGGACATAGTCCTTGCGGAACAGACCGGACTTCACGGGGAAATACTTGCGCAGGTTTTCGATTTCTAAAAGTTTCTTGCTTTGCTGCGTCATTTTCCCGCCTCCTTATTCTTGCGGGCCTGCATAACATGCAGCCAGCAGGCGGAAACATGCCCGTCCTCGCCAACCTCGACAAGCGGAGGCTGATTGTTCAGGCAAATCTTCATGCAATGCTCGCAGCGCGGGCCAAAGCTGCATCCTTTCGGCGGGTCGAGCAGGTCGACCGGCGTCCCTTCGATGGGGACCATTCGCTCGTGCCCCTCTTCGTCCAGCCGCGGCATGGAGCGCAGCAGCCCTTTCGTGTAAGGATGCTGCGGATGATAGAAAATATCGTCCACCGCGCCCTGCTCCATTACGTGGCCGGCATACATGACCGTCACCTTGTCGCAAATCTCGGCGACGACGCCGAGGTTATGCGTAATAAAAATGATGGACATGTCGGTCTTCTTCTGCAGTTCCTTCATCAATTCGATGATCTGCGCCTGAATCGTCACGTCCAGCGCAGTGGTCGGCTCGTCCGCAATCAGCAGTTTGGGATTGCAGATCAGCGCCATGGCGATCATCGCGCGCTGGCGCATGCCGCCGGAAAACTCGTGCGGATACTGGGTAAACCGCTTGTCGGCGTTGTTGATGCCGACCAGATCGAGCATCTCAATCGCGCGCTTTTTCGCCTCCGCCTTGGAAATATCCTTGTTGTGGCAGGTCAGCGCTTCAACCAGCTGATTTCCCACCGAATACACCGGGTTGAGGCAGGTCATCGGGTTTTGAAAGATCATGCTGATCTTGTTGCCGCGCAGGTCGGTCATTTGCCTGGAGTCGTAGGAAAGGACGTCCTCTCCTTCAAACGTCACGCTGCCGCCCACGACGCGCCCGGGGCTTTGCAGCAGCCCCATGATGGCATACGCTTCCACGCTCTTGCCGGAGCCGGACTCGCCCACGATGCCCATCACTTCGTTATAGCCCAGCGAATAGCTGATGCCGTTGACCGCCTTCACCTCGCCGACCGGGGTGAAGAACGAAACCTTCAAATCTTTAATTTCCAGCAATTTTCCGTTCATACCGTTCACCCCCTATTTCTTCAGCCGCGGATCCAGTGCGTCCCGCAGACCGTCGCCGACCAGATTCAGCGAAAGTACGAGGAGACTGAGGATAATCGCGGGGAACAGCAGTCTGTACGGATACACCGTTATGGTGTCGATCGCATCCGAGCACATGGAGCCGAGGCTCGACATCGGCGCGGAAATGCCCAGGCCGAGGAAGGAGAGGAACGACTCCAGGAAGATTGCCGAGGGAATCTGCAGGCACGTGGTGACCACGAGCTGGCCGATGCTGTTCGGCAGCAGATGCCTTTTAATGATGCGCCTGTTGGACGCGCCCAGCACGACCGCCGCGGTCACGTATTCCTGCTTTTTGAGCATCAGCACCTGGCCGCGGATGATACGCGCCATGCCGACCCAATAGAGCAGGGCAAACGTGATGAATATACTCACGATGCCGACGCCCAGCGTGCTCAGCGCCTTGACCAGCGGCAGCGTGGAAGAATCGAACCAGTTCTGCAGCGGCTGCTGGAGCACCACCTGCAGCAGCAGCACAATCAGCACATCCGGCACCGAATAAATCAATTCCACGATGCGCTGCATAATGAAATCGACCTTGCCGCCGATCAGGCCGGAGACCGCGCCGTAAATCGAACCGATCACCAGCACGATCAGCGAAGCGATCACGCCGATGAGCAGCGAAACCCGCGCGCCGTACATGCAGCGGGACATGATGTCGCGTCCGGCGGAATCCGTCCCGAACACATGCGGGAACACGCTCGAAATCATCTTGATTACGTGGTCTTCTTCCACCGCCGGCTGCGTATCGCTCACCGTGTAGGCAACGGCCGTCGTTTCATAGTCGCCGCCTTCGAGCAGATCGTCTTCCTTAACGGTATACAGCGGCTCCGCCGCATCGGCATCGTAAATCAGCAAGCCGGAGCGGAGCGTTTTTTTCAGCGTGAACGTGTACCATTCGCCCTGATACCGAAATGTGTACTCACCTTTTTTCAGCGACGTCAGCGAGCCGGACATCATGGACGTTGAAAACACAACGTCAACATCCTCCAAAACGTCGCTGGCGAGCTGTTCGCTTTCGGAATATTCAAACGGTCCGAGTTTCATCGAGCCGCGGTACTGCTCCTCGTAGGAATACGGGATCAGATACGGCCCGAGGAACGCAAACAGCGTAATCAGCACTACGACGCCGAGCGCAACCATCGAAACATGGTTCTTGCGGAACCTGCGCGCCGCGTCTTTCCAATAGGAAATACTCTTGTGCTTTTCGATCATGGACTCTTTTTCGTCCGCGGTCGCGCTGGCGAAATCCGCTTCGCAGAATTCGTTTTCGGCCAGGATATCGTCGACTTTCGTATGGAAAATGTTGAACCGGGGCATCTTTTTCTCCATCGCTCACTCATCCCCCTTCGAAAGGCTGATCCGGGGATCCACAAGCTTGTAAACGATATCGACCACCAGATTCATCACAATAATCAAAGAAGCCAGCACGACCGTGGTCCCCATGATGATCGGGTAATCGCGGTTCAATATGCTGGAAATAAAATATTTGCCGAGACCGGGGATGCTGTATGTCGTTTCAACAACAAACCCGCCGGTAATGATATACGCCGTCAGCGGCCCGAGGTAGGTAACAACGGGAATCAGGGAATTGCGCAGGGCATGCTTGAAAACGACCTTGCCGGTCTTGAGTCCCTTTGCACGCGCGGTGCGGATATAGTCCTGATTGATTGCGTCGAGCATGCTCGCACGCGTCAGCTTTGCGATATAGCAGGACGGATAAAACGCCAGCGCAAACACCGGCAGGATGTATGCGGCAGTCGTTTCCAAACTGCCGGACAGAACGGGAAGCCACTTGAGCTGCACCCCGAATAAAACAAGAAGTGTCGTCGCCACAACAAAGCCGGGGATTGCGACGCCGACGGTCGTTATTACGCGCAGTATCGCGTCCAGCCAGTTGCCGCGGTTATACGCGGCGATGCACCCGGACGGTATGCCGAGAATCACCGCCAGACCAAGCGCAAGCAAGCCGACCTTTATAGAGAGCGTAAACTTGCTTTGATGAAAAATAATATCGGCGACCGACGTGCCTTCCTGCATCTTCAGGGACACGCCCATGTCACCGGTCAGGTATCCTTTCAGGTATTTTGCGAACTGCACCACCAGCGGCTTGTCCAGACCGTATTTTGCTTCCGCCCTCGCGATTTGTTCGGGGGTCGATTTCTCGGTAATAAACGGGCTGCCCGGTATTGCATTCATCAAGAAAAAGGTAGCGGCGGCAACCACAAAAAGGGTCAGGATAGCCGAACCAATCCGCTTGAGTACATAAGATGCCATTTCCCCACTCCTCACCATTGTCCCGCCATGGCTCACTGCCGAGGCCGCTTGCCGCCGTCGCGGCACACCGGCCTAAGGAACAACGTTCCGAACGCTTAATACGTTCGGAAAAAAACATATATTCACCCAATCTACGATTAAGCAATTATATTATATATAACCACACCCCGGAATGCAAAGTCAATAAAAAATTCGGCGCCGCCATGCCCTCTCTCCTGTCATGCAGACAAAAACAGCCATGATTCCGGACTATTTTGGAGTTTTGCTTCAGAAAATAATATTCAATCGAATTGCCTGATTTGTGTTTTTTCCGACACACAGCAGAATGTCTGTTGCGTTTTCATGCGCGCTGCCCGCTCGCCGCAGCGCTTCGCCTCCGGCGCCTAATCCGAACAGTGCACCATGCGGAACATCCCGGTCTGTGCATCGTAGCGGCACGAGCAGTTTTTGCCCGCATCCTTGGCCCGGTAAAGCGCCTTGTCCGCAAAGAAATATGCCCTTTCCGCCAGATTCGGCGGCAGCACGCAGAAGCCTACGCTCATGGTAACGGTCAGGTGTTCGGCCGCCCCCGCAAGCGGGACCTTCATTCGTTCGATCGCCGCGCGGAGCTCTTCGGCAACACGCTGGCAGTGTTCTTCAGAGGATTCCGGCCAAACCGCCAGAAACTCCTCGCCGCCGATGCGGCCGATGTCGACGTTGTTTTCGTGGCCATACTCGCCGAGCGTTTCTCCGATGCGCCGGAGCAGTTCGTCGCCCTCGGGGTGCCCATAGGTATCGTTGAACTGTTTGTAATCGTCTATGTCCAGCACGATGCATGCAAGGTTGCTGCCTGTCTCGGTGCACGCCGAAAGCAGTTCGTCGTAACGTTCAAAAACCATGCGCCGGTTGCTCAGGCCCGTGAGTTCGTCGGTCGTGCAGGTGTGATACAACGCAAAGTTAACCTGCGTCAGGTGACTTTTTGCAATGATATTGTCGAGCGCAAGCTTCGTTTGATAATAGGAAACGCCCAGGCCGACGAGCACGGAAACACCCGCGTAAGCGGCGTCAAAATAGCATTTCGGCGCCGGCTTGTACGCGCAGCTCAACGCAATAAAGCATGCGGCACAGGGCAATACGGTCAGCGCGTTTTGCAGCGGCGGCAGATCAAAGGATATCTGCACGAGCAGGAACAGCCAGACAATTACGACCGCCAGTTCGCCGCCCTGGACGACAATGCCGGCATATATGCCGAATACGTATACGACGAGCGAAAACAGACAAATCAGCGCGTTCGTACCGTGTATTGCATCCTGCCATGCACCGGAAAGCATTGCCCGCGCATGCACAAAGACGAGGAGCAAAAAAAGGAACATGCCGATGCAGACGCGCATCGCCGCGCCGTCCGCCGTCAGCACGCCAAACAGCACTGCGAGCACACCGGCGATCACCATTCCAAACAAGCTGCTCCGCTGCAGCGTTTTCAGATTGCTCCGGTCCGTCTGTGCGCGGTAACGTACGATCGTTTCATGATCATACCCCAGGTACCGCCATGTTTTCCAAGCTTCGCGAATATGCATCTTCGCCGGTTGCCCGCTTTCTTTCGTCCCGTTCATCAAAAAACGCCATGTCCTGCACGGCGCCGCCCTGTTCCTCCGCGGACCCGGGCGCGCCGCTCCATCGCTGGACACCGTTGAATAGTATAGAAGCTTTGCAGGAAAAAATGCAAGCTGTTTCCGAAAAAACCGATGTTTTGCCTTCTTTTTCTTCAGGAAGACACAAAAATGCCTGTTTCCCCGTCATTTTCCCACAGTGTCTCCCGCATTTAAAGGAGTTTTTTCTTTTTAAAGAAGAGCAGTCCGCCGATTACGACGACCACGCTCAGCAGCGCCACGCCGGCGTAACCATAGCGCCAGGCAAGCTCCGGCATAAACTTGAAATTCATACCATACCAGCCGACAATCAGCGTCAGCGGCAGAAAGATGGTCGTAACGACCGTGAATACCTTCATAATCCTGTTGGCGCTGTAATCGAGCGCCGCCATATACGCCTCGCGTACCTGCACAAGGCTGTCGCGCAGCAGCTGGGTGTTGTTCGAAAGACGGACGACTTTGTCCCGCATGATACGGAAGAAGTGCGCGTTTTCATCCGAGAACAAGTCCGCGTCGTTTTCAATCATGGTCTCCAGCAAATCGAGCAGCTGTTCATAATAATGACGGACGACCAGCAGCTTCCTGCGCAGCGCCAGGATTTCGCCGTTGAACGCCTTGCCGGTCGTTCCGTTTTCAATCTGTTCCTCCATTTTGCCAATCCTGTTTTCATAGGTTTCCAGCGCGCCGGTGTCCCGGTACACCAGCCGTTCGAAAAACGCGCAGATTATGCGCTCAAGCGAGACGTTTTTCAGGCTCAGGCGATGCATCGCTTCCTCAAACGCCTTTGTGGTACTCCCGTCCGCGTCCGTCACCGTGATGAGCAGCAGAAAATTACGCTCGACAAAGAAACCGATCTTGTCGCGCGGGCCGTATACGCTGGAAACGCTGCGTACGGAAAGCAGGCTGAAAAGATATCCGTCCGCCGTCTCAATTACGGAACGAAAATGCGATTCGGGTTTTTCGCACACGTCCAGCCAAAATGCCGGCAGACCGATTTTCTCCGCGCCGCCCTGTTTCATTTCTTCCAGCGCGACCATCCCCGCGGTCAGGCGCGTTTCGTCCACCTGCGCCAGATCGACCGGTTTGAGCGTTTCTCCGAATTCATAAATCATGCGTTATCCCTCCCGGCGTGTTTTGTTTCGCCAGCTGTGATAGGAGAATCATATCCCCGCGCGCACACCCGGTCAAGCCCGCGGAACGGCCCGCGGACGATATGCTATAATGTTGGAAAGAAATCGCTACGCAGGGAGGGAAGCAAAATGCGCGGGGACGACCGCTTCATAAAACTCTATGGAAAAGGCATCACAAACGTCAACGAAATCTGGGTCGACCGGGAAACCGGCGTGAACTATCTCTTTCACGCAGCCGGATACTCCGGCGGGCTCTGTGTGCTGGTCGATCAAAACGGCAAACCGGTCGTAACGGACACATACACGCTCGAGCACGAACGCTATTAACAACGCAGATAAGCAGACTGGCAGGCCGGATAAAATCCGGCCTGTGTTTTTATGCGTCCCGCACCAGTTCGAGTTTGTAGACGACCGGGCGCACGCCATCCGTGCAGCAGACGATCCGCGTGCCGCCGTCGCGGTACCAAGTGTTCTCGTCGCCGCCCGCATACAGCGTGGATATCGTCCCGTAAAGATCGTGCCACGCCCAGGGACAGAGTCCTTGCGGCATCTGCGCGCCGCCGGTATAGAGGAACACGTCCCCTTCCTCCTGGAGCGGGCATGCGCCCGCCGCCGCACCTTCGGTCAGATATTTTTCCGCCAGCTCGGGGTAGAATTCGCGCTTCAGCACGGTAATCCGTACGCTGTTCATGCTTTCGCCTCCTGTACCGCGACGAAGAACCGCCGTGTGCGCGGCCCGTCGAACTCGCAGAAATACACGCCCTGCCACGTCCCCAGCAGCGGCCTGCCGCCGCGGACGATCAGCGTAACGGAACTCCCCATTGCGGAGGCTTTGAGGTGCGCGGCGCTGTTGCCCTCCGCGTGCCGGAATTCCGGGCGGTCGGGATAGGTTTTGTTCAGCGCAAAAATCAGGTCGCGCACCACGTCCGGATCGGCGTTTTCGTTGATCGTGATTCCCGCCGTGGTATGCGGGCAGTACACCGTGCAAAGGCCGTTTTGCACGCCGCTTTCAGCGATTGCCTCGCGCACCTGCGGCGTAATCGCGGCCCAGCCGTCGCGCGAGGTGCGCAGTGAAAATTCTTTAAGCAAGTTGGCTTCCTCCGGCAAAAAAGTGTCGGTTTGATTATAGCACAGGGATTGCGGGAAAAAAGAAGGGAATGGAATTGGGGCAGTGAACTGAAGCGCCTGCATCGCATGGAAGCAAACTTCACGGAAACAAAAATGAGTTGGAAGATTGGAGAAATATACAAGTGCTAAACACAGCGAAAAGGTAATATTTAATAAAGCTGAATATACCCGTCACATAGTCTATCTGCATATAAATACAGTTCTTCGAATACTCGAGAATCGATATCTTGTGATTCAGATCGCGCCATTTCCATTGTATATCTTATAAGGCTCTGAAACTTAATAGTTGCACGCTGTTTCTCTTCCTTCGCTCTTTTGGATTCTAATATTTCAATCATATCTTTCCCAGCTTCATAAATCCATGGAAAACTATCCTTGTACAAGGATAGGGTTACTAAGAAAGCAAATTTATCATCCAATTCGCCTAATCCTGTATGTACCATTTTGCTGATTAACCTTGGACTTAATGATCGCGCACGAATTCCATCATATGTTTCAAGACGATGCATAAGGCGCTCTGTTCTCTTCAGCAAAGTTTCCGTCGATTCCGCTGTTGCATTTTCTGGATTTCTAAGAAGTTTTTGGTTAATTCTTGTTAGTTCAAGTATTTCTTCTAAAATCTGCAATGTTTTTTCTGTATCTTTTATTTTTCCTTTTCCTTTTGCCTCGACTTCATCAGGTTCGATCTTCCCTAAACTTTCTTCGAGCTTCGGATACCAAACTTCAAATGTTTCCTCTAGCTCATGAGGCTCTAGTGCTGTGTTTTCGCAAGCCGTATTTAAAGTAACCATCAATTTCTTAATCTCATCTTTTGAATATACTGTCGCTTGAAATTGTAGTAGCGGACTGTCTTGTAAGTCAGATGGCTCCAGATCAAATAGTAGGGGAACCACATAAGTTTTGTCTATTGTTTTCGAAAGAGCGCCTGCCTCAAATAATAGCCACGGTTGTTGAAAATTATCCTTTGTAACACAAAGTATTCCAAAATGCGTATCTTGCAATTCAGCTGCAATATCCGTGCTCCACCGAGCTCCTTTTGAGATATCCTGAGACGAAACAAAAGGCTCAACCGATTGAATAACATGCTTAATCCATAGCTTTAGCGTCTCTGCAATTTTATTGCTGCGTTCACCAGACCAACTAATAAAAACCTTCATAGCATCCCATTATCTCCTTCTGAATTAATATCTTACAACGTATTATAACATTTTATGCAAGTATTCCATATATTTATTCTCGAATATTTCATTTTAAAGATTTATCATTTTCCATTTCTGGTCTATTAGTATATGTTGACTTAATGTTCTTTTGTGCCTTTTCTTTCGTACATTTTGGTTCCTGTTTCAGTCCCCCCAAAAGCTTGTGTAAATGCAACCAAAATCTCCACTCCAAGTCCCCCTTGACAATCAGTATCGATTGATCGATACTATTGGTATGCAAGCCGTGGTTCAACCAGGCCTCGCACGCCGCGTTTGCTCTTGCTCGCTTCGCGGTTCATTTTTCGGTCTCGCCGCACCGGGAACGCGGCGAAAATGGGAATGGGGAATTGTATGTTTGAGTTTCAACCCGGCGTATCCGTCCTCTCCGTCTGGGGCGTCTGGCTGCTCGTTTGCGCGTCGCTGTTTGCGTTCAACGAGTTTTCACGGCGCTGGAAATGGGCGGGGTTCATCAGCTTTGTGATCCTGCCGGCCGCGCTGTCCGTGCTCTGGTTCACCGTGCTGAACAAGCAGACCTATACCGACTGGTTTCACCTCATGAAGGTGTATTCCTCGACGGCGGGCTGTATCGGCTTCTGGTGCATCCGGCACATCCAGAAAAAAGACAAGCTCACCGGCGAAATCACCTGGCGGCTGGCCGATAACAAGATCGCTTTGTGCTTCCCGCCGCTGATCCTCGCGGTCAACATTCTGGAAGCGTGCGTACGCGATTTTCAGGTCGGCGCGCAGTACTGGCTCGTCAACTCCGGCCCGATCGAGGGCGAAGTCACCGGCGTGCTCGGCGGCCCCTGGAACATCATGAACGGCATCGCGGGACTTCTTTGCATCATCACCATCACGGGCTGGTTCGGCATTGTGATCCGCAAAAAGACGAAGGGCGACGGCAGCCGGGACATGCTCTGGCCGGACATGCTCTGGTTCTGGATCATCGCATACGACATCTGGAATTTTGCCTACACCTACAACTGCATCCCGACGCACTCCTTCTACGCGGGCCTTGCGCTGCTGGTTGCACCAACGCTCTGCGCGTTCACGATCGGCAAGGGCGCGTGGCTCCAGCACCGCGCACAGACGCTTGCTATCTGGTGCATGTTCGCCCAGACGTTCCCGCTGTTCCAGGATCAGGGGTTCAAGATGGTGCGTTCGACCTATAACCCCGTAATCTACACCGTGCTCGGCGCGCTGGCGCTCGCCGCGAACGCCGCCGTGCTGGTCTACATGATCTACAAGGCCGTGAAGACCAAGCGGAATCCTTACAAGGCCGAGCTTTACACCGACCTCGCCGCCTATCAGAAAGTCAAGGCGCTGGCGGAATAGTATCCGTATCGTTTTTACCGCATCAAGAAGCGTCCCTCCCGGAAGTAACGCCGGAAAGGACGCTTTTTATATGCATTCAGTTTTTATATGCCGCGTGTCAGTACCCCAGCGATTCGCCGACGAGCACGACCTCCGTGCTGCCGACGCCGTGCATCGGGCGCAGCAGCGTCACGACGCCGCCGCAGATCCTCTCCGGGCTGCCGCAGTCGTAGCAGCGCATCTCGGCGCTCAGCGCGCAGGGCGTTTTCCGCCCGAGCCGCTTTGCGTTGAGCGGCGCGGCGACGTTCCGCGCGCGCTGCATCGCGCGTTCAAAATCCGGCTCAATCTTGTTGACCCCCGCGATGAAGATCACCCGCTCGCGGCCGCAGAGCGTCGCGGCGACGCGGTTGCCCGTGCCGTCGATGTTGATCAGTTCGCCCGTTTCGGCGATGGCGTTGAGGGAGCAGATATAGACCTGCGCTTCCGACGCGCGTGCACGGGTCTCTGCGCCGGGCTGCTTCCAGTGCCAGAATACGTTGTTATCCTTTTGCAGCAGTTCATACAGGCCGAGCTGTTCGACCGTCACGCTGCCGCCGATGCCGACTGTTTTGCCGGAAACCGACGCGGCGACGGCGTTGGCCGCCTCCTGCGCGGTTGGATAATAGCCAACGGCAAAGCCGTGCCGCTTCAAAGTTTCAAGTGTGCGCGTAACATCCATATCCGGCCGCCTTCCTGCGAAAAACCGCTCTGCTTTTGTGTTCCATTATAGCAGATTCCGCAAGTCCGCGGGATAACAGCCTTTTCACGTTACGCGGCGCGACGGTCTGCCGGTTCGGCGCGGGTCACGCCTTTTTCCCGCGGTGCGGCGTTTCGTGCGCTCACCGCTTTTTTGCGCCGGACAAAATACCGCAGGATCGCCGCGGCGAACAAACCGCCGCTCAGCACCCAGTAGATCAGGTCGTAGTGCGTATACCGCCCGGCAATGTTGATGATTGCGCGGACGAGGAACCCAACCGTCAGCGTCGCAACGCCCGCGTTCCAGAGCCGCCGAACCGGCACGCCGGGCGTCCGCTTCATTCGCAGGCTGCCCAGCAGCGCCGCCGGAACGCATCCGAGCAGCAGCGGCGGCACGAACAGATACACCAGAAACGGAGAACTTTCTCCGTAGCTGAAGTGCAGGTACACGGCGCTGAACGCTCCGCAGAGCGCGGCGAGCACCGCATAGGTCACTGCGGCGCGCCGCAGCGCCTTCCGGCGTTTTTCACGCAGAGATATAGACAATGTCGCTCACCGCCCGTTCTTTAATCGTCTTGCCGTTCGTGGTGGGATTGTTCAGAACCTCCCCTGCGAACACCATTGTGGAAGAACCGCCGCCGTCGAGGTTGTACGCCGTCGTGCAGCCATATTGCTGCATGACCTGCGCGAGTTCATAGAGCGTGAGCCCCGCGCTTTCGCTCGTGCGCCCGTCGGACACAACGACGATGTAGTGCAGCGGTTCGATTATTCCGATCGCCGTGCGCGGGTTGCTCGAACTCGCCTGATCCACCTCCGCGCCCTGCGTAACGGCGATTTCGCCGTTTTCCACGAGCGTCGGGCCGAATGCAAAGAGCTGCACAACGCCGCTGTCGAGAAGTTCCTGTGCGGAAACCTCGGTTTCGTCGGCAATGCCAAAGCTGCCGTCGGCATAGATCACGAGGTCCTCCGTGTCGTCGTCCTGCCGGACGCTGTCGCGATAGAGCACGCCGTTTTTAATCACGTACCCGCGCTTGTTCGCGCCGTAGAAGTCGCCGTTGACTGCGAAAATTGCGTCGTTTTCCGAGGCGATCGTGCTGGTCGTTTCGGTCACGTTGGTGCCGTAAACACCCTGCGCCAGCGCGGTTTTCAGCAGGTCTGCACTGGCAATCCGGATATCCGCAACATACACGTCGGTGCCGTTGACGCGCAGGGTTGTGATCGTGATGTTCACGTCCTCGCTGGAATAGCTGCTGTCGGTAAGCACCGGCTCCGCCGTCTCCTCCGCTTCGGCCGCTTCGGCTGTCTCGGCTGTTTCGGCTGTTTCGGCTGTTTCGGCTGCATCCGTCGTCGTATCTTCAGACGGTTCTTCAGCCGACAAATCCTGCGTCTCTCCGATTGCCGCAGTCTCCGTTTCGACGGCTGCGCTCTGGAGGCTTGCCGTGTCCGCCGCCGCGTCCGCGGTCTGTTCCGCGGACGCGATGCGGTGCGGCAAAACGAAGGTATCCAGCAGCACGAACGCCGTCAGCGCGGCCAGCACGGCCGAAAAGAGGAATGCCCGCCCGTGCTTCTTCCAGAAATACCGTTGCTTCATGGGTTAACCCCGCCTTCCTCCGCCGGACGGCTGTCCGCCGCCGGGCATCTGGCTGTCGCCCGGCACCTGGCTGTCGAATCCGCCGCGGCTCGTGCTGCCGCCGGAGCCGTATGTGGTGGACACGCCGGAAAGCGTTATGCTTTCCACCAGCGTGCCGCCCGAAAGCGTACCGCCCGAAACGCTGCCGCCGCTGTAGAGCAGATACGTCTCCCCGTCGGACATCGCGGAGGCGCTGATCACGACGTTTTGATACTGCTTCTGCGGCGCAAAGGATACGATCACGTTTCCGTCCGAATCCGTCAGCGTGACCAGCGTGCCCGCGCTCTGCACGCTTTGGTAGGTGTACATCAGCGAACACTGCGAAGACGAACTGCCGAAGGTGACCGCCATGCCGGTGCTGCCCGCCGCAATCACGCTTCCGCCGCTGATCGTTGCGGGGCTTGCATCCAGCGCACCGTTGCCGGAATCGGTAGGCCCGGAGACGAACACGCTCCCGCCCGTTACGCTCAGAGAACCGTTGCTGTCTATGCCGTCGCCCGAAGCGTTGATCGTCAGCGTTCCGCCGGAGATGATGATCTGCTTGCTTGCATCGCTTGCAAAGCTGTCCCCGCCCCAGCGGTCGTTGCCGGAGGCCGAACTGTCCGCTCCGCCCGCCGCATTCAGGCCGTCGTCCGAAGCGGTGACAAAAATCGTCCCGCCCGCAATCGTGATGGTGCTCGCTTCAATGCCCTCGTAGCTCTGAGAGACGGTGATTTCGCCGCCGGAGATAACGAGCGTATCGTCGCAGTGCATGCCGTCGTCGCCGGACGCAAGCGTCAGTACGCCGCCCGTAACGTTCAGGCTCTCGCCGCTGTGCAGCGCATCGTCTTCCGCGTCGATCGTGACGCTGCCGCCGTTGATCGTCAGCGCGCACTGTGCCTTTATGCCTTTTGCGCTGTCCGCGCCCGCGCCGCCGGTCGTGATGGAGATCGTCCCGCCGTCGATCGTGACATTGCCTTTTTCGGTGTCGTCCTTGTTGACGCTCACGATGCCGTCGCCGCCCGCGGTGATCGTAATGACGCCGCTGTTGACGGACACGCTGTCCTTGCCGCTCACGCCGTCCGAAACCGCCGTCACGTTCAGGGTTACGTCCGCAATCACGACGTCGTCCTTGCCGACGACGCCGAACTTATAGTTGCCGTCGATCGTAATCGTGCCGGAACCGTTGATCGTGAGATCGCATTTTGCAAAGACCGCCCCGTCCGGCGTGTTGCCGTAAGGATCGTCGGCATATGAATCGCCGTCGATGAGCGTGTTGCTTGTGCCCTCCGCGGCGGTGATGAACACCTTGTCCGCGCTGACCGCATAAATTGCAGGTCCGTCGCCGGAACTGACGGACGCGCCGTTGAGCACGATTTGTACCTTGTCGTCTTCGCCCGCGTCGACTATGATCGTCCCGTCGCGCAGCGTGCCGCTGAAAACGTACACGCCGCCTGCAGCGATGGTGTAGTCGCCCTCAACCGAGGACAGATCGACATAGACCGCCTCGCTTTCGTCGTAGGTGCCGTCCAGGTCGCGGTCGCTGTAGTCCGCCGTCACCACGTCCACGGTGGTCACGGAAACCGTGTCCGCCTGGATTGTCTGCGTCTCGGCCGTTTGTGCCGACGCGGTCTGCTCCGTACCGCACCCGGCGCTTATCAGAAACAGCACGGCTGTCAGCGCCGCCGCTGTGATTTTGAGTTTTCTCATCTTTTTCACTCCTTTCGGGGCTGCTGCATTACAGTTCGTCCTTCCCGCCCGGCGTTCTGGACAGCTGGATATTCAGATTCCCGTTTCTCGTGCGCAGCGCGTCGATAAAGCGCTTTTCCTGCGACGCATCCTTCAGCGTCACATCGTACTGCAGTTCAAACATACTGCCGAGGTTCGTCGTTTTCACCTTGCGGAGTTCCGCTTTTTTCGTGTAGGCTTCAAACACATCGTCAAACACGTCGGTATAGTCCAGATCTTCCGGCATGACGACCCGCAGCAGCCGGTGGTCGGTCTCCTGATCGCCAAATCCCGTCTTCACCAGCAGGAGGCTCACCGCCGCCATCAAAGCAAACAGCATGCATGCAACGCCGACGTACCCCATGCCCGCCGCAAGGCCGATGGCCATTGCAACGAACACCGCCGCAATTTCCCGCGCGCCGCCCGGCGCCGAACGGAAGCGGATCAGCGAAAACGCGCCCGCGACAGCGATGCCCGCGCCTAGGTTGCCGCTCACCAGCAGGATGACCGTCTGCACGACGACCGGCAAAAGCACCAGTGAAAGGGCGAACCCTTTTGTATAGACGTTTTTATACATGTACACCAGCGCGGACAGAAATCCAAGCCCGATGGAAACCCCGCTCAGAATCAGAAACTGCGCGGCCGTCAGGCCGTCCGTGGTCAAAATGCTCTCAAGCATAGCTGCTCTCCCCCTTTTCGATTCTCGTTGCTTCCGGATAAATATAGTCCCGGTAGCTCGTGCCGTATTTTGAAAAACTGGCCGGATAGATTTCATTTTTACCAAGCACTCTGCAAAGCCAGAGCGGCATCGCACCGGAAGCCTTGACCTCCATGAGCGTCTGTCCCGGCGGGAGGATTTCGCGGCCCCATGAGCTGGCGTTCAGGCGGAGCATGCCGGCCCGGAAACGGACCGAGTCGTCGAACGTGATCCGCAGCCCCTGCTCCGCGCCCGTATAGGCGATACGCCGGTAACTGAGCAGCACGCGCGGAACCGGGCGGTACAGAGACATGAAATACCGGATTTCCCGGAGCACCTGCGCGTCGCCTTCCAGCTTTCCGTCCGTCAGAAACGCCTCCGCTTCCGCCGCCGTCAGCTGCGCACGGCGCTTATAGACCACGCCGTCGAATTTCTTTTTCAGCTCCACAAACACCGTGCTGTCTGCGCTCGGCGTGCCGTACCATCTGAGCCGGAGCTTTTCCTTATAGTCCGGTTTCTCCAGCGACGTACGGATAAGCCTGTAATCTTCGGTGTCGTAATAAATGCTGCTCACCGTGCTGCGCCCGAACGGGTCGGGGTGCATATGCCCCGTCAGCCCGTCGTGCACCGCCCCAAGCTGCGCCGGGCTCAACAGATATTTTTCCTCGATTCGTTCAAACGTGTTCTGTGCCATGACGTTCACCTCTCATGGGGCAATTGTAAAATCCCATCCTGAAATCACGCTGAAAATTTGATTTCAGTGTTTTTTCAGCAAATGTATGTATGATATGCGTAAAGATTTAATCAGGAAAGAACGTGCCTCTGCCTGCGAAACGACATACCGATTGCATCCGGCCGGCAAAGCGTTTTATACTGAAGGAAACAAGAGGGGGGCAGCAAACCCATTGCGCATTTTGATTGTAGAAGATGAAAAACGTCTGTCCGACGCGCTCACGCAGATCATGCGTGAACAAAAATACGCCGTGGACGCGGTGTACGACGGCGAGGACGGTTATCAGTACGCGCGATGCGGCGAATACGACGCGATCGTGCTGGACGTGATGCTGCCCCGGCGCAGCGGCTTTGAGGTGGTCAAAGCGCTCCGCCGTGAAAAAATTGCCACGCCGGTATTGCTTTTGACCGCGCGCGACGAGCTTGAAAGCAAGGTAAACGGCCTGGACTGCGGCGCGGACGACTACATGACAAAGCCCTTTGCGCCGGAGGAGCTCACCGCGCGCATCCGCTCGCTGACGCGCCGCCAGGGCGAAGTGGTGCTTGAAGAAATGACGTTCGAGGATTTGACGCTGGAGCTTTCCACCTGCGATCTGAAATGCGGCGCGAAACGCGTCCACCTCAGTTTCAAGGAATTTGAGGTAATGAAGCTGCTGCTTGCTTCTCCGAACACAATCGTGCCGAAAGAACAGCTTCTCGTAAAGGTCTGGGGTGCGGAAAGCGACGCCGAGGACAACAACGTGGAGGCCTATATTTCGTTCCTGCGCAAAAAGCTCTTTTACCTCGGTTCGCAGGTCAGCATCAGCACCATCCGCAAACTCGGTTACCGCCTCGGCACGGAGTAGCGTTATGATTCAGAAGCTCAAGCGAAAATTTATATTGATCAATATGGCGCTGGTGTTCGCGGTGCTGTTGATCGTGTTCACCGTGCTTTGCCTTTCTACCTATAACCAGCAGGGCACGGAGCAGACCCGCTCGCTCGACCAGCTGCTTTCGCGCAGGGACAACCCGGATTTTCAAGTTGAAATCGGCAAGCCAAGCGGACCGGACGGCTCCGCGCCGCAGAAAAGCGACAACCTGGTCGCCGGCTTTGTCGTAACCGTCGACGAAACAGGCGAAATCACGGTCTCGGCCGGCAACTCGGTGTCCGTCAGCGACGAAATTGCGCAAAGCGTCAGTCAGACCGCGCTGCTCGCCGACGCGGACAGCGGGCTGATCCGCGCATACTCCCTGCGTTACCTGCGCGTTACGGACGGAAGCGAAACGCGAATCGCGTTTCTGGACGTGAGCAGTGATTTAAGCGCCATGACGGAGCTGATCGTCACCTCGCTTCTGGTCGGCGGTTCGGGCCTCGCGGCGTTTTTCTTCATCAGTTTGTTCCTCGCCAGCTGGGCGCTCAAACCGGTCGGCAAAGCCTGGACGCAGCAAAAGCAGTTTGTTGCGGACGCGTCCCACGAGCTGAAAACGCCTCTCACCGTCATCCTGGCCAACCAAAAAATATTGCTCGCCCATCCGGAGCGGACCGTCGGCGAAGAAGCCCAGTGGATTGAAAACACACAGTCCGAAGGCAACCGTATGAAGTCCCTGATTTCCGATCTGCTGTTCCTTGCAAAGACCGATTCGGACCGTGTGGAAGAGATTTTTTCGGAAGTGCGCTTTTCGGACGTTACGCAGAGCGCGCTGCTTTCGTTTGCGTCCGTCGCTTTTGAAGCGGGGGTGCTTCTTGAGGACGAAATCAAGCCGGACGTCACCCTCTGCGGCAGCGAATCGCAGCTCCGGCGCCTCTGCGGAATCCTGATCGATAACGCAATCAAATATGCCGACCGCGGCGGACAAGTGCGCGTGACGCTCTCCTCGGACGGCGCAAACTGCCGTCTTAGCGTGCATAACACCGGCGCGCCGATTCCCAAAGCGGAGCTTCCGCGCCTGTTCGAACGGTTTTACCGCGTGAACCGCGCGCGCAGCGAAGGCGGATTCGGACTTGGGCTTTCCATTGCGGAGAGCATCGCCCGTTCGCACGGCGGCCGCATCGGTGTCGTCAGCACACAAGGCAGCGGCACGACGTTTACCGTGACCCTTCCTCTGGCCCCGGCGACCAAACGAAACAGCAAAAGGCGGCGCGCATGAG
This sequence comes from Eubacteriales bacterium, assembly GCA_035446965.1. GTDB lineage: Bacteria > Bacillota > Clostridia > Christensenellales > CAG-138 > UBA7703. The sequence continues at coordinate 36,694 of DAOTGE010000024.1, forward strand.
CGCCGCCTTTCTGCGAAAAACCGCAGCCGTACTGGCCTGCGTTGGATTGATCCTCGCCGCCGGGTGTGCGAAAAACGGCGCGGATTCCGTCGCGGAGCCAAGCCCGGCAAGAAAGAGTACGCCCGTGCTTCTGGCGACTGAACCGCCGAAAAGCACGCCGCAGCTGACCGCAACGCCTCCGTCCGAGCCGGAAATGGTCATCGACGAGGACGGCGATATCACGCTGCGCAGCGACATTGCCGACTCGTTTTCAACGGCGGCCTACTCGTTTTCCGAAGCGCCGACCATTTTAATCTATCATACGCACGCGACCGAGGCCTACTACAAAAGCGCTTCGGACGACTATATCGAAACCGAAACGGGACGAACGCAGAACAACGACTACAACGTCGTCGCCGTCGGCGACGCGCTGGCGGACGCGCTGACAGCGCGCGGTTTCAACGTGATTCACGATACGACCGACGTTGAGCAGCCGGAACTCACCAGCGCGTACTCGCGTTCGCTGGAAGTCATGCAGAAATACGACGGGATCGATATCTATCTGGACCTGCACCGCAATGCCAGCCGCCAGCGCGGCGGACACTCGGACAACACCGTCGTCATCGGAGACACGCCGTGCGCCAAGCTGTTTTTCGTTGTCGGCACCGGCATCGGCACCTACGAAGGCGAATACGACGCGCTGCCGGACTGGGAAAGCAACTATGCCTTCGCGCTCTCGGTCATGGACGCAATCGCCGAAGAAGCGCAGCCGCTCGTCAAGCCCATCCGCCTGAAAGTCGGACGGTTCAACCAGCATATGGGACTCTGCCTGCTTGCGGAAATCGGCACCAACGCGGACACGCTGGCCGCCGCGCTCAACACCGTCCCCTACCTTGCGGACGCGCTCGCAGCCGTCTGCACGGTCGCAGACAGCTGATATAAAGAACGCCGGTTTTTGCCGATTTACAGAACAGAATCGTATTAAAGGCGCTGCCGCCGCAAACCCGCAGTGCATGACAGAACGAGTCCCTGCTGATATAATATTTATGTAAATCCGCCGCTTGAGAAAGGGAGATCTGGCTATGAAAGGGCATGGCGACCACGCCTGTCTCGAAAAATTCAGGCAAAAACATCCCGAATCCCTCAGAAGCAACGCCACCATCCTGCTTATTTTACAATTTATCCTGATTCTGCTGCTTTTCGCAACCGCTGTTTTGGTGTGCCTCGTCGACACCGGCGGCCGTCTGGTGTTTTATCTTCTTTTGCTGGGCGGCCTGCTGCCTCCGCTCCTTGCCGGCCTGTTTTGCAACACGAATGGAAAATACCTAACAGCCGCAATCATTACGTCGGCCTGCACGATTGTCGGACCGTGGGTTGCGATTGTTTTCGACCCGCA
>DAOTGE010000025.1:0-37332 GCA_035446965.1 Eubacteriales bacterium
TTAATTTTAATGGCCGAAAAGCCAAGGCTGCCGGCAACATATTCCACCCAAAAACATTAAACATGCGACATCTCAAACTAACTTCAGGATTTCCTCCATTATGTTATTGCCTTGTGTTCTCACCTTTCGGCAAGGTTGCCCTTAACATATTTCTATTTTGATTTCAATTGTTACCATACCGCCGCCTGTAACAGGAGAATTTGCTATTACAAGGGTTCCACCATGCTGCTTTACAATGGAATCAGCAATGAAGAGTCCCATTCCATAATGCAGTTTCGAACTACGGCTGAAATCGCCCTGATAAAATTGATTTGTTGCATTTCTCAAATCTTCGGGAGAAAACCCTTTCCCGCTGTCCGTAACGGTGAATCTGATTTTATTGTCTTCCACCGACACGGAAAAGCAAATTGTCCCATGCTCCGGAGAATAATCAACCGCGTTCGACACGATGTTTATAACGGCTCTTTGCATTAAGGAACCGTCAACGCTGATGGTATTCGGCAGGTTTTTTTCACTAAAATCTGTTTTTAATTGCTTTACCGAGGCAAAAGCATTGATTTGTCCATACAGCTCATCTAAAAAGGCTCTTATGTTGACATCCTTTCGCTGAAGCGAGTAACCAGCTTCCGCTTTGGATATGTCAATCAGCATTTGAACATACAGCTCCATTTGATCAGCGTTTTTTACGATATAGCGGGTATACTCTTTCTGTTCCTCCGTTTGTTCCGTATCGCACAGCATTTCCACATTACCCCGGACAACGGTAAGTGGGGTTTTCAGATCATGCGCCAATGCGGAAATCTGTGTTTTCTTTGTCTGTTCCATTTCCCACTGTTTTTCCAACGAGAGCCTTAATTCCGTTTTCATACTGTCAAGGGACTGAAGAGCAGCGTCGATTTCCTCAATACCGCTGTATTGGATTTCAAACGCAAGGTCTTGCCCTCGTATTTTTTCCGTGGCATTTTGCAGAGGAATGAGCTTATGACTGATTTTCCTGCCGTAAAATCTGGAGAGAAGTATAATCTCAAATAAAAACGCTGCAAGAATCATCCAAAACAGCACAATTTCCGGGACAGGCAGATGCCCCCGCAAAAACTGCGATGAAAATTGAGACATGGAGGAATACTCAACGATACAGATTTGCTTCTCCCGCTGAATGGGAAAATAGCACTTTACATTCAGCTTTAGGTATCCTCCGGAGGTTGATCTGCCACTATTGACGATATCCCATGCCGCGGCGGCTTCGGATTCAGTCATACTCCCCGACAAAAGCTCTCCGGTTGTACTTACGACGGCGTACTCGCATGTTTTAGGAATCAACTCCGCGCTCACAGTTTCGGCAGATATAATCGCGGCCTCTTGGCGCTCAATGGACGCTTCCACATCACCGACAGAGAGTACAAAGCCGGTTTTCAGCGATAGGAAAAGCAGTCCTATACCGATCAGGACGATCAAGAGAAAACCGGCAAAAAGGGTGAGTAAATACCGAGTGAAGAAGGTTCTCAATCTGATGCTTCTGCTTCTAGGTCCCATTTATATCCGATCCCCCAAACCGTTGAAATAGGAGCCAGCTGATAGACGGCCAGTTTTGCCCTGATGTTTTTAATGTGTACGGCTACCGTAAAGCTGTCGCCCTCTGCGTCATAACCGCAAACCGCGTCATAAATCTGCTCCTTGGAAAATACCTGACCGTGATTCTTTGCAAGGAATTCGCAAATCCCGTATTCGATTTTGGTAAGCGGAATTTTCTTTCCATTTACGGTCGCTTCCTTTGCCGCGAGATTGAATTGTAATCCGGATAGGTGCAGCGCATTTCGTTTTTCACGTTTTTCTCTGCGCAGATGGGCGTTGACCCGCGCTCTCAGTTCTCCGGTGCTAAACGGCTTTTTGATGTAATCGTCCGCGCCCAAGCCAAACCCGTACATCACATCGGATTCCATTGTTTTTGCGGTGAGAAACAGGATGGGGCAATCCACCAAGTCCCGCACCTTCTGACAAAAGAAAAACCCGTCCGTTCGCGGCATCATGACATCCAGCAAAATCAAGTCATAATAATTCAGCGTTTTCAGGTTGATCTGGTCCGGCGATTCGGCTGTTGCCACAAGATGACAGTCCTTCTCCAGTACCCTCTTAATCAGAGCCAGAATATCCGGCTCGTCGTCAACGGCAAGAATGTTTGCCATAGCCGCACCTCCTTTCGCCTCATATTTTTCTTTTATATTTTTATATATATTACCGGCAGGTTGCAATCCGGTATTCTGAGTTGATCTCGACCGCAACGGAATCTGATGCGTCTGTATTTTGAATCGTGTGGACCTCGCCATAGAACCAATTTTCACGTTTTTGTGTACTTAATCCGTTCCCATCCCAATCAACCGTCTCTAAATCTTTCTCAGAAATCTCCAGTTTTGTATCCTTGTCAAAGACAATCGATTTCGCAATAATAGCAAGATACTCACCCACTTGCTCGTCAGGGACGGTTTCATCGGTAATCTGATACACCTGATCCCCCCTGATCAGCTGCGTGCAGTCTTGAGGATTCACCGAAAAATCTCCGTCCGACGGCACAGTTTGCTGCCGGTCATAATGAAAGATATCATCGGAGGCTGTTACAGAATCAGAGAGAATCGCCTTGTGATATCCTCCGTTTGCATCGACAAGCAGCTCCTGTAACGTTTCATCCTTACATGCGTAAACATTGAGAAACGGGATTATATAAGCGGCGTCCGGCTGAGTATCGGCAATATCGGCCAAGCTCTTGATTGTGGTCTTTTCTGTATCCTGCTGAAGCAGAATTTTCCCGTCCAAGTCGAGAACGGCAAGCTTCCTGATGTAGCCCACCCAACTGCCGAGATCCTCTTCTGATACGGTATCCTCAAGTATTGTATAGTTTTTTTCTTTATAAGTAAACTGTGTGACATTATCAGTATTGAGAGAGCATTCTTCCTTGTCGCTGGAACATTGTCCGGTTTCTATACTTAATACGGAACAGGCGGATAACAAGCCGGTCAACAGCACGGCGGATAAGATATATGCAAGCGTTTTGTTTTTCATTGTTTTTCCTTTCACGGTATAACTTAATAAACGATGGCCCTATTCATTTGACCTGGAGCCATCCCAGCGCTGAAACCAGAGGAGGCTTATAAGAAAAGCGGCGATCGTCGCAGGTATTGCGACCGTCATGCATTTTTCTATTTCCGCATACCCGATTGCTTGCGACGGGTTGATCCATATGGATACGAGGCAATCACAAAGACGCGCGCTCCATGTACAGGGAATATAATACCACCCTCTGTCTCCAAGTCCCGTCAGGGCTAACGCGGAAATGAGGCTTTCCACAATTCCGAGTCCTATGGATGCGCCTCTGCCAAACCGGAGGCTGATAAACAGATGCAGAATATATGGAAAAACACTCCCTGCTATCAGCAAGCCCGCCGCCTTAACATATATAACCCCAGGCGCCGTTTGAAAGCCGGTTGCAAATACGCCTATCGCAATCGCGATTGCGATAATCCCCGGCATAAGCAGGACGATCAATTTGCTGGTATATGCCGCTGAACGTGATTTCACACCGCACAGCATTGTCTGAAAATTTCCCGACTGTCGTTCCTGCTCCACGCTTTTCCCGCTGATAAGGCCGATCATCAGGGGAAACGCAGCGCCAATCACCTCGAAATACCCACTGATTTTCGCCTCCGCATTCCACGGTGAGACGGAATAATAACCGACAAACAGGACGGCCGCCGCTAAAGGAATCAGTATGTGTATCCACAGCATGGAGGTATGCCTGAATTTTTGAAAATCGGAGCGAACGCAACGTATTAAAGTCGGCATTTTACTTTACCTCCTGCCTTTGAAACCACTTTGCAGTTACGGCAAGCAGCAAAAGGAATAAAGCAATGGATAGAACAATACCGACAGGAATCACGCCCGGATTGAGCAGAATATCTCCCTGAGGCGCTATCGTGCCGTTTGGCAGTATACCGAGTACCGGGCACATCAAACGCGTTGCCCAGCTATAGGGACAAGCCCACCAAAAGGATTCTGTGGCTGCGAGAATACCCAGCACGATCCCCGCGCCTAAATTTACCAGCATCGCCGCCATAAGGCCGAATTTTTTAGATAGAAACAGGCAAAACGGAATCTGCCAGAGCGAAACGATGATCAGAATCAGCGTTGCGCATATCATCTGACCGACTGTTATGGCGGATGTCGGGTTTATCAGGAACTTTCCCAAACTGATTCCAGCGAGATGAAGGATGCAGGCGGCAGATGTATAAACGGCGATCAGAAGGACTTTCGAGATCCAGATTTTTTGCAGGGAAACCGGAAGAGGAAGCACGGAACGATAACGAAGCTTTCTGTCTTCTATTTGGTTTACCAGCACCGTTGTAAGCGTGACAAACCCGGGGAAGAGAATCGTATACCACCAGTTATAACCATTTTGAACAAGGTATGTACCGGATAAGCCCGAAAGCAGTACCGTAAGAAGCGGTGCGATAAAAACAAGTTTTTTCGCAAAGGTTCTTCTGCATTTCAAATTTTCCACTTTTAAAAAGTTAAGCATTTCAGGCACCCGCCTTTTTGCTGTTCTTAACAACTTCCATAAACAGTGATTCCAAATTTTCTCCGGGATTGATTTTAGCTTCGTATCCCAGCATGCCGCCCGATATGATACCGATGTGGTCGGCGATCAGTTCAACTTCGGACAGAATATGGCTCGATAGGATCACCGTGATGTCCTGTTCGGGAAAAGACCGGATCAGTTCGCGCAAATCCTGTATGCCGATCGGGTCAAGGCCGTTGGTTGGTTCATCCAGAATCAGCAGCTTCGGATGATTCAGCAGAGCGATCGCGATACCGAGGCGCTGTTTCATTCCCATGGAAAACTGGCCTGCACGCTTGTTTCCGGTATCGGTCAGGCTGACGGTTTCCAACACTTCGTGAATACGGGAATCCGGCAGGCCAAGCAGCAGCGTACGGACCTTCAGGTTTTCTTTGGCGGTAAGATTTTCATACAGCGGCGGCGATTCAATCAGTGCACCGATGTCGGACAAATCCTTTCGGCTCCATGGATGACCTTCGAATATGATTTCGCCGGAGGTCGGGCGCAGCATCCCGGTAATCATTTTTAGTGTCGTTGATTTCCCAGCGCCATTCGGCCCGAGCAGGCCATAAACGGAATTTCTCGTAATCGAAAGCGAGATATTGCTGACAGCGTGCTGATTTTTAAAATCCTTGCACAGATGATTCGTTTGTAAGATATATGTATCCATAAGCATCTTCCTTTCACATGTTTGATAGCAACTATAAAAGGAAAATTTAAAGATTCCATAAAGATATAAAAAATCGGTTCATACAATTCAAACTGCAACAAGGGCAGGTTTTATGCTCGATTTCACTTGGCGGAAAGATCATAATCATGCGTAGAACTTGCACCCGCATTAAGCAAAAAGAATATCGTTTGAGAGCACCTGTTTAGAAAGAAAATCGGCAGGAACCTTTTTGCGCACCAAACTAAACATAAGGCAAAAAATGCGCATGAGACGGACCGGTGTCCGTGGAATGCTTTTGCAATCGTCGACGCTTGCGCTAACCGGCGACCCGGTCGACGGAGCATCGTTCAGCCTGTACAGCGGTGAAACGCTCGTCAAACTCCGAGTGATTTCGGATGGTGTATATACGCCGGACGATACGATGCTACCCCTGAGCCTTCCGCAACGCATGTTTTCGCTGGGAAAATCCATTTGCATCCGCTTTGGACTGCAAATGTCAATATGATATTTATATGACACCGGGATGGTTCTGCAATCAGAGAGAAGGTCTTTATATTTGCAAGTACAAACCAGATAGGAAAGAGCTTCAAAAAATCGTTCAGCATTTGGTTGCCCGCGACCCTGATACCTTTCAAGATTTTTTTGAACGAGCGAAGAAACAAAGGCCAGAAAAAATGGATATCTGGCTGGAATATGAAAAGAAGGAGGAACGGTTATCAGGGCACTGAAGCAGGAGGGACCCATCAGACATAATGATGGGACGGCTGACATTGCATGAAAAATCGGTATTCAAGCTCTAGAACTCTGCGTTTTAGCAATAGTATTCTTTTTTCAAAAAGGATGTCCCATTTTCTTTCATTTTATTGTTTATTAAGTAGAATCCCAATTTATATAAGGAGGCTCCCCTGAAAAGAAAACTCATTTCACTGTTACTTGTCCTGTCACTCTTAACATCCAGCATCCCTGTCACCCAAGACATCGATACATCAGCATCAACGGATCTGTTTCTTTCCGCAGTTCACAAATATACGCGCGCAAGAAAACTCACGGCACGCATGGTAAACGAATTGATCCATCACATCGACGTTTATCAGGCGGAGAAGACAGACGGTGTCTATGTGCAGAAGCTGACCATCCATTACAACTTCGTCGGAGTTATCGATATTCCGGATGTTCCATCACTTACCGCTTCTGAAGTGACGATTCAGACACGTAAGGGCGTGGCCGTCAGCAACGCAACAGGCAGTGAGGAAGTTGGCCCAGCGAATCTATGTGAGACAGCGTAACGTCGACCAATGTTCGCGGCGCTCTTTTTTGCAAGCAGGATATTGAGCGCTGGAAGCTCAAAGAAAAAATGAGCTTATAGGATATTGAAATCCTATAAGCCCACTCGCAATGGTCTGGGTGAGAGGATTTGAACCTCCGGCCTCTTGAACCCCATTCAAGCACGCTACCAAACTGCGCTACACCCAGAAAAATAACAACGGCGCAAGCCGTTTTTTACCTCGCCTATCATAGCATCTGGGGGGTAAAATGTCAACACTCGATCAGCCCGTAAAACGGGTTTTACACATCGTTTTGCATAAAGGCGTGCCGTTCGTGCTTCGACGTGGTATAATCCGTGACAGGCGTTGGCCAATTCAAAAAAAGGACTTACTATGCGACTGACAGATTTGCACCCGGCGGAGCAACTGACCCGCGCGATGGACCGCGTTTACCAACAGGAACTCACCACGGCTTCCGGTGGGAATATTTCTATTCTGGATGACAACGGCGATATCTGGATTACTCCAAAAGCGACCGACAAGGGCGAGATGAAGGCGAGTCAGATCGTCTGCGTTCACCCGGACGGTTCGTTCGACGGAGATTTTGAGCCGTCCAGCGAGCTGCCGTTTCACACGGCGGCCTACCGTGTCCGCAAAGATATCCGTGCGGTGCTGCATGCGCACTCGGATTACTGTGTGGCGTTTTCTCTTACCCGAACGCTGCCAAGGACCGATCTGCTGACCGAGACCCGGCGGCGGTGTGCACGGATGAGTCTTTCGGCTTATGCAATGACCGGCAGCGACACGTTGGGCGAGAATATCTCAAAAGAATTCGCAAAAGGCTCCGACGTCGTCTTTTTGGAAAACCACGGCGTGTGCGTAGGCGGCGGCGACCTTACGGAAGCATTCATGCGCTTCGAGACGATTGAATATGCGGCGAGGCTGCAGGCGCTCGCAATGAAACTTGGCGGGCGTCTTACACAGGCAAACGAGCCGGCGGCCGATTGTGCCGAGGCGTGGCGCGAACTGCCGCCGACGGAACCGTCTTTTGAGGAAGAGGCCGCGCGGCGCGAACTTGTGAAGATGGTTCGGCGCGCCTATAGGCGGGATCTGTTTTTCTCGTCGTTCGGCGCGGCAAGCGTGCGGCTCTCCGACGGTTCTTTTTTGATTTCTCCGGCAGACAGGGACTGCATGGAGCTGGAAGAGGACGATTTTGTGCGTGTGCTCGGCGGCGCCGCCGAGCGCGGCAAAACACCGCATCTGTATGCCGGGCTGCACCAGAGCATCTATGACGCTTATGATGAAGCGGGTGCGGTCCTGACGGCACAGCCGCCGTATGCGACCGCGTTTTCCGCCACCGACGCACAGTTTCTGACCTATACGATTCCGGAGAGTTTCTACATGCTGCGGGACATTCCGCGCGCGCCGCTTGCGGACATGACGCGGCGGACGGACCGCGCGGCCGCGCTGTTTTCATCCCGCACGCCGGTCGTACTGTTTGAAAACGGCGGCGTTACGGCGACCGGGAAGACGCTTTTTCAGGCGTTCGACCGGCTGGAAGTGGCGGAGGCGACGGCACAGTCGATTATTTCGGCAAGAGAAATCGGCAATATCGTGTTCTTGTCCGAGCAGGAGATTGCCGACATAAAAACAAAATTCAATTTGGAGTAAAGCAGAAGAATACAAAAAAGTTCTTGGGATGGTTAAGGGCCGCAGCCCTTAACCCGTTTTTCCCGGCTGCGCCGGTTCATCCGGTGTAACGGATCGCCCGGAAAGGGCGGTTCCTCTGCGTTTTTTGTCGCCCGCGAGTCCGAAAGACGAGAGACAAAGAACGGTTAACCCGTCAAAAAACTGGTTTTTTAACGACCTAAAAAGAGGGTTTTCGCCCTCTTTTTCAGATTAGTTCTTCCGGCTCTTCTTCAACCGGATGCACCTGCACCAGCAGGCGCATGACCCGCAGCTTGCGCCGCTTTTTGATCGTGATGGTCAAATTGCGGTAATCAAAGCGGTCGCCCACGCGCGGGTAGCGGCCCAGCTGCTCGATCGCCCAGCCGCCGAGCGTTGTGTTGTCGTCGTCGAAATCCCGGTCGTCGATGTCGAGTTCCTCAAAAAAGTCCTCGATGCGCATGTCCGCGTCCACGTCGTACCGGTCGCCGCCGAGCGAAATCATCTCCTCGTCAACCTCGTCCGACTCGTCCCAAATGTCGCCGACGAGCTGTTCGAGCACGTCCTCCATGGAGAGCACGCCCATCGTGCCGCCGTATTCGTCCGTAACGACGACGAGATGGTTTTTGCGCTTTTTCATTTCCTTGAGCACGTCCGGCAGAGCCATTGTTTTATGCACGAACGTAACAGGCATCATCATGCGGCGAATGTCGACTTCCTTGTCGTCCGCAAGCGCCTTGAACACACGGTTGAGGTGCAGAACGCCGATGATGTTGTCCACCGTGTCGCGATACACCGGGATGCGCGAATAGGGTGAGTCGAAGATCGTTTTGAGGATATCGTCTTTGTCGTCGTCGATGTCGATAGCGACCATGTCCACGCGCGGGGTCAGAATTTCGTATGCGAGCACCTCGTCGAAATCCAGCGCGCTCTGCAGCAGGTCCGCGCGTTCCTCGTCGATTACGCCCTCATCTTCAACGGTGTCCAGAATCGTTTCGAGGTCGTCTTCGGTCACGCTTGGGCAGGCTTTGGCGTTCTTTTGGACCATGCGGTCGAATCCGCGCAGCAGGAACGAGAAGAACCATACCAGCGGGAAGAACAGCGTCATCAGCGTGCGCAGAGGAATGGAGACCGCGCGCGCAAAGTCTTCGGGAATCTGCGTGGCGATAATTTTCGGTACGATTTCGCCGAATGTGATAATCAGCACGGTCATAATCAGCGTCGCAACCCATGCGCCGCTGTCGCCCATGAGCGCAACGGCAATCACCGTCGCGACAGAAGACGCGGCGATGTTGACGAGGTTGTTGCCGATCAAAATCGTGATCAGCGCGTTGTCATATGCCTGATAGATGTAGTAAGCAACCTTTGCGAGCTTGTTGCCCTCCTGCGTTGCGGCGCGGAGGCGCATGCGGTTTGCCTTGGAATACGCAATCTCACTGCCGGAAAAAAACGCCGACAGGAGAAGCAGCCCGAGGATAAACAGATACGGCCAGAAAGAAGCGTTCGTCATTTTGCGCTCCCTCCTGCGGTGTCGACACGGTCGTCTTCGTCATAGATTTCTCCGACAAGCTCTTCGAGGATATCCTCAACGGTTACGACGCCGAGTACCTTATTATCATCGTCGGTGACGATTGCAATCTGGGTGCGCTGCGTGCTCATCAGCGGCAGCAAATCGTCGATGGCGGTGTTTGCGCTCACAAAGCGCGGCTCGTCCATCACCTTTGCAAGAGGCACGGAAGGACCGCCCTTGAGGTATGCCTTGAGGTATTTTCGGATTTGCAGCATGCCGATGGGCCTGTCATGCACGTCTACGACGGGCAGGCGGGAATGGACGTTTTCCTTGATGGCGCAGAGAATTTCATCCTCGGTCATCGTCATGCGGATTTTCACGACGCGGTCCCATGGCGTGAGGATATCGTTTGCGGAAGTGTCCGAAAACTCCAGTGCGCTTTGCACCAGTTCGGTTTTCTCCTCGTCGATCACGCCCTCGGTTGCAACGGTTTCGATAATGTCGTAGAGCTCGTCTTCCGTGACGGTCGGTTCTTCTACTTTTTTGCGGAACGGTTTGCCGACGAGTCCGCCGAACGCGGAAAAGGCTTTTGCAACGGGGGAGAGGACCTTCATAAAAAAGATCAGACTGCCGGAAATCGCGAGCGCGTACGGTTCGGAAACCGCTTTTGCAAAGCGCTTTGGAATCATTTCGGCAAACAGAAATACCACCAGCGTTGTAACAAACGTGGCGGCGGTGACCGCGGAGACACCCCAGAGCTTGCTGGCAAACAGCGTGGCCGCGGAGGCGCAGGCGATATGCGTTATGTTGTTCCCTATGAGGATGGTGGTCAGCGCTTGATCAAAATGATCAAGGATATATAGCACGCGCTTTGCGCGTTTGTCGCCATTTTCGCTCAAACTCATGATGCGGATACGGTTCACGGTCGCCATTGCAGTTTCGGCCGATGAGAAATACCCGCTTGCGAAAATCAGGAACACAATCAGAACGATGAATCCTATAGGACTGCCGTCGTCCATTGACGAAATCACACTCCTTAAATAACAATACTTTTGTTATTATACGGCAGCGGGGTATTAAATGCAAGCTTGACGGCGGCAAAGTGTGAGAAAAACCGCCCAAATCAGGCGGTTTTTCAGAGACGGACGACTGTCTTTTGAAAAAGGCGCTGTTATAGCCCCTTCAAAAATTCGACGGTTTTTTCAAGATGCATGCCGCGCGAGGCTTTCACAAGAATGGTGTCCCCGTCCCGCAGAAGGCCGGGAAGGAGCGCAAGCATGTTTTTCTGTGTTTCAAAATAGCGGGCACGGCGCGGCGCGACGTCGATCGCACCGAGGAACATATCCTCCGATTCCGGCCCGACGCAGATAATTAAATCAATGCCGTGAATGGCGGCGTACATACCCAGTACCTCGTGGTGCTCGCTGGATTCGCGTCCGAGTTCGAGCATATCGCCGAGGATGCAAACGCGGCGGGTCTTCTCTTTTTCGAGCACGTCCACGGCGGCCATCATGGAGACCGTGTTTGCATTATACGTGTCGTCCAGAATGGTAAAACGCTTGGTTTTAACGATTTGCATACGGCCCGGCAGCGCGGAAATCGCCGCGATGCCCTCCGCCAGTTCGCTAAGCTGCATACCGAGCGTCAGCCCGACCGACATGGCGGCAAGCGCGTTGCTGACCGAGTGCATGCCGGGCGCGGGGACGTGCACGCGCAGGCATTCTCCTTGATAGCAGGCGGTAAACGAAACGCCGGAAAGGCCCTCGTCCACAGCGTCCCTGGCGACAAGATCGCAGGATTCGCCGAAGCCGAACCGGAACGCGCCGGGGATTGTGGCGAGCATGTCGTCATCCCCGTTGGCGATGACCTTTCCGCCTTTTTTCATATGCGAAAGCATTTCGGTTTTGCTTTTCAGGATGTTCTCACGCGAGCCGAAGTTTTCAATATGTGCAACGCCGATATTCGTAAACAGGCATACGTCAGGCTTGATCATGGCCGCAAGACGGCCCATTTCGCCGAAGTGGTTCATGCCCATCTCCAATACGGCGGCTTCGTGCGTGTCGTCCAGCATAAAGAGCATCTGCGGCACGCCGGTCTGGCTGTTGTTGTTTTCCAGCGTTTTAAGCACCCGGTACCGGGACGAAAGGACGGAAGCGATCATTTCCTTTGTGGAAGTTTTGCCGACGCTCCCGGTCAGCCCGACGACAGGAATGGTGAACTGGTCGCGATACCAGGAGGCGATCGCCTGCAGCGCGCGCAGCGTATCGCCGACGAGGATATAGGGCTCGTGTTCCAGCGGGTGCGCGCTGAGCACGAGCGAAGCGCCGTTTTTGCGCGCGTCTTCGATGAAAGCATGCCCGTCGAGCCGTTCGCCGACGATGGGCACGTAAAGCGCGCCGGGTGTGGCGCGGCGGCTGTCGATCACAACGTCTGTCGCGCTTTGCCTGAGCAGTGCGTCATCGCCGAAATATGTACCCCCGCTTGCAGCGAGGATATTTGAAAAGGTTACAGGTTTCATTCTTTATCGTACCTGCCCAAGGAGTGTGAAACGATGGTTTCGCAGAGGGAGGCATAGTCCAGACCGGATTTTTCCGCTTCCTGCGGCAGCAGGCTGGTCGGCGTCATGCCGGGCAGCGTGTTTGCCTCCAGGCAGACCGCGCGGCCTTCCGGCGTGAGCAAAAAGTCGACGCGCGCGTAAACGTCCAGCTTGAGCGCGCGGAATGCCGAAACGGCGAGTGCCTGCACTTTTTTTGTGAGGTCTTCGGAAATGCGGGCGGGAACGATTTCGTCCGTCCAGCCCTTCTGATATTTATGTTGATAGTCGTAGAATCCATGCTTGGGTACGATTTCAATCAGCGGAAGCGCGCTTAGCTCGCCGCCGCAGCCGAGCACGCCGGCGGAAAGCTCCATGCCGGAAACGTATTCTTCAATAATCAGTTCGCTTTCATAGCGGAATCCTTCGTTTACAGCGGTAAGCAGCGCTTCCGGATCGCGCACGATGGTCACGCCGATGCTCGAGCCGCCGCTGTTGGGTTTTACAACGCAGGGCACGGGAAAAAAGTCCGCTTCCAGCGGCTGACCCCGGCGCACAACGGTCCATTTTGCGGTGTCGATCCCCTCGTCGCGGAACAGCGACTTGGAAACGGCCTTGTCCATTGCCAGCGCGCAACCGATGGACGGACTACCCGTATATTTTACATCCGACAGGTCGAAAAACGCCTGCAGGCTGCCGTTTTCTCCGATGCCGCCGTGCAGAGCAAGAAACGTCACGTCCGCAGCGCGGCAAAGTTCAAGCACGCCGCTGCCGATCTGCGCGGAAAATCCGCCGCCGCGGAATGCGCGGACGGCGGCGAGGTCGGGCGCTGTTTCCGGCACGGAAAACGGCGGAAGCAGCCCATCGGCGGCAAACGCGCCCGCAAGGTCTGCCGGCAGATTCTGCACGCCTAAAAAAAGGTCGACCAAAATTGCGTTATGACCCTTTTGACGCAGCGCGTTGGTCACCATAGTCCCTGTTGAGAGCGATACATCCCGCTCCGGCGAGAGGCCGCCGGCCAGTACGACAATGTTCATTTTCGATATTCCTTTCCGGATGATCGAACGCCAACGGTTCCGCCCGCCCATAGGAAGCGGAGCGCCGTTCCTAACGTTTATACCACGATTTGATGGACAATTCAACTGGTCTTTTCCGATCAAACCGGAATAGGCGGACGGGCGGCACAATCAGACCGCCGCAGAGCGGTCTGAAAATGTGTGACTTTTTCACTGGGAATTTGTTTTTCTGTGTAGTATACTTTTTGTATGAAAATACGTGTAACAAAATCGATTGCCCTCATTATTGCCGCGTGCATGCTTACGGCGCTGTCTGCCTGCGGCGGAGAAACGGGCGTAATCCATTCGTCCGCGCTTGGCGCGACGCAGGAAGTTACATCGAATGAAACAGATCAATACGAAATAACGCATGAAAATGTAACTTTATCCAATATGTTTTACGAACGCCCGGACATTGACTCCATGCAAGCGGAGGTTGACGATCTGATCGACGGCCTCGACCGGGGGAAACCGGCCGATGAGATGATTGAACTTTATGAAACGCTTCAGCAGCAGTATGCGCACGCGGACTCCATGCTCTCGCTTGCGTACCTGCTTTATGCGTTCGACGTGACGGAGCCGTATTATAAAAACGAATATGCGTATCTCCAGTCTGCCTTGAGCACGCTGGACGCGGACATGGAAAGCGTGTCCGTGCAGTTGTTTGAATCGTCCGACGAGGCGGAGGAGCTTGCGCGGCAGTCGTTCGGCGAAGGATATGTGGACAACATCATGCAGGCCGATGAGTTCAGTGACGATACCGTGCAGGATCTGCTGGATGCGGAAGAGCAAAAAACGCTGGAATACGACGAACTGAGCGCGACGTTTACGCTGCTTGACAACGGCAGGCGCTGGACTCTTGACGAAATCATGAACGACGAGTCGCTGGATTATGACGAGTTTTATCGGCTGTACGACGAATACTGCGCGGCGCTCAACGAGCGCGCAGGCGCGATTTTCCTGGATCAGCTCGCCATCCGCAGCAGGATTGCGCAAAAGCTGGGCTATGCCGACTATGCGTCCTATTGCTACAGCGTTTACGGACGGGACTATTCGCTGGACGACGCAAAGATGCTGCAGGCGGCCGTGAAACAATACATCGTGCCGGTGTTTATCGAAGCGAACAATAACAACGACACATATGATCTCGCGGACGCCGAATTTGATCAGAACGGATTTTTGTCCGCGCTGTCGAATATTGCAAGCGACTTTTCGCCGCTGCTGGACGAGTCCGTCGATTATCTCCTGCAGAACAATCTCTATGATTTTTCCGTAAGCGCAAACAAGATGAACGGAAGCTTCACCACCTATATTTCCGATTACGGCGCGCCGTACATCTTTTCACAGTGGTATGGCGATTCCACCGATATTATGACGGCTCTGCACGAACTGGGGCATTTTACAAGCTACTATTATAATGCGGAAGTCGGCTATTCAGCGGGCGACAGCCTCGATCTTGCGGAAATCGACTCACAGGCGCTTGTGCTGCTGATGATCGACTATTACGACGTGTTTTTTGGTGAGTATGCGCAGCAGGCGAAGACGGACATCCTGATCGACGCGATGTATTCGCTGATTTCCGGCTGTATGGAAGACGAGTTTCAGCAGGAAATTTATCAGAACACGGACATGACGCTGGACGAAATCAACGCGCTCTACAAGGAACTGGCCGTCGAATACGGTCTGGATGAAGTGTACGGCTATCAGGGGACCGAATGGGTGCTGATTTCGCATACCTACCAGTCGCCGATGTACTACATCAGTTATGCGGTGAGCATGGTGCCGTCGCTGGAACTCTATGAAATTTCGCAGAGCGACCCGCAGACGGCGCGTGCGAGTTACTTCAGTATTTTGATGCGTTCGCAGTACGATCAACTGCAGAGCGTTTTAAGCGAAAGCGGGATGCCGTCCGTCTTTTCGGAAACGACAATCCGCGACATTGCCGACCTGCTCGAACAGACGCTGAATTAGTTTTCAACAGCCTATTCTTACAGCGAGGCGCCCGCGTTTTAACGCGGGCGCCTCGCTGTAAACCTTTCGGGAAGACGGAGAATCCGGACTGAAAGAAAGCAAGCGGTTGCGCAAATCGCTTCGTGCGGTTATAATCGTATGCAGGTCCGGCGTAAAGCGGTGGCGCAGCAAGAAAACCGCGCAGCTCCGGAAACGTTGCCGGAACTGCGGAAAACCGTCCCGGCAAACGGCGGGAAACGCCCGGAGAACGCCGGAAAATGAAAGAAAGCATACGCTCTTTTCACAGGAGCGGAAATATGTTATACTTTGACCCGATGCGATGTAAGCGAGGTTATAATTAGTGAAGATCGACAACATCATGGAAAGCATTGAGCTTACGCTCAAGCAGGACCATCAGGTGTCTTTAATGGACGCGACGACGGCGCAGCTGCACGATGCGCTGTCCACCGTGGTAATGGGAGAAATCGCCGACCGCTGGTATGAAAGCCGGCACGCGCACGAGCGTGCGCGCGAAGCATACTACTTCAGCGCGGAATACCTGGTCGGCAGGGCGGTATACAACAATCTCTTCGTGCTGGGAATTCTGCCCGAAGTGAAAAAAGCTTTTGAAGCGCAGGGGCTCGACCTGGCGGTGTTCGAGGACATTGAGGACGCGGCGCTCGGCAACGGCGGTCTTGGGCGGCTTGCGGCATGCTTTTTAGACTCCGCGGCAACGCTCGATCTGCCGCTGGACGGCTACGGCATCCGCTATAAATACGGTCTGTTCAAGCAGTCTTTTTCGGACGGGTTCCAGGTGGAATCCGCGGACGACTGGCAGAGGCAGGGCGATCCCTGGAGCCGCAGGCGCGACACGCACGAAGTGCTCGTTCACTTTGCGGATATGACGGTGCGCGCGGTTGCCTACGATATGCCGATCATCGGCTATCAAACGGACAACATCGGCACGCTGCGGCTCTGGCAGAGCGAGGCGGTGCAGGATTTTGATTTTAAACTCTTCAACGATCAGGAATATGCTCTGGCCGTGCTGGAGAAAAACGCGGTGGAGGACATCACCCGCGTGCTGTATCCAAACGACACCACGGAAGCGGGAAAAAAGCTGCGCTTAAAACAGCAGTATTTCCTTTCCAGTGCGTCGCTGCAGGACATTATCTTCCGCTTTAAGCGCGAGAACCGGCCGATCGACTCGTTTGCCGAGCACATCGCCATCCAGCTCAACGACACGCATCCGACCGTGAGCATTCCGGAACTGATCCGCCTGCTCATGAAGGAAGGAATTTCCTTTAACCGCGCGTTCGAGATTGCGAGCCATACGTTTTCGTACACGAACCATACCATCATGGCCGAAGCGCTCGAAAAATGGGACGTGGCGCTGTTTAAATCCGTCCTGCCGGAAATTTTCGACATCATCTACCAGATTAACGCAAAGCTTTGCGGCGAGCTCATGGCGCGCAAGGCCGACTGCAGCAGCATGTCGATCATACAGGGCAAAACGATCCACATGGCGAACCTGGCCGTGTATTGTTCGAGATACGTCAACGGCGTGGCCGCGATCCACACCGAGATACTTAAGACGGACGTGCTCAAGGACTGGTATGCAATTTACCCGGAGCGCTTCCAGAACAAAACGAACGGCATTACACAGCGCAGGTGGCTCGGGCTCTGCAACTCCGAACTCTGCGAATTCCTCGATGCGCGCATCGGCGAAGGGTATCTGCGCGATCTCGACCGCATCGCCGCGCTTCGCGATCATCTTTCCGACGACGACGTTGCGATTTTCAACGAGGTCAAGCGCATTAAGAAGGAACAGCTTTCCAGGCATATTCAGCAGCAGGAAGGCGTTTTGCTGCCGCCGGACTTTATCTTCGACGTGCAAATTAAGCGGATGCACGAATATAAGCGTCAACTGCTCAACGCATTCGGCATTCTGGACACCTATTTCGGTATTAAGGACGGCCGGATCAAGGAATTTACGCCGACGGCGTATATCTTCGGCGCGAAGGCCGCGCCGGGCTATATCCGCGCAAAGGCAATCATCAAATACATCAACGAGCTGGCAGGCATGATCAACGCGGACCCGGCGGTCAGGGACCTGATGCGCGTGGTGTTTGTGCAGAACTACAACTGTTCCTACGCGGAGCACATCATTCCCGCGGCGGACGTTTCCGAGCAGATTTCACCCGCGGGCACGGAAGCAAGCGGCACGGGCAACATGAAGCTGATGCTCAACGGTGCGGTCACGCTCGGCACCTACGACGGCGCGAACGTGGAAATCGTCGAGCAGGCGGGTGCGGAAAACAACTATATCTTCGGCGCGAGTGTGCAGCAGCTCAATGACCTGCGCGCAAAATATGTGCCCAAGACGATATACGACTATGAGCCGCGCGTGCGGCGCGTGGTCGATTCGCTGATCGACGGCACGCTTTCGGACGACAACAGCGGCGCGTTTGCAGACCTGCACCGTGCGCTGCTCATCGGTTCGGACTGGCAGAAGCCGGACTATTACTTCGTGCTTTATGAGATGCTCAACTACTGTCAGCGCAGGATGGACGTCAACTGCGATTACAAAGACCGCATCGCTTTTGGCCGCAAGTGCCTGATGAACATTGCGTCCAGCGCAAAATTCTCCTCCGACCGCACGATTCAGCAGTACGCGCAGGAGATATGGCACATTGAGAAGCTCCCGCCGCTGGAAACGGGCACGCTGTTTTAACGCGCGGAACGTTATAATCAAAAGAAGCAAGGAAAAATTCCTTGCTTCTTTTTGACGTTGCGCGTTGCCTAAAGGTTTTCTGTGCAGACGCGCGCGCTGGCTTCACTGCCGAGTACGGCACATTCCTCGGCGGTGTGTTTTTTCACGCAGCCGTCGATGATGGCCGCGCACATCGCGTCGCCCGCACCGGCGGTGTTTGACGCGCCCGTGCAGCCGGCGGGGAGCAGCCCGCAGTTGCCGCCGTCCGCCCAGTAAAGGCCTTCTTCACCAAGCGAGATAAACACGCGTTCCACGCCCTGCTCAAGGAACCAGTCGGCTGCGCGGTAAACGCCGCGCACCGTGTCACAGGATTTTCCGGAAAGGAATCCCGCTTCAAAGCGGTTGGGCTTGATGGCGAAGCACTTTCCGATGTTCGGGCCGATGCGCTTTGCCTTGGCGCAGCTGACAGGATCGTAAAACAGCGGTGCTGTCACGCTGCTGCAGAGGAACTCGAGCGCATCCGGCGAAAGATTGCCGTCGATTACGCACATGGCGGCGGCGTTGACCTGCGGCAGAAGCGCTTCCAGATAGTCCGGCGTGAGGGATTCGAGCGCGGCCATGTCGCTGATGCCGATGAGCATGTCGCCATCCTCATCGAACACACCGATGTGCGTGCCGGTGTGCGCTTCGCAAACGAGCGTATGGCGAAGGGAAACGCCGGACGCTTCGCAGCTTTCGCGCACCATGTTTGCATGATACCCTTTGCCGAGGGCCGTGACCAATTCCACCGAGTAGGCATAGTCGCTCAAGCGTTTTGCGATGTTGTGCCCAACGCCGCCCACGCAGATGCGCACGCTTCCGATGTTGCTGTCGCGCTCCCGGCAGACGCTGTCCGGCTTGCCGGTGATGTCGACGGCTGCGCCGCCGATGACAAAAATTGTTTCCATGTTCCGCCTCCTGACCGGCTGATTGATGACTCCCTGTCGATATGGGGACGTACGCCTGTTTCTATTCTATCATGGATTTCTTTTTCAGCGAAGCCAGATCGATTTGTTTGCCGCCGGCAAATACGGCGCGAACGCCTTCGCAGAGGAAAGCGCCGCGCGGGTATGTCGCCGTGTCGCGGAAATGTTCCAGATCGAGCAGGACCGCGTCCGCGTCGCAGCCGTCCAAAATGCGCCCTTTTTGCTGCAGCCCGAAGAAATCCGCCGTCTGTCCGGACATTTTGCGGATTGCCTGTTCCGGCGCGAGCAGGCCGCGTTTTCGCACCATCAGGTCATAGAAGCGCGCGGTCGAACCGAATGCGCGCGGATGTGGATTTTCCGAAGGCGCGCCGATCAACCCGTCCGTGCCGAGCACACAGAGCGGATGCGAAAGGATTTCCGCAACGTCGTCCTCGCTCATATGAAAATACACGCCGAGACCCAGCCCGCCGTTTCGGATCAGGATGTCGCAGTATGCGTCGAACGGATCCTGACCGGTTTGTTCGGCGTATTCGGTGACGAACATGCCTTCCGCACTGTGATCGGCGGGGCAGCTCGAAACGAACACACCGGAAAAACCGCCGCAGTTATACACGTAGTTTTCATAGTCCGATTTACGGCTCATCTCTTCGCGGATTGCATCGCGCTCGCGCGGGTCAAGCAGGGCTTCGACGAGTCCGCTGGGACCGCGGGTGAAATACCGCGGCGGGATGGAAACGTTGAGCGCGGTGCTGCCCGCCGTGTAGGGATAGCAGTCGATCAGCGCGGAAAGCCCGTTTTCCACGGCACGGCCGACGTCGGCGAGGATTTGTTTCGGTTTGCCCCAGTTGTCGCGTCCCGCCGCCTTAAGATGGGAAACGCAGAGCGGCACGTCCGCTTCCATTGCCAGCCGGATCGATTCGCGCCGCGATTCGACGGCATAGTCGGCCTCATTGCGCGGGTGGGTGGCGTAAACGCCGCCTTCTTCGTGCACGACGCGAAGCAGCGCAAGAATTTCATCGTTGCCGGCGTAGCGGCAGGGCGCGTATACAAGCCCGGAGGAAAGACCGAGCGCACCTTCACGAATACAGCGCCGGAGCATGCTTTGCATGCGCTCAAGCTCCGTGTCGTCCGGCCTGCGGTCTTCGTACCCCATCGCCCAGAGGCGCAGCGTGCCGAGCCCGACGAACGATTTGGTCGCGATCGGGTTTTGCAGCGTGTCCAGCCATTCAAAATAGCTTTTTGCGCTCGAAAGCTGTTCCAAATCACCGGGCAAATCGGGGTGCGGCGCAATGCCGGAAGCGAACTTGGGAAACAGGCCCGCATGTGCGCCGCCCGCTGGAAACATGGACGCGCCGCACTGCCCGGCGATCTGCGTCGTGAAGCCCTGCGAGAGTTTGGAGAGTGTTGCAAAGGGACTCTTCATCGTGAGGTCGCCGTGGGAATGCGCGTCCAGAAAACCCGGGACGAGCGTCAGGCCGCGCGCGTCGATCGTGCGTTTTGCTTCGGGCGTCTGTCCGGCGCGAAACACGCAAAATTTGCCGGACGAAAAACCGACGCTGCCCGTAAAGGCGGGCGCGCCGGTTCCATCGATGATACTGCAGTTTTGAATCAGTAATTCCATTTTGTTTTTGTGTGGCCGGCGCAGTGCGCGGCGCGCGAAAGTTACTCCTTAATAAATTGAATACCGCCGATGACCGGCAGGTCCTTCATTTCCTTGTTGGCGACATGTACAATCCCGATGATGGTGAGCGCCAGACTGCCGATCGACACGAGCCAGCCAAGGATCGAGCCAACGACCGGAAGGCCGATCGAAAGGATGCTGCACGCGACGCTCGCGATGATTTCAAGGATCATAAGGTTCATGCCGCGCACCGCGTGGTAACGTACGAACGAGGACTGACCCTTGGAGAAATACGGAATCAGTGCGAGAAGTCCAAGATAAGACAGCACGCCCATCAGTGTGTCGTTCGAGCCGCTCGCGACGTAACCGGAGCCGTTGACCGGGGCGCCGCATTTCGGGCAGAAATTTTCGTTTTCGTCGATCTGGGAGCCGCACTTGGAACAGAATGCCATGGATTATTTCCTCCTAGTATAAAAATAAGTAAGGGGTGCCGCGGCTGAAAGAATCCCTTTTCGCTTGGAATTCATATCTGGTATCAGTATATCGCAGCGGGGAGCAGACTGCAACTAAACGATGAAGGGAAGCGCTGTTTTGCGGACTGCAAACAATCATAATAAAAGTCCGGCGCTAAATTGCGCCGGACTTTGTGCATCGGTCAAGGGAAAGCGTCTACGCGCGCAGCGGCGCGCCGTTTAGACGGAGCGATTCGATAATCGCATCCATCGCCGTCTTAATCTCGTCCTCCGAGAGCGTGTGATCTTCGGCACGGAGCGAGAACGTGAATGCGAGGCTCTTTTTGCCGGGGAGTACGCCCGGACCGGCATAAGTGTCGAACAATCGCGCGTCCGAAACGATTACGCCGGACGGCGCGGACACGATGATTTTGCGCAGCGACTCGGATTCCACGTCCCGGTCGACCACGACCGCAAGGTCGCGTTCGGCGGCGGGAAAGCGGGGCAGCGGCATAAAGCGCTTGGCGGTCTCGCGGCAGCCGAAGATCGCGGCAAAGCTCAGTTCTGCGATATAAACACGTCCGTCGAGCTTGTATGCGTCCGCAACGTCGGGGTGCAGTTCACCGAACGTGCCGATGATCGTGCCGCCCGCGGAAAGCACGTCCGCGGCGCGGCCGGGCTGGAGGTACGGCGCCGTGCCTTTTTGGCAGGTGCAGCCGTCTGCGCCGAGCGCATGCAGCAGTGTTTCGATCAGCCCTTTGAGCGTATAGAAGCTTTCGCTTTCGCCGCCGAGAACGATACCGATTTTCTTGCGCTCTTCCGGCAGTTCGTCTCCGAGGTCTACATGCACGTTTCCAACTTCAAAGAAGCTCAGATAGCCGCTCTTTCGGTTGACGTTGCGTACAAGCGAGTCCAGCATGCCGGGGATCAGCGTGGTGCGCATGAGGCTCTGGTCTTCGCCGAATGGGTTCATGATACGCACGGCCTTGCGCAGTTCGCTCTCCTGCGGGAGCAAAAGCAGATCGAACACCGAAGGGCTGGTGAAGTTGTAGTTATACATTTCATAAAGCCCGAGCGACGCAAGGGTGTCTTTGATTTTGTCCTCCAGCTGGAATTCCTCGTTGATATGCCCGCGGAACGTATCCCCGCGCATCAACGTCGGCTCGATTTTGTAATAACCGTAAATGCGCGCAATCTCCTCGGCAATGTCCCAGTCCGTCTCGATTCCGTCCTCGATGTCCGTGCGGAAATGCGGGATGGTGATATGCAGGCCGTCGAGCCTCGGTTTTGCCGGGATGGCGATGGTGGCGAGCATGTCCGCCATTTCGTGTGCGGAGAGGTCGAGCGCAAGCAGTGCGTTGATATGCTTGACGCTGACCGTTACCTGCCGTTCCACGGGTTTGTCACTGCGCACGTCGATCATTTCGCCGACGACGGTACCCGCGCCGAGTTCCTGCACAAGTTCGATTGCGCGGTCGAGCGCCTGCTGTGCGCTGACGGGTTCGACGCCTTTGATGAAGCGGCTCGCCGCGTCGGTCACGTGATGGAGTTTGCGCGCCGTGGCGCGGATGTTGCTGCCTTTGAATACGGCGGACTCAAAAAGCACCGCTTTGGTCGAGTCGGTGATTTCGGAGTTCAGCCCGCCCATCACGCCCGCAATGCCAACGCCGCGTTTTTCGTCCGCAATGAGCAGCATGTCCGGCGTGACCGCGCGGACTTTGTCGTCCAGCGTAGTGACCGTTTCGTTTTCGTGTGCGTTGCGCACGATGATATGGCTGCCGGTGATGCAGGCCAGATCGAACGCATGCATCGGATGGCCGTATTCAACGAGCACGTAGTTCGTGATGTCCACGATATTGTTGATCGGGCGCATGCCGGCTTTTCTGAGCTTGCGCTGCATCCAGAGCGGCGAAGGCTCGATTTTGATGTCCTTGACCACACGCGCGGTGTAGCGCGGGCAGAGCTCGAAGTTTTCAACCGTGACGCTCGCATAGTCCGCGGCGTTCCCGGCGGCGGGAACGGACTTGATACTCGGCTCTTTGAAGGACTGGCCGAGCGCGGCGGCCGCCTCGCGGCACATGCCGATGACCGAGATGCAGTCCGGGCGGTTGGGCGTGAGTTCAAAGTCGAAGATGATATCGTCGTAGCCCAGCGCGGTTTCGATCGGCTGGCCGAGCGGGTAGTCTTCTTTGAGGATCAGGATGCCGTGCACGCCTGCGCCGGGGTAATCCGCCTCGCTCAGGCCGAGTTCTTCGCCGGAGCAGAGCATGCCGTAGCTCATTACGCCGCGCATCTTGACCGGCGTCATTTCGTGCCCGCCGAGTTTTGCGCCGACCACCGCCACGGGAACAAGCGCGCCGTCGAAGACGTTGTCCGCACCGGTGACGATCGTGAGAATCTCGCTGCCGATATCCACCTGGCAAATGTTCAGATGGTCGGAGTTTTCATGCTTGACGATCGAAAGCACGCGCCCGACGACAACGCCATCCACACCGGAGAGTTCTTTGTCGATTCCCGCGAGCTCGAAGCCGCGCCACATCATCTTTTCAACGAATTCGTCGTCTGTAATGTTGAAGTCCACATATTCGCAGAGCCATTTCTTTGGCAGTTTCATATTCTTTTCCTCCCTCAGAACTGGCGCAGGAAGCGCGCGTCGTTTTCGTACTCAAGCCGGATGTCGTTGATTCCGAACTTGAGGTTTGCCATGCGGTCTACGCCGAGGCCGAACGCAAGCCCGGTCCAAACGTGCGGGTCGTATCCGCAGTTGGCGATTTCGTGCGGGTTGGTAACACCGCAGCCGAGAATTTCAATCCAGCCAGTTCCCTTGCAGACGCGGCAGCCTTTGCCGCCGCAGATCGAGCAGCTCACGTCCAGTTCGGCGGAAGGTTCCGTGAACGGGAAGTAACTCGGCCGCAGCCGGGTCTTTACGTCCTCGCCGAACACGGCGTGCACAAAGGAATCCAGAATGCCCTTCAGGTCGCCGAGGGTAAGCCCTTTGTCCACGACGAATCCTTCGATTTGATGGAACACGGGCGAATGGCTCGCGTCCACCTCGTCCACGCGGAATACGCGGCCCGGCATCAGCAGCCGGAACGGCGGGGTCAGCGTTGTGAGCGCGCGCACTTCGCAGGGCGAGGTATGTGTGCGCAGCACCACGTTTTCGTTGATGTAAAACGTATCCTGCATGTCCCGCGCGGGATGATCTTTCGGCAGGTTGAGCAGGGTGAAGTTGTTTTCGTCCAGCTCGATTTCCGGGCCGTCGAACATGGAAAAGCCCATGCCGATCAGCGCGTCGCGGATTTCGCGATAGGTCTGCGTCATTGGGTGCAGTCTGCCGAGCGGACGGCAGAGGGTGCCGGGCGCGGTAACGTCCACTGCTTCCTTTTCAAAACGGCGCTGTTTGGCGATCTCGCCGAGTGCGGCGCGCTTTTCCGCAACAACGGTTTCCAGCGCGGCCTTGACTTTGTTGGCATATGCGCCGACCGACGCGCGCTCCTCTTTGGGGAGTTTGCCCATCGTCCGAAGAATCGCGGTGAGCTTACCGCTGCGGCCGAGCGTTTCGACCAGCAGCGCTTCTAGTTCCTCCGGGGACTCGCAGGTCTTCAGCCTCGCCTCGGCTTCCTCCCGCAGGGCCGCGAGAGATTCCATCATACCCATATCTTGTTTCTCCTCCTCCATACGTAATGCGGTACCGGTCTGATTCCGCATGCAAAAACGCGCTCCGCCGAAAGGGACGAAACGCGTCGTGGTACCACCCTCGTTCGCCCGGCGCTTCAAAAAAGCACCGAACCTCGATTTCCGCTGTATCGGGCGAACCCGTCGCCGGCTAATGAGAAAGTCTGTTCACCGGCGAGGCTCCGGGGCGAACTTTGCGTTTCGTTTTGCGTGCGCCGTTTTCAGCCGGTGTCAGCGCTCTCTTTTTCACGCAAACGCGGAAACTTTTCCCCTTCTCAGCCTCGTTTAAGATTGGCGCTATTGTATCACCTTCACGTTCGTTCCGTCAAGAAGCAGCGTGACGGTTCCGTCCTCGTCCGTGCGGTAAATCGTGATGTTCCGGTTTGTCAGCCGGTCGAGCAATTCCTCGTCCGGGTGGCCGTACTGATTGTCCGTTCCGCAGGAAATCACCGCGATGGAAGGGTCGACCGCGTCGAGGAAACGCTCCGAAGTCGCGTCTTCGGAACCGTGGTGGCCGACCTTGAGCACGTCCGCCTTAAAATAGGAATCCGGAAGTGCTTTCAGCGCGAGTTTCTCGGCAACCTGTGTCGCGTCCCCGGTCAGAAGGACGGATGTGTTTTGATACGTAACGCGGAGGACGTAGCTCGTATCGTTGAAATCGTCGATTCTGCCATAATCGATGCTATATGGTGAAAGGATGCGAATTTCAACCTCGTCGTCCCAGTCGATGAACGAGTTTGCGGAAGCCAGCGGGGAAAGGACGGGCACGTTGTTTTCGTTGAGCGCGTCCAGGAGATCGTAATAGGTTTCGCTCTCTGCGTCGAACGGCGGATCGTAAAACTGCACGACGGGATAGACGTCGATCAGCTGAATCAGCCCGCCGATATGGTCCGCGTGCAAGTGCGAGGCCACGACCGCGTCCAGGCCGATTACGCCGTGCGCGTCGAGATAGTCCTGCAGCACGGAGAACGCGCTCTCCGGCCCGCCGTCGACCAGCATGGTCTTGCCGGAAGGCGAGCGCAGAAAGATCGCGTCGCCCTGGCCGACGTCCAGAAAGACGACGAGGAGGCCATCCTCCGCGCTCGGCTCGCTTTCGGCCTGCGCAACGGAGGGGGAAGGCGCTGCCGTCGCTTCTGCGTTTGCCGTGCAGGCAACGGGTTCCGGCGTCCCGTTTTTAATATGAAAGACGAGCAGGACGGCGGCTGTAAGCAACACCAAAAGTGCGGCGGCAAGCACGATCCGCCAAAGGCGGGCGCGTTTTGCGGATTCTTTGTCCTGTTCTGAAGGGTCGAAAATGGGATCGGAATCGTATTTCATAGACTGTATTGTATCACGGGGCAAAGCGGCAAAACAGGTCGAATAACGATTAAAAAAGCACGTATTTTTGAGGTTTCGCACCTTTTTTTTACCGAAATCCGAAAAAGCAGAGGAAACAATCGCTTTTTTGTATATATTTTGATATTTTATTCTTGACAAATTGCAGATTCATTTGTAAGATTTAAGTGTACTATAACGGATAGTACACTAGATCGGGAAGGGGGTAACGCGATGTTCCAAATCGACCGGTTCGGGCGCACGCCGATTTATGAGCAGATCATCGATCAGACACAGCGCTTAATTCTGTCCGGCGTATTGAAAGCGGGCGATCAGCTGCCGTCCGTACGTTCACTGTCGCAGGAGTTGTCGATCAACCCAAATACGCTGCAAAAGGCATACGGAGAACTGGAGCGCCGCGGCATCTGCGTAAGCGCCCCGGGTAACGGGAGGTTCGTAACCAATGACGCTGCACGCATTGTGGGGGAATGCATGGAACGTCAACTGGAGGAGATCGAACGCATTTGCGTCGAGCTGCACGCGGCAGGGATCCCGCTCGAGCGGACGTTGGAAACGGTGAAGGCCGCATACGAGAAGGAAGCGAAGGTGTAACGACAATGATCATGGCAAGGAAGCTGACCAAGTATTTCGGAGAGGTGGAGGCGCTCAACAATCTAAGCTGCAGCATTCCGCAGGGTTGTATATATGGGCTTGTCGGCGCAAACGGCGCCGGGAAATCCACTTTTTTACGGCTTTGCAACGGCGTTTATAAGCCGGACGCGGGACAGGTCAGCATCAACGGGGGGGACGTGTTCGACAATCCTGCGGTCAAGGCGCACTGCGTGTTCGTGCCGGACGAACTATATTTTCTTCCGCAGAGCAATATGATGCGCATGGCCGGGTTATACGAATCCATGTACCCGTATTTTTCCCGCGAACGATTCGATGAACTGAGCGCGGTTTTTAAGCTGGATAAAACACGCCCGCTGAACACGTTTTCCAAAGGAATGCGGCGACAGGCGGCGGCGGTGCTCGCGCTTTCCGCAATGACGGACTACATTTTTTTCGATGAAACGTTCGACGGGCTGGACCCGGTGGTCCGGAATCTTTTGAAAAATACGCTTTATGACGATGTGATGGACCGCGGCTGCACGACGGTGATTTCCAGTCACAGTCTTCGTGAACTGGAAGACACCTGCGATCAGCTTGCGCTGCTTTATCGCGGCGGTATTGTTTTTGAAAGCGACGTGCAGAATCTCAAAACGTCGCTCTTTAAAGTGCAGGTCGCGTTTGGGGACGAATACGACCGAACCCGGTTCGAAGGAATAGACATCCTTTCGTTCAGCAAACTCGGCAGCGTCGCAAACATGATTATCCGCGGCGACCGGGGCGAGAGCAGAGCGACGATCGGTAAAATGCAGCCGCTTTTACTGGAAATCCTGCCGCTGACGCTGGAAGAGGTGTTCCTTTATGAGATGGAAGCGCTTGGTTACTCGTTTGAGGATCCATGCGCGAAAGGAAGTGAACAGAAATGAAACCGTATCTGGAATCGCTTAGGAGACTTTCGCGAACCGGACTTATCTTATTCGTGCTGTGTGCGGTCGCGAGCCTTGTAATCGCGATGCAGAACTGCATATCATCGACTAGAATCAGCATCGACAGCCTGAGCAGGATGTTTTCACCGCTGATGGTATTTACGTTTGCCGGCGGCATTGTGCTTGCATTCGACGGGTTTTCGTTTCTTACAAAGCGTGCGGACAGCGACTATTACCATAGCCTGCCGGTTTCCCGCAAAGGTCTGTTCTGGGCGATTTCCCTTGCGGCGCTGACCTGGATTGCTGCAACGGTGCTGGCGAGCGTGATTCTCACCACGGTTGTCTACACGGTCTCAAGGACCGTTTTTGTGCCGCTGTATCCGTTTGTTGCGGTGCCGTTTTATATTGCCGCGACCATGCTGGTGTTCGCTGCCGCAGCGATCGGCTGCTCGCTTGGAGGCACGATATTAACGGACTTTGCGCTCACGCTCCTGATTTTGTTCCTTCCGCGTTTTCTGCAGTTTGTGATTGCGCGCGGCATTGTGGCAAAAGTACAGATTTTAAGCTGGATCGATCTGCCCTGGTATTTGAAACCCACAACAAACGTCGCGACGGGGCAAATTGTCGTTTTGTCGCGAACGATCCTGAAAAACCAGCTTTGCAACATGGCGAACGTCGGGTATTCCTTTGCGATTGCGGCGGCGGAGCTTTTCCTCGGCAGTTTGCTCTTTAAGCGGCGTCCGTCCGAAATGGCCGAGCACGGCGCAAAGAACGACCGTCTTCAAACGCTTTATGCGTGCCTGCTGGTGCTTCCGGTCGTGCTGCTGTTTGCTTCCGGCGTAATACTGCCGAACAAAACGAACATCCTGATCGTTGTAGCGGTCGCATTCGGCTGCTATGCGATTTATCAGGTTGTCGTGATGCGAAATGCGCGCAAGGTACTGCATTCGCTTCCCTGGTTTATCATTCCGGTGCTGTGTTCGGTATGCTTGTATTTCGGCGTGCAGATCGCGGGCCGCGCGGAGCGCGACTATGTGCCCGCAAGCGCGGACGTCGCGTCCGTGGAGTTCGCGGGAGCCGACCGCGTAAGCGACGTGATCAGCTACGCTTCCTACCGCGTCGCGCAGGTGAAATTCGACGACGAGAGGACGATCGGCTACGTTCTCGAGACGCTGCAGGAAAACGTGGACTCCATACGGCAGTATGGGTCACTGACCCTCGATTACAACGCGGACGAGACGTATTACATCACGACGGAGCCCGTGATCATCACGCTCAAAAGCGGCCGTAAGGTCGGCCGGATGATCACGTTCGTTAACGAAAATCAGCTCAACTCGATCCGCAACCAAAACGAGGAGTACGCCGAGGCGATCCGCGCGCTGCCGCCGACGGATTCCGTCCGCTTCCGTCAGGACCTCGATCTTTACGACGAGAAATACGTCCAGAGCGAAGCCCTTATGGAAGCCTATTACGACGAAACGGAGCAACTCGGCCTGATTCCCTACAGCGGATACCGCCAGCACAGCGTGGAGGACAGCTACTACAATCAGGACGAGAACCAGTCGTACGGTTCGCTGCGGCTGCAGGGCTACGTCGGCATGGTGCGCTACAGCAACTATTACGAGATCGATCTCGAAACGCCCAAAGCGGCCTCCGAGTGGATGAAGCTGCAAAACGCGTATAGCTCGAACGAGTATCTCGACCTGCTGGTGAAGATATCGGATATTTCGTCGAATTTCCTCGACGAGAACGATTATATGAACGCGTCCTATACGTTCTATAATATCCCGATGAGCGATTCGAGCAAGCAGAGCTCTTCGTTTTATTACAGCCCGTACGCTTCCGACACCAGCGCTTCCAGCCAGAAATATCAGGCGCTGGCCGCCGAGCTCGCGGAAATAGTCGAGCGGAGCACGCCGACGACCGACCCGACTACGCTTTGCGTCTACGTGCAGTGGAGCGCGCGCGCCATGGGCCCGGACGGGCGGTATATCGGCGAGGAGCTGATGCGGTATGCGGCCACGAAGTCGGACGGCGCCTACGCGTCGGAAGGCGACATTGTGTACTCCAGCGACGGCACGCCGATGTTCATCCGCGACAGCAGCTCGATCTACTCCTATAATCCCTGCTACAGGGAGATTGCGAAGGACGATCAGGCGCGGCTGCTCGAACTGCTCAGCGAATGGCGCGAACTCGACCGCACTTGGTATTATGACAGCACGGACGAAGAAGAACCGGCCATTGCGGCGTCCGACGTGCCGCTGCCAACGCCGACGCCGCAGCCTGTGGGCTGAAACAAGGGGACAAAAACGCCGCCGGGACATCAAATCCGGCGGCGTTTTGCGCGGCTATAGACTGGTATGCTATAATCAAACCCGGACCGCGCGGAGGTCAATATCATACGAAACGGAGCAATGCATGGGACAGGATAAAACACCCGCGCGCTGCGCATGGGTCGACCCGAAAAACGAGCTGTACTGCGCCTACCACGACGCCGAATGGGGGACGCCGATTCACAGCGACGAAGCGATGTACGAACTGTTCCTGCTGGAGACGTTTCAGGCGGGGCTTTCCTGGATTACGATTCTGAAAAAACGGGAGGCGTTCCGCAAAGCGTTCGACGGCTTCGACGTTGAAAAAATTGCGGCTTACGGCGAGGAGAAGATCGCCGAACTGCTGCAGGACGCGGGCATCATCCGCTGCCGAGGAAAAATTCGAGGCGCGGTGGAAAATGCAAAGATCGTGCTTGCATTGCAGGAGGAGTTTGGCTCGTTCTGCAAGTATCTATGGGGCTTTACGAACGGAAAAGCCGTCTTCAGCAAAAGCGGCGCTTACAAAACGACGTCCGCCTTGTCGGACGCGATGAGCGCGGATATGAAGCGCCGCGGCATGCGGTATGTCGGCTCGGTGACGATTTATTCATTTTTGCAGGCGGCGGGAATCGTCAACGATCATGACCGCGCCTGTTTTCGGTATCCCGAACTGCGCGCGCTTGCCGGCGAGGACGGGATTTTGGAAGAATAGGACCATATGGCGGGCAGACCCGGCGGCAAGCCGGGTGGAACGGAGCGAACATTGGGAAACTTACACTGGACGGACGATACCATCCGCTGGATGCGCGACGCGGCGCATAAAAGCAGGTATTACGAAACGATTGCGGAACGGATTGCAGCATACCTGCCGCCGTCGGCGCGGGTGTTCGACGCAGGCGGCGGACTGGGCGACCTCGCAATGTGGCTTTCGTATCATGTGCGGCATGTGACCGTGATCGAGCGCGATCCAAAGCCTGTTGCGGCGTTCCGTGAGCGCTGTCCGCAGAACGTGACCGCGCTGCTCGGAGATGTTTTTACGTATGTGCCGGATAGTTTGTTCGACGCGCTGGCGCTATGCTTTTTCGGCAGACCGGACGAAATATTGCCGCTCGCGCGGGAACTTACGTGCGGAAAAACGTTCGTCGTGCAGTCCACAGAAACCCGGCGCGGCTTTTCGCCGGACGGCACGGGCCGGCGCTCAATTACGATCTACGACATGGAAAAGACGCTGAAAAAAGAAGGCATACCGTATACGCTGGAACTTTTTGAGGTCGAACACGGTCAGCCGTTTTGTTCGGCGGACGACGCGGCAAAGTTCTTTAGCTTTTATTCCGGGAAATCTTATACGCCGCAGCAGGTACGGCAATATCTGAGCGAGACGGGAAACAGCGAACTGCCGCTGTACTACGCGCAGACGCGAAAGCTCGGAATGCTCGTGTTCGACGCAGGGCAAATGCGGCGTGTTTGACGCGCCAAAGGGAGAAGCGCATGGACTTGGTTTATCAGGCCGTTGCGGCGGCGGCGGCGTCCGGCGAAAAGGTCATGCTTTTAACGATCGCTGCGCGGCAGGGCAGCGCGCCGCGCGGCGCCGGCGCGTCCATGGCCGTGACCACAGATGGGAAGCAGATCGGCACGATCGGCGGGGGTTCGGTGGAATATGAGGCGAAGCTGGACGCACTGGCGCGCATGAAATCCGGCGAAGGACCGATGCTGCGCGAGTACAGCCTATACGCAGGTGAGAGTAAAGGAAACGACATGGAATGCGGCGGACGCGTGGCGGTTCTGTTTCGTCCTTTTTTCGGCGATACGGCTGTGCGGCTGTTTCACGACGTACGGCAGGTGCAAAGCGGCGCGGAGGAAGCCTGGCTGGTCTGCAGAATAACGGGCGGCGTTCCGGGCGAAACGAAAATTTATCAAAAAACACAGGCGCAAAACGAGCCTGCGCTTTTGCCGCATCTGGGTGAAAGCGCGGTTTGTACCGGCGAAGCGGAGGGGTACTTTGTCGAGCCGCTTTGCGCCGCGCCGCGCGTGATCGTGTTCGGCGGCGGACATGTTTCACAAAAGACGGTGCCGGTGCTTTCGTCGCTTGGCTACCGGGTATGGGTGGTCGAGGACCGCGCAGAGTTTGCCCATGCAGCGCTGTTCCCATCGGCGGAGCGGATACTGAACGAATCGTTTGAACGTGCGGCGGACACGCTCGGCATAACGCGGCGCGACCATGTGATCGTCCTTGCACGCGGACACGAAACCGACTACCGGATTCTGCGGGAAATTCTGAAGACGGATGCGGATTACATCGGCTGCATCGGCAGCAAGATGAAGGTTAAACTCACGCGGGAACGACTGATTGCAGACGGGTTTACAAAAGACGACCTTGCAAGGCTGCATTCCCCGATCGGGCTGGACATCGGCGCGGAAACGCCCGCCGAGATTGCGGTGAGCATCGCCGCGGAGATGATCGCCTGCTGCGCGGCAAAGAAACGGTGCGGCGGGGATGGGGCGAGCTGAAATCGATACTCTTTGGCAAATGCAGGAGTCTTTTTAGCTGAAGACAGGAACTTCCGAAAGATACGGCATAGTGAGCCGTATCTTTTGTGTTTCCTTTGAATTTCGCGGTTCGCGCCCTTGTGAACCAACTTCGTTCATGGTATATTGTAGGGGCGCTGGACTGCATACGAGACGGTTTACGGGCGGTTTTATGCAATACATTACGATGGAGAACGAAATGCAGCTTTACGATCTACATACCCACACCAGCATGTCGGACGCAAGCTTTCCGCTTTCGGAACTTGTGGAAACCGAACAAAAGCTCGGAAACATCCTCGGCGTTTCGGACCATCTGTTCTGCTGCGGAATCTTTACCTTCCGGGATTTGGACGACTACCTTGCAGAACTTTCAAATTATCCCGTTTACCGCGGCGTGGAAGTCAACATGGAGCATCATATCACCTTGCCGGACGCGCTGGACGACCGGCTGGACTACGTGATTGCCAGCGTGCATAATATGCCGGACACACACGGCGGATTTATCCCGCTGAGTCAGTATTTTTCCCGGCGTTCCGGGCACTCGCTGACCTATGAAAAAAACTATTCCTCCGACCTGAACCGGTATTATCTGGCGTATATCATCAAGATGATCGAAAAAGCGTTTTCCAACGAACGCATCGATATCCTCGGCCATGCAACGGTTCTTCCGCCTTGCGACGAACTGCACGGCACACGGTTTTTGCAGCAATGGGAGGACGCGGTGATCGAGCTTTGCAGGAAACATAATATCGCGCTTGAAATTTCCGGCCTGTGGCATGCGCCGGGTATCGACATGATCCGCCGGGCAAAGCAGGCGGGGCTGCGCTTTTCGATGGGCAGCGACTGCCACAACAGCCTGCAGATCGGCGTGATGGACTATGTTGAAAAGGCGATCGGGGAGGTCGGCCTGACCCAGGAGGATTTCTTTGTCCCGCGGCGGGAACTTGTTTGAACCAAATCAAAGCACACTTTTAATTTAAGCGACTGATACGAAAAACTAAACATAAACCGGCTTTAGCCGGGCGGGAGGCTCGCGATGCGTAAGGTCAGGGTTGCTCTTTGGGGATTCGGCGCGATGGGCGGCGGCGTTGCTGAAGCGCTGCTTCAAAAGCGCGGCGTGGAGATTACGGGCGTTTGCGATCTGCATCCGGCGCGCGCCGGCAAGAGCGTTTTTGCTCTTCTGGATGTTCCGCGCGGCGACCATGCGGACGTAATCGTGTCGGACGATATCGACGCGGCGCTGCCCGATGGCGGCGCGGACGTATGCATCGTTGCGACGGACTCGTTTACAAAGGATGTGTTCCCCAAATTGATGCGGGTATTGCAGAAGCATGTAAATGTGATCTGCACGGCGGAGGAAATGAGTTTTCCCGCCGCGAAGGAGCCGGAGCTCGCGGAAAAGCTCGACCGCGCGGCAAGGGACAACGGCGTTACCGTGCTCGGCACGGGCATCAACCCTGGACTGATGATGGACCTTCTGGCTATTTGCCTGACCGGCTGCATGACGGACGTAAAGAAGGTCACCTGCAAGCGCGTCAATTCGCTTTCGCCGTTCGGCCCGGCGGTCATGCGCGAGCAGGGCGTTGGTTTGAGTGAAGCGGAGTTTGAAAAAGGCGTGCAGAACGGCACGCTCGCCGGACACGTCGGCTTTGCAGAGAGCGTGGGAATGATCGCCAGGGCGCTCGGCTGGGAAATCGAGCATTTCGAGCAGCAGATGCAGCCGATCGTAACGGAGGTCGGCCGCCGTTCACCCTATGGGTTTGCGGCGAAAGGACATGTTGCGGGCGTGAATATGACGGGGCAGGGCAGCCGTGACGGCGAAACGCTGATCGACATGATCCATCCACAGCAGATTGAGCCGGAACAGGGCGGCGTGCACACGGGCGATTTTATCACGCTGGAAGGCAGTCCGCCCGTGCATATGGCGATTCAGCCGGAGGTCGACGGCGGCGTCGGCACGATCGCCATGTGCGTTAACATGATTCCGCAGGTGATCAACGCGCGGCCGGGACTCAAAACCATGATCGACCTGCCAGTTCCGCACGCAATCATGGGAGATATGCGCGATCAGATAGAAGCAGGAATTCTGGACTGAAAACATAACGTTTGCGAGGTGTTTTTGTATGGCCGGGAAAGGCGATTGGGTACGGATTCACAGCGTGGTGCTGCGTCCAGACGAGCGTGCGCAGACGGTGCCGGACGACACAAAGCGCGTCCCGCTCGAATGCTGGACGAAGGGATATCTGCTTTCCGGCGCGCAGATCGGCGACGAGGTTACGATCACGACTCGTACCGGGAGAACCGTTTCGGGCACGCTGACGGAGATGAACCCGCATTACGAACACAGCTTCGGCGATTTCGTGCCTGAACTGCAGCAAGCAGGCGACGAGGCGTTTGCGCTTTTGTTTGGAGGCGGCGGGAAATGACGCGGGACACGAGTTACGATGCGGTCATGCGCCGCAGACCGGAGATTATTAAAGCGGCGGTCGGCGTGGATTACACGCAGTTTGAAAGCGGCTCGATTGCGTTCGACTACGATGGCATGATGCGCTCGACCGGCTATACGCTTGAGGACGTTATAAACATTCAGCGTGGGTTTGCAATCGGCAACACGCCGCTGATCGAGCTGAAAAACATTACAGCGCTCGCGCGAAAACTCGCGAAAGGCGGGAACGGCGCGCGCATCTTCATTAAGGACGAGGCGGCGAATCCCAGCGGCAGTTTCAAGGTGCGCCGTGCGGCGACGTCAATTCATCAGGCGAAGCGCATGGGCTACGCAGGCGCGCTGGCCGCAACGAGCGGCAACTACGGCGCGGCGGTCGCGAGCTGCTGCGCAAAGAGCGGCTTAAAGTGCATCGTCGTGCA
Organism: Eubacteriales bacterium; assembly: GCA_035446965.1. GTDB lineage: Bacteria > Bacillota > Clostridia > Christensenellales > CAG-138 > UBA7703. Next base: position 35,230 of record DAOTGE010000025.1, read on the forward strand.
GGAGTGCTACGATTCGCGCGGGGTCGGCCAGCCGGAAATCATTGAAAAAGCACGCAAGTGCGAAGCGCTCGGCGCGGAGGTCGTTCAGCTTTCGGTCGGGCCGGAGCTGTTTTACACGGTGCTGCGCATGCTCGAGGAGACGGGCTATTTCAACGCCTCGCTGTATACGGCGTTCGGCGTGGTCGGCATCGAAACGCTCGGCTGGGAGGTCGCGAACCAGTGCCGCGAACAGATCGGCAAAGACCCGGACGTCGTCGTCTGCACAAACGCGGGCGGCGGCAACCTCACCGGGACCGCGCGCGGGCTGATCAAGGCGGGCTGCAATGCGCAGGTCGTCGCCGCAAGCGTCGATCTAACGGGTCTGCACATGGCGAGCGACACGCAGTTCAATAAAAAATCGTTTACTACCGGGCACACGGGGTTTGGCATGCCGTTTGCGACATGGCCGGACCGCAGCGACGTGCCAAGAAGTGCTGCGCGGCCGCTGCGATACATGGACCGATACGTGACGGTGACGCAGGGCGAGGTGTTTTACACGACCGAACTGCTCGCGCGGCTGGAAGGAATCGAGCGCGGGCCCGCGGGCAACACGTCGCTCGCGGCGGCGATCTCGCTGGCGCAGGAACTGCCGGAGGACGCGGTGATCGTCGTGCAGGAAACGGAGTACACCGGCGCGGGCAAGCACGGAAACGCCCAGCTTTCGTTCGCGCGGCAAAACGGCGTGTCCGTTTCGCTTGGCGACCCGAAGGAAGAAGTGCCGGGCAGAAGTATCGTGCTTCCGGCGCAGCCGGGTTTGCTCAAAGCGAAGGATGCCGATCTCGATCATATGCGCCGCTCGCTGATACGGCATGCGGCGGGCACGGTCGATCATGCGCCGACGGGCGCGGACGTGCGCTTTCTTGCGGAGGAAACGAATACGGACGAGGCGTTTGTGCGCAGCGTTCTGAACGAACAATAAAGGGATTTCCTTTCGATCGATATTTTTTTCGGGAGGGCATATGCAGAGAAGAGAAGACGATTTCAGCGAGCGCCGCGCGCACCTGCAAAAACTGAGCGACGAGGAACTCAAGGCGCGCTTCTGGAGCCTGACGCAGCAACTCGTCGACCCGCTGCTCGAGATGGGCAAAGAAAACACCACGCCTGCGATCGAGCGCAGCGTGCTGCTGCGGATGGGGTTTTCCTCGCTGGAAGCAAAGGCGATTGTAAACGGCTGTATGGAACGCGGCGTGCTCGGCCACGGTGCGGGGAACGTGGTCTACCGCTATGCAAAGCAAAACGGCCTTGAAATCCGCGAAGCCGGGCTGGAACTGCTTGTCCCGGAGCATCTGGACGAGGCGGCAGCCCTGTTTGGAGGCGCAAAATGAGCGAATACCGTCTCCCGCCGGACGAAAACATCGATATTGCGAAAATAATGGAGGACCTCGAACACTACCGCCCGAGAAGGCGCGGTTGGACCTGGCGCGAGCCCGCGCCGGACCTGCATATGGGGCCGTTTACCTATCACGACTGCTCCAAACCGCTCAAAGACGGCGTGCCGCTGCCGCCGGCGCACAACTTTGAGAATGCTGATCCTCAGCCAATGCCGGTGATCACGACCGAAATCGCCAGCGGCCGCTTTGAGGACGACATCCGCCGGATGCGCATGGCCGCGCACCACGGCGCGGACCATATCATGGTCATCCGCACCTCCGGCCAGAGCCACTTCGACGGGCTGATCGAAGGAACGCCGCAGGGAATCGGCGGCGTGCCGATTTCGCGCAAACAGGTGCGCGCGCAGCGGAAGGCGCTCGATTTGATCGAGGACGAGGTTGGCAGGCCGATCAATTATCACAGCTATGTCAGCGGCGTGGCCGGGCCGGATATCGCGGTCATGTTCGCCGAGGAAGGCGTCAACGGCTGCCATCAGGACCCGCAGTACAACGTGATCTACCGCAACATCAACATGGTGCGTTCGTTCGTGGACGCGTGCGAGAGCAAGAGCCTGATCGCGTGGGCAGGCATTGCGCAGATCGACGGCGCGCACAACGCCAACGCCACCGCGCGGGACGCCTGGAAGGTCATGCCGGAACTGATGGTGCAGCATGCGATCAACGCGCTGTTTTC
>DAOTGE010000026.1:0-35940 GCA_035446965.1 Eubacteriales bacterium
GAACCGGCGTTCAAGCCGGAACCGCAGGCCGAAGCGCCGGTCAAACCGGAGCCGGAGACACGGCCGCAGCGTGGAACGGAAGTGCAGGCAGGACCCGCACCCGAGCCGCAGGCCGAACCGGAACCCGCCGTGCAGCCGGATGCGGACGAAACGGCGCAGGACGGGGAAGCGCGGGAACAATGAAACAGTTTGCCCGGCAGTTTCCGCCGGTCACAAGGGAAGAATTAAACGAGCGGGGCATTACGCAGCCGGATTTTATTTTCGTAACCGGCGACGCGTATATCGATCACCCGAGTTTTGGCGCGGCGATCATCACGCGCCTGCTCGAAAGCCGCGGATACAGCGTTGCGCTGATCGTCCAGCCGGACTGGCACGACGCAAAGGCGTTCGCCGCGCTCGGCGTGCCGAAGCTGGCGTTCCTGGTCGCGTCCGGCAATATGGACTCCATGGTCAACCATTATTCTGTGTCCGGCGCGCGGCGGAAAACGGACGCGTACACCGAAAACGGCGCGGCGGGCAAACGCCCGGACCGCGCCTGCATCGTCTACGCCAACCGCTGCCGGGAAGCGTTCAGGCACGTGCCGCTGATCCTCGGCGGCGTGGAAGCGAGCTTACGGCGCATGGCGCACTACGACTACTGGGACGACAGGGTGCGGCATTCGATTTTATACGACGCGGGCGCGGACATCCTTGTCTACGGCATGGGCGAACGCGCGATCGTGCAGATTGCGGACGCGCTGGCCGCGGGCACGCCCGTCGGCGAAATCGCCGCGCTGCCCGGCACGTGCGTGCGGGTGTCCTCTCCGGAGGACGCGCCGGACGCGGTCGTTCTGCCAAGCTACAGCGAGGTCGCCTCCGACAAACGAAAATACGCGCAGGCGTTTGCGGCGCAGGCGCGCGAGCAGGACGCGGTGCGCGGCAGGCGGCTGATCCAGCCGCACGAAAAAGGATGTCTGCTCTGCAACCCGCCCGCCATGCCGCTCAGCGCCGAGGAACTGGACGAAGTTTACGCGCTGCCGTATACGCGGCGGCCGCACCCGATGATTAAGGGGCATGTCCCCGCGCTCGACGAGGTGTCGTTTTCCATCACGTCGTCGCGCGGATGCTTCGGCAACTGCAGCTTCTGCGCGCTGACGTTTCATCAGGGGCGCGTCGTGACCGCGCGTTCGCAGGAGTCGATCATCGACGAGGCGAAGCGCCTGACAAAGGAGCCGGATTTCAAGGGATATATCCACGACGTCGGCGGGCCGACGGCGAATTTCCGGCATCCCGCCTGCACGAAACAGCTCAAAAGCGGCGCGTGCGCCGAGCGGGAGTGCCTCGGCTTTGCCGCCTGCAAAAACGTCGACGCGTCGGAAGCGGACTACACGAGCCTGCTCAAAAAACTGCGCGCGCTGCCGGGCGTGAAGAAGGTGTTCGTGCGCAGCGGCGTGCGATACGATTATGCGCTGCTCGACCGGGACGACGCGTTTTTGCGCGAGCTGATATCGCACCACATCAGCGGACAGCTCAAGGTTGCGCCGGAGCACGTGTCCGACCGCGTGCTGCGCTATATGAACAAACCCCCGCACGCGGTGTATGAACGCTTCGTGCAGAAATACGAGGCGCTTAACAAGAGCCTCGGCATGAAGCAGTTTCTCGTGCCGTACCTCATCAGTTCGCATCCCGGCTCCACGCTGGACGACGCGATCGAGCTTGCGCTGTACCTCAAAAAGACCGGGCACAAACCGGAGCAGGTGCAGGACTTTTACCCGACGCCCGGCACCGCGAGCACCTGCATGTTTTACACCGGGCTGGACCCGAAAACGATGCGGCCCGTATACGTGCCCAAAAGCCGCGAGGAAAAGGCCATGCAACGCGCGCTCATGCAGTGCCACGTGCGAAAAAACTGGCCGCTGATCCGAAAAGCGCTCAAAAAGGCAGGCCGGGACGATTTGATCGGCCCGGGCGGGCTCGTGCCTGCGGACGGCGGCGGGAGACCGCCGTCCGGGGTAAAAAAGCCGGTGAATCCGGGGAAAAAACAGGCGGCAGAGGGCAAAAACCGGCACGGCGGGCAATATGCGCCGCCGAAAAAGGGCGGTGCGCGCAAAAAGCGCGGCGGACAGCCCCGGTGAAGCTGCGTTTCCCGGCGGCGCAAAAGCGCAAAATCCGCCGGTTTTGACGCGCGGGGTTATTGACAAACGGCACGCCAGCCGATAGAATATCTAAGGTTGCGTGGAAACGCGCGATGCTTATTCCTGCGCGCCGGATCAATACGCGGCCGGAACGCGGCCGAAAGGCGGTGGGAAGCATGCGGATTCGCATTGCAAACGCCCTGCGGCAGGCGGGCGAGGCCTTCGGGTTTGAATGCGCCGAAACGCCGGAGCCATTTTCCTACGGCGAGCGGACGATTCGTTTCGCCGCGCCGGTGAAGGTTGAAGGCAGTTACGTTTACGACGGGAAGGCCTTCAGCGTATCGGCGGACGTGCAAGCCGTGCTGGACGCGGTCTGCGCGCGCTGCACAAAGCCGTTTGAGGAACAGATTTCGTTTTCCTTTACCGAGCGCTTCGTTAAGGACGCGGAGGAAGAGGACGACGAGAGCTATGCTTACGCAGGGGACGAGCTGGAGCTCGACAAAGCGGTTATGGACAACCTGCTTTTAGAGCTGCCGATCGCGAGCGTTTGCCGGGCGGACTGCAAGGGACTCTGTCCCGTATGCGGGGCCGACCGGAATGTGACCGTTTGCCACTGCAAAGAAACCGGAGCCGCGGAAAAGGGAGCCCTTTACCGCGCGCTATCTGATGAAGAATAGGAGGGAACAATCATGGCAGTACCCAAGAGAAAAACGTCCAAAGCCAGGCGCGACTCGCGCAGGGCGGGCAATGCAAACCTGACCGCGCCGCAGCTCGGCGAATGCCCGCAGTGCCACTCGCTCATTCCGCCGCACACGGTGTGCAAAACGTGCGGATATTACAATGGCAGGCAGGTCGTCGACATGGAGAAGAAGGAAAAGAAAGAGGCCTGATTTTTCCATCCGGCACACAATGCTGAAAAATGCGCAAACGGAAGACTTTCCGGAGCGGACCGCCGCGAAAGAAAGTCTTTTTTGCGTTGCATCCAAATTGTATTTTGCGTATAATAAGGCAACCGGCGCGTCCGCCGCGCACCGGCGACACGGAATAATCATTTAAAAAATTATACACTTCGGCGGCGCGGGCAATCGCCCGCGGTGCGGCGGGGCGAACCCGCCGGAAGACGGGAGTAGATGGGACTTGAGAATTGCAATCGACGCGATGGGCGGCGATTTCGCGCCGCAGGCGGTGCTCGAAGGGGTGAAGCTCGTCCTGCCGGAGCTTTCCGCGGAAACGGAGCTTTTGCTCTTTGGCGACGAATCCGCGCTGAAAGAAGGCCTGAACGCGCTCGGCGTAAGCGACGCGCGCGTTTCGATCGTGCCGACCACGCAGGTGATCGGCTGCGATGAACAGCCGACGCTCGCCATCCGCAAAAAGAAGGACTCCTCGATGGCGCGCGCCGTGGAAGCGGTCGCAAAAGGAGAGGCGGACTGCGTGCTCTCCGCGGGGAGTACGGGCGCGCTGCTCACGGGCGGCACGCTGATCATCAAGCGCTTAAAGGGCGTGAAACGTCCCGCGCTGGCGACGGTTCTGCCGACGATGGACGGCTGCGTGCTGCTGCTCGACTGCGGCGCGAACACAGACTGCAAGAGCGATTATCTCGTGCAGTTCGCGCTCATGGGTTCGGCGTATATGGAGCGCGTGCTCGGCGTAAAGTCCCCGCGGGTCGGGCTTTTGAGCAACGGCGCGGAGGAAGAAAAGGGCAACGAGCTGACCAAGGAAACGCATGTGCTGCTCAAAACCGCGCCCGTGCACTTCACCGGAAACTGTGAAGCGCGGGACGTGCTCGGCGGTGAATTCGACGTCGTGGTCTGCGACGGCTTCGACGGCAACGTCGTGCTCAAAGGCACGGAAGGCACCGCGGCGCTGATGATGGCACTGCTCAAAAAGCACATGACTGCGGGATTTTTTACGAAGATCGGCGCGCTTTTGTGCAAACCCGCGTTCCGCGCGCTCAAAAAGAAGCTGGACTACACGGAGTACGGCGGCGCGCCGCTGCTCGGCGTGAACGGCGGCGTGATCAAGGCGCACGGCAGTTCCAACGCAAAAGCCTTCCGCTCGGCGATCTTGCAGGGCGTGCGGCTCGTTTCGTCGGACGTAACGCGCCTCGTCGGCGAGCAGATCGCGGCGATGGACGCAGAAGGCCCGTCCGCGTGAGCCTTTTAGGATTGACAGATTCTTTTGCGTATTATAGAATACTACCCGAACGAGATGCGAAAACACGCGTCAAAAGGAGTTATGAACATGCATTTTGAAAAAGTTAGAGATATTATTGCAAAGCAGCTGGACATCGAAGCCGGCACCATTAAAATGGAAAGCCGCCTGATCGACGACCTCAAGGCGGACTCGCTGGACATCGTCGAACTCATCATGGACCTCGAACAGGAATTCAACATTGAAATTCCAGACGAGGAACTCCCCAAGGTGCAGACCGTCGCCGACATCGTCGGTTATCTGGACCAGAACTGACCACCGGCCAAAGTATCCGACTGCCCGCATCCGACGGTGAACAAGGGTGCGGGTTTTTATGTGAAGCGCGCCGGGACGCTTTTCCCGCCCGCATTAAAAAGCCACACGACCTAAGGAAGAAATTGCATGCCAGATCCCGATACCGAGCTTTCCGCGCTGGAAGACCGCCTGCAGTATACGTTTACCGACCGTTCCCTTTTGGAAACGGCGCTGACGCATACCTCGTTTGTCAAAGGCGGCGGGAAAAAGCGCGCGCATAACGAGCGGCTGGAGTTCCTCGGCGACGCGGTGCTCGAGCTCTGCGTGAGCGAGCATCTTTACCGGGACAACCCCGGCATGCAGGAGGGCGCGATGACGCGCCACCGCGCGCGTCTGGTCTGCGAAAAGGCGCTCTATTCCGCGGCGGTCGCGCTGGGCCTGCCAGCATACCTGCGGCTCGGCAATGGCGAGGAACGCACCGGCGGGCGCAGAAAGCCGTCCATCGTGAGCGACGCGATGGAGGCCGTCATCGGCGCGGTATACCTCGACGGCGGGCTGGAAAGCGCGCGCAAGGTGATCGCCGGCGGCGTGGTGCGCCTGCTCGAACAGGCGCGCGTCGACGAGATCGACCGGGACTATAAAACGCGCCTGCAGGAATACGTCCAAAAAGGCCACATCGGCAAACTCGAATATACGTGCACGGACGTTTCCGGGCCGGAGCACCAAAAGCGCTTTACAATCTGCGTGACGCTTTCCGGCGAGAAAATCGGCGAAGGGACGGGCGCGAACAAGCAGAGCGCCGGACAGCAGGCGGCAAAGGACGCGCTGGTCCGCCTCGGCATTCTGGAGGGCGAAGCATGCGGCTGACCAAGCTCGAGCTCAACGGCTTCAAATCCTTCGCGCGAAAAACGGAAATCCGTTTCGGCGGCGGCATAACGGCCATCATCGGCCCGAACGGAAGCGGAAAAAGCAATATTTCGGACGCCGTGCGCTGGGTGCTGGGCGAGCAGAGCGCAAAAGCGCTGCGCGGCACGCGCATGGAGGACGTGATCTTCAACGGCACGCAGCTGAGAAAAGCGCTTGCGTACAGCGAAGTGACGCTCACCTTCGACAATTCGGACGGTCTGCTCAACGTGCCGTTCGAGGAGGTCGCGGTCACGCGCCGCGTCTACCGCTCCGGCGAGAGCGAATATTCCATCAACCGCAACACCTGCCGCCTGCGCGACGTGCAGGACCTTTTCCGCGATACGGGCGTGGGCAAGGACGGCTACTCCATCATCGGTCAGGGCAAGGTGGAGGAAATCCTCGCCAACAAGTCCGGCGACCGGCGCGCCGCCTTTGAGGAGGCCGCGGGCGTGATGCGCTACCGCGTGCGCAAGGAAGAAGCAGAGCGCAAGCTGGAACGCACGGACAAAAACCTTGAGCGCATCGAAGACGTGCTAAAAGAGCTCGGCGACCGCCTTGGCCCGCTGGAGCAGCAGAGCGCGTCCGCGCGCGCCTATCTCAAGCTGCGCGACGAACTGCGCGATCTGGAAGTTAACCTTTTCTTATATCAATACGACCGCGCGCACGAGAAGCTGGCCGCCATCGAAGAAACGGCAAAGCAGATGCTAAGCGAGCGCGAACTCGCCGAACAGAGCGAAAAAGAGCTCGTGGCCGCCTGCGCCGCGCTGGAAGACAAGCTTTCTTCGCTTGACGCGGCGCTCGCCGAACGCCAGAACCGGCTTATGGGGCTGGTTTCGGAGACGGAAGCGCGCGTCGGCGAAAGCAACGTGCTTGCCGAGCGGCGCGAAAACGCCGTGCGCGAATGCGCGCGCATCGAAGCTGAGCAACAGGCGGGCAAACAGCGCCTGTCCGAGCTGGACGAAGCCATCGGCGGCATGCAGACGGACGAATCCGGCAAAGCCGCGCTGGAACTGCTGGAGCGCGAAATCGAAACGGCGCAGCAGAGCCTCGGCGAAACGGATGCGGAAGTGCTGCGGCGCGAAGAAGCGCTTGAAGCGCTCAAAAACAGCATCATCGAGCGGATGAACCGCATGTCGGACTGCCGCTCCAGCGTTTCGCGCTACGACGCGATGCGCGCCTCCATTGAAGAACGCCTGCAAGCAATCGAAACCGAAGCACAGCGTCAGAAGGAAGAAACCGCCAAGCTCGAAACCGAACTGGAGACGGCGAAGCGCGCGCACGCCGAGGAAGAAGAGAAGCTTGCGCAGGCCGGAACGGACCTGGACGGCGCGGTCGAAAACCGGCGGCGCACGCTGGACAAATACGCAAAACAGCGCGAACAGATCCAGCAGAAGGAACAGGAAATTTCATCCAAACTCTCGCGGCTGCGCCTGCTTGAAGAAATGCAGCGCTCGCGTGAGGGCTATTATGCGAGCGTCAAAAACATCCTGCGGGACGCGCCGAAGGACACGCGCCTTTCCAGCGCGATCGTCGGCGTGGTCGCGGAGCTTATCCGCGTGCCGAAGGAATATGAAACCGCCGTCACCATGGCGATGGGCTCGACGCTGCAGAACATCGTCACCCCGACCGCCGAGGACGCAAAATACGTCATCGACTATCTGCGCGCACACGACTACGGCCGCGCGACGCTGCTGCCGATGGCGCTGATCAAACCCACGCTGCCGACGCGCGAAGAACGTGCGCTGCTCGACCTGCCGGGATGTATCGGCGTGGCCAGCGAGCTTGTCGGCTGCGACGAGAGCGTGCGATCGGTGATCGATTTCCTGCTTTGCCGCACCATCATCGTCAAAGACCTCGACGCGGGCATTGCGCTCAAAAAGCGCACGCGCGGTGCGTTCCATATTGCAACGCTTGAAGGCGACATCATCAGCACCGGCGGCTCCATGAGCGGCGGCAGTCTCAAAAAACAGACCAGCACGCTGCTTGGCCGCGAGCGAGAGATCAAGGAACTGCGCGAAAACCTTCGCAAAGCGGAAAAGGAGCTTGAAGAAGGCAAACAGCTCCTGCGCGACGGCGAACAGGATTTGCTTCGCTGCGATATTCAGGTGGACTCCTTCCGGGACGCGGCGCACGCCTGCGAACTGGAGTGCGCCCGCCAGGCCGAGCAGATCGAAATCATCGAGCGGGACGCGGAGAAGAGCCGCACCGCCGAAACGGCGCTGGAGCAGGAACGCGCGCAGCTCACCGAAAACCTCGGCGAAGTCGAGCGCGAAAAGCAGACCGCCGACGAAAGCCAAAGCACCATGGAGCAGGACAACGCCGCGACCCGCGAGGACGTTGCAAAGGCGCAGGCGGAACTTGCCCGGCTCAGAAGCGAGCGTGAACAGGCGGCGCAGGCGCTCTCCGAAGCGCGTGTGCGGCGCATGGCGCTCAGCAAGGAGCGCGACGCGGTCTACGCCGAGCAGAAGCGCCTCGTGCAGGAGCACCGCGCGCTCTCGGTCCGCTTGCAGGAGCTCGAACGCAGCGCGGCTGAAAACGCCGAAGCGCAAAAGCAGATTGAAGAAAAGCTCGCGGGCATGAAGCGTACCATCGAAATCGACCAGCAGACCGGCGCCGCCGAAAAGGAAGCGCAGAAGAAGCTGGAGGAGGAGCGCCAGAGCGTTGCGGCGGAACTCTCCGAACAACGTAAACGCCGCGAGGAACTCATCTCCGGCGCGCGCGAGCTGGCCGAGCGGATCCACAAGCAGGAACTCACCCAGAACCGGCTGGAAATGGAGCTTGCCTCCATGCAGGACCACATCTGGGAAGAATATGAACTCACTTACGAAAACGCCGCCGCGCTGCGAAAGGACATTCCAATCGGTGCGAGCAACGCGCGCGTTTCCGAAATCAAACGCGAAATCAAATCTCTCGGGGACATCAACCTCGGCGCGATTGAGGACTATAAGAGCGTTTTCGAGCGGCACACGGCGCTGAGTACGCAGTGCGACGATCTCAACAAGGCCAAGGCCGACCTCGAGCAGCTTATCGTAGAACTGACCGCAACGATGGAAACGGTGTTTTTAAAGCAGTTCGAGCAGATTCAAAAGAACTTTTCCGGCGTGTTCGCCGAGCTCTTCGGCGGCGGGTACGCCGAACTGCGGCTGGCGGACAAAAACGACGTGCTCGGCTGCGATATCGACATCATCGCGCAGCCGCCGGGCAAAAAACTCCAGCTGCTGACCCTGCTTTCCGGCGGGGAACGCACGCTCACGGCCATTGCGCTGCTGTTTGCAATGCTCAAGCTCAAGCCGCCCGCGTTCTGCATGCTCGACGAAATCGAGTCCGCGCTGGACGAGGCGAACGTCTCCCGCTTTGCCGACTACGTCATGAAATACGCGGACGATACGCAGTTCATCCTGATTACGCACCGCAAGGGCAGCATGGAAGTCTGCGACACGCTCTACGGCGTTTCCATGGAGGAAAAGGGCGTGAGCAAGGTCGTTTCCGCGCGCTTCGGTGAAAACGGCGTCGCGGGAAAAGCGCCGCAGGACTGATCAAAAAGGAACACGCATAGATTATGGAGAAAAAACCGCTCTTTCAAAAATGGAAAACCGGCCTCGGCAAAACGCGTACCGGCCTGCTCGCCCGCATTTTCAGCGGCAGGGACGGCGTGAACGAGGCGTTTTATGAGGAACTGGAGGAAGCGCTCATCCTTGCGGACGTCGGCGCGGAACCGACGGAGCTGCTGCTCGACGCGCTCCAGAGCGAAATCAAGGAGCAAAAAATCACGGACCGCGCGGCGGCGCGCGGCGTGCTGGAACGCCTGATTGCCGACGCGGTGCATTCGGACAAACCCTTTACGCCGGAAAACGGCGCGGCGGTTCTGCTGATCGTCGGGGTCAACGGCGTCGGCAAAACGACCTCCATCGGCAAGCTGGCCGCGAACTATACCGGGCAGGGCAAAAAGGTGATGCTCGCCGCGGCGGACACGTTCCGCGCGGCGGCGGCGGAGCAGCTCGGCGAATGGGCGGCGCGCGCGGGCGTGCCGATGGTCAAGCACGGCGAAGGCGCGGACCCCGCGGCGGTCGTGTTCGACGCGATCGCCTCCTATAAGGCGAAGGGCTGCGACCTGCTGCTCTGCGACACCGCGGGCAGGCTGCATAACAAGCAGAACTTAATGAACGAACTGGCGAAGATCCGCCGCGTCATCGGGCGCGAACTGCCGGACGTGCCCTGCGAAACACTGCTCGTGCTCGACGCGGTGACCGGCCAGAACGCGACCGCGCAGGCAAAGGCTTTTATGGACGTTTGCTCGCTTGACGGCGTAATCCTCACAAAGCTGGACGGCACGGCCAAAGGCGGCGTTGTGGTCTCCATCTGCAAAACGCTTGGCGTTCCGGTGCGCTTTGTTGGCGTGGGCGAGGGCATCGACGACCTTCAGCCCTTCGACGCGCAGCTTTTTGCAAGGGCGCTGCTCGGCGCGGACTGACCGCAGTTTACCCGTAAAGCCGCGATATAACAGAACTTTTCCTTGACAAATCCGCATACGCCCGTATAATGTTCTAGGTGTAAAGCAAATCACCTTTACAGAGGGCGGCCATGAACCGATTGATCGAACTCGGACAATTGCTGGACTGGTACGGCGCTTTTCTGACGGAGCGTCAGCGTTCGCTCGTGTCCCAGTATGCGTTCGAGGACTGCTCTCTCGGCGAAATCGCCGAACGCGAGCACATCACGCGGCAGGCCGTGCGCGACGCGGTCGCGACTGCGGAGGCCGAACTGCGCGCGGCGGAAAAAAAACTCCGCCTGATCGAAAAGAGCGCGCGTGCACGCGAACTTGCGGACGAACTAATGCAAACGCCGCTGACCGGCGAGCAGAAACGGCTGGTCGGGCAGCTCGGCGATCTGTTTACGGCGGGCGACGGCGAAAGCTGACCCGCGTATATAAAAAAAGATTTTTCACCTGAAACGGTCGGAGGAAAGAAATGGCGTTTGAAGGGGTCTCCTCAAAACTCCAGGCGATATTCAAGCGGCTCAATTCACGTGGCAAGCTCAGCGAAGCGGATGTGAACGCCGCCATGCGCGAGATTAAGCTCGCGCTGCTGGAAGCGGACGTGAACTTCCTTGTGGTCAAGGAGTTCATCAAAGTAGTGAGCGCGCGCGCCGTGGGCGCGGAGGTGCTCGAAAGCTTAACGCCCGGCCAGCAGGTCGTCAAGATCGTCAACGAGGAACTCACCCGCCTGATGGGCGGCGAAAACGCAAAACTCGAATTCGGCAGCGTCAAACCCGCCGTCATCCTCATGGCGGGCCTGCAGGGCGCGGGCAAAACCACCATGTGCGGCAAGCTCGGCGCATACATCGAAAAGCAGTACGGCAAAAAGCCGCTGCTCGCAGCCTGCGATATCTACCGCCCGGCGGCGATTCAGCAGCTGCAGATCGTCGGCGAGAAGCTGAACATCCCCGTCTACGAACACGGCACGCAGGACCCTGTTAAGACCGCAAAAGAAGCGGTGGAAGAAGCAAAACGCAGGTTCCTGGACGTGGTCATCGTGGACACCGCGGGGCGGCTGCACATCGACGAAGACATGATGGGCGAGCTCAAGCGCATCTGCAACGCGGTGCATCCCGCGGAAATCCTGCTGGTCGTGGACGCAATGACCGGCCAGGACGCGGTGAACGTTGCAAAGGCGTTCCACGAGACGGTGGAGCTCACCGGCGTAATCCTGACCAAGCTCGACGGCGACACCCGCGGCGGTGCGGCGCTCTCGGTGCGGCAGGTGACGGGCAAGCCCGTCAAGTTTGCGGGCACCGGCGAAAAACTGACCGATATCGAACCGTTTTATCCGGACCGCATGGCCAGCCGCATCCTCGGCATGGGGGACGTCATGACGCTCATCGAAAAGGCGCAGAGCGCGTTCGACGAGCAAAAGGCCGCCGAGATGACGGAAAAAATGATGTCCAACCGCTTCACGCTGGACGATTTCCTCGACCAGATGGAGCAGATGTCGTCGATGGGCTCGATGGAGGACATTCTCAAGATGATTCCCGGCATGAACGCCCAGAAGCTCGGCGGCGCGCAGATCGACGAAAAGCAGCTTGCGCGCACCAAGGCGATCATCCTTTCGATGACCAAAGCCGAGCGCACCAATCCGGACGTCATCAACGCCAGCCGCAAAAAGCGCATCGCGCGCGGCAGCGGAACGAGCGTGCAGGAAGTCAACCGGCTGCTCAATCAGTTCAACGCCTCGCGCCAGATGATGAAACAGATGAGCGGACGGATGAAGAAAAAGGGCCGGCGCGGCGGCATGCCGTTCGGGTTTTAGCGCGGGGGTTTCCCCGCTGACAAAGGCGAATCACGTTTCAACGTATTCGATATAGAAAAAATAAAAAGATATAGTTGGAGGAACAGAACAATGCTGAAGATCAGACTGCGCCGCATGGGCGCGAAGAAAGCGCCTTTTTACCGCATCGTGGTCGCGGACTCCCGCGCGCCGCGCGACGGAGCGTTTGTTGAGGAAATCGGCTACTACAATCCGCTTTCCAACCCCGTCGAGCTGAGCGTGAAGAACGAACGCGCCGCGGAGTGGATCAAGCAGGGCGCGCAGCCGACAGAAACCGTACGCGCGCTGCTGAAAAAGAGCGGCGCCATCGAGTGAGGATGGAGCAAATGGAGGAACTGGTCCGTTTTATCGCAAAAAACCTCGTTGACGACCCGGAGGCCGTAACGGTCGAGTCGCGCGAGGAAGGGGACACGGTCGTGATTTCCCTTTCCGTCGCGCCCGCCGATATGGGCAAGGTCATCGGCAGGCAGGGACGCATCGCAAAGGCGATCCGCACGGTCGTCAAGGCCGCGAGCGTCCGCGGCGAAAAGAAGTATCTGGTCGATATCGTTGAAAAATAAGTATCTGCGCGCAGGTCAGATCGTCCGTCCGCACGGCGTGACGGGGGACGTGAAAATCGTTCCGCTTACCGACGATCCGGCCCGCTTTCGTGCGCTGAAAAACGCATATCTCGAACAGGCGGGCGCTATTACGCCCGTTTTGCTGGGGAACGTGCGTTTTCAGCCCGGCGCGGTACTCTTGCATATCGAAGGGTACGACACGCCCGAGCAGGCGGCGTCGCTGAAAAACGCCTATCTCTGCGTCGACCGGGCGCATGCCGTGAAGCTGGAAGAGGGCACGTATTTCGTGGCCGACCTGATCGGCTGCGAAACGTTCGACACGCGGGGCAGGGCGTTCGGAAAAGTCACGGACGTGCTCGAAACCGGCGCGAACGACGTCTACGAAATCGAGCACGGCAAACTGCTCGTGCCCGCGCTCAAACGGGTGCTTTCCGAGGTGGACGTTGAAAACGCGCGCATCACGTTCGATGCGGACGTACTCGGGGAGGTCGGCTGCTTTGCGGATTGATATTCTCACGATCTTTCCGGAGATGTTCGAGGGCGTGTTCGGCGCGAGCATCCTCGGCCGCGCGCGGCAGAGCGGGCTAATCGACATCCGCGTGCACAACATCCGCGATTATACGGACAACAAACACAAAAAAACGGACGATTATCCGTTCGGCGGCGGCGCGGGCATGGTGATGATGGCGCAGCCCATCTTCGACTGCGTGGACGCGGTGCTCGGCGGCGAAAGCGCACGGCGCATCCTGCTGAGTCCCCGCGGCGCGGCGCTGACGCAGAAAAAGGCGAAGAGCCTTGCCAAAGAGGAACGGCTTTTGCTGCTCTGCGGACATTACGAGGGCGTGGACGAGCGCGTGATGACGATCATGGACGAGGAAATCTCCATCGGCGACTATGTGCTCACCGGCGGCGAACTGCCCGCCATGGTGCTGACCGACTGCGTAAGCAGGCTGATTCCCGGCGTGCTCGGCAGCAAGCTGAGCGCCGAGGACGAGTCGTTTTCCGACGGACTGCTGGAATACCCGCAGTACACGCGCCCGGCGGATTTCCGCGGCATGCAGGTGCCGGAAATCCTGCTCAACGGCCACCACGCCAACATCGAACAATGGCGGCGCGAGCAGGCGCGGCTCAAGACCGCGCTTTGCAGGCCGGATTTGCTCAAAGAAGAAGACGGCGGCGAAGCCATCGAAGCGCCGGACGACGCCTGGCTCTGACCCCCAAAAAACGCGTCCGGTTTGCCGGGCGGGGAAGCGCGCGGGGACAACCGGCCCTGCGCGGCAGAAGCTTTTTTTATGAAAAACAAAACAAAAGGTACGATCGCAATGCTGCTTGCCGCTCTGCTTTGGAGCCTCGGCGGCATTTTTATCAAGCTGGTTCCCTGGAACCCGCTGGCCATTTCGGGCGCGCGCGGGCTGATTGCGGCGTTCGTGATGTTTGCGTTCATGCGTGCAAAGCGCATCAAACCCGCCGTGAGCGCGGACTCGCTGAAAATCGCCGTGTCGCTCGCGGGGGTCTGCGCAACGTTCGTTGCGGCAAACAAGCTCACCACCGCCGCCAACGCGATCGTGATTCAGTACTGCGCGCCGGTCTACGTGCTTTTGTACGTGGCGCTGGTGCAGAAAAAGAAACTCAAACCCTTCGATATCGTCGTCGTGCCGGTGACCATCCTCGGCGTGGCGCTCTGCTTTATCGGCCAGATCGGCAAAGGCACGCTGGTTGGCGATCTCGTCGCGCTGGTGAGCGGCGTTTTCTTTGCCGCCATGTTCATCTTCAGCGAAAATGTTACCGAAGAGGCGCGCGTCAACGGCCTGATGCAGGGGCAGATCCTCAACGCGCTCATCGGCCTGCCGGTGCTCTTTATCACGCGTCCGGCGTTTTCGGCGCAGGCGGTGCTCGTCGTGCTGGCGTTGGGACTTCTGCAGGTTGGGCTTGCGTATGTGTTTTACGCCGTCGCGCTGCAAAACGCGCCGCTGCTGACCTGCTCGCTGCTCGGCGTGCTCGAGCCGCTCCTCAACCCGCTTTGGGTGTATCTTTTCGCCGGGGAGAACCCGGGGATCTGGTCGCTGGTCGGCGGGGTCGTCGTCGTTGGCACGATTACGCTCTGGTATGTCGGCGACGCGAAGAAAAGCGCCGCCGCGGCGGGAATTTAGCGGGACAACCGCAGGCAAAAACGGCTTGCAATCGGCCTGTGGCTGTGTTATAATCGCGTTCGTGACATCGGGCGGTCCTCTGTTCGGCACCGGATAAGAACGCTTGTGCAAATGAAAGGAGAATTTTCAATGTCGAACATCATTACCGAGCTGGAAAAAGAGCAGCTTCGCACCGATCTGCCGGAGCTGGAAGTCGGCGACACCGTCCGCGTGTTCGTGAAGGTCATCGAAGGCAATCGCGAGAGGCTGCAGAACTTCGAAGGCGTTGTGATCAAGATTCAGGGCGGCGGCGTGCGCAAGAGCTTCACCGTCCGCCGTATTTCCTACGGCGTGGGCGTCGAAAGGACGTTCCCGTATAACAGCCCGCGCATCGGCCGCATCGAGGTCGTCCGCCACGGCGTGGTCCGCCGCGCAAAGCTCTTCTATCTGCGCGAGCGTTCCGGCAAAGCCGCGAAGATCCGTGAGCGCATCGTGGACAAGAGCAAAAAATAAAACAAACGAAGCTAAAACGGACCCCTGCCGAAACAACGGCGGGGGTCTTTTTTCGGGCGGCGGTTAAGCTGAAATCGCTTCGTTTTCGCCGAAGATTGAAATATGTTATGATAGGTTCAACTTTGCGACTACATGACCGTTTTGAGTATTCCGGGGGAGTTGAAAAATGAAAATCATCATTGGAGCAGGCCGAACAGCCTTCGACGGATGGATTTCCACCCAGCAAGAACAACTGGATCTGCTAAATCCAGCCAGTTTCGCCCGGTTTCTTGACGGGGAACTTGCAGACGCAATGCTGGCTGAGCATGTTTGGGAACATATGTCGCAGGAAGATGGACTGACCGCGGCGAAAAACTGTTTTGCGGCTTTAAAACCGGGCGGATATATCCGCTGTGCCGTACCAGACGCTAATTTTCGCAACGAGCGATACCAGAATCTTATTCAAATTGGCGGACCCGGCCCAAAAGACCACCCTGCGTATACGCATAGGTCGCTTTACAACTATAAGACATTTCGGGATGTGTTTATGCAGGCGGGCTTTTGTGTTGAACTTTTGGAATACTGCGACGAAGACGGCCGGTTTCATTATCAGTTCTGGAACGATGCGGACGGGCATATCGGACGGTCGCTGCGGTTCGACACGCGGAACAGCGGCGGCGTAATTGAGAACGTTTCGATTATCATCGACGCAAAAAAGCCGCTGATTATCTGACTTGGAAGAAAACAAGGCTTTTCATGTTGCCTTTTTCAAGAAAAGCACAGGTTGAAAAAACGCCCTGAACATAAACGTGTGTTTTGATAAAATAAAGAAATCGCTTATAATAAGCAAGGCGAATACACTTTTAAACACGACCGAAAGGGAATTATATGCCTGCAATCAACTGGTACCCCGGGCACATGGCCAAAACGCGCCGCATGCTCGAAGCGAACCTCAAAATGATCGACGTGGTGGTCGAGCTGGTCGACGCGCGTGCGCCGCAGGCGTCGCGCAACCCGGATTTCGACGACCTGTTTTCCAATAAGGCGCGCGTGGTGCTGCTCAATAAAAGCGACCTGGCCGACCCGCAGACGACGAAAAAATGGATCGCGCACTATGCTGCGCGCGGGATTTCGGCGGCGGGGCTGAGCGCGACGGGCGGCGGCGCAAAGAAGATCGCCGCCGGGCTGATCGAGCGCGCCGCAAAGCCGAAGGTGGAGCAGATGCGCCAAAAGGGCGTGAACAAGGTCGTGCGCTGCATGGTCGTCGGCATCCCGAACGTCGGCAAGTCCACGCTCATCAACCGCATTGCGGGCGTGAGCCGCGCTGAAACGGGCAACAAACCCGGCGTGACGCGCGGCAAGCAATGGGTGCGGATTTCGCCGTACCTCGAGCTCATGGACACGCCCGGCATGCTCTGGCCGAAGCTGGAAGACCAGCTGCTGGCGGCGCACCTTGCGTTCCTCGGCTCGATCAAGGACGAAATTATGGATTCCGAGACGCTTGCAAAACAGTTGCTCATGCAGCTGACCGCCCTCGTGCCGGACGCGCTGACACAGCGCTATAAAAACCTCGCGCCGGACACGCCGGAGGACGAACTGCTTGGCGCGGTCTGCAAAAGCCGCGGGTTCCTGCTCAAAGGCGGGGAACTGGACACGGAGCGCGCCGCACGCGTCGTGCTGGACGAGTTTCGCGCGGGGAAGATCGCGCGCGTGTCCCTCGAACAGCCGGAGGCGGAGGCATGACGCGCATTCCGGAGCCGGAGCGGCTCGAAAAGCTATCCGAACCGGACAGGCCGTTCTGGGCGAAGCCGGGCGTCGTGCTCGCGGGCATGGACGAGGTCGGCCGCGGGCCGCTGGCAGGGCCGGTGGTCGTCGGCTGCGCCGCTATGCCGCCGGAACCGCTGATCGAGCATGTCAACGACTCGAAAAAAGTCTCCGAAAAGCGGCGGGAAGCACTCTGGCCGGAGATGACCCAAACGGCGCGCGGCTATGCGCTCGGCTGGGTCTGGCCGGAGACCATCGACGAAATCAACATCCTGCAGGCGACGAAGCGTGCTTACAAACTCGCGTTCGAGGCGATGCCGCTGACCGTGACCGACGTGCTGGTCGACGCGCTGCAGAACCTCGATATTCCCGCGCGGCAGTTTCCAATCGTGCACGGCGACGCGCTGAGCTATTCCATCGCGTGTGCGTCCATCATCGCAAAGGTGTCGAGGGACCGCTACATGATCGAGCAGGACGCGCTCTACCCGGAATACGGCTTTGCGCGCAACAAGGGCTATGGCACGGCGGAGCACATTGCGGCGCTTAAAAAATACGGCCCGTGCCCGATCCACCGCAAAACGTTCATCGGTAAATTCCTGTGAGCGCCGTTTCGACCGGCCGGCGCGCGGAACAGGCCGCGTTGCGCTTTCTGGAGCGCAAAGGACACCGCCTTCTTGCGGCAAACTACCGCAGCGGCCCGCGCGAAATCGACCTGATTACGGCGGACGGGGGCGCGGTCGTGTTCACTGAGGTCAAGGCGCGCAGCGGCACGCGCTACGGCACGCCCGGCGAGTTTGTGACGCGCGCCAAGCGCAGGAACCTGACGCTGGCGGCGCAGGCATATCTGATGGAGCACGATCTGCTCTCTTCCGCCGCGCGCTTCGACGTGGTCGAAGTATACCTTTCGGACGGGACGATTCATCATATCGAAAACGCGTTTTTCGCGGAGGACTGACCCGGGCGGAAAGCGACGCAAAAAGAGGCAAAGTGTAACGAAAGAGTGAACCTTGCCGTTTGCGGCGGCGGGGTCAATTGTCCGCGCCAAAACGAAGTGCTATAATACAGCAGACGGCGCGGCGCGCCGAACGAACCCCTTGGGGGGACGGCCAACGGGGGATGGAGAAAGGATACGTTTCATGCGCAGACTGCTTGCGTTCCTGCTGTTTATTTGCGTGCTGGCGGCGCCGGTGGCGGCGCTGGCCGACGGCGGGGAAGACACGCTCGCCGGTGAAGAGCTTCTGTATAACGGCGATTTTTCGGTCTACTCGGAGAGCGCGGACCTGCCCGCCGGCTGGGAACTCACCGCCTATTACAGCGATGCGGAGAGCGTGCTGAGTGAAACGCTGCGGCCGGACGACGGCCAGAACGCCGTTTCGATTACAAACCTGACCGGCAACGACGCGCGCGTCTGCCAGACGGTCGCGGTCAAGCCGGACACCTGCTATCGCCTTACCGCCGAAATCCGCACCACCGATGTGGAATACGGCACGGGCGCGTCGCTTTCCATCGACAACTATTCCGTGGACGGCACCTACTGTTATTCCGAGAATCTCTTCGGCACGGAGGACTGGCGCACGGTTTCGCTCTATTTCCAAACGGGCGAAGAACAGCAGAGCGTGATCGTCGCGCTCCGTCTCGGCGGGTACGGAACGACCGCGACCGGCACGGCGGAGTACCGCGGCGTTTCTTTATATGAGTGCACGGCCACAAGCGCGGACGTCGTGGACCTTGCGACCGAAAACGGCGTCGTCTCCGGCACGGGCGCGCAGCAGGCGGAGCAGGCCACCGAGGCGAGCGCCAGCGGCGTGCTCTATCTTGCGCTGAGCGTGTCCCTGCTTCTTGCGCTGCTCTACACCGGGTTTTACCGCAGGCGGCTTCGCAGCGGCTGCGAGGCGCTGGAAGAAACGCAGCGGCCGGGTTTTGCGCTTTTGATCATCCTTGCGGCGGCGTTTTTGCTGCGGGTGGTTCTTTCGCTGATTTTTTACGGACATCCGACCGATCTGAACTGCTTTATGGCATGGGGCAACATGGTCGCGCAGGACGGCATGTCCACGTTCTATACCTCCGGCGCGTTCACAGACTACCCGCCGGGATACATGTATATCTGCGGCGCGCTCTCGTGGCTTTGCAGCGCGCTGGGCATCCCTTATGGTTCGGACGGCATGGCGCTGCTCTTTAAGATGCCGTCCACGATCGCGGACCTCGTTTCGGCATGGCTGATCTACCGGCTTGCGCGCAAGTCCGGCGCGAAGGAGACGCTTTCGCTCACGCTTGCGGGGCTGTTCGCGTTCTGCCCGGCGCTGCTGTACGTTTCCGGCGCGTGGGGACAGATCGACTCCCTGCTGGCGCTTTTGATGCTGCTTAGCATGCTGCTTTTCCAGGACGAAAAGCGGATTTTTGCGGGCGCGGTATACGGCCTTGCGATCCTGCTCAAACCGCAGGCGCTCATGCTCGGCCCGGTGTTCGCCGTTGCGTTCATTGCGGATATTTTCCGGCAAAAGGACGGCCGGGTGCGCCGTGCGCTTGAAACCGTCGCGGCGGTCGCCGCGGCGCTGATTGTGCTCTTTACGCTGTCGCTGCCGTTCAAGGGCACGCAGCCCTGGTACTGGCTGATTCAGAAATACGCGTCCACCGCGTCGTCGTATCACTATATGTCCATCGAGGCGTTCAACTTCGGCGCGCTGATCGGCGGCAACTGGAAGTCTGCGGACACGCTGTTCTGCGGCGTGCCGTACTATATCTTCGGCTCCGCCGGCATCGCGCTTTCGGTCGCGTTCGCCGGGGTGCTGTATGTATTCGGGTTCAAAAAGAACCGCGGTGCGCTGTACCTGAGCGCCGCGCTGGCGACGCTGCTGATTTTCACGCTCGGTCACTACATGCACGAGCGCTATATGCTGCCCGCGCTGCTGCTGCTCTTGATCGCGTATGTGTATTACCGCGACCGGCGGCTGCTCATTTCGTTCGGCTGGACGGGCATGACCGCGCTGCTCAACGTCACCTGCGCGATGTATGTCGTCAATCATCAGGCCGCGCGCGGCACGCTCTATAACCTGATTACGTTTTTCGGTTCGCTGAGCATGGTGCTTTCGGCGGCGTACTTAAGCTACGTCGCGGTGCGCATCCTCCTGCAAAACAGGACGCTGAAAGATCTTGCGCCCACTGTGCGCGGCGAAGACGGCGAGGACGGGGAAGACGGCGAACTGTCCGAAGGCGGAGAACCGTCCGAAAGCGCGGAATTGTCCGAAAGCGGCGCTTTGCCGGCGGACGGACTGTCCGCAAAAAGCATGCCGCAGCCGCCGAAACGCAAAAAACGCGCAGCGAAGCAGGCGATCCTGCCGAAACTCCCAACGGACGACAAGCTGCACTATACCAGACGGGACATCCTCTATGTGCTCGGCATCACGCTGATCTACGGGATCGTCGCGCTGACGAACCTCGGCTCGCTGACGGCACCGCAGAACTACTGGGACGCGGAAACGCCCGGCGAGTCGGTCACCGTTTCATTCGGCCAGACCGAGACCGTCGCGGCCTACAGCGTATACGGCAACATCGGCAAGGACGGCACGCTGCTGATTCAAACCGAAGACGGCTTTGAGGAAACATTCGAGCAGACCTACGACGACATGTTCCGCTGGAAAAAGGTGACGACCGACTTTTCGGCGGAGAGCGTGACCATCTCGCTCTATTCCGGCACGCTCAAGCTCAACGAGATGGCGTTTTTCGACGAAAACGGGGAGCAGATCCCCGTCACGGTCGTCTCCGCGGACGGTACGGCGGCGAACCTTTTTGACGAGCAGGACACGGTCGAAGCGACGCCGACCTACCTCAACGGCATGTACTTCGACGAGCTGTACCACGGCCGCACGGCCTACGAACACCTGCATAACCTTTCGCCGTACGAAAGCTCGCACCCGCCGCTCGGCAAGCTTTTGATCATGATCGGCATCGCGGTGTTCGGCATGGTGCCGTTTGGATGGCGCGTCGTCGGCGCGCTGTTCGGTATCGGCATGCTGCCGGTGCTCTACGCGTTCGGCAAGCGCATCTTCAAAGGGGATTCCAACTACGCGCTGGTGCTCACGACGCTCTTTGCGTTCGATTTTATGCACTTTACGCAGACGCGCATCGCCACGATCGACGTATATTCCGTGTTTTTCATCCTGCTGATGTACTATTATATGTATCGCTACATCACGATGAATTTCTTTGTCGACGGGCTCAAAAAGACGCTGAAGCCGCTGTTCTGGTCCGGACTGTTCTTCGGAATCGGCGCGGCCTGCAAATGGACGAGCATCTACGCGGGCGCGGGGCTCGCGGTGCTGCTGTTCGGCTCGCTGATTGCGCGCTATCTCGAATTCGTCCGCGCCAGGGCGCAGGGGAGCGCCGCGGAAAAAGCGCTTGTGAAGGATTTCTGGACGCTGGCGGGCAAAACGATCCTCTGGTGCTGCCTGTTTTTCATCGTAATCCCGTTTACGGTGTATTTTGCGTCCTACACGCCGTACTTTATCTATCAGTCCGGCCAGAGCGCGTCCTATGGTTTCCGGGACAT
This sequence comes from Eubacteriales bacterium, assembly GCA_035446965.1. Lineage (GTDB taxonomy): Bacteria > Bacillota > Clostridia > Christensenellales > CAG-138 > UBA7703. The sequence goes on from DAOTGE010000026.1 coordinate 21,280, forward strand.
GCTGGACACGTTCTTCAACTACCAGAATTTCATGTATACCTACCACTCGAACCTGCATGCGACGCACCCCTATCAGTCGAGCTGGTACAGCTGGCCGTTCACGGTCAAGCCGATGTGGTATTATTTCAACTCCTATCTCTACGGCACGAAGGTGTCGACGCTCACCGCTTCGGGCAACCCCGCGGTCTGGTGGGTTTCCAGCATCGGCGCGCTGGTGCTGCTCGGCCTGCGCGTAAGCGGGCGCGTCAAGCCGGACAAGGCGATGCAGATTTTCTGCGTGGGCGTGCTGGCCAACTATCTGCCCTGGGTGCTGGTGACGCGCTGCACGTTTATCTACCACTTTTTCGCGACCGTGCCGTTCATTCTGATGGCGACGGTCTACGCGCTCTGGCTGCTGGAGCGCAAATACCGCGACGCGGCGTTCATCAAGTGGGTCTGGGTCGGGTTTGCGCTGCTGTTTTTCGTGCTGCTCTATCCGGGGATTTCCGGGCTTGCGGTCTCGCCGGAGTGGGCTTCGTTCCTTGCAAAACTGCCGGGAGGGAAACTGATGTATGGAGCATAAAGCAGGCGCAAAAAGAACATTCGGCCAGCTGATCAAGTTTGGCCTCGTCGGCGTGCTCAACACGCTGGTGGACTTCCTCGTGTTCCAGACGCTCAACCTCCTGCTCGGCTGGGTCTATGCCGCGCAGGTCGCGGGCTTTACCTGCGGCGTAATCAACAGCTACTTCTGGAACAGCAGCTGGACGTTTAAGGAGGAGCGCACGCGCACGCTGCGTGAGATGTCGCTCTTCCTCGTGGTCAACCTCGTTTCCCTCGGCGTTTCGCTGGGCGTCATCTGGCTCTGCCGGGAGGTGTTCGGCGTGACCAACGCATGGGCGGCGCAGTGGATGCCGCGCTTCCTGTCCGGGTTCGTCACGGGGGACACCGTCGCAAAACTGATTGCAACCTTCTTTTCGATCATCGTCAACTTCGCCGGCAACCGCCTGTTCGTGTTCAACGGGCGCGCAAAGCGGGAAGCGGCGCAGGCAGATAAAACGGATTCCTGATTTATAAAATCACTTCAGACAGAATAACGGCCGCTTTCATGGCCGGAACGGGGGATGGGAAACAGGCATGCTTTCGCGCGTGAAAAGCCACGGACTCAGCGGGATCGGCGGATTCGGCGTGCTCGTGGAGACCGATATCGCAAACGGGCTTCCGGCCTTTGAAATCGTCGGCCTGCCGGACGCGGCGGTCAAGGAATCGCGCGAGCGCGTGCGCGCCGCCATCCGCAACGCGGGGTATGTCTTTCCCGCGGCGCGCATCACGGTCAACCTCGCTCCGGCGGACATGCGCAAGGAAGGCGCGGTATACGACCTTCCCGTCGCGCTTTCGATCCTCTGCGCCAGCGGACAGCTCGGCGCCGTGCCGGAACTGGAATTCGCCGCGTTCGGCGAACTGGGGCTCGACGGCGGCGTACGCGCCATATCGGGCGTGCTGCCGATGGTGATCGACGCGTTTTCCGGCGGGCAGAGCGTATTCGCCGTGCCGGAAGGCAACGCCGAGGAGGCCGCCTGCGTGGAAGGCGTTACGGTCCTGCCCGTGCGCACGCTCGGCGAACTCTGCGCGCATGTGCGCGGCGAAACGAAGATTTTGCCGCGTCCCACCGAACGATGGCGGGACGGCGAAGTCCGCTACGGGACCGACTTTTCGGAAATCAAAGGTCAGCAGGGCGCAAAGCGCGCCGCCGAGATCGCCGTTGCGGGCGGGCATAACCTGCTGCTCATCGGCACGCCCGGCTCGGGCAAGACCATGCTTGCGCGCGCAATCCCGTCCGTCCTGCCGAAGCTGACTTACGAAGAATCCCTCGAAATTACAAAAATCCATTCCATCACCGGCGCGACCAAAGGCGCGGGCATGGTGCGCGAACGTCCGTTTCGCGCGCCGCATCACGGCGCGTCCAGCGCGGCGCTCGTCGGCGGCGGCAGCCGGGCGATGCCGGGCGAAATCAGCCTTGCGCACTACGGCGTGCTCTTTCTCGACGAACTGCCGGAGTTCAAGCGGGACGTGCTAGAAGCGCTCCGCCAGCCGCTGGAGGACGGTTTTATCACCGTCAGCCGCGCCGCGGCGAGCGCGACCTACCCGGCGGAATTCGTGCTGGTCGCGGCCATGAACCCCTGCCCCTGCGGCAACTACGGTTCGCGCGTGCACGAGTGCCGCTGCACCCGCTCGCAGATCGAGCGCTACCGCGGCCGCATCTCCGGGCCGCTGCTCGACCGCATCGACATTCAGGTGGAAATGCCGGAGGTCGGTTTCGCCGAACTTTCCGACAAGAGCGGCGGCGAAACGTCCGGCGAAGTGCGCGCGCGCGTGGAGCGCGCAAGGCAGCGCCAGCGCGAACGCTTCCGTGGGGACGGCATCCTGCTCAACGCGCAGATGAACGCGCGCCTCATCAAAAAATACTGTGCGCCGGACAAGGAGTCCGAAGCGCTGCTCGCCAACGCCTTTCGTCAGCTCAAGCTCTCCGCGCGCGCTTACCAGCGCATATTGAAGGTTGCGCGCACCATCGCGGACGTCGAGGGCAGCGAGCGCGTCGGCCTTTCGCATTACGCCGAGGCGGTCCAGTATCGCAGCCTGGACGCCGCGGGGAACGGAGCGTAGGCGGATGCGATCCCTCACGCCGGACGAACAGGCCAGACTGAAACTGCATTACGCGGTCGAATACAACGCAAAACTGTTTTATAAAATCACGGACGCGTATACTACTCCTGCAAAAACGTGGGAGGCGTATACGGGCGGAGACGCACGCTTTGCTTCGCTTGGCGAGCGCGTAAAAACGCGCCTGCGCGAGGCCGCGTCAAGCGGCTTTCTGGAGCGCTTCACCGAGCGGCTCGATCAAAAAAACATCTCGTTCACCTATCCCGGAGACGGGCGGTATCCGCGTCTGCTCGCGGAGATTCCCGACCCGCCGGGCGTGCTCTATTATATTGGAAAATTCGACCCCGATCCGCAGCTTTCCATCGCCGTTGTCGGCTCGCGCAGACCCACGCGTTACGGGCTGGAAACGGCAAGGCGTTTTGCGCGGGAGTTCGCGCAGGCGGGCGTGCTCGTCGTGTCCGGCATGGCCGAAGGCGTGGACGCGGCGGCGGCGCGCGGCGCGCTGTCCGACGAACTATGCGTCTGCCCGACCGTCGCGGTGCTCGGCTGCGGGGTGGATGTGATCTATCCGGCTTCCAACGAAACGCTCTACCGGCAGATCGTCGAACGCGGTGCGGTGGTGTCCGAGTTTCTGCCCGGCGCGCATGCCGAGCGGTATCATTTCCCAATCCGCAACCGCGTGATGAGCGGCATGGCGCACGGCACGCTGGTCGTCGAGGCCGCGGCGCGCAGCGGCACCTCCATCACGGCGGGATACGCGCAGGACCAGGGACGCGACGTGTTCGCCGTGCCGGGGCGTATCGGAGACAAAATGAGCGAAGGGCCGAACGGCATGATTGCGCGCGGGGAAGCGAAGGCCGTGCTTTCGACGGAGGACGTTCTCTGCGAATACGCCTTTCTGCACGCGCCCGCCGAGACGCAGAGCGAGGCGCAGACCATCCTGCTTTCGAGCCTGAGCGAGCCGCAGCGGCGGGTCTGCAGACTGCTCAAACAGGGCGAATTTTCCTTTGACGAACTGGCCGAAACGCTGGGCCTTCCGCTCGGCGTTTTGAATTCATGCTTGACAGAACTGCAGTTTTTGGGAATAATGAAGCAGTTGCCGGGCAGATTGTACGCGCTGGACGCGTGCCGTGTCCGCCTCAAGGATATTTGACCGACGGGAGGAACGCATAATGTCGGATACTCTGGTGATCGTGGAGTCGCCCGCAAAGGCGAAAACGATCGGAAAATTTTTAGGAAGCAAATACAAGGTCGTCGCCTCGAACGGTCATGTGCGCGATCTGCCGAAAAGTCAGATCGGCGTGAAGATCGACGAAGGCTTCGAGCCGAAATATATCACGCTGCGCGGGCGCGGGGACGTGCTCGAACGCATCCGCAAGGAAGCCAAGTCGGCCGGCAAGATCTTTCTTGCGACAGACCCTGACCGCGAGGGAGAGGCCATCAGCTGGCATCTGGCGCAGGTGCTCAAGCTGGACGAAAAGAGCAAGTGCCGCATCGAGTTCAACGAAATCACCGCTTCCGCGGTGAAAAACTCGATCAAGGGCGCGCGCGCAATCGACATGCGGCGCGTCAACGCCCAGCAGGCGCGCAGGATTCTCGACCGCCTCGTGGGCTATGAAATCAGCCCCATCCTCTGGCGCAAGGTGCGAAAAGGCCTTTCCGCAGGCAGGGTGCAGTCGGTCGCCACGCGCATCATCTGCGACCGCGAGACCGAAATCACGAATTTCGTGCCGGAGGAATACTGGAGCATAACGGCAAAGCTCAAGGAGCCGGCCGCAAAAAAGACCTTTACCGCCAAGTACTACGGCGAGGGCGGCAAAAAGCGCGACCTGCGCACCGAAGACGAAACAAAAGAAGTGCTGGGCCGCATCGAGGGCAAGACGTTCGCCGTGACGGACGTGAAAAACGGCGAAAAATCGCGTCATCCCGTCCCGCCGTTCACCACCAGCAGTCTCCAGCAGGAAGCGTCCCGCAGGCTCGGCTTTACGACCAAACGCACCATGATGATCGCCCAGCAGCTCTACGAAGGCATCGAGCTCGGCAGCAAGGGCGCGGTCGGCCTGATCAGCTATATCCGCACGGACTCCGTGCGCGTGGCCAGCGAAGCGCAGCAGGCGACGCTGGCGTATATTCAGAGGCGCTTCGGCGAAAAATACGTCCCGCCGAAACCGAATTTCTACAAGGGCCGCGCTGGCGCGCAGGACGCGCACGAGGCGATCCGCCCGACGAGCATCGAAAACGAGCCCGCCGCCATCAAAGAACATCTTTCCAGCGAGCAGTTCCGCCTGTACAAGCTGATTTACGAGCGCTTCCTCGCCAGCCAGATGAGCGACGCGCGCTTTGCAACCAGCGTGGTCACGCTGGACTGCGCGGGCGCGACCTTCCGCGCAAACGGCATCCGCACGCTCTTCGACGGCTTCACCGTGGTTTACACCGAAGGGCGCGACGACGCGCAGGAGAAGGAAACGGCATTGCCGGAACTCACCGAGGGCGAAGACTGCAAGGCCGAAAAGATCGACAGCGAACAGCGCTTTACCCAGCCGCCGCCGCATTACACCGAGGCGACGCTGGTGCGCGCGCTCGAAGAAAAAGGCATCGGCCGGCCGAGCACCTATTCGCCGACGATCTCCACCATCGTGGAGCGCGGCTATATCTCGCGCGAGAAAAAGCTGCTGATCCCGACCGAACTCGGCTTTGTTGTCAACCGTTTCATGATGGACAATTTCGACGAGATCGTGGACGTGAAGTTCACCGCCATGATGGAGTCCCAGCTCGACGACGTGGAGACCGACAAGGTCGGCTGGGTGGACGTTTTAACGAAGTTTTACGGGCCGTTTCACGAGAAGGTGGAAGTCGCAATCGAAAAAGCCCCGCCGGAAAAGATTCCGGACGAGGTTTCGGACGTGATCTGCGAAAAATGCGGTGCGAACATGGTCTATAAAATGGGCCGCTACGGGCGTTTCCTCGCCTGCCCGAATTTCCCGACCTGCCGCAACACCAAGGCGATTGTGGAAAAGATCGACGTGCCGTGTCCCAAGTGCGGCGCGTCCATCATCAAGCGCAAGAGCAAAAAAGGCAAGTCGTTCTACGGCTGCGAGCGATACCCGGAGTGCGATTTCGTCTCCTGGGACAAGCCCACCAAGATGAAGTGCCCGAAGTGCGGCGGCGTGATGGTGCAGAAGATCGGCCAGAACGGCAGCTACATCGCCTGCATGGACAAGGAATGCGGCTATATCCACCGCGCGGCGAAAAAAGGCGCGGACCCAAAGGAAACGGAATTAAAGGACGGCGCGGCTGAATGAGCGCGCCCTCCGTCGCCGTCGTCGGCGCAGGGCTGGCGGGCTGCGAAGCGGCCTACCGGCTGGCGGAGCGCGGGTTTTTGGTCGACCTGTTCGAAATGAAACCGGGAAAACGTTCGCCGGCGCATAAGAGCGCGGACTTCTGCGAACTGGTCTGCAGCAACTCCCTGCGTTCCGACCGGATCGAAAACGCCGTCGGCCTGCTCAAAGCGGAGATGCGGCTGATGGGCTCGCTCGTGATGCGGATTGCGGACGAAACGCGCGTGCCCGCGGGCGGCGCGCTCGCGGTCGACCGCGAGGGGTTTTCCGCGCGGGTGACGCAGGCGGTCAGAAGCCATCCGAACATCACGGTGCATGCCGGGGAAGTTACAAACGTTCCCGATGCGCCCGCAATCGTCGCCACCGGCCCGCTGACAAGCGACGCGCTGGCGGAAAAAATCGGTGCGCTCTGCGGCGCGCCGCTGCATTTTTACGATGCGGCCGCGCCGATTGTATCCTACGATTCCATCGATTTAACGAAAGTCTACCGCGCGTCCCGCTATGGACGCGGGGACGACTATCTCAACTGTCCGTTCACAAGGGAAGAATATTTTGCGTTTTACCGTGCGCTTGTTAGCGCGGAGACGGCCGAACTGCATTCGTTTGAAACGCCGCGCGTGTTCGAAGGATGCATGCCCGTGGAAGTCATGGCAAAGCGCGGGGAAACGACACTCTGCTACGGGCCGCTCAAGCCCGTTGGGCTCGAACAGGACGGCAAAATGCCGTTTGCGGTCGTACAGCTGCGTCAGGACGACGCGGCCGGGCGGCTCTGGAACATCGTGGGCTTTCAGACCAACCTCAAGTTCGGCGAACAAAAGCGCGTCTTCGGCATGATTCCGGGGCTGGAACACGCGGAGTTCGTGCGCTACGGCGTGATGCACCGCAACACATTCCTGCCGCCGAACCTGCTGAATTTCGACTACCAGATGAGGCGCGTTCCCGGGCTGTTTTTCGCCGGGCAGATCACAGGCGTGGAGGGCTATGTCGAGTCCGCGTCCAGCGGGCTGACCGCGGCGATCGGCATGGAGCGGTACTTAAACGGCGAAGCGCCGCTGGACTTTTCGATGCAGACCGCAATCGGCGCGCTGGGGCACTATGTTTCGGACTACAACGGCTCCGATTTTCAGCCGATGAACGTCAATTTCGGCCTCATGGACCCGCTCAAAGAGCGCGTCCGCTCCAAACGGGAACGCTACGGCAGGATTGCGGAGCGTGCGCTCAAAATCGTGAAAGAATTGCAAACGAATTGACGAAAGCGGGCGATTTCGCCCGCTTTGTGCTACTATGATAGGCAGACAGGAAATGACCGGCGCCAAGGCCGCTTTTTCATGCAGATTTGCGTGGACGGCCGCCGCGGCGCGTTTAAAATCAAGGAGGAACCCTTTGTGGACTTGAAGGGAACGACCATCATCGCCGTCAAAAAGGACGGCAGGTGCGCCGTCGCGGGAGACGGACAGGTCACCATGAGCGAATCCGTCGTCATGAAGGCGACGGCGAAGAAAGTAAAGCGGCTGTATCACGACAAGGTCGTGGTCGGCTTTGCGGGCAGCGTTGCGGACGCGTTTTCGCTCTGCGAACGCTTTGAAAAGAAACTGGAGCAGTACGGCGGCAACCTCACGCGCGCCGCAGTGTCGCTCGCGCAGGACTGGCGCAGCGACAAGGTCATGCACAAGCTCGAAGCGCTGCTGATTGCGGCCAACAAGGACGAACTTCTGATCATCTCCGGAACGGGTGAGGTCATCGACCCGGACGACGGCGTCGCGGCCATCGGCTCCGGCGGGATGTACGCGCTCGCCGCGGCAAAGGCGCTCAAAGCGAACACGGAGCTTTCCGCGCGCGAGATCGCCGAAAAGGCGCTGGGCATCGCGGGGGAAATCTGCGTGTTCACCAACGGCAACGTCACCGTCGAGGAGGTTTAAGCGCATGATGCTCACACCGAGAGAAATCGTGGACGCGCTGGATAAATACATCGTAGGCCAGGACAAGGCGAAGCGCGCCGTAGCGGTCGCGCTGAGAAATCGCTACCGCAGGAGCCAGCTTTCCGAGGAACTGCGCGAGGAGATCACGCCGAAAAACATCATCATGATCGGGCCCACGGGCGTCGGCAAAACGGAGATCGCCCGGCGGCTCGCAAAGCTCGTCGACGCGCCGTTCGTCAAAATCGAAGCGACGAAATACACCGAGGTCGGCTATGTCGGCCGCGACGTGGAGAGCATGATCCGCGACCTGGTGGACGCGGCGATCCGCATCAGCATGAACCGCCGGATGGAGGACGTGCGCATCGTGGCCGAGGCCGCCGCGGAACAGGCGCTGGCCGATCTGCTGCTGCCGGGCGCAAAGAAGCGCGCGCATAAGCAGCAGAACCCGCTGCAGATGCTGCTCTCCGCCGGACAGCCGCAGGCAAGCGAACCCGAACCGAGCGAGGAAGAGAAAGCCAAACGGTATTCGGAGCGCGAGCGCGTGCTTGCCGAACTGCGCGCGGGCAAGCTGGAGAGCGAAATGGTCGAAGTCGAGGTGGAGGAGCAGAGCGGCGCGAACGACGCGATGTTCGCCGCCGGGATCGACCTGAACATCGGTGAAATGTTCGGCGACCTGCTGCCAAAGAAGATGAAGCGCCGCAAGCTCCCCGTGCGGGAGGCGCGCCGCGTGCTGATTCAGCAGGAGTCCGAAAAACGCATCGACATGGACGACGTACACCGCGAGGCGCTGGAGCGCGCCGAGCAGGACGGCATCATTTTTATCGACGAAATCGACAAGATCGCCGGCGCGGAGCGCGTCGGCGGGCCGGACGTTTCCCGCGAGGGCGTGCAGCGGGACATCCTTCCGATTGTGGAAGGCAGTGTCGTAAGCACGAAATACGGACCGGTCAAAACGGACTATATCCTCTTTATTGCGGCGGGCGCGTTCCACACCTCCAAGGTCAGCGACCTGATTCCGGAGCTGCAGGGACGCTTTCCGATCCGCGTGAAGCTCAACGACCTCACGCAGGAGGACTTTGAAAAAATCCTGACCCAGCCGGAAAACGCGGTGACAAAGCAGTATGCCGCGCTGCTTTCGGCGGACAAGGTCAAGCTCACGTTCACGCCGGACGCGCTGCACGCGATCGCCAAATACGCGTTTCTCGCCAACGAGAACACGGAGAATATCGGCGCGCGGCGGCTGCACACCGTGCTGGAAAACCTGCTGGACGATATTTCGTTCAACGCCAACGGACAGCACCCGGAGATCGAGCTTGCAATCGACGCCGAGTATGTGGACGAGCACCTCGGCGAGGAATTCCACGAGGATGATATCCACAAATACATCCTCTGAAAAAGGATGCGATTGGTTGCATAAACGCGCTTTCCTGGGAAAATTCGTCATACTTGGGCTGATCACGGCCATGACGCTGACGTGCCTTTCCGGATGCGGAGAGGAAACGCAGACGCTCATGGTCGCGCTTGCAACGCCCTCGCCCACGCCGGAAATGCTCGCCGTCGGCGACGCGCCGCTCGGGCAGGAATATTCCCTTTCGGTGATTTCTCCCGCGGAAGGCGAAAAAGGCGACGCGCAGACGCTCGACACGCAGGCGGAGGAACTCCTGCTTGCAACCGAAGAGCCGACGGCGACCCCTCGCCTCACGCCGACCGCCGTGCCGACCGTTCCGCCGACGCCCACGCCGAGCCCGACGCCGACCCCGACCCCGGAGCCGACGCCCACGCCGAAGGCCACCGCTACGCCGAAAGCGACCGCAACGCCGAAAGCGACGGCGAAGGCGACGGCAACGCCGAAACCGACGGCCACGCCGACGCCCACCCCGACACCCACCCCGACGGCGACGCCCACGCCGAGCCCGGCGCCGACCCCGGTGCAGACTTCCACGCAGGAACTGCCGGAGGTTTCGAGCGGCGCATACGACGCGGAGGACATCCTGCTTGCCGCGCGGGTCGCGTACTTTGAGGCGGGCCGGACGGAGGAAGGCTACCGCGCGGTGCTCTGCGTGATCGCCAACCGCGTGGAATCGAGCCGCTGGCCGAACACGGTCGAGGCCGTGGTCTATCAGAAAAGCCAGTTCACGGTCGTGAGCCGGGACGATTTTCTGACCAAGACCATCCCGGACAGCGTGATCGACTATGCGGACGACGTGTTCAACGTCGGCAACCGGCTGCTGCCGAGCGACGTGATGTCGTTCCGCAGCGAGCGCACGGACAAAACATGGGGAGATCGCACTTTTTACGGCACCTACGGCGGGAACGACTTCTACTGCTGACCCTGCGCGCACATGAAGCGCGCGGTGCGAGGCAAAAAAACGAACATATGCGGCGCAAACGTTTAAAAACGCCGCTTTTGGGATAGGGCAAATAAACAAGGGACAAATAACAGAGGAGATATATTGGAGAAAAAAAGAATATGGCAAATAAACTGAAGATTATCCCGCTCGGAGGAGTGGGCGAAATCGGAAAGAACATGACCGTGTTCGAGTACGGCAGCGACATCGTCGTCGTCGACTGCGGCATGAGCTTTCCGGACGAGGACATGCCCGGCATCGACGTGGTCATACCGGACATGGAGTACCTGCGCGAAAACCGCGCCAAACTGCGCGGATTTTTAATTACGCACGGCCACGAGGACCACATCGGCGCGCTGCCGTATGCGCTCAAGGAATTCAACGTGCCCGTGTACGGCTCCAGCTTCACCATGGGGCTTGTCGAGCACAAGCTCGACGAGGCGCGCGTTTCAAAGCGCACGCTCGTGGGCGTGAAACCCGGCGACAGAATCGACCTCGGCTGCTTTAAAATCGAGTTCATCAAAACCGGGCATTCCATCGCGGGCGCGCTGGCGCTTGCAATCAACACGCCAATCGGCACCGTGATCCACACGGGCGACTTCAAGGTGGACTTCACGCCTATCGACGGCGAACCCATCGACATCAACCGCTTTGCGTATTACGGCTCGCGCGGTGTGCTTGCGCTCATGAGCGACAGCACGAATATCGAGCAGCCGGGCTACACGCTCAGCGAGCGCGAGATCGGCCCGACGTTCGAGCACTATTTCGACGTGGCCAAAGGCCGTGTGATCGTCGCGTCGTTCGCGTCCAACGTTTACCGCATCCAGCAGGTGTCCGACTATGCCGTCGCGCACGGCCGCGTGATCTGCTTTCAGGGGCGCAGCATGGAACAGGTCGTGCAGATCGCAATGAAGCTCGGCTACCTCAAAATTCCCGCGGAAAGCATCGTGAAGGTCGACCAGCTCAAGCGGTACAAGGACGATCAGGTCTGCGTGATCACCACCGGCAGCCAGGGCGAGCCGATGAGCGGGCTGTTCCGCATGGCGACGGCCACGCACCGGCTCAACATCGGCGAAGGCGACATGGTCATCATCTCCGCCTCCGCCATCCCCGGCAACGAGGTCGGAGTTGCGCGCGTAATCAACCAGCTCTACGAAAAAGGCGCGGAGGTCGTTTACGAGCGCATGGCGGACGTGCACGTTTCCGGCCACGCCTGCCGCGAAGAACTGCGGCTGATGATGGAGCTGGTCAAGCCCAAGTATTTCATCCCGGTGCACGGCGAATACCGGCATCTGTACATGCACCGCAAGCTCGCCGAGGAGATGGACATCCGCCCGGAGAACATCTTTGTTGCAAAGTGCGGGGACGTGATCGAGCTGACCACGCGCCGCGGCCGCAAGGAGGAGAGCGTCCCCTCCGGCAGCGTGATGGTGGACGGCATCGGCGGCATCGACGGCGTCGTGCTCAAGGACCGCAAGACCCTCTCGCAGGACGGGCTGGTCGTCGCGGTGCTCACCATCGACTGCGAAACGGGCCGCATGCTCGCCGCGCCGGAGATCGTGTCGCGCGGGTTCATCTACATGCGCGATTCCGAGGAACTCATCGCCGAAACCAAGGCGTTCCTCGTCAAGGAGGCGCGCAAGTTCGAGGGCGCGGACAAAGGGGATTTCCCGAACATCAAAAACGGCATCCGCACGTCGCTGAAGTCGTTCTTCAGGAGCAAGACCAAGCGCACGCCGATGATCGTGCCCATCCTGATCGAGATCTGACGGAGGGCAAACGGGAGAATGGTTTACGACACGGCAAAGCAGCTCGCTGGAGAACTGCGCTCCAGCGCGGAATACGCGGAATACGCCGAAGCGCGTGAGCGCGCAATGGAAAACCCGGCAACGCGCGCGCTGATCGGGCAGTACAACACGCTGCAGATCAAGGCGCAGGCGGAAGTCGTCGCGGGAAAACAGGACGGCGAGGCGCTGCAGAAACTCAAAAAGATCGGCGAACTATTGCAGTTCGACGCGGACGCTTCGGCGTACCTGATGGCGGAATACCGCCTCAAGCGGATGCTAGGGGACGTGTACAAAATCCTTGCGGAGGCCGTGGACGTCGATCTCGGCCCGCTGGAGGGATAAACGGCGCGGCACCGTAAAAAAAGCGCGCTTGAACAAGGCAAAGGGGATTGCTATACTGTAGCGTATGAGTACGAAAGCGGAACGGTACAAACAAAAACGCAAACGGCGTTTGCACAGGATGTGGCTGGCGGTGCGCCCGGCGGCCGTGCTTGGCGTGAGCATCGTGGTCGTGTTTTTCATTGCGCGCGCGAGCGTGAACTACGTGCTCTCAAAATACATCAGCCCCGTCGATTCGGACGACGCGACGCCCATCGAGGTCGTTATCCCCTCGTCGTCCTCGGCCAGCAGCATCGCGCGCATCCTTTACGGCGCGTGCGGGTACGACGAGGAGGGAAACCTCAAGGACGGGCTGATCTCCAGCACCGCGGCGTTTAAGGTATACGTGGACTTCGTCGGCAAGGCGAACAGCCTCAAGGCCGGCACCTACACCCTGAGCAAAAACATGAGCATCAAGCAGATCGTCACGGTGCTCTGCGAAGGCAACGCGCCCAAAGAAACCGTCACGTTCACCGTGCCGGAGGGCTACACCGTCGTGGACATCGGCGAAGTGCTCATTCAAAAAGGGCTGATCGACAGCGAGAGCGAACTGCTCGGCGTTGCAAAGACCGGCGAGTCGTTCACGAACTTTGCGTTCATCAGCGACGTTGCCGCAACCGACAACGCAGCGCTGCGGACCTACCTGCTCGAAGGCTACCTCTTCCCGGATACCTACGAGGTGTATGCCGACGCGAGCGTGGACACCATCCTCATCAAGATGCTCAACCGCTTCAACGAGGTGTTTTCGGACGAGTATCTCACCCGCGCCGAGCAGCTCGGCATGACGATGGACCAGGTCGTGACGCTCGCTTCGCTCATCGAGCGCGAGGCGCAGGCGCCGGACGACTTCGCCAAAGTTTCCGCGGTGTTCCATAACCGGCTTTCGCAGGACATGCAGCTGCAGAGCTGCGCGAGCCTGTCCTATGTGCTCGGCGTCACCAAATACACATTCACCGAGGCGGAGCGTTCCACGGACTCGCTCTACAACACCTACAAATACGACGGCCTGCCGCTCGGCCCGGTCTGCAACCCCGGCAAGACGGCCATCGAGGCGGCGCTCTACCCCAACGAGGACTTCCTGGAGGAAGGCTACCTCTACTTCTGCAACCAGAACCCGGCGGAAACCAGCGAGTTGGTGTTTGCCAAGACCTATGAAGAGCACCAGGCCAACGTGCAGAAGTATCAGCAGTATTGGGGATAAACCGTATTTTAAAGAAGCATACGGCTCCGGCGGCAAAACGCCGGAGCTTCGTTTAGCCCGTCTGCGGCGGCGGCTTGCAAAGCGCAGTCAAATCCTGTTGAACCGCGCGGACAACTGTGGTAGAATTACTCCGTATGAAACAGAGATTGGAAACACTGCGCGCAAATCTGCGCAAAAGCGGCCTTGACGCGGCGCTGATCACCAGCGGCGTCAATATCCGCTATTATTCCGGGTTCACCAGCCCGGATGCAATTTTTCTCGTAACGCATAAAAAAGCGTATCTCGTCACCGATTTTCGCTACACCATTCAGGCAAAAGCGCAGACCAAAGGCTGCGCGGAGGTGCTGGAGACGACCTATGCCGAACAGCTTCCCGCAATCCGCGGCTTCCTCGAGCAGGACGGCTGTAAACGCTGCGGGTTCGAGCAGGACGCGCTGAGCGTCGGCGCGTTCGCCGCGTATCAGGCGTTCCCCGTCGAATGGACGCCGTTCGGCGAGACGATCTGCCTGCCGCGGCTGTATAAGTCCGCGGAGGAAATCGACCTGCTGCAAAAAGCGCAGAAGATGGCCGACGAGTCGTACGCCGCTTTTCTGGAGCGCGTGCGCCCGGGCATGACCGAGCTGGAAGCCACGGCGGAACTGCTCTACGTCTGCGCCAAATTCGGCAGCGAAGGGCCGTCGTTCGACCCGATCGTCGCCGGCGGACCGAACGGAGCGATGTGCCATGCGGTGCCGGGGAGCAGGAAACTGCAGAACGGCGATCTGGTCGTCGTGGACTTCGGCTGCATGTGCGGCGGGTATCATTCCGATATGACGCGCACGTTCGGCGTGGGAAAAGTCGCGGAGGAGCCCAAAAAGATTTATCAGATCGTCAGGGACGCGCAGCAAAAAGCGCTGGACGTGCTCCAAGGCGGCATTTCCGGCAAGGCGCTGGACGCCGCCGCGCGGGACTATATTGCAAGTTTCGGCTACGGCGAAGCCTTCGGGCACGGGCTCGGGCACGGCTTCGGGCTGGAAATCCACGAGCCGCCGCGCGCGGCCATGAGCAGCACGG
>DAOTGE010000027.1:0-35531 GCA_035446965.1 Eubacteriales bacterium
CGGATCGCCCTTTAGGGCGGTTTCCCTGTGCGTTTTGCCGCCCGGGAACCCGAAGGGCGAGAGGCAAAACGTGGTTAATCCCGTCAAAAAACTGGTTTTTTGACGACCAAAAGAACCGGGTTGCCCCGGTTCTTTTTTTGCGTTGTATCTTACTTGAACAGAATCGATACGGACTTGTAGAAGTCCAGATCGACTTCCTTGCGTTCGGAAACGGCCTTGTCCAGGTCGGCCTTGACGATGTTGGTGCCCTGCAGAGCGACCATGTTGCCGTACTCACCGGAAACGACCAGTTCGCCTGCCTTGAAGCCAAGGCGGGTACCGAGCACACGGTCGAAGCAGGAGGGGGAGCCGCCGCGCTGGATGTGCCCGAGCACGACCGAGCGGCATTCAAAATACTTGCGCTTTTCGTCCAGCGAAGCGTCTGCACGCATGGCTTTCTCAATGCGTGTTGCGAGCGTCTTGGCAATCTCTTTTTCGAGCAGCAACTTGTTGCCGAACGCGTCGAGACCGACGTCTTCGTCCGATTCGCCTTTGAGCTCAAAGCCTTCGGCGATCGCGATGATCGTGTGACGCTCGCCCTTGATATAACGCGAACGAATGACCTGCATGATCTCGTCGAATGTCTTGGGAAATTCGGGAATCAGGATCAGGTTTGCGTCCGCGGCAAGGCCCGCCTGAACGGCGATCCAGCCGGTGTGACGGCCCATGCACTCAACAACGATGCAGCGGGCATGGCTTGCGGCCGTCGTATGCAGACGGTCGATGCACTCCATAGCGATGTTGCTCGCGGTGTCGAAGCCGAACGTATAGTCCGTGCAGGAAAGGTCGTTGTCGATGGTTTTCGGAACGCCGATCATTTTCATGCCCATCTTGGAGAGCTTGTTGGCAACGCCCAGCGTATCGTCGCCGCCGATGGCGACCAGGCCTTCCAGACCGAGGCTTTCGAGCGTTTTGCGAACGCGTTCGGGACCGTTTTCTTCCTTCATGACGTTCGTGCGGGAGCTTTCAAGGATCGTGCCGCCCTTCGTCTGCAGCCCTGCAACGTCCTTGAGGGTCAGCCAGCGGCCTTCGCCGGTCAGCGCGCCGCGCCAGCCGGCTGAAAAGCCGTATACTTCGATGCCGTTTGCGGCACATTCCTCAACAACGCCGCGGATGACCGCGTTCAGACCCGGGCAGTCTCCGCCGCCCGTCAGAATACCAATTTTTCTCATGATGTCGTTACCTCCTAAATGATATCTTCAAGCACGCCGTCGATCAGCTTGCCGATCGCGTCAATGCTTTTAAGCTGGTTCTGCTCCATGCAGGGGACGATATAAATGCCGTCCATCCGCCCTGCGTATTCGATATATTTCATCCGCGCGCGTTCCTGGATGCCGGGGAGCGCTTCGTATACGTCCGGCTTGTCGCCGACGTATTCGCGGTAGCCCTTTTTCCCGACGTTGATGCAGGCGCGCTCCGGGTTCATGTCCAGCACGATGTGCGCGTCCGCACGCGGGATGCCGAAATGTCCGTATTCGAGCTCAAGCACGAAGTCCAGCAGATCGGGTTTGCCAAGATCGCGGTCCCGCACGGATTGATACACGGCGTTGCTCAGAAGATAGCGGTTAATGAGCAGCACGTCCGCGTCCGCATATTCAAAAGTGCGGAACGCTTCGAAGCGGTCGAGCGCGTACCAAAGCGCCATGGACCGGCCGTCAACGTCGCTGGCTTTCACGCCGCCGCTGCCGGAAAGATAGCGGCCTACTTCTTTGCCGAAAAATGAATCGTATTTCGGGAAAGAAATCGTCTTTACAAAAAGGCCGCGTTCGTTCGTCAGCCGTTCGTACTGGCGCTGGAGCTGGACGGTTTTTCCCGTTCCGTCGATGCCTTCAAACGCAATAATTTTCGTCATACGCCGCCTTTTTGAATGCGCTCCATTGCTTCAATCGTGCTTTCGCGCGTAGCGAATGCCGTCATGCGGAAAAAGCCTTCGCCGGCCGCGCCGAAGCCCTCGCCGGGCGTGCCGATAATGTGATAGTTTTTGAGCAGTTCGTCGAAAAATTTCCAACTGTCGCCGCCGGGAACTTTGAGCCAGATGTAAGGTGCGTTCACGCCGCCGAACACCGTGTAACCGGCTTTTTGCAGTCCTTCGCGGATGATGCGCGCGTTTTCCATATAGTCGGCGACGACGCCCATGATCTGGTCCTGCCCGGTTTTGCCGTATGCCGCGGCGGCGCCCCGCTGCGTGATGTACGCAACGCCATTGAATTTTGTGGAAACGCGCCGCGCCCAAAGGTCGCGCAGGTGGACGGTGTTGCCGAACGAATCTTTCACAGTAAGCGCTTCGGGCACGACGGTGAACGCGCAGCGCGTACCCGTAAAGCCCGCGGTTTTGGACATGGAACGAAACTCGATCGCGCATTCCTTTGCGCCTTCAACTTCGTAGATGCTGTGCGGCTTGTCCGGCTCGGAAATATACGACTCGTAAGCGGAGTCATAGAGTATAAGAGTGCCGTTTTTGCGCGCATAGTCGACAAAACGCTTGAGTTGCTCTTTTGAGAGCGTTACGCCGGTCGGGTTGTTCGGAAAGCAGAGGTACATCACGTCCGGCCGCTTCTGCGGCAGGTCGGCCACAAAACCGTTCTGCTCGCTGCCGGGCATATAGATGATCTTTTCGTAGCCGCCTTTTTTCTCGTCGAACGCGCCGCCGCGCCCGCTCATGACGTTTGTGTCCACATAGACGGGGTAGACAGGGTCCATGACCGCAACAACGGTGTCCGGCGAAAAGAGCTCCTGAATGTTTGCAACGTCGCATTTTGCGCCGTCCGAAACGAAGATTTCGTCAAGATCGAGCGAAATCCCGCGCGCGGTGTAGTCGCGCTCCAGGATCGCCTGGCGGAGGAAGTCGTAACCAAATGCGGGGCTGTAACCATGGAACGTTTCGGCATGGGACATTTCGTCCACGGCTTTGTGCATGGCTTCGATTACGGCGGGAACGAGCGGACGCGTTACGTCGCCGATTCCCATGCGGATGAGTTCCGCTTCCGGATGCGCCTCGGCGAACGTCGCCGCGCGTCTGCCAACCTCGTAAAAAAGATAGTTGCCGTGAAGCTGAGAGTAATATCCGTTTGCAGTAAACAAGCCCGAACCTCCCCATTATTTAAATCAACAAATTATAACACATCGCGTATAAAACAAGCAAGATTTCGTCATAACAGGACGGCGTGTCTGCCCGGAGTCCGTCACGCAACAAAAACAGTTGGAATATTGTTATTGAATCGTTCACAAACCACGGTATAGATACGCGGGCGGGTTTATGGTATTTGAAGTGAGGTTGTGTTATAATCGCCTAAACGGCAGCGTGGTGTTTTTGGTGTGTCCAAAATAAGCCGCAAAGCCGGCTCATATGAAATAAAACAAGCAAAATACGGCAGGCGGAAACGGGGGAAATGACCGGTTGACACAAATATCGGAGCGGGTTTGCACATCGATTCCGCTGGAGAATGTGGACGAGCTATTGGGTCTGTTCGGCGTGTTCGACGAAAACATCGGCGTGCTGGAGCAGGAGACGGGCGCGAGCATCCGCGCCGAGGAAAGCGGCGTGCGCATTTCCGGCGGCGCAGAGGGCGTTTCCATTGCAAAAGTCGTAATCGAGAAAATGCTCGCCATGCAGCGGCGCGGCGAGAAAATCAACCGGAGCCGCATCCGCTATGCGGTCGACCTTGCAAAGGAAGGCAACGCGGACATGATCGAAATGATCATGGGGGACGTAATCGCCATCACGAACAAGGGCAGGCAGATCAAATGCAAAACGCTCGGTCAAAAGAAATATATTCAGGCGCTCAAGGAACACGAACTCGTGTTCTGCATCGGCCCTGCCGGCACGGGAAAAACGTATCTGGCGGTCGCAATGGCCGTGCAGGCGTTTAAGAATAAGGAAGTTGAAAAGATCATCCTGACGCGCCCCGCCGTGGAAGCGGGCGAGAAGCTCGGCTTCCTGCCGGGGGATTTGCAGTCCAAAGTGGACCCGTATCTGCGGCCTCTCTACGATGCGCTTCAGGAATTTCTGGGGCTGGAGAGTTATCGCGCGCTTTACGAGCGCGGTGCAATCGAGGTCGCCCCGCTGGCATACATGCGCGGACGAACGCTTAACGGCGCGTACATCATTCTGGACGAGGCGCAGAACTGTTCAAGCGAACAGATGAAGATGTTTTTAACGCGTTTCGGCGAAGGCTCCCGCGTGGTCGTCACCGGGGACGTAACGCAGATCGACCTGCCGAAGGAGCGCGCAAGCGGGCTTGTGCAGGCGGCGCGCATCCTAGACGGCGTGGAAGGGATTAAAATCATCCGGCTCTCGCAGAAGGACGTTGTCCGGCATGAACTCGTGCAGCGTATCATCTGCGCCTATGAGCGTTACGAAAAACAGAAACGGCCGCAGCAGAGTGCGCCGGAACGAAAAAAATCGTAAGGACGAGGACGAGGAAACGTGGCAGCAACGAAGAAAAACGCAAAGAAAAGCGGAAAACGCAGGAACGGCGCAAAAAAGCAGACGCGCGCATACGGGCTGTTTACGATTGCAGCCGTATTTACGCTGAGCTGCATCGTTACGCTCACGTCGCTTACGCCCAAACGCTACGAGGTTTCCGAAGGAAGCGTGTCAAGCGACACGATCACGGCGCCGCGCATGGTGGAAAACACCGTCATGACGGAAGCGCTGCAGCAGGCTGCGCGCAACAACGTCGAGCCGGTTTATTCGGTCGACACAGATCTGGCGGACACGCTGATTTCCGGCGCCCAGAGCTTCTTTTCCGCGGTAAAAAGCTATAGAAACGCAGCCGAAGAGGTCCGCGCGGCGACCGTTCCGACACAGACCGGCGAAGACGGCGTTGAATACCAGCTCGACGACACGCGCGAATGGGACGAAGTCATATCTTCCAACGATCTGCTTGCAATGCTGGTCAAACTGCCGGTTTCCATAACGGACACGTCGCTTGGATACGCCATACTGGAGGCGGACGATACCGACATCGACGAACTGCAGGAATTCGTGCTCACGACGCTGCAAAGCGAACTTCGCTCGGGTGTTTCTGAAGACGATCTTTCGAGCACGCTTTCCGAAATTGAGCGGGATTTAAAGCTTTCCACATTCTCCGTCTGGCTCAAGTCGCTCGGTGAAACGGTCTACGAAGCGTATCTGCAGCCGACCAACGTAATCAACTCTGTCGAAACCACGCGTGCGCAGGAAAAAGCCGCCGCGGAAGTTGAAACAGTGTACATTGCGCGCGGTGCAACCATCGTTGAAAAAGGGCAGACAGTCACGGCCGACCAGATGGATTTGCTGCTCTCGCTCGACCTTGTGAAAGGCGCGGAGGCGACCAGCCATCTTGCACCGGGCGCAATTGCCTACCTGCTGTGTATCTATCTGCTGTTCATGTTTTATCTGCTTGCGTTTGAGCGGGAAACGTTCTGCTCCAGCAAAAAGATGACGATCCTTGCGCTGGTGCTTTGCATCACGGTGCTGCTCGAATGGCTTTGCTATCTGGTCGATCCGCGGATTACACCCGCCGTGTTCGGCGTGCTGCTGACCTGCCTGCTGCTTTCCAAAGAGGTCGCGCAGGCGGTCAACGTTGCGCTGGCGATGTCGCTTGCGCTTCTTGCCGGCGGCAGCGGTTCTACACTGTTTGGGTCCGATTCGATTCTTTCCATGGCCTCCATGCTCGCGGCGGGACAAGCGACGATCCTTGTGGCCGAACGCAGTCAAAAGCGCGGCTCGCTGATTGCCGCCGGTGCAACGGGCGGGCTTGCGGGCGCGGCGGTCGTCGCCGCAGGCGGCGCGATACTTGAATATTCCTGGAACAGCATTATCATCTATGCCGGATTGACAATGGCCGCGGCGCTGATTCTTTCGGTGTTCTGTGTCGGAATGCTCAGCGTTTGGGAAAACGTGTTCGACATCGTGACCCCGGCCAGGCTGCACGAGCTGGCGAACACAAACCATCCGTTGCTCAAGCGCATGATGACGAGCGCGCCGGGCACGTATCATCACAGCATGATGACGGCGTCGCTTGCCGAGGGCGCAGCGGAGTCCATCGGCGCAAACGCATTGCTGGCAAGGACCGGCGCGATGTATCACGACGTCGGAAAACTGCGGCGGCCCGAATATTTTCGGGAAAATCAAAACGGCGTGAACATCCACGATTCGCTTTCGCCTGAGGAGAGCGCGGGGTATATCATTGCGCATCAGAAAGACGCCGAGGCCTACCTTGCGCGTTATCGCATGCCGTCCGCAATCCGGAAAATTGCAAACGAGCATCACGGCACGACGCTTGTGGCATACTTTTATTACAAAGCCAAGCAGATGCAGGAACAGGACGGCGAACCGGTGATCGAGCGGCTGTTCCGCTATCAGGGGAACCTGCCGAGCTCCAAAGAAAGCGCAATCGTCATGCTGGCCGACAGCTGCGAAGCGGCCGTTCGTTCGCTGAACGAACCCTCCCGGGAAGAAGTCGCCCAGATGGTGCGGAAAATCGTACAGGGAAAGATGGACGACGGCCAGCTCAAGCAATGCCCGCTGACACTGGCGGAGATAGACCTGATCGAGAGGAGCTTCCTTGTGACGTTTATAGGGCTGATGCACGAACGGATCCGGTATCCGGGAATGGAGCTGCCGCGATGATTGAGGTTCAAACGGAACTGGACGGCATTGGCGGCGGCGCGCGCGATCTGATCATGCGTGCCGTGAGTGCTGCGCTGGAAAACGGCGGTGCCGGCGGGGACGTATGCGTGCTGATTACGGATGCGGAGGAAATTCAGTCGCTCAACCGCAATTACCGGAAAATCGACCGCGTAACGGACGTGTTAACCTTTCCCGCGTGGGAAGGCGAAGCGATCCTCTGCCCGAAGGACGAATATTTGGGCGACATTGCCATCTGCTATGAGCGCGCGCAGCAGCAAGCGCAGGACTACGGGCATTCGCTGGAGCGCGAACTTGCGTTTCTGGCTGTGCACGGCGCGCTGCATCTGCTGGGGTACGACCACATGACGCCGGAAGATGAAAAAACAATGCAGAAAAAGCAGGAAGAAATTCTGACCGGACTGGGACTGACGCGCGGGTGACGCCGCGAGGGCTTCAGTGCGAAGACGAGGAAGACAGGAATCATGAAAAAACTGGATTGCGCGGAGCGCGAAAAGATGCTTGACATGGCGTATGAAGCGATGGAAAAAGCCTACACGCCGTATTCGCATTTTCAGGTGGGCGCTTGTCTGAAGGGCGCTTCCGGGGCGTATTATCTCGGCTGCAACATCGAAAACGCGTCCTATACGCCGACTAACTGCGCCGAGCGCACGGCGGTTTTCAAGGCCGTTTCGGAAGGCGAACGGAGATTTGAGGCGCTTGCGATCGTTTGCTCCGGGAAGAACCCTGCCGCGCCATGCGGCGTTTGCCGGCAGGTTCTGCGGGAATTCTGTGCGCTCGATATGCCGGTCGTGTTTGCCAACGCCGACCGCGTGGTCGTGGAAAGCACGCTCGGCGAACTGCTGCCGCATTCGTTCGGGCCGGAGGATCTGCAATGAGCGAATATCGTTCCGGATTCGTTACGATTATCGGGTGTCCGAACGTTGGAAAATCGACACTGCTCAACAAACTGATTGGCCAGAAAGTTGCAATCGTGACCGACCGCGCGCAGACGACACGCAATAAGATCACGGGCGTGCTCTCGCGCGACGGCTATCAAATCGTGTTCCTCGACACGCCGGGCGTGACGAAGCCGAAGAACAAACTCGGTGAATACATGCATAAAATTGCGTACGACGCAATCGACGAAGTGGAAGCAATCCTGTTTGTTGCGGACGCAATGCAGGGCGTGCGCGAACGGGACACGGCGCTGCTGGAACGATTGGAAACCGCAAAAGCGCCGGTGTTTGCGTTCGTCAACAAATGCGACGCGGCGAACGGCGAAAAGATTGAGGCGGCGAAACAGGCGCTTATGGAAAAGACGTTCCTGCGCGGCGTGCTGCAGGGTTCGGCTGAGACGGGGGAAGGACTGGACCGGCTGGAACATGCGCTGCTGGAATGCCTGCCGGGAGGGCCGCAGTATTTTCCGGAAGACATGGTCACCGACCAGCCGGAACGCATCATCTGCGCGGAACTGATCCGCGAAAAGGCGCTGATGCTGCTGCGCGAGGAAGTGCCGCACGGCGTCGGCGTCGGGATTGATAAAATCGAGCATCGCGAGGGACGCGACCTGACGGACGTTTATGCCACAATCTACTGCGAACGGGAATCGCACAAAGGCATCATCATCGGCAAGGGCGGTTCCATGCTTAAAAAGATCGGGCAGGAATCCCGCAAGGATATCGAATGGCTGCTTGGCGGCCCGGTCAACCTGCAGCTTTGGGTCAAGATCAAGGAAGACTGGCGCAACCGTCAGGGGATGCTGCACGAACTGGGATACGAGTAAGGAGGGAACGGCTTGCCGGTCTTTTGCGCGGACGGAATCGTCACGCGGTACGCCAACTACCGCGAGAGCGACCGTATCCTGAGTATTTTTACCATCGACCGCGGACGCATCGACGCGAAGGCGCGCGGCTGCCGAAAACCGCAAAGCCCGCTGGTCAACGTCTGCCAGCCGTTCGTGTTCGGTCAGTTCGAGATTTTCTCCGGCAAAGAACGCAACACGATCAACGCCTGCGAAATCAAGGAAACATTTTACCCGATACGGGAAGATTACGAGCGATTTTCAATCGGCTCCGTTATGCTGCGCCTCTGCCACGACGCGGCGATGGAAAACGAGCCGAACGAAGCGCTTTTTTTGCTTTTATATCATTCGCTTTCGTTCCTGGCATATGGCGAATCGGACCCGAAGGACCTTTTCTGCTGTTTTCTTGTGCGGTTTCTGGACGCAATCGGCTATCGCCCGGCCGTCACAACCTGTGCGCAGTGCGGCAGGGATATCCGCTCCGACGCAATCGTGCGCTTCACGCCGCGCGGCGGCGCGGTTTGCAGCGCCTGCTCGCAGTATGGCGAGCCAATATCGAAAACCGCTTTGGAAGGCATGCGGCGCATGCTGATTATGGAAAACGCAGACATGGACAAAGTGAAACTTTCCGAACGGATCCGCGGGGAAATCCAGAGGCACCTGACCGAATATACGGCGGTTTCGCTGGAATACGGCACACGTGCGCTCGCTATCTTGAACGGCGGCGGCGAAGGAAAATAATTGTGTGGCTGCGGCGACAGAACGCAGTTAAACCATCCGGATATTAAACCAAACGGAAGAAAATCCCGCCGGCGGCGTGGGGCTACATTCTGGATAAATTGTGAACTTTCGGAGCGGAAAGCAAAACTTTGCACGTGCATATGGTACAATACTCGCGATTCTTTGAAAAAGATGACGGTCTTAAAAGACGAACTGAAGTATGGATAGCAGAGGAAAAGAAATGACACAATCGGAACGACATACCGCAAAAATGCTGATACCGGTATTTGCCGCGCTTGCCGCTTTCTTTTTGTTTGGATGCGAGGACGTTGCCGCCGTCCCGAGTTCGACGGCAACACCGACGATAGAGCCCGAGGTTATCAGCATGGATGTTGTGGACCTCAACGGGCAGCAGTATGAAGACGTGCCTTCGCCGACGCCTACGCCGGAACCAACGCCTACGCCGGTCCCGTTTTCGGTCTATGCGCCGACGGTCAACATGACATATGAAGAACTGGTCGGCAGCACGGACGATATGGACAAAAAAGCGAGCGAACTGCTCGCGGACGGGTTCCCCGATCCGAAAACCTACTATATCATCGTGGACAAGCAGTGGCAGCTCGTTCTGGTCTATATGCGCATCGACGACGGGACAAAGTTCGGCCAGCCGGACTATGATCAGCCGGTGCGGTATATGCTTTGCTCGACGGGAAATCCTGACAAAGAGTACGGCCACGAAACCACGAGCGGCATCTGGCAGATATCCGTTCCGAAAGAGCGGTTCTATCAGTTTGTCAATCTCGAAGCGGCGCAGTATCTGACGCTGATTCACAGCAGGACATATTTTCATTCCGTGCTGTACGACAAGGCAAAGGACTTGAGTTCGCTCGTGCAGGAGTCCTATGACAGGCTCGGCAATAAAGAAAGCCATGCATGCATCCGGCTGACCGTGCCGGACGCGCGCTGGATTTGGTATAACATCGGCTACGGAACGACCTGTGAGATTCGGGACGGCGACGCAACGGACTCCGAGACCGCGGCAATCCGCGCACAGATGATCCTGCCGGCTTCTATTTCCAACATCAAGCTGGTCGCGGGCACTGCCCCCTGGACGGACAACTGGACGATTGCGGACGTGGAGCATGTTTTGCCTTACAAATATGAAGCCGCGCCGCTGCCGGACCTTGGCGACGGCGACGACGAAACCCCGACGCCGACGGTGATCATCGAAACACCAACGCCGGATACTACAGAAACCGTTGAAGAACCGACCATCGCTCCAGAAACGTCGGATGATTCATCCAGCACGCCGTGATGCACGGAGCCGGAGGCATGAAACAATTTTGCAAAGCGGGGATTTCGATCTTGGTGCTGTCGGCGCTGATTTTAGCGACGGCGGCACCTGTTCGTGTTGCCCTCGCCGACCAAAACAGCACGGACGGGCAGGATGAAGCCGGGGCAAGCGCCGAGAGCATTTTGGAAAGCGCCTGCAATAACGCGGAAGGGAGCGGGATGACGGCCGCGTACGCCGCGGAAGCAATGCGATATGCGTCCGGTCTGATCTGCATAACGTCGCACGACGGCAGTTTGTCAAAAACCCAGCTTCTTTCGGCTTCGCTGGACGCGGCGAACAGGGCGGTAGCATGCGCGCTGGATTTGGATACCACAGATTTTGAACAGTCCCTCCAACCGTTCGATGCGACTGTTTACGACAGCTATGCGCAGCATGCGGCGGACTTTGAAGCGCTTGCGCAGCGCTTGAACGAAGCCGTTCAAAGCGCGTCGGCGGAGTGTATGCGTCTTTTGAGCCGGAATCTGCGGGAGGCAGGCGTTGCGCTGCTCTCCGGCGAACAGCCGCAGCTCAGCCTCTCCTGGCGGGAGTGCGCGGCGCTTTACTGCGCGTTCGGCAGCGGGCTGGACAAAGTCGTAGCGAACGCGGACAAACTGGGCGCAGACGGCGGCGTTTCTTCCGGTGTGACCCCGGTTTGGGCAAATCCGTCGTTTGAAACAATCGCGTCCGGCGGGACAAGGGAACAGCTGTTTGAAGCGAAGTTTGCGCTTGCATACCTGAAAACCGTCTATAACGACGATGGAAGCCAAGCTGCGGACGAGACATATGTTTACGACGAAGAATACTTAAAGACGGTCGCACATCCGCTGCCGGGCGGCACGATCAGGGACAGCTGGTACGCGGCTCGCTCGCACAACACGCGCCTGCACACAGGAACGGATATTCACGCGAGCGCAAAGACGCCGATTCTTTCCGCGACGGACGGCACGGTGCTCTATGTAGGTTACATGCCAATTCCAGGCAATTTCGTGATCATCCTCGATCCGTACGGATATGAATATCACTATTATCATATGTACGAAATTTCAACGTTTGTCACGGAGGGCGAGAGCGTTACGCAGGGGCAGCAGATCGGACGCGTTGGCTGCACGGGCAACAGCGATGTGTTTCACCTGCATATAAGCGTGGTTTCGCCGGAAGGCAAATATCTGAATCCGTACGACTTGTTCGTGCAGGCGGGAATAGGCCCGATCGAAACGGACTGAGACCCCGAAACACCCCTGAAAGCCGATGTTCTTCTTGTGCGAAGCGGCCGGGAGTGTTATACTATAAAAACGTATTATGGGTATGTATGCTTGGAGGATGCAGGATTGAGAATCATCGCCGGAAGCGCACGCGGAAGGCGCTTTGATGCGCCGGCAGGCATGGACACAAGGCCGACGCTGGACCGCGTGAAGGAATCGCTTTTCGGCATCCTGCAGTTCGATATCCCCGGCAGCAGTGTTCTGGATTTGTTTTCCGGTTCCGGCAACCTGGGACTGGAAGCCGCTTCCAGAGGCGCGAAACGCGTAATCTGCAACGACCGCTCGCGGGAGTGTGCCGAACAGATTCAAAAAAATGCCGCGTTGCTCGGCCTGCAGGACCGGGTTAAGGTGTATTGTCTGGATTATGCGGCGTGCATCGACCGCCTGCGGTACGAAGGAACATGTTTCGATTTTGTGTTTCTGGACGCGCCCTATGCGGACGGAACGGCGGCGATGGCCGCGGAGAAGATTTTTTCTTCCGGTATTTTAAAAGAGGGCGGCCGCGTGATTGTTGAACACGCAAAAAGCCTGCCGCCTGCGGTCGGCTCCGTGCTTGCGGACATGACGGACCGGCGGAACTACGGTGCGTGTGCAATTTCAGTTTATAAGCGGAAGAAAGCCGTCGCGCCAGAGGAAAGGGACTAGGAGTTTGTCGAAAATGCGGACCTGCGTTTACCCCGGCAGCTTCGATCCGTTTACGGTCGGGCATCAGGAAGTTTTGGCGCATGCCGCGCGCATGTTTGAAAAAGTGTATGTGAGCGTGCTCAACAACGCCGCGAAATCGCCTGTGTTTTCCGTTGAGGAACGCGTGGACATGATCCGCACCATGGTCGAAGCGGAGGGCATGCAAAACGTCGTTACGACGCATTTTGAAGGATTGCTTGTGGATTATGCGCACCAGATCGGTGCGGGCTACATCATCCGCGGACTGCGCGCAACGATGGACTTCGAGTATGAGTTTCAGATCAACGCGCTGAACCGTCATCTCGCACCGGACGTGGAGACGGTTTATTTTATGGCGAGCCCTGAACATTCGTTTTTGAGCTCAAGCGTCATCCGAGAAATCGGTTCGATGGGCGGGAGCATTCAGGGGCTCGTTCCGGAGAGCATACAGAATATCATTGCAGAAAGGTTAAGAAAACCATGAGCAGCGCACAAACAATGAAAATATTCAGCATTATAAACCGCATGAAGCAGGAACTGGAAGAAAGCCCGCGCTCGAAATTCGGCGGCCAGACGAAGAGAATTGTGGAAGTCGACCGTTTGCTGGACCTTCTGGAGGACCTGAAAGTTGTCATTCCGGAAGATATCCGCCGTGCGAGCGGCATCATTTCCGAAGCGGACAACACCATTCGTGACGCGAAGGAGACCGCCGACGAAATCATTGAGCAGGCGCATCAGGAATCGGAAACGATCCTTTCGCAGGCACAGGCGGAGGCGGACTCGATCCGCTCGAACGCGCAGTCCGAATTTGAAAATCGCGTTTGCGAATCGGAAGTATACAAAGAGGCGTTTGAACGCGCCAGCAAGGTTGCGGCCGAGGCGGAAGAAAACGCGACGGCCATCTATAACGGCGCACGCAAATATGCGGACGATATCCTGCTGGATTTACAGCGATACCTTGCGGAATATCATCAGATGATCGATCAGAACCGCCGCGAACTCGGCGTTGCGGAAGAAGCGGCCGCGGCAGCCGCGCAGGCAGCCGCACCGGTGCAGCAACAGGCGCAGTACACGCCGGCAGCGGCACAGCCGCAGTATCAGGAGGCGCCGCGTTATGCCGAGCCTCCGCGCTATGCGGAACCCGCCGCACAGGCGGTGCCGCAGCCCGCAAGAGCAGCACAGACCGCGCGCCAGCCGAGGGTCGCCCCGCGTCCGGCGGTCGAGCGCATGTCCGTTGAGGAAGACCCGGCCGCAACACGTCAGTTTGCGCGTCCCGAACGGATGCCGCTGCGCGATGAAGACATAGAGGAAGAACCGCGCCGCCGCGAGCCGCCGCGGGATGAGGCCCCGCAGAAGAAGAAGGGTCTCTTCAAGCGTTTGCTGGATGCCGAAGACGACGATGAAGATTTCGAGGACGAGGAATGGGAGGAAGAACCCGCTCCGCGCCGCGCGCCGAAGGAGAAGAAACCGAGGAAGCGCCTCATTGAATTCATCGAAGACGACGACGAGGACGACGAAGATTTCTAAGGCAAACAGCGAGCCGCCGGTCAGCCTGCGGCTCGTTTTTCGTTACGGCAACATTCGTAAGAGACAGAGGAACGGCGGAGCATGAAAAAGAAAATCGGTCTCGCGCTTGGCGCGGGGAGCACAAAGGGATTTGCACACATCGGCGTGCTGCAGCAGCTTGAAGCCGAGGGGATTTCCGTCGATATGATTTCCGGCAGCAGCATGGGCGCGATCATCGGAGCCGTTTACAGCGTCGGTACGGATTTGGACATGCTGGAGCGCTTTATCCTTTCGCTGAATATGCGTGAGTATATGGATTTGCAGTTTCCGCTTTCCGCAGGCTTGATCAAAGGCGAAAAGATTCAGGAACTGATCCGGCTGTTTACGCATAATAAAACGTTCGCCGAGACGAAAACGCCGTTTTGCTGCGTCGCGGTCGACGCACAAACGGGTAAGCTGGACGTGCTGGAAAACGGCTTGCTGCACGAAGCCGTCCGCGCCAGCATGTCGATTCCGGCGATCTTCGAACCGGTCGCTTTTCAGGGACGGACTTATATCGACGGCGGCGTGCTCGAACGCGTGCCCTGCAAATGCCTGCGCGATCACGGCATGGACGTCGTCATCGGCGTGGACGTCGGCTATCACGGCGACCCGGTGGACGTAAACGGCATGAGCGCATATCAGCTCATGAACCGGACGATTTCGATCATGCAGTGGGAGATGACCAAGTTCCGGCGCGAAGAAGCGGACGTTATGCTCGTGCCGGAAGTGCTGTTTGTGAAAGGCCGTTTCCAGACCGATCAGGCGGGGGACTGCATCGAGGAAGGCCGCCGCGTGGTGCGCGCGGCGCTTCCGCAGATTAAAAAGTTAATCGGCTCATAAAAAAAGCGCGTTCTGTTTTGAAGGACGCGCTTTTTTAAAAGACGCGCTTTTTTAAAAGAGCACGTGTGGTTCAAAGAATGACGGGGCCGCTGAAATCGCGCTTTAAATCGCGCCCGGTTGCATAACAAAGCAGGTCCGTGCTCAGCGCGTCCGTTTCAACATTGCGCTGCACGATCGGCGTGCAGTCGGCCAGATCGTTGTTGCGAACGAACAGAGGCGCGGCTTTCGCACGGGCAATTTCGCCGAGAAGCGGACGCGCCGTTTTCTGAAATCCCAGCACGCGCAGATAGACGCTTGCGCGGTCCTCCAGCGTAAAGCGTACCTGTTCTTTGGTGATGCCAAGCAACGCGCATACGGCGATGCGCTTGCATCGCGCGAGCGTATAGCGCTTGCTCTTGACCGCTTCAAAAAACGCGCCGATGGTACGCACCGAGCGCACGGCGCGGTAGATGACGTTTTCGAATCCTTCCGCAACGTCCGGCAGGTCCGCGAGCGCGTGGACGCTCATTCGCCTAAGCGACGCGAGCATCAGCGTGCCGAGCGTTTCCTGCGGGAGGATGAACTGTTCGTCGTAGAGCAGCGGCCCGCCGACAAACGAGGGCATGGTGTCGAGTATTTCGTCCCGTCCTTCAGTGATTGCCTTTCGAATCGCCGTGGCGCTGGCAAACGCACCGGCAATTTCCTCCGAATGGTAACCCGTGCCGACGCGCTCGATGGGCAGCGGCTCGATATTGGGCGCGTATGCGCGCAGCGCGTTGAGGTATTCCACCGCGAGGATATTGTTTGGCTGGGCGATTGCGCGCAGCATTGCCTCCGGCACGCCGTACTCGCGCAGCGCGTCGAAGCGTGCGCGCGGGTATGCCTTGCCGAGCGAAAGATGGCGCTTGATCGCAGCGCGCAGCGCGGGCGGCTCGGAAACGATGATGTCCGAAATCTGGTAGAGCGTTCGCAAGTCCGGTGCTTCGCAGCCGAACGCAAGGTCTGTGACGACGCCCGTCCCTGCGAGCGTGCGCACGCCGCCGATGGCAAAGCGCTCCGCCGGCGCAACGGCGTATACGCTCGGCAGTTCGAGCACGACGTCCGCGCCCGCACGAAGCGCCCATTCGGCGCGGGTGTATTTATCCGTGCAGGCCGACTCCCCGCGCTGCACGAAGTTGCCGCTCATCACGACCACGCAATAATCCGCCCCGGACTGCGCACGCGCGCGTTCCAGGTGGTAAATGTGGCCGTTATGAAGCGGATTGTACTCCGCTATGACGCCGACAACTCGCATAATTCCTCGCAATTCGTAATGAATTTCTCTGTCACTAAGTATACCATTTCCGCGGTTAGTGTGGTATACTCAAGCGGTTGGGTTGTGAAAAATGTAAGAAACATGAAAGAAAACAACATTAACGTATCGTAAAGTATCATTTTATATCATTTGGAGGCGGAAAGACTCATGTCGTTGATGGAATCGATCAAGCAAAAGGCAAAAAGCGACAAAAAGCGGATTTTGCTGCCGGAGGGGCCGGAAGAGCGCACCATTCAGGCGGTCAAAATCATTATGGAAGAGGGCATTGCGGACGTTACGCTGCTGGGCGGCGAAGCGGAAATCCGCGAAAGCGCGAAGAAATTCGGCGTGCCGCTCGAAGGCGTAGAGATTGTCGATCCTTCGACCGACAAAGATTTCGACGAATATGCGACCATTTACTGCGAACTGCGCAAGAAAAAGGGTATGACGACGGAAAAAGCCATCGCCACCATGAAAAGCCCTCTGTTTTACGCCGCAATGATGATTAAGCAGGGTCGCGGGGACGGCATGGTTGCCGGCGCGCTCTGCACGACAGGTGATACGCTTCGTCCCGGACTGCAGATCATCAAGATGGCGCCGGGGATTTCGGTCGTTTCCAGTTGCTTTATCATGGAAGTGCCGAACAAGGCGTATGGCGACGACGGGCTGATGCTCTTTGGCGACTGCGCGGTCAACCCGGAACCGACGGCGGAACAGCTTGCAGCCATTGCGGTTTCTTCCGCGCAGACGGCAAAGTCCCTTTGCGGGATCGAGCCGCGGGTTGCGATGCTCTCGTTCTCAACCAAAGGCAGCGCAAAACACGAACTCGTCGACAAGGTCGTTGAAGCGACGCGCCTTGTGCACGAACTCGCGCCGGACCTCCAGGCGGACGGCGAGCTGCAGGCGGACGCCGCGCTGGTCGAAAAAGTCGCAAAGCTCAAAGCGCCCGGCAGCAAA
Source organism: Eubacteriales bacterium (assembly GCA_035446965.1). Taxonomy (GTDB): domain Bacteria; phylum Bacillota; class Clostridia; order Christensenellales; family CAG-138; genus UBA7703. The sequence continues at coordinate 17,053 of DAOTGE010000027.1, forward strand.
GTTGCCGGACATGCAAATATCCTGATTTTCCCGGACCTCCAGGCGGGCAACATCGGCTACAAACTCGTGCAGCGGCTTGCCGGCGCGGATGCGGTCGGCCCGATCTGCCAGGGATTCAGGTATCCGGTCAACGACCTTTCGCGCGGTTGCAGCGTGGAGGACATCGTTTCGGTCGTCGCAATCACCGCCGTTCAGGCGCAGAATCTGTAAGGAGTAATCGATTCCATGACGTATATACTGGTTATCAACGCCGGCAGTTCTTCTCTCAAGTACCAACTCATCGATATCGATGAGGAAAACGTGATCGCAAAGGGCGTCTGTGAACGCATTGGCATCGAAAAGCCGACGATCAGCTATTCACCTGCGGGCGGCGAAAAATATGAAAAGGAATGCCCGATGAAGACACATGAGGACGCGATCAAGCTCGTTCTGGACGTTCTGACCGACAAAAAAATCGGCGTGATTTCCGACATGAGCTGCATTGCGGCGGTCGGTCACCGCGTTCTGCACGGCGGCGAAAAATATTCCGAGCCTGCGCTGATCAACGACAAAGTACTCGAAGCCATCGAAGAGTGCGTTCCACTCGGGCCGCTGCACAACCCCGCGAACCTCATGGGCATCCGCGGATGCATGGCGGCCATGCCGGGAGTGCCGATGGTTGCGGTGTTCGATACGGCATGGGGGCAGTCCATGCCGAAGAAAGCGTACATGTACGCACTGCCGTACGAAGCGTATACGGAGCACAAAGTGCGCCGCTATGGTTTCCACGGTACGTCCCACCGTTATGTTTCCGGCCGCGCAATTGAAAAGTTGGAAGCGCTCGGCATGAAAAGGGAAGACACCCGCGTTATCACCTGCCATCTCGGCAACGGTTCGAGCCTCTCGGCCGTCAAGGGCGGCAAGTGCATCGACACGTCGATGGGACTAACACCTCTTGAGGGCGTACCGATGGGCACGCGCTGCGGCAGCATCGATCCCGCGATTATGCCGTTCCTGATGGAGCGCACCGGGATGAGCGCCAAGGAAATGGACACATACATGAATAAGAAGAGCGGCATGCTCGGTATTTCCGGCATTTCCAGCGACTTCCGCGATCTTGCCGCCGCGACCGAAAAAGGCAACGAACGTGCGTCGCTTGCCCGCGAGATGTTCTGTTATAAAGTTAAGGAATACATCGGCGCGTATGCCGCGGCGCTCGGCGGAGTGGACGCGATCGTCATGACCGCCGGCGTCGGCGAGAACGACGCGTATATCCGCGAAACGTCTTTAAAAGGACTGGAATATCTCGGCGTGGAGCTGGACTTCGACTACAACAATGCCTGCCCGCGCGGCAGGGAAGTTGAAATTTCTAAGGCGGAGAGCAAGGTGCGCGTTTATGTCATTCCGACGGACGAGGAAATGACCATAGCGCACGACACGGACAAGCTTGCGCTCAAGCGGTGATTCGTGTATAATCACAGCGTGAATTTCATTTGGAGGAAGCGGACATGAAACATATTGAAACAATCCAGCGTCCCTGCATCAAAGCGGACAAAAACACCGCGTGCGGCGAGTGCCAGGCGAGCTGCCAGTCGGCGTGCAAAACGTCCTGCACGGTTGCAAACCAGAAATGTGCAAGGGAAAACACGGAGGAAAAGTAACTCCTTTACCTATGCCGATCCTAAAAGAAAGGCCATCATTGGCCTTTCTTTGTCTGTTGAGCGGAAAAACGCCGGTATATACGGCTAAATAGCAAGTCAGGAACATCCGGAGGAACAGTTTTGATGCATTCGTTTCAATTTCAGGATAAATTTATTTTAGTAGATGTGGAAAGCGGCGCGCTGCACGAACTGGACGAGCCTGCGTTTCGCGTCGTTCAGGCGGTCGAGCGCGGGGAAGATCCTCTCAAGACGGGAGTGGATGAAACAACCGTCCGGGAGGTGCTTGCCGACCTCGAAGAACTTAAGGAAGCGGGCGCGTATCAGGCGGAAGCGCTGGTTGCACCGGAAATTCCCGGCGGAAGTGCAATCAAGTCCATGTGTCTGCATGTGGCGCACGACTGCAACCTCCGCTGCAAATACTGCTTTGCCGCAACGGGCGATTTCCACGGCGAACGCATGCTCATGCCGCTTTCGGTCGGCAAGCGCGCGCTGGAATTCCTGATGGAACACAGCGGCTCCAGAAAACATCTGGAGGTCGACCTATTCGGCGGCGAACCGCTCATGAACTGGCCGGTCTGCGTCGGCATTGTCGAATACGGCCGCGAACTCGAAAAGAAATACGGCAAAAAGATCAATTTTACGATCACGACAAACTGCGTTGCGCTGACGGACGACATGATCGAGTTCATCAACCGGGAGATGCATAACGTGGTCATCAGTCTCGACGGCCGAAAGGAAGTCCACGACGCGATGCGTCCGACGGTGAACGGCAAGGGCTCGTTCGACGTGATTCTGAAAAATGCAAAGAAGCTCGTTGCCGGGCGTGGGGACAAGGAATACTACATTCGCGGGACGTTTACACGCGACAACCTCGATTTTCTCGAGGATGTAAAGGCGATTGTCGGCTATGGCTTCGACCAGCTTTCCATCGAGCCTGCCGTTTTGGACGAGGACAGTCCGTACAGCCTGAAACAGGAGCATCTGCCGCGCATTTACGAAGAATACGACGCGCTGGCGGATTTTTACCTGGAGTCCCGCAAACAACACGATACATGGTTCAATTTTTTTCATTTCATGTTCGACCCGGTCGGCGGGCCCTGCCTGCGCAAGCGCATCAACGGCTGCGGCGCGGGCACGGAATACGTTGCGGTCACGCCGGACGGGGACCTCTATCCCTGCCATCAGTTCGTCGGCATGGAGGAATGGAAAATCGGTACGCTCGACGAGGGAATCCTGCGGGAGGATTTACAGGCGCAGTTCCTCGGCTGCAACGTCTGCACGAAAGAAACCTGCAAAAACTGCTGGGCGAAATATTACTGCAGCGGCGGCTGCATGGCCAACGCGTTCCTCTACGGCGGCGCGCTCGACCATCCGCACGATATCAGCTGTGCGCTGATGCGCAAACGCTTTGAGTGCGCAATCGGCGCATATCTGGCGGAACGATGAACAACCGCATGATCGCGCGGGAGCCGGCCGAATGCGACGCGGCGCTCGCCGAAACAATTCAGCAAAGCGAGCATGTCTCCGCGCTCACAGCACGCGCGATGATTCGCCGCGGCGTTACGTCGGCGGAGCAGGCGAAGCGCTTTCTGCATCCGAACGAACTAATGCTGCACGACCCGTTTCTGCTTCCGGACATGGAGACGGCTGCCGAACGGATCCGGCTGGCAATCGAACGCAAGGAGAGCGTCTGCGTATACGGCGACTACGACGCGGACGGCATTTGCTCAACCGCGATGCTGACCGGCTGTCTGCGGCGCATGGGCGCGAATGCGGACTACTATATCCCGCTGCGGCACAGCGAGGGGTACGGCCTTTCCGAACAGTCGGTGCGCACACTCAAAGAACGCGGCGTGCAGCTGATTGTGACCGTCGACAACGGTGTTTCCGCGTTCGACGAAATTGCGCTCTGCGGCGCATTGGGGATGGACGTCATCGTGACGGACCATCACAGCGTCGGCAGGACGATTCCGGACTGCGCTGCGGTCGTCGCCGCAAGCCGGAAAGATTCGGAGTACCCAAACCGGTATCTCTGCGGCGCGGGCGTTGCACTCAAACTCATTCAGGCGCTCAACGACGACGCGTATACTGACGCAGAGCTTGCGATGGCGGCGGTTGCGACCATTGCGGACGTTGTGCCGCTTACACAGGAAAACCGCATTCTTGCGGCCTGCGGGCTCAAATATATTTCCGCTGTTCCGGGGTTTGCCGCGCTGCTCAAGGCCGCGGCATGGAAACAGGAGCGCGTGGACGAGCAAACGGTGTCGTTTGTGCTCGCGCCGCGTCTCAACGCCGCTGGACGCATGTCCACGGCGACCGTCGGTGTGGAACTCCTGCTGGGCGCCGACGGGAAGCGGACGCGGGAGATCGCCGCGCAGCTTAACGCGGATAATCAGAACAGAAAGGACGCGGAGAGCGCAATCCTGGAAGAGGCAAAGCGGCAGATAGAGGAGGAAGGACAAACAGGACACGCGCTGATTCTGTCCCATGCGGACTGGAATGCGGGCGTAATCGGCATCGTTGCGTCCCGTCTCTGCGAAGCCTATCACATTCCGGTACTCCTGTTTGCCGAAAGGGACGGGATTCTCACCGGCTCCGGCAGGAGCATCGACGGCGTGAATCTTTTTGAAAACTTAAGCGTTTTTTCCGACTTATTTCTGCGCTTTGGCGGACATGCGCGCGCCGCGGGCGTTACGATTTCAGCTGAGCGCTTCGATGAATTCAAGCAGGCGTTTACAGAACACATTGAGGCGTCGTACAAACCGGAGGACTTTTTCCCGTCGTATGCGTATGACGAAACGGCGGAACTTTCCGAAATGACGACGGATCAAATCCGCGAACTGCGACTGCTTGCGCCGTTTGGCGAAGGCAATCCGGAGCCGGTGTTCCGCTTTAACGGTGTACGGTTTGCACAGCTGCGCACGATTGGCAAAGGCGACAAGCATTTTTGCGCCAGCGCGGTGCAGGGCGATCAGGTGATGCGTGTTGTGGCGTTTGGCAAAAGCGCCCTGCTTGACCCGCTGGCGAGCGCGTCGGACTGGGATTTGGCCGCGCAGCCGACGATCAACCGCTTCCGGGGCATGGAGAGCGTGGAACTTTTCTGGGTCTGCGCAAACGCGTCGGAAGAAAAATATCGGTTTTTTGATGCTTTTTTCGAACAAAGCCTGTATAATGGAACATGCTCGGATGGTAAACTATCCGAATGGTATTTTTCGTTTAGCGAATCGGACGGCATTGTCATGGACGACCAGTCGATGCGGCGCCATTACCGAAAGCTTGTTTCGAGGATGGGCAGGGAAGCACAGCCGCTGCACGATCTCATTCGTGAACTGACGGCCGGCGAACTGACCGCACTCTGCGTTTTTACGCAGCTTTCGTTTTTTATGTTCGACCCGCAGGCGCGGACCGTGACAAAAAACAAGAGCCCCGAGCAGCGTTCGCTGGACGAAAGCTCGCTATACCGCATTATTAGACGCAAACAGGAGGCGTGAACAAAATGGATCTTCGCGAAAAAATTCGCAGCATCCCGGATTTCCCGATTAAGGGCGTACTGTTCCGCGACATTACAACCCTGCTCAAGGATAAAGAAGGCTACAGCGCGCTGATCAATACGATTGCAGACTCGCTGCGTGACCGACAGGTCGATCTTGTGATCGGCCCGGAAGCACGCGGCTTTGTGATCGGCTCTGCGCTTGCTTATGCGCTGCACGCGGGATTTGTGCTCGCCAGAAAACCCGGCAAGCTCCCCTGCGAGACCATGCGATACGAGTATGGCCTTGAATATGGCGCGGACGTTCTTGAAATTCACAAGGACGCGATTCAGCCCGGCCAGAAAGTCGTTATTGTGGACGATCTGCTTGCGACCGGCGGCACTGCGCTTGCAACGGTAAAACTCGTCGAGCAGGCGGGCGGCGAAGTCGTTGGCGTTCGATTTGCAATCGAGCTTTCCTCCGAATTTGACGGCCGCAAAATGCTGGAAGGGTACGACGTACAGTCCGTCATGCAATATTGAGCGTATAAATAATAGAGAAAATCAACGGTTCGCCGTTGATTTTTTCTAACAATACGAGAATAGAAACGGAACCGATGAAGCCGAAAGGGGGTGCAAATATGGAGCCGGAAGAATTGATTGCCGAGTTTAAAAAGCGCTATACGCCGGAACAGACGGAAGTGTTTCAAAGAGCCGTCGCGTTTGCGATTAAAACGCATGCAAACCAGCTGCGCGAATCCGGCGAACCGTATATCGTGCACCCGATCGAAGTTGCGCGCATGGTCATGGAAATGGGCATGGACGCGTCGAGCGTGACCGCGGCGATTTTGCACGACGCGGTTGAAGACGGCGACAACATTACGGTTCAGAATATTTCCGACGAATTCGGCGCGGACGTGGCGAACCTGGTGGACGGCGTCACCAAGCTGACCAAATCCGGCAAGCAGACGTATGTCACCAAGAAACAGGAGCAGTCCGAGAACCTGCGAAAACTCTTCCTGGCCATCGCGGCGGACGTACGCGTGGTCATCATCAAGCTGGCCGACCGGCTGCACAACATGCGTACGCTGGCGTACTGCAATCCCTACAAGCGCATGCGCAAGGCGAAAGAGACGCTGGACGTGTATGCGCCGCTGGCGCACCGTTTTGGCATGGGCGCGATCAAGGGCGAGATGGAAGACCTCTCGTTTATGTACCTCATGCCGGAGGAATATGCGGACATCAGCCGTCAGTTCAAGGAAAAGCAGGCGGAACGGCAGGAAACGCTCAACGAAGCGATGCGTGTTATCGATGAGCAGCTCAAAGAAGCGGGAATCGACGCGACCATCAGCGGCAGACCGAAGCATCTTTACAGCGTATATCGCAAGATGCAGCGCCTCAACGCGGGTATCAACGAAGTATATGATCTCATCGCAATTCGCGTGATCGTGGACACCGTCAACGACTGCTACGCGGCGCTGGGAGTAATTCACGCGAGCTGGAAGCCGATTCCGGGGCGTTTTAAGGACTATATCGCAACGCCGAAGCCGAATATGTACCGTTCGCTGCATACGACGCTGCTTGCTTCGAACGGAATTCCGTTCGAGGTGCAGATCCGCACCAAGGAAATGCACCGCACGGCGGAATACGGCATCGCAGCGCACTGGATGTATAAGGAAGGCCGCACCGTACAGAGCCTGCTGGACAGAAAGACCAGTTGGCTTCGTCAGGTAATCGAGGCGAAGGAAAACACCGAGGACAGCAAGGAATTCGTCGAAAGCATCATGAAGGATTTCCTCGGCGAATACGTGTTTGTGCTCACGCCGCGCGGGGAGATTATCGACCTGCCGAAGGGGTCGACGCCGCTGGACTTTGCATACCGCATCCACACCAATATCGGCCATCACTGCCAGGGTGCAAGGATCAACGGTTCTCTTGCGAGACTCGATTACAAGCTTAAAACCAACGACGTTGTGGAGATCATCACCTCCAACAGTCAGCCCGGCCCGAGCCGGGACTGGCTCAAAATCGTTAAAACGCAGTCGGCGCGCAACAAAATCCGCCAGTGGTTCAAAAAAGCCAACCGGGAGGAAAACATCGCGCGCGGACGCGACATGCTCGAGGACGCGGCAAAGCGCGCAGGGCAGCCGATTGCAGAACTGCTCAAGGCCGACTATTACAGCGTCGTGCTCAAACGGCTCAATATGGGTAGTCTGGACGACCTCTATTCCGCAATCGGATTTGGCGGGATTTCCGCCGGGAATGTGCTGCATAAACTCATCGACCTGAAAAAGAAAGACGACAAAGTCGAAGAGATCGAAGAGCGGATTAAGCGCGGGGAGCAGGAAGAAACAGTCAAATCGCATGTGCCGGTCAACGGTATTATCGTTAAAGGCGACCCGGGGATGGCGGTGCGCTTTGGTAACTGCTGCAACCCGCTGCCGGGCGATCCGATCATCGGCTATATCACGCGCGGGCGCGGCGTTTCCGTCCACCGTGCGGACTGCCCGAACGTTGCGAACCTGCGCACCGATAAGGCCCGCATCATCGAAGTCGAGTGGGCGATCAACTCCAAGAGCGCCTTCAACGCCTCCCTGCAGATTGAGGGCGAGAATCAGACCGGAACGCTGTCCAAGATTTCCGCAACGCTTTCAGCGCTGAATATCAGCATTCAGTCGATCAGCGGACGGCCTGCCTCGGACGGGCGGTATATCATTGAAATGACGTTTGAAGTAACCAACACCGAACAGCTCAACGTCATCATCAAGAACCTCAAAAAGCTCAAGTGTGTCAATGAAGTTTACAGGATGAACAGGTAGGTTAAAATGCGCGCTGTCGTACAGAGAACAACGTCCGCCTCGGTGGAAGTCGAAAACAAAGTCGTCGGCGAGATCAAAAAAGGTCTCGTCGTGTTTTTAGGTATCGAAGAAGGGGATACGACACAGGATTTGGATTATATCTGCGGGAAAGTAACCGGGCTGCGGGTGTTCGACGACGAAAACGGCGTTCCGAACCGGTCCGTCGCCGAAGACGGCGGCAGCGTGCTGCTCGTTTCGCAGTTCACGCTCTGCGCGGACGCAAGAAAAGGGCGCAGGCCAAGCTATATCCGCGCCGCACGTCCGGAAACGGCAATCCCGCTGTATGAGGAAGCGATCCGCCGCATCGGCGCGGTGGTGCCGGTGCAAAGCGGCACGTTTCAGGCGTATATGCAGGTGCGTCTGATCAACGACGGACCGCATACGATTTTGCTGGACTCAAGGAAGGTGTTTTAACAATGAGATTTGAGCATTTAGTCTGCGGCGCGCTTGGCGTCAACACATACATCATCGGGTCGGACCATTCGGACGATTGCATTGTGATCGATCCCGGCACGGCGGCGCCCGTGCTTGCGGCGCTGAAGAAAAACGGACTGGCCTGCAAAGCAATCCTGCTGACGCACGGGCATTTCGACCATATCGGCGGCGTGCGGAAACTGAAGGAACAGACCGGCGCAAAGGTATACATCCACGAAGCGGACGCGGAAATGCTCAGGAGCAACCGTGCAAGTCTTGCCGTGCTGACGGGGGATTTGCTGGAATCGGCCGAACCGGACGTGCTGCTGCAAGGCGGGGAAACGCTGGAAATCGCAGGGCTGACGATCAAAGTCCTCCACACGCCTGGGCATACCAAAGGCGGCGTAAGCTATATCCTCGAAGAGGAGCACAAGCTCTTTTGCGGCGACACGCTGTTCCGCGAGAGCGTCGGCCGCACGGACTTTCCCGGGGGCAGCGAGGCGGAACTATACCGCTCGATTAAGCAGGGACTCTTTGCGCTGGACGGCGATTACGAAGTTTTCTGCGGGCACGAAGGGAACACGACGCTGGACTACGAACGCTGGAATAACCCGTTTATTCTGGCGATAGAGCGGCGCGGATGATCGGCATATCCACAAACAGAACGGAATATCGCAACGATATTGCGGAGGAGATACGGCTCTTTCTCGGCTTAACGGAGATCGTTTTGACGGAAGAAGCGAATTCGGATTCGCTTGAGACCGTGTTTGATCTGCAGATGGAGCGAAACGGCAGCCGCTATGAACTGCGCGCCACGGCGGGCGGCGTTTTTGTGCAGGATTCGTTTGAGCTGCCAAACGACGCGTCCGCGCTGCTGGTTAAAAAAATTGAAAAGCGAAGGCTCAAACTCGCCTGCTATCAATTACTAAAACAGCTGTACCCGGACGTTTCAACCCCATGGGGTTCGCTGACCGGCATCCGACCGACCAAACTTTTCCGCGAACTCTCGTCGGACGGCGAAGAATCCGCGCGGCGGGTCTTTCGGGAAACATTTGACGTTTCGCCGGAAAAGACGGTGCTTGCCGCGTCGATCTGCGCCGTGCAGAAGCCGTATATTGAAAGCGTCCGGCCAAACGAGATCGATCTGTACGTCGGTATCCCGTTCTGTAAAACCAAGTGCCTGTACTGCTCGTTTCCCAGCGAGGTGCTCAGCAAAAACGACCGCCTCACGCCATACCTTCACGCCCTGCAAGCGGACATCGCATGCGGCGCGGAAATCGCGGAAACGCAGGGATTAACGGTGCGCTCGCTGTACATCGGCGGCGGCACGCCGAGCGTTCTGAGCGCCGCACAGCTGGACGAACTGCTTTCCTTTTTACTGGAACGGTATGCTTCGTTCGGCACGGAATGCACGGTGGAAGCCGGAAGGCCGGACACAATCGACCGGGAAAAGCTTGATACGCTGAAGCGGCTTGGCGTAACGCGCGTCTCCGTCAACCCGCAGACGATGAACGACGAAACGCTGCGGCGCGTGGGACGCACGCATACGGCGGCGGATATCGTTGAAACGTATCGCCTGGTGCGCGAAGCCGGGTTTGACAGCGTCAACATGGACCTGATTGCAGGCTTGCCGGGGGAAACGCCGGACGACATGCGGCGCACCTGCGCGGAAATTGAGAAGCTTGCGCCGGACTGTCTGACCGTCCATTCGCTTGCAATCAAACGGTCATCGCGGCTTAAAACGGAGGGTACGGAATTTACGCTGCCGGATGCGGCGGCGGCAGAGGAGATGACGCGCATCGGCGCGGCATGCGCCGAAAACCTTGGCATGCGCGCATACTACATGTATCGCCAGAAATACATGAGCGGTAATCTTGAGAACGTCGGCTACGCTTTGCCGGGGAAGGAATGCGTCTACAACATTGACATGATGGAGGAGACGGCGAGCATTCTTTCGCATGGCGCGGGGACAATGACAAAGCGCGTCTTCGGAGGCGAAAACCGCATCGAACGTCTGCCGAGCCCCAAAGACGTGCCGACCTATACTGCCAAGCTGGAGTTGCTCTGCGAACGGAAGCGCGCGTTTTTCAGCTGAGAATGCAAACGCGCCGCGAAAGAACGCGAAACGATTGACACGGCATAAGGCGGCGGCTATAATGTTTGGAAAGGTCAAGACCGGGAGAGTAGTCCGGGTTTGCTGCATTCAAGAGAGCGGAGCGCTTGGTGTGAGCTTTGCATGCGGCGATTGGACGAACGGCACCCGCGAACCGCGCGGCAAAAAGACAGCTTTGTCAGAAGCCGCGACGCATTCCGGCGTTATCGGGCAATGAAGCGGAACGAATCGCAACGGCGCGTTCGTTCAATCAGGGTGGCACCGCGGGTTTCCCGTCCCTATCGGAACGGAACCTGCTTTTTTTATACCGTTTTCTTAAAAAAGGCGGTATAATGGGAATTGCTTTTTCGCATTTGCGTATCGAACGGTGCGAAATAAGCGGGCCGAACGGCAAAACAGAACAACGGAGGGGTCGGTAATGGCGGACTACAGAGCACCCAAGGGCACAAAAGACGTTTTGCCCGAGAAAAGTTATAAATGGCAGTATCTTGAAAGAATTATTCGCGGCGTCGTGAAGAAATATGGTTTTCTGGAAGCGCGTACGCCGGTGATCGAGCATACGGAGCTGTTTTTACGCGGGGTCGGCGAAACGACCGATATTGTCCAGAAGGAAATGTACACCTTTGAAGACAAGGGCGGGCGCTCCATCACGCTCAAGCCGGAAGGCACGGCGGGCGTCGTGCGCATGTTCGTGGAGCACAATCTCTATGGCGAGGCGCAGCCGACCAAGGTGTTTTACCTCAATAATCCGGTGTTTCGGTATGAGCGGCCGCAGGCCGGGAGGCTGCGCGAACATCACCAGTTCGGCGTAGAATTCTTCGGCGCGGCAAAACCGACGGCGGACGCGGAGTGCATCGCTGTTGCGACGGAGCTTTTAAGCGAGCTTGGCTGCGAGGGACTTTGCGTACACCTCAACAGCATCGGCTGCCCGAACTGCAGGCCGAAGTATCACGAGGCGCTCAAAGGGTATCTTCGCGAGCATTACGACGGGCTCTGCGAAACCTGCAAGATTCGCTACGAACAAAACCCGCTCCGCGTGCTGGACTGTAAGGTGGAATCCTGCAAAAAGATTGCCGAGCACGTGCCGAACATTCAGGATTATTTGTGCCCGGAATGCCGCGCGCATCAGGAGAAACTGCTGCGCCTGCTCGACGGGATGAAGATCGACTACGAAATCGACCCGATGCTGGTGCGCGGGCTGGACTACTACACGAAAACCGTGTTTGAGATTATCTCAAACAGCATCGGTGCGCAGGGCACCGTCTGCGGCGGCGGCCGCTACGACGGACTGGTCGAGGAAATCGGCGGCCCGCACGTACCCGCGGTGGGATTTGGACTTGGCATGGAGCGGCTGCTGCTCGTGCTGGAAAGCGGCGGCGCAGAGATTCCGAAGCCCGTTCGTTATGATCTCTACATCGCGTCCATGGGCGAAGCGGCGGAGGAACGGGCGTTTGCGCTGGCAAACGAACTGCGAAAGCGCGGAGTCTGCGCCGAGATCGACCATGTTGGCCGGAGCGTGAAAGCGCAGCTGAAGTATGCCGATAAAACCGGCGCAAAGCACGTGCTTGTGCTGGGAGAAAACGAGCTGACGGCCAACGAAGGAAAGCTGAAGCGCATGACCGACGGACAGGAAACAACGACCGCGCTGGACGCGGAGAGCATCTATACAGCATTGATTTGAGGAGCGAAAACAAATGAGCGAGTTTTTAAGCGGATGGAAGCGCACAAATTACTGCGCGAATTTCACCAAGGCCGACGCGGGCAAACAGGTAACCCTGATGGGGTGGACGAACGTCCGGCGCGACCTCGGCGCGCTGGTGTTCGTGCAGCTGCGCGACCGCAGCGGCATTATGCAGGTCGTGTTCAATTCCGAAACGCTCGGCGAGGCGGATTTTGCGCGCGCCTGCACGATCCGTTCGGAATACGTGCTCGCCGTGCGCGGCGAACTGGTCCTGCGCACAGGCGAAATGATTAACCAAAGCATGGCTACGGGCGAACTGGAAGTGCTCGTCAGCGAGTTTAAAATTCTCAGCAAGAGCGAAACGCCGCCGTTTGAAATTTCGGACGATTGCCGCGCAAACGAGTTGCTGCGGCTGAAATACCGCTATCTCGACCTGCGCCGGCCCGCGATGCAGAAGAACATGCTCATGCGGCACAAAATTGCGTTTATTGCGCGCAAATATTTCGACGAACAGGGGTTCGTCGAAATGGAAACGCCGATTCTGACCAAGAGCACGCCGGAGGGCGCACGGGACTACCTCGTGCCGAGCCGCGTGCACCCGGGCAAGTTTTACGCGCTGCCGCAGAGTCCGCAGCTGTTTAAGCAGCTGCTGATGCTGGCCGGCTACGACCGCTATTTTCAGATTGCACGATGTTTTCGAGACGAAGACCTGCGCGCAGACCGCCAGCCGGACTTTACGCAGATCGACCTCGAAATGTCGTTTGTTGAGGAAGAGGACGTACAGTCCGTCAACGAGGGCTTCTTAAAGCGTTTGTTCAAAGAAACGCTGGGCGTCGATATCGCACTGCCGCTGCCGCGGCTTAAATATGTGGATGCAATGGCGCGTTATGGCTCGGACAAGCCGGATACACGGTTTGGCATGGAACTGATCGATATTTCGGACGTTGTAAAAACGAGCGAGTTTTCCGTCTTTCAAAACGCGCTGGCAAACGGCGGGAGCGTGCGCGCCATCAACGCCAAGGGCGCGAGCGCGTCGTTTTCACGCAAAGCGCTGGATGCGCTGGGCGAGTTTGTCAAAACATACCGCGCAAAGGGCCTGATCTGGATGAACGACAAGCCGGAAGGGCTTGCGTCCCCAATCCTCAAGTTCCTCAAGGAAGACGAAATCGCGGTCATTCGCGAAAAAACGAACCTGGAAACAGGCGACGTTCTCTTCATCGTTGCAGATGTGGACAAGACGGTGTTTGCCTCTCTCGGCGCGCTGCGGCTCAAGCTTGGCGACCAACTGGGCCTGATTCCGAAAGATCAATTTAACCTGCTTTGGGTTACGGAATTTCCGCAGTTTGAATGGAGCGAAGAAGAGAACCGCTTTATGGCCATGCATCATCCGTTCACGAGCCCTATGGACGAGGATGTGGACAAGATCGAAACCGACCCGGCGAGCGTACGCGCCAAAGCATACGACATCGTGCTCAACGGTGTGGAAATCGGCGGCGGATCGATTCGTATTCATTCAAGGGATTTGCAGAAGCGCATGTTCCGCGCATTGGGCTTTACGGACGAACAGGCCGAGTACCGTTTCGGCTTCCTGACGGACGCGTTCCGCTTTGGTCCGCCGCCGCACGGTGGAATGGCATACGGGCTCGACCGTCTGGTCATGCTGATTGCGGGCACGTCCAACATCCGGGACGTGATCGCGTTCCCGAAGGTGCAAAACGCGTCCTGTCCGATGACGGGCGCGCCGGACTTTGTGGACGACAAGCAGCTTGACGAACTGCACATCGCCTGCACGGAAAAGGAAGAGTGAGCTTTTAGTGGAAGAGCAAAGCTGCAGCTTTGGCGTTGTCACCGAGACAAAAGGCAAAAGCGCGCGCGTGCGCTTTCAGCGCAGCGCGCAGTGCTCGCACTGCGGCGCCTGCCTGACGGCCGGCGAACACGAGATGGAAATCGAACTGGAGAATTCCGTCGGCGCAAAGGTGGGCGACCGGGTGACGGTCAGCCTCGCACCCAAACGGGTCGTGCAGGCGAGTTTGCTTGCCTATGCCGTTCCGCTCGTGCTGCTGATTGCGGGCGTTTGGCTCGGCAGCCTGATTTCCGAACTGGCCGCGTTGATTTTCGGTGTTTGCGCCTGCGGAATCGGATACCTGATTCTGCGGCTGTTTGAAAAGAAAAGCAAAAAGGACCGGTTCCGCCCGCGGATTGAAAAAATCCTCGGCGGAGAAAAGGAAGCGGACGTATGAATGAATCGTGCCTGCCCGAACTGTTGAACGAACAGTTTGCCGCCGCGCTCGCGGAGGACGCGCTCTGTGTGATCGAGTTTTATGCGCAGTGGTGTACGCCCTGCCACATGATGGAACCGGTGCTCTGCGAGCTTGCACAAGAGTATGCGGGGAAAGCAAACTTTTATCGTGCGGATACGGACAAGCTCGCCGAGACGGCGGAAAAGTATGGCGTGGACACGCTGCCCTGCGTGCTGTTTTTTAAAAACGGCGAGGTATCAGAGCGTGCATCCGGCGCTAAGACGAAACAGTCGCTCAAAAACCGGCTCGATCGCGTCCTGCAGAATAAATAGCGTCCGCCGGGACGCGAGCATCGAAATCGGCGCGCGCTTTTCATAAACAAAGCGCGTTTTGCGGAAATATAAGGAATAGGAACAGGAAACATGGACTTGATACCCTCACATGAATTTATCGCACACTACGACCCGGAGCTTGCTTCCTGCATGGGAATGGAACTCCAGCGGCAGCGTGACCATCTGGAACTGATTGCCTCCGAAAACTTCGTTTCGCCGGCCGTTCTGGCGGCGCTCGGCAGCCCGCTGACCAATAAATATGCGGAAGGATACCCGGGACACCGCTACTACGGCGGATGCGAATATGTCGATATGGTGGAAGACCTTGCGCGCGAACGCGCAAAGGCGCTTTTTCATGCGGACCACGCCAACGTCCAGCCGCACGCGGGTTCCCAGGCGAATCTCGCCGTCTATTACGCGCTCCTGAACGTAGGCGACACCGTGCTGTCCATGAACCTCAATCACGGCGGGCATCTGACGCACGGGCATAAGGCCAACGCGTCCGGCAGGCTGTATAACTTCGTGCAGTACGGCGTGCGCGAGGACACGGGCTGCATCGATTATGATGAACTGGAACGCCTTGCGCACGAACAGAAACCGAAGCTGATTGTTGCCGGTGCGAGCGCGTATTCGCGCATCATCGATTTTGAGTGCATCGGCAGAGTTGCAAAGGACGTCGGCGCGTATTTCATGGTGGACATGGCGCATATCTCCGGCCTGATCGCCGCGGGCGAGCACCCGAATATGTTCCCGTATGCGGATGTCGCGACCTCCACGACGCATAAAACGCTGCGCGGCGCGCGCGGCGGACTCATCCTCTGCAAAGAGGAGTTTGCAAAAAAGATCGACAAAGCGATTTTCCCCGGCATGCAGGGCGGCCCGCTGATGCATGTGATTGCGGCCAAAGCGGTCTGCTTTCACGAGGCGATGCAGCCGGAATTCAAGACGTATCAGCACCAAATCGTACTCAACGCGGCGGCGCTTTGTGAAACGCTGCAGAAAAACGGGATTCAGATCGTTTCCGGCGGCACGGACACGCACCTGATGCTCGTCGACCTGCGCGAGCTTGGCGTCACCGGCATGCGCGTACAGACTCTGCTGGACGCGGCGAACATCACCGCCAACCGCAACGCAATTCCGTTCGACACGCGCAACAAGGCGGAAACCAGCGGCGTGCGCTTCGGCACGCCCGCGGTCACAACGCGCGGCATGAAGGAAGCGGAGATGCGGCAGATCGGCGAAATGATCGTCCGCATCATCAAGGAAGGTGAATCCGCCGTCCCGCAGGTCAAGCAGGAAGTGCTTGCGCTCTGCAAACGATTCCCGCTGTACGAATAAGCGAAAGTTGGTTATAAAAGAAGCGCCCTAAAGGCGCTTCTTTTTGCACAAACGGACTGTAAATCAGTTGTTTGCCGCATCCTCACCCTTCTTGGCATCCTCCTCCGGTTTTTCTTTTTCAGTGGCGAGGGCGAGGTTGATTTTCAGGGAATTGCGAATGATGGAAGCAAGCATCTTGTCCCGCTCGGTATCGGAACTGAATTGCCAGAGCAAGTCGACGGAGGAAAGGAACCGCTGGTCTTCGTGCAGCGATTTGTGGTAACGATTCAACTGCGCGAGGGAACTACGGTACACGATCAATGTTGTGCCCGCGAACAGCTCCGTAACCATGCCGCCGATAGCGGTGATCAGAACTTTATCGAAAGCAAGCGCACTGATCACGGAGAGCACCAGAGACGCCATGATGATCAGAATCCCGGCGGCACAGGCGCCGACGGCGACCCAGCAAATAATTCTTGCCTGTTTCTGACTCCAACTGTAATAGTCGCGCATCGCGCTTATATTGGCTACCGAAATGGAAAGCGCATTTGGTGCTTCAGCGTCCATAGCGCCGGGCTGAGCGGTTATGCCGCCGCGGTTTGCGCTGCCCGCTTGCTGTATTTCTACCTCGGAATCGTAACCTGCCTTATCGTCTTCAGACAGAATACCGGGGAAAGACAGTGACGGAGCTCGCGAAACGATGGGGATGTTGGTTCCCTGACTGCGTGCCTTTACAATTTTATCCAGTTTCATAACATAAGTGTCTGCTTTACCTGTTCTCATAATGGTTCTCCTTTCAAAACGGTCGAACGGAGTAAAATAAACAGAAACACATTCATGCTCAGCCGTGTACAACGGCAGGAGCGCAGAATTTTTGTTAAACAGGTACCGGAATGAATTGGACGTGAATTCCTCCTTTGTGCAAGGTGCGTTTGACCAGCCGAAAAATGAAATTGCAGGATTACCAGCGCAATTTCAAAGTTTACACGCTAGTAAAACGGTATCGGTTCTGTACCAACGCGATTCAGAAACATTGAGTGATACGAACGATAAGTTGTGGAAGAAAGGCGAGAAGCGCAAAGAAGAGAAAGAGAACGAACAAGGAAAATGACACAGCAACATACAACAATACATAGTTATATTATCATTGATATTTTAAATTACAAGCAGAAACGCGCAAATTGCGTATTGCTTCGGGCCGGAATGCCGGCAGCGGTATATCCATAAAACATCGAAAAAATTGCGGGAGGCTCACTGCCTCGAAAAAGGTAAATGATAAAAGAAAAAGCGACGACAAAAACGGAGCGGGTACTCGCTCCGTTTTGCGTCGGTGTAAGGTGCTTCATATTCGCAACATGACCTGATCGATTGCGGGTTTCATGTGCATGGTGCCGCCCGCCTGGCTGACGATTTGCAATAACTGCGGCACGTCCCTTACAACGCTCCCGGCCAGCAGTGTAACCGGCGTGCCGGCAAAAGCGGCGGGGTCGAGCGGGGTGGACGGACCGACGATGCAGACCTGACGCGCGTTTTTGCAGTGCTCAAGGACGCCGTCTATCGTGTGATTGATGATGCTGGTTGCTGTGACGACCACAACGTCGCACTTGGGCAGATAGTCCGGAATGGCTTCTTCCGGATAAAGGCCCGGACCTTTTTCGATATTCAGTTCAAATATATACATGCGATCGGTCATCTTGCTTACCGCGGCGCGGATGGGTTTGAATTCACCGACCATGCCGAAGGTATCGTCCGGCGTGATTTTCAGTGCCTCCACAACGTTGCCGCCGCTGTACGCCGGGTTGACGGTGTTTATCACGGCGTTGACGGCGGCAAGCGCAACGGAAACGCGCAGTGTGTTGGGTTCCAATAAAAACGATATCATTTCGGAGACGGGTTCCCCGATCATATATCCCGCGTCGCGCAACACATGGCAGCCGCAGGCGGGACCGCTTTGATAGGTGTAGGCAACGCCGCAGGAACCGTCGTCAAGCAATACGGCGGTGTAACGCAGGCCGATGCGGATATCGGAAATGGTTCTTTCGCCCGCATGAAGCAGGGCGTTTTTCTTCAGACGCTCGCAGATCATTTGATATGCCCCTTTGATTAGATTTCGTTATTCTTATTATAGATAGAAATGAACAATGCCGCAAGGCGAAAGGACGGAGATTCGGACGAAGGGCGGAGCAGGCAGCTTTTTTGCTAAAGCGTTTTGTATTTTTCGAACATTCTCCGGGCACGGTGGCATTGCGGAAGAAATAAACCCGATGACGGTGTACTTTTCTTTTCCAACCTCGCTCTTAAAGCAAAACGGAAACGGGAAAAAGAAAAAAGACGCCTTAAAAGGGACGTCTTTTTTGTCTTGGTGGAGCTTACCGGATTCGAACCGGTGATCTCTACACTGCCAGTGTAGCGCGA
>DAOTGE010000028.1:0-26164 GCA_035446965.1 Eubacteriales bacterium
TCACCGCGACGCAGAAGACCGTCGACGGCCCGTCCAAGAAGGACTGGCGCGGCGGACGTGCGGCTGCGCATAACATCATCCCGAGCTCGACCGGCGCCGCAAAGGCCGTCGGCAAGGTCATCCCCTCGCTCAACGGCAAGCTCACCGGCATGTCGCTGCGCGTGCCGACGCCGGACGTCTCCGTCGTCGACCTGACCGTCCGCCTCGAGAAGGCCGCTCCCTACGACAAGATCAAAGCCGTCATGAAGGCCGCTTCCGAAGCGCCCGAGTGGAAAGGTATCATCGGTTACACCGAAGACATGGTCGTCTCCTCGGACTTCTATGACGATGCGCGCACGTCGATCTTCGACGCGGAAGCCGGCATCGGCCTGAACGACCACTTCGTAAAGCTCGTCGCCTGGTACGACAACGAGTGGGGTTATTCCAACAAAGTGCTCGACCTCATTTCGCACATGGCTGCGGTCGACGCAAAATAAACCTCGGTTTGCAAGCAAAAAAGAGCGCCTTTCCGGCGCTCTTTTTATCTCGTCAAAAAAGTCTTCGGGATTGTAAAGGACCGCAGCCCTTAACCCATTTTTCCCGGCTGCGCCGGTTCATCCGGCGTAACGGGCCGCCCGTTTAGGGCGGGTTCTTTGTGCGCTTTGCCGCCCGGGAACCATTAAGGGCAAAAGGCAAAGAGCGGTTATCCCGTCAAAAAACCGGTTTGGGGGCGGTCTTAAGAGCGCCTTTACGGCGCTCTTTTTTTACCGTTCTGCGCCCGCCCGCCGGTTGACGCTTTGCGCAGGCCATATTACAATAAGTCCGTAACAAACAGCGCCGGTTGTGTAACGCGTATGCCCGGCCGCGCCCGAAAGGACCTCTGATGAATCAATCTGTATCACGCATCCCGTTTGCTGCGCTTTTATGCGCCGCTTCGCTGTTTCTTTGCGGCTGCGGCGCGTCGGGCGCGCACGAAAAAGCGATTGAAAACGCCATCGTAGCCTATCCGGATTATTACATCGAGGTGCGCTCCCTCTCCGAGCAGGTGCGTTCGCAGTATGACGATTCCGGCAAAAGCGCCGCAGAGTATACGATCACCGCCGACATCCCCTACTATCTCTCGCTGGACGAAAACGCCGTCTCCTTCGACCCGCCCGCGCCGGATTATTCGCTTTCCGCCGCGCAGTACCGTTCCCGCGCGCGCCTTCTGCTGCGCCAGGCGCTGGAAACCTACGCGCTCGATCATGAACTCGATTCCTATGTGGAAGTGCCGCTGACGTTCACGGTATACCGCAGCGGTTCGTCCTGGGAAGCCGCGCTCTCCGGCGTGAGCAAAAACGAAATCGAGCAGACGGTCGAATCCATGATGGACCAAATCCTCGACGGCAGCGAGGCATACACGCAGAACGCGCTGCTCTGTGCCGTTGCCGGGAGCAAGAACGCGCTGCTGAAGGACGTGTTCGGCGGCGGCGACTATGTTTCGCTGGCCGGCGTAACGGACGTGACCGACGAAGGAAACGGCCTGTATACGCTCTTTCTTACCTTCCCCGACCCGGTGGAGCTTTACGCCGCGCTGGCCGAGGACTACTATGCTTCCTATAACCAGCCGTTCTACGGCAGCGAAGCGTCCGTTTCGCTCAGTGCGGACGACCTTTCCGGCGTCGACGTGTCCGCCATGGCGTATACCGCCGGCAGCGCGGTGATTTCCTGCGATGCGGACGGGGTCTGCGCGCTGTATGAAGCGCCGTCGCTGGAATCCTATATCGCCGCTGCAAAGGCCGCCGCCGAAGCGACCGCCGCGGCGCGCATCAACGCCGAATGGCGCGTGCCGGAGCAGGAAACGCCGGCTTCCGGCACGATTCTGGAGGGCGAAAGCCGCGGCAACGACATCGTGTTCGTGACCAGCGCCGAGGTTGGGACATACTATTACGTCCGCTTTTACCTGCTCCCCGGCGAGGACGTGAGCGAGGAAGGCGAGCTGACGCTGGGCGTGTTCATCACGGGCGGCAAAAAGGCCACGGTGCGCCTGCCG
Source organism: Eubacteriales bacterium (assembly GCA_035446965.1). Taxonomy (GTDB): domain Bacteria; phylum Bacillota; class Clostridia; order Christensenellales; family CAG-138; genus UBA7703. The sequence continues at coordinate 2,012 of DAOTGE010000028.1, forward strand.
AGCGGGTATTACCGCGTCGACTGCCACACCGGCGACGCCTGGTACGGGCTGGACGCGCTTTTTGGCGCGGACGGCGATCAGTTCGGCAGCGACAGCGCCATCCGCTCGCGCAGCGGCTACATCAACACCATTTCGTTTGGATAAGGACATCCGCCGACGCGTTTTTTCGAGAAAGGAGACGGGTTTTATGCCGCATAAGGCTCTCTGTCTGCTCTTTGCCGCCGCACTGTTTCTAAGCGCCGGATGCGCCGCGCCGGCGGGCGAATCCGAGCCCGCCGCAGCCGCACAAACCAACGCTGCGCAAGCCGATTCCCCCGTCCCCGCCGAAACGGAAACCACGGCCCTCGCCAAAGATGCTGTTGAATTTGCCGTTTCCAGCACGGGCGTGAAGGACGGCGTGCTGGACGACCGCTACGGCATGCGCGGCAGCCAGCTGGAAAACGGCGTGCCGACGCTCTCCCCGCCGCTGTCGTTTGCCGGCGTCCCGGCCGATGCAAGCTGCCTCGCGCTGGTCATGACCGACCCGGACGCAGGCGGCTGGGTACACTGGCTGGCCGCGAACCTTCCGCTGGGCGACCTCGCCGAAAACGCAAGCATCGAGCTTTCGCAGAGCATTGTGCAGGGACAAAACGACTTCGGTACGGCGGGCTACGGCGGCCCGACGCCGCCGAGCGGCACGCACGCCTATGCAATCACCGTGTACGCGCTTCGTGCGCCGCTCGAACTAGCCGACGGTTATTCGCTGGCCGATTTTCAGGCCGCAATCGAAGGAAACATCCTCGCCGAGGCGGCTCTGACCGCCACGTACGCGCATTGACGCGGGCGCGTCCTTTTTAGATTCGCTGTTTTAAGGAGAACCGGTTTTGCTGTATCATGTTTCCCGTTCTGCGGGGCTGAAAACGCTCCTGCCGCAAACATCTTCCCACAAAAAAGCGTATGTCTACGCCGTCGACCGCCTCGCGGCCGGGCTGCTCTTCGGCGCGCCGCAGGACGACTTCGACCTGTATATCGATCAAGAACCGGACGGCACGCCGCTGGTGCGCGAGTGTTACCCCGGCGCGTTCGAGACCGTTTACCGGAACAAATCCTGCTCCGTATACGAAGTAAGCGAGCGGGGGTTCATAAAAGGCGCGACCGGCTGGGACGCGGAATATGTCTGCCCGGAAGCGGTCGGCGTTCTGGCCGAACACCCCGTGCCGGACCTCTTCGCCGCGCTGGAAGCCGAGCGGGAAGATGGCAACCTCGTTATCCGCCGCTATTCGGAAGAGCCCGCATATAAAAAACTGATTTCGGAGCACATCGCCGACCGTCTGATCCGCTTCGACGCGCTCGGCCGCCTGGAAACCGACGAACGCTTTCAGAAGCACTACAAAGCCCTCGTTCTTGCGCTGCGCGACGCAATGGACGGGCATCTTCTGTAAAAAATCCGCAAGCGCACAAAAGGCCGCCCGTAAAACGGGCGGCTTGCTTTTGGCTAAAATTCTTGGGATTGTTAAGGGCCGCGGCCCTTAACCCATGTGTTCCGGCTGCGCCGGTTCATCCGGCGTAACGGATCGCCCAGTATGGGCGGTTTCTTCATGTTCTTTGCCGCCCGCAAGTCATTAAGGACGAGAGGCAAAGAACGGTTAACCCGTCAAAAAACTGGTTTTTTGACGGTCTCAGGCCGCCCGTCAAGGGCGGCCTTTTATCGCTGTAAAATTGGTTTAACCCGCTTTATTTCAGCGAGAGGAACGCAAAGAGCGGATAGTGGTCGGAATACTCCGTCGGGATTGCGCGCGCGTTGAGCACCGTGATGTTCTTTGAAACGATGATGTTGTCGATCTGCGACACGGAAATACGATCGCGCGAATAGTCGTAAAACTTGGTCGCGGAGGTGTTGATCACGCGGTAGTTCTTTTTAAACGAGCTGAATTCGGATTCCTGCGCGTTGAAATCGCCCGTCAGGATTTTGTATTCGTTCTCGTCCGCATCCATGACCGCGAGCACCTCGGCGAACTGCTTTTTGCGGATCGTCGCGGACTCGTAGGAAAAATGCGTGTTGTAAACAGAGACGCGCTTGCCGTCGATTTCATATTCGACCTTCTGCAGGCAGCGCTGCTCCTTGTCCGCGCTGTAAAGCTCGGTCACTTCCTGATTCAGCGGCTCATATTTGGAAATCTGGCCGATGCCGTACTGCCCGCCGGAAGCGTACGCAATCGTCTCTGCAAAGGAGGTATACTGCGCGTCGGCCGTGCGCACGGAGAGCAGGTTGTCGTAGTCCTCCTTTTCGTTGACGTAGACTTCCTGCACGCCGAGGATGTCCGGCTTCTGCGCCTCGATGAGCCACCCCTGCAAAACGATGTTGTCGTTGCCGCGCTTGATGTTCCAGGTGCCGACGGTCAAAACGTCCCGCACGAGGTAGATGGTGTATTTGACCACGCCTTCAACCGAAATCCGTATGGTCTTGCTGTTGCCGGAGTTGATCGTGTATTTCGCGCTGCCGATGCCGGTGTTGCCGATGCTCACCTGCACGCCGTCGTTGGCGATCGCGTTAATCGTAACCTCGCCCTTAGTGGCGGTGAGCACATAGCCGTATTCCGTCGGCGAAAACTCCGGCGAGAGCGTCCCGCCGGTGATCTCCAGCGCGCTGAGCACGTCGTCGCCGACGTTCGCCTGCAGCGAAACATAATCCGCGGAGACATATCCCGTCTGGCCGTCGTAGTCGATTTCATGCCATGCGCCGTCGCAGTACGCCTGCGTGACGTGATAGCTGGTCCCCTTGTCCGCCTGGCCGAGTTTCTTGGCCTTTTTCGACGCGCTTGCACGCACGTTAACATACGAATTGCAGTTGACGATGGTGCCCGTGTAGTCGAGCTGATAGGACGGCAGCGACGGATTGATGCTGATATACATGCGGTTGACGTAGCCGGAACGCGTCGCGGTCTCGACATGGTACCATTCGGACTTAACATTGGTTTCGAGTATTTTAACGACCGTCCCTTCGCCCAGCACCGTGACCATCCGCCCCGTTGAGGAAGCGGTTTTTCGCAGCATCACCTGCTGCGCCGTGATCACGCCCGTCGTCACGTCCAGCGCACGCGCGCCGCCGGACGGCAGCACGAATACGGCCAGCGCGGCGCAGGCCAAAACAAAACTCAACAGTCGTTTTTTCATTCAAAAGCTCCTTTTGCGGGGAACCGAAAAAAGCAGTCTCCGCGCGTACAAACAAAGTTTAGATAAAATCGGGCGGAATGACAAGCCGCATCCCGCCCAATTCACGAAAACGTTACATTGCCGCGCCGGCGCGCGTCACCGCCCGGCCACGCGGTAAACGTTCGCCTCGTAGGGCTGCAACCCGTCGCCCGCGGCCATATAGTTGGAGAAAACGAGCTCGAGTTCCTCGTGCCGCTTCGGCCGCCGGATCGTGCGTGCGCAGAGGTTAACCTCGATATAGAAGCGCTCCTGCCCGTCGCCGCGGAAATAGCAGAACACGTCCTCCCTGCCGCCGTCCGCCGGCTCAAACCCGCCGTAAACCAGCGCGGGATGCGCTTTTCTGAGCGCGATCAGCGCGGCGTATGCGCTCCAAACGGAGTTTTCGTCCGCCTGCTGCGTCTCCGCGCAGTAGTCGTCCCCGTCGTCCGCGCGGATCCAGGGTTCGGCCTCCGAAAAGCCTGCGTATTTGCCCCGCGTCCAGCGCATCGGCGTGCGCGCATGGTCGCGCGTGCCCCGCCGCACCGTCTGCCAGGCTTCCTCCTCGGACGCGCCGCCTTCGATCATCTCGCGATACCGGTTGAGGCTCTCGATGTCCCGCAGTTCGCTTATGTCCTTAAACGGCACGTTCACCGCGCCGAGTTCCTGCCCCTGATAGAGGAACACCGTCCCGCGGGCGCTCAGCAGCAGCACCGCAATCAGCTTCGCCACCGCGTCGCGGTATTCTTCGCGCGGCTCCACCTTGGAAACCATGCGCGGGTTGTCGTGGTTTTCAACGAAGATGCTCGGCCAGGCCACGTCCGCATAGTCCGACTCGTAGCCGATGAAGCACTTTTTGAGATGGTTGAGGTTGTAGCGGTAGTCGTCGAACCGGCTCTTGCCCTGATTTTCGAGGTGGTCGAACGAAAAAAGCGTGTTCAGTTCCTCCCGCGCGTCGGCGGTGAGCAGCTGGTTCATATGCGGGCCGGTGCCCGGCGTTTCGCCGACGGTGAACATATCCTTAAATGCGCGCGTGCGCAGTTCGTGCAGGTATTCGTGCAGGCGGCTGCCATAAAAATAGTGCTCGATGCCGGTGAAACCCAGCAGGCCGCCGAGCGTGGAACTGCCGTCTTCCAGCGAAGTTTTGCTGATGTAGTTGATCACGTCCAGCCGGAAGCCGTCGACGCCCTTTTCGCGCCAGAAGTCGATGATTGCGCAGACTTCGTCCCGCACGGCGGGGTTTTCCCAGTTGAGGTCGGGCTGTTTTTTGGAAAACAGGTGCAGGTACGCTTCGTCCCGGCCGTCCACGCGCTCCCAGGCCGGGCCGGAGAAAAACGAATTCCAGTTGTTCGGCAAAGAGCCGTCCGCCTTCGGCCTGCGCCAGATGTAATAGTCCCCGTGCGGACCGTCCGGATTTTTCGCCGAATCCACGAACCACTCGTGCTCGTCCGACGTGTGGTTGACGACGAGGTCGAGGATGAGGCGCATGCCGCGCGCGTGCAGCTGCGCAATCAGCGCTTCAACGTCCGCCATTGTGCCGAACTCCGTCATAATCGCGCGGTAATCGCTCACGTCGTAGCCGTTGTCGTCGTTCGGGCTGGCGAAAATCGGCGAAAGCCAGAGCGCGTCCACGCCGAGGGCATGCAGATAGTCCAGCTTTTCGAGGATGCCGAGGATATCGCCCACGCCATCGCCGTTGCCGTCCTTAAAACTGCGCGGATAGACCTGATAGACCACCGCTTCCTTCCACCAGCAGCGATTCGCGCTCGGCGCGGGCAGTTTCGTGCCTTCCTCCTGGTTGAACAGCTCGATCATCTCGTCGACGACCGTCTCCGCGTCCGGAATCGACTTGCCCGCGAATTTCGGGATGGCCGAAAGTTTCAGGTTTTTTACGACGGGGTTGAGCAGCAGCTTTTCGCTGACCCCAGCATACTGGCTCAGCCGCCCGAACACGTCCTGCGCGATCGGGTTTTTCAGCAGGTCCTTCACACGGCTTTCACGCGTGATCATATCGGTTATTTCTCCTTTTGCCTGTTAATCTTTACGGATTGGAACGGGGTTTGCCCGTCACGCCCATTGTACTGCGCGCACGCTGGTGCTGTCCACGGCTTTGCGCTCGATTTTCTTTCTGTCGCGCACGCCGATTTTATCGAGCGGCGTAATCAGAACGCCTTTTGGCGTGCGCTTCCAGATCGCCGCGACGCGGCCATGCAGCAGCACGGACGGGAACACGATGCCCGTGTTGTTGTACACGCGCTTAACGAGCCCTTCCGGCAGAAACGGGTTCTCCGTTTTGCGGTAGCCGAGCAGCAGCGGGTCGAATCCCGCGAGGAAGACGACCGGCGGGACCGCCGCGTCCGGCGCAAGCGCCGTCTGCGCCGCGTAGTATTCGCGGTTGCCGATGGTGAAGCGCTCGTTTGCCGCCGCCGCCAGATACGGCGCGACCGTCCTTTGCGGCATGCCGAAAAACGTCTGCGCGTCGCGCAGGGTGACCGGGCCGTAGTGCGCAGCGTACCTGCGCATGAGTTCGGTCAGCGCCGCGTGCCGTTCCATCGGCTCGAACGGTTCGAGCCGGACGAATTCTCGGTTGCCGCCGGAGGAATAGGCGATTTCGCCGTGTTCCGCCATGGCGCGGAACAGCCCGCCCCACGCGTGGAAAACGATCTCCGATTCAACCAGCGTCATGCCCTGCGCGTCGCAGAGGGCTTTGAGTTCCCCGCGCGTGCGCCCGCCCTGCTTAAGCGCGTCCAGAATCAGCGCGCGGAAGCGTTCGCTGCGCGCCGTGTCCACGTCCGCGTGCGTAAACGCCATCTGGCCGAATTCGGTTTCGCTGCCGCGGTATAAAACCAGCGGCAGGTCGCGCACCGCGTGCAGATGCAGCGTGCCGCGCAGTGTCCAGGTTTTGACGTACCGGCTTTGCTCCGCTTCCCCGCCGCCCGTGCGGATGTGCAGCGCGTGCAGCGCGTTTGCGCCGTACTGCGCCTGCAGCCCGACCAGGCCGGAAACGACCTCGTCCGCGTTTCCGCCGCAGAGCAAATACTGGTTTTGCAGCCGCAGCAGTTTGAGTTCTTCGGCGTTCATGCTTTTTGCCCGTCCCCGCTCATTTTTGTTTCCAGTATATCACACGTAAAAAAAGCGGCGCATGCACGGCGGTTTCGACCCCCTTCATACGGCACCGTTCGAGACCAAATCCGCATGCAAAACTCCGCCGGGAAACTCGTTTTTTGACGAACAAAAAAAGCGGACGGGAAACCCCGTCCGCTTTTCAGTACGTTCCGTTTTTGCAGGTTATTCGCCCGCAGCAACCTCGTAAACGCTGACCTGCTTTTTGCCCAAATGCTTGGTTTCAAAGCGGACCACGCCGTCTACCTTGGCAAAGAGCGTGTCGTCCTTGCCTTTGCCGACGTTTACGCCGGGATGGAAGTGCGTGCCGCGCTGACGGACAAGGATGTTGCCCGCGAGCACAAACTGACCGTCCGCGCGCTTCGGCCCGAGCCGCTTGGACTCGCTGTCACGTCCGTTACGGGACGAACCAACGCCTTTTTTATGCGCAAACAGCTGCAGATTCATTTTGAACATATCGTTACACCTCCCTGTGGCTGATTTTGATGGCTTTGCGATACGACTTTTGTATGGAGTTGAGCCCCGCTTCCATGGTTAAAAACAGAAGTTCGGCCTTTTGCTGCTGCTCCTCGTCCGTATCGCCCGAGAGGATGCAGGTAATTCCGTTTTGTTCGTCGATTTCGTATGCGAGCGTTTCGCCCGGGCGGAAACCGGCGACGTCCGTCAGTCCCAGAAGACAGGTCTGCGTGAGCGCGGAAACCGCGCTGCAGACGATATCCTTCCCCGCTTCGCCGCAGAGCGCATGTCCCGCGGACTCAAACCCGACCGTCCGGCCGTTTTGACGAAGCATCGTAACCCTGACCATTTTGCCTTACCCGATCGAGAGGATCTCGACCTTGGTGTACGGCTGACGATGGCCGCGCTTTGTACGGATGTTTTTCTTCGGCTTATACTTGAAAACGACGACCTTCTTGCCTTTGCCGTGTTCGAGCACCTTGCCGCGTACGGTAACGCCTTCCAGGATGGGCTTGCCCACCTTGACGCCGCCGTCGTCCGCAACCAGAAGCGTTTCAAATTCCACTTCGGCGTTCACATCGGCATCGAGCTTTTCAACCAGAATCTGGTCGCCAACCTCTACCTTAAACTGCTTACCACCGGTTTGGATGATTGCATACACGATAACTGCACCTCCTCTTACCAGACTCGCCCGACCGCGGTGTCGCACCCTCGCTAAAAGGCGCGCGCTTACCGACCGCTCCGGAGCGGCTCACCGAAAGATAATACCACAACCCGCTTTCCCCTGTCAATGCAGGATTTTGCAGTCTTTTTTGGCTTCCTGCACGCGCCGCTCCGCAAGCGGGCGCACCGTGAATTTTTCAATATGCAGCGCGGGATTCGGCCGGACATAATAGGTGCCTTTCTCCTCCGGCGGGAAGAGATGCCCGTGCTTCTTTTCGGCCTTGAGCATGGCCTCCACAACGTCGGGATGCGCCTCGATGAGCATGCGCTTGTTGTTGCTGCCGCGGATGACCTGCACCGTCTGCTTGCGGATGCGGGTGATCATCGTCTCCGGGGCGAGCACCTTCGCGTCCCCGCCGCAGTACGGGCAGACCTGCTTGAGCGTGTCGGAAATGCTCCTGCCGGTCTTTTTGCGCGTCATTTCGGCCAGGCCGAGATGCGTAAAGCCAAACACGTGCGAGCGCGTGTGGTCGTCGCGCAGGGCGTTTTTGAGCGTTGTGAGCACCAGCGAGCGGTTGCCTTCCTTCTCCATATCGATGAAGTCGATGATGATGATGCCGCCGATGTCGCGCAGGCGCAGCTGCTTTGCAATCTCCTTTGCCGCCTCGCAGTTGACCGCCGTGATGGTCTTTTCCAGGTTGTCCTTTCCGACGAACTTGCCGGAGTTGACGTCGATGGAGGTCAGCGCCTCCGTGCGGTCGATGATGAGGTATCCGCCGCTCTTGAGCCAGACCTTGCGCGCGAGCGCCTTTTCAATCTTGCCCTCGGTGTCGTAGCGGTCGAAGAGCGCCTCGCTCTCCTTGAGCAGAATGCGCGCCTTGAGCTTCGGCGCCATCACGTCCGCAATTTCGCGCAGCTGCTCGTAGGTGTCCTGATCGTTGACGAACACGCGGTCGATGTCCTTCATCAGAAGGTCGCGCACGGTCCGGAACAGCAGCGACTGTTCGGCGTGCAGCAGCGCGGGCGCTTTTTTCTTTTTTGCTTTTTTTTCGATTTCGTGATACAGCTTGACGATGCCTTCGAGGTCCTCGGCAAACATTTCCTTCGATTTTCCGGCGCTCGCCGTGCGCACGATCACGCCCATGCCCTTCGGTTTGAGCTCGGTGATAATCTTGCGCAGGCGCTGGCGTTCGTCGTCCTTTTCGATCCGGCGCGAAACGCCGACATAGTCCATCGTCGGCATGAGCACCAGCGTGCGCCCCGCAAGCGTGATGTGCGTGGTCACGCGCGCGCCCTTGGTGCCGACGGGGTCTTTGGCCACCTGCACCATGATCGTCTGGCCGGGTTTAAGCAGATCGCGGATATTCTTCGACTCCGGAATCTGCTCGATCTCGTCGTCCGGGTCGTCCGAAAGGACGATGTCGCCCGCGTACAAAAACGCGTTGCGCTCCAGCCCGATGTCGATGAACGCCGCCTGCATCCCGGGCAGCACGTTTTGCACCTTGCCGTTGTAGATGTTGCCGACGAGCCGCTCGGTGCCTTCCTGCTCGACGTACAGCTCCACGGGGGAGCCGTTCTCAACGACCGCGACGCGGGTTGCAAACCCGTTCGCGTCCACCAGGATTTCCTTATTCATTTTTCCCTTCTCTTTCTTACTCGGAAGGCAAACGCGGCAAGGGGCCATCTCCGGCAAAGAACATGCGTGTACGTTCAATTTCGTACGTGCCATGCGCATCCAAACGTTCGAGCAACGCGTCGGCAACAGCGCCGACCCGCAGCCCGCCATCGGCCTGCAGTCTGCCGAGAACCCGGAGGACGGCCGTACCGTCCCCGACCTCCTCCACGGAGACCTCCAGAATATACGGACGCTGTGCGACGGGTCGAATCCCCTTCTTGGTCCGCTTTTCAATTGTAATATCGCTCTTGAGCACTTCGGCCAGAGCGTTTTGCAGCCGGTCCTCACCGACCGGCGCAGAATCCTTTTCAAACGCAACCGCAACGCGGTATTCCGCCGCGCGCAGTTTCGCCGAGAGCGAGCCGAAGCCTTCCGGCGGCTCGAACGCGTCCGAAAGGAACATCCCCTCCGGCATGGCCGCGTTCGCGCGGCGGACGAACGCCTCCGGCGAAATTTCTTCGCTCAATTGCACTTCGAACCATTCGCATTCGCTGCTCATGCCCGTCGCCGCGGCGGTGGCGAACGAAAGCTGCGGATGCGGGTTGAAGCCGTTGGAATACAGCAGCGGCAGTCCCGCGCGGCGCATTGCGCGCTGGAGCGTGCGCTGCACGTCCAGATGCGAAATCATCGCAAGCGAGCGCCCCTTATGATACGCGGCAATCAGTTTCATAACGCGCTCCAAAACATCCGTTGCATTTTTCGCGGCAGTCCGGCGTGGTTTCGCCGCGCTGCGCGCGCTCCCACTCGCGAAGCAGGTATTGCTTCGTCACGAGCATGTCTACAAAGTCCCAGGGCAGCGGCGCGTCTAAAGCATATGCGCGCTCCGCGTAGTCCGCCGCGCGCACGCCGTGTTCGGCGAACGCCTTATCCCACGCGTCCGGGCGGAAATGTTCCGTCCAGGCGTCGAAGCGGCAGCCGAGCCGGTAGGCGCTTTCCAAAACGTCCGCAAGCGTCCCGTCCCCGCGGGAAAACGCCGCTTCCAGCACCGAAAGGTCGGAATAATGGCACTTGAGCTCCGCGCCGCGCACGCCCTTGATCGCGCCGCGAAGCAGTTCCTGCCGCCGCCGGATTTCGTCCGGGGCGACCTGTGCGCACCATTGGAACGCCGTGAACGGCTTTGGCACAAACGTTGAAACGCTCACCGTCATGCGCAGGCCCCTTCCGCGCTTTTCCTTCGGCATTGCGTAAAACCGGGCGGAAATCTTTCTCGCCAGTTCAGCGATGCCGAGCACGTCCTCGTCGGTCTCCGTCGGCAGGCCGATCATGAAATACAGCTTCACGCCGTTCCAGCCCGCCTCGAACGCGTCCGCCGCGGCGCGCATGATATCGTCCTCGGTGACGTTTTTGTTGATCACGTCCCGCAGTCTCTGCGTGCCCGCCTCCGGCGCGAACGTCAGCCCGGCCTTGCGAACGGTCTGCATCACGGAAAGGTCGTTTGCCAGCACCGAGTCCACCCGCAGCGACGGCAGCGCGACGGAAACGCGCCCGGCCTGCATTTCGCGGATAATCTGGGGAACGAGCTTATGCACCTCGCTGTAGTCGCCCGTGCTTAAAGAAAGCAGGGACACTTCGTCGTATCCCGTGCAGGAAACCTGCTGTCTTGCAAGCTCCATGACGGTTTCGCTTTTACGCTCGCGCACCGGGCGGTAGATATACCCCGCCTGGCAGAAGCGGCAGCCGCGCGTGCACCCGCGCATGACTTCCAGCGCCACGCGGTCGTGCACGATGCCGAGGTACGGCACGATCGGCTCGCCCGTAAACGGCGTTTTGTCCAGATCGCGCACGATCCTGCGGACGATTTTCGTCTCCGCCGTCTTCAGCGAAGGCACGTATACGCCGCGCAGGGCGGAGAGTTCCTCCAGCAGTTCCCGCTTGCTCCGGCCTTCGGCCTTTGCGCGCTTCACCGCGCGCACGAGCTCCAGCGCCATCTCCTCGCCGTCGCCGATGAGCACCGCGTCCATAAACGGCGCGATCGGCTCCGGATTGCAGGCGCAGGGTCCGCCGCAGATCACCAGCGGGTCGTTTTCCCCGCGGCCGGCGGCGCGCAGCGGCACGCCGGAGAGTTCGAGCATCTGCAGGATGTTCGTGTAGCACATTTCGTAGAGCAGCGAAAAACCAAGCACGTCGAATTCGCCGAGGGGCCGCTTCGTCTCCAGCGAAAAGAGGCGCTCGTTTTCTTCCGTCAGCGCGCGCTCCATGTCCGGCCAGGGCGCGAACGCCCGCTCGCAGGCGACGCCCTCTTCGTCGTTGAGCACATGGTAAAGGATGCGCGAACCGAGGTGCGACATGCCGATTTCGTATACGTCGGGGAACAACAAAGCAAAGCGCACGTCCGCGCGCTCCTTGACAATGCTGTTCCATTCTCCGCCGATATACCGCGCCGGCTTTTCCACGCGGGCTAATAGCCGGTTTAATACCGTTTGTTCCAAGCAGAATCCCGTTCCGTTATTACACAATTATTTAACGGCCGCCGTTTCTTTGCGCTGCGCTGTTCGTTCGCCCCCCCGCCGCGCGCGTGTAACGTCCACCGTTCAATATAGTAGTGTACCATATCGCCCCGCCTCCGGTCAAACGGGACGCGCCGTTTTCACGCCGCCGCGTTGTGTTTGAAATCCTGCGCAAAAACGCGTATGATAGGGATGCGTTCGTTCCCATTTAAATTTTAATCATCAACAGGAGTTATATTTTTATGCTGCTACTCAAAAACGGTCTTGTGCGCCCCATGGACCGCGGCGCGTTCACGGGCGACGTTCTGATTGAAGACGGCAAAATCCGCGCGCTCGGCGAAAACCTGCCGGCAGGCGGCGCGGACGTAATCGATACAAGCGGGCTGTTCGTCTTCCCCGGCTTTATCGACGCGCACTGCCACATCGGCATGTGGGAGGACGGCATGGGCGCGGAAGGCGCGGACGGCAACGAAGCGACCGACCCCGTCACACCGCAGCTGCGCGCAGTCGACGGGCTTAACCCCTTCGACCCGTGCTTTACCGAAGCGCGCGAAGCGGGCGTGACCACCGCGGTCACCGGGCCGGGCAGCGCAAACGTCATCGGCGGGCAGTTCGCCGCGCTCAAAACCTATGGCCGCTCGGTCGAGGAGATGGTGCTGCGCGACCCGATCGCCATGAAGGCGGCGACCGGCGAAAACCCGAAGGGCGTGTACGCCGAGCGCAAGGTCACACCCACAACGCGCATGGCCATCGCTTCGCTGATTCGTTCCACGCTCACCGAGGCGCAGGAATATAAACACGACCGGGAAACCCTGTCCGACGATAAAAAGCCCGACCGGGACATCGCCATGGAAGCGCTCCTCCCCGTTCTGGAGCGCAAACTGACCATGAAGATCCACGCCCACCGCGCGGACGACATCCTCACCGCGCTGCGGCTGGCAAAGGAGTTCAACATCCGCGTCACCATCGACCACTGCACCGAGGGCTATATGATCACGGACGTACTCAAAGAGCGCCTGATCGAACAGGGCGCGGGCGTAATCGTAGGTCCCCTGCTCTCCGAGCGCAGCAAGATCGAGCTGAAAAACCTCACCTTCAAAGCGCCGCGCATCCTCGCGGAGGCCGGCATTCCGTTTGCGATGATGACCGACCATCCCGTCATCCCGATTCAGTTTCTGCCGGTGCAGGCCGCGCTGGCTGTTCGCGAAGGCCTCGACGAACAGACCGCGCTGCTTTCAATCACCAAAACCGCCGCGGAGATCGTCGGTATCGCCGATCGCGTCGGCACGCTCGCACCCGGCATGGACGCGGACGTCGCCGTGTTCGACGCGCACCCCTTCGACTACCGCGCGCACTGCGTGCTCACGCTGATCAACGGAAAAATCGTCCATGACCGCCGTGTTTCGGAGGTGCGCTGATGCGGCCTACTTATGCAGCCGTCTCGCTCGGCAACCTCAAGCACAACATCGGCGTGATCCGTTCGCGGCTCAAACCCGAAACAAAATACCTCGCCGTGGTCAAGGCAAACGCCTACGGGCACGGCATGGAGCAGGCGGCGCACGCCGCGCTGGAAAGCGGATCTGCTTATCTCGGCGTCGCGTTCGCCGAGGAGGGCGTGCGCCTGCGCAACTCCGGCGTGAACGCGCCGATTCTGCTGCTCGGCGCAACGGACGAGGAGCACATGGACGCGGTGATTGCGCGCGAACTGACCCCGGCCGTCTTCACGGCGGATTCCATCGCCGCGCTGCAGCGGCACGCAAACGCGCTGGGCAAAACCTGCCGCATCCATATCAAGGCGGACACCGGCATGAACCGCATCGGCTTTACGAACGAAGCGGACTTCACCGCGGCGCTCAAGCTCCTGCGCGAACACTGCCCGAACCTGATTCTGGACGGGCTTTTCACGCATTTTGCGGTCTCCGAGCGTCCCGACCCTTCGTTTACGATGCAGCAGGCGGAGCGCTTTAAGCGCTTTGCCGGTCTTGCGCGCTCGTTCGGCTTTTCGCCGCTGCTGCACGCGGCCAACAGCGCCGCGGCGCTGCACCTGCCGGAAACGCAGTTCGACATGGTGCGCGGCGGCATCGCGATGTACGGCTGCCATCCCGCCGGGCACGCGGTGCCGGGCGTCGGCCTGCGCCCGGTGATGAGCTGGCACACGGTGCTCACACACGTAAAGACCATCCCCGCGAACGAGGGCGTGAGCTACGGTCTGAAGTTCGTGTCCCCGCGCGAAATGCGCGTCGGCACGCTCGCCGTCGGATACGGCGACGGCTACAAACGCTGTCTTTCCGGCAAGGCGGACGTGCTCGTGCGCGGCAAACGCGCGCGCCAGATCGGCACCGTCTGCATGGACCAGATGATGATCGACCTGTCCGGCGTGCCGGACGCGCGCCCCGGCGACGAAGTGACGCTGCTCGGCACGCAGGGGAACGAAACGATCACCGCGGACGAGCTCGCGGACAAGGCGGGCACGATCAGCTACGAAATCCTGCTGAGCATTTCCGAGCGCGTCCCGCGCGTGTACACGGACTGATTCAACCCGCAATTTACGCATAACAAAACCGCCGTGAAAACGGCGGTTTTTGTCTGTCAAAAAAGCCTCCGGGATTGTTAAGGGCCGCGGCCCTTAACCCGTTGATTCCGGCTGCGTCGGTTTAGCCGGTGCAGTACGATCGCCCGGAACGGGCGGTTTCTCTGTGTTCTTTGCCGTCCGGGAGTCCGAAGGACGAGAGGCAAAGAGCGGTTATCCCGTCAAAAACAAATTTTTGCCTGTGCTGAAACGATGCTTTGCAGGGGATTCCCCTTGCACCCCACCCAAGGGACACGTCCCTTGGGAATCCCTGATTGCAAACGTCTTATAAACGGGTTCTCAGGGTCGTTAGGGTCCTGAGCGGTGGTTTGGAGGCAGCGCCTCCAGCGCATTTTCCCCGCCCTACAGCGCGCTTTCGTATTCCATGCGCTCGACCACGCCGTCGCGCATGCGGTAGATCACGTCCATCCGGTCCAGCACGCCCATGTCGTGCGTGACGACGACCACGCAGTACCCCTGCTCGTGCGCAAGGCGGCGCAGCAGGTCGATGACGATGTTGCTGCTTTCTCCGTCAAGGTTGCCCGTCGGTTCGTCGGCGAGCATCAGCTCGGTTTCCATCGCCAGCGCGCGCGCAATCGCGACGCGCTGCTGTTCCCCGCCGGAGAGCATCGAAGGAAAGCGCGTAAACACCGTATCCGGCAAATCCACGCGCAGAATCAGTTCTTCGGCCCGCTTTTTCGCCTCTCTGGGCGAAACGCCGTGCAGTTCCATCGGGTACATCACGTTTTCCACGGCGGTCAGCAGCGGAAAGAGCCGGAAACTCTGATAAATCATCGCAACGTCGTTGCGGCGGTACGCGTCCAGATTGAGCGAACGCGTGGTTTGCTCGCGGAACAGTACATCGCCCTCCTGCGGCAGGTCGAGCCCCGCCATCAGCGAAAGCATCGTGGACTTGCCGCTGCCGCTTTTGCCGACCACGGCATAGATCGTGCCCGTTTCAAAGGCGCAGTTCACGCCGCGCAGCACGCGCTGGGTCTGGTATTTGCTGCGGTAGGTATAGGCCACGTCCCGCAGGGAAAGGATGCTCATTTGCTTGCCTCCTACTCTTTTTCGCTGAGTATGTCGATTGCGCGGCTCCGGTTGCCGATGATCAGCGCGCAGAGCGTGCCGAGCGCATAACACGCCGTGAAGGCGTACGGGTCGAATCCCGCCAGTTGCGCCGGACCGTTGAGCGCCAGCCAGAGCGCGGCGGCGATCAGCGTGCCGAAGAGCAGCAGCGCCGCCTGCTCGAAGAAGAACGAAAGGAATATCCGCCGTTTCGGCGTGCCGAGTCCGCGCATGACGGCGACTTCCCCGCGGCGGCTGTTTTGCATCAGCACCCCCGCGACCACGCCCACGGCGCAGACCAGCGCCATCAGCACCGGATAGAGCACGTCGATATACGCAATGCGCTGCTCGACGCTGCCGGCCGATTCGAGGAAGTCCTTGTCCTCGATGGTGACGGCCACGCGCACGTCGCGGTCCGCGTCCGGCCCGGAAAAGCCGAGTTCCTCAAGCGCGTCCTTGACCTGCGTGAGCTGCCCGGCGTTGCCGAGGGTAAAGCTCATCGACGAAACGTAGCGTTCGTCCAGCAGCAGCGCCGTCAGGTCCTGCGCGCTGAGCGCCGCGAGATCGTCGTTCCCCATCTGCCGCCGCAGGTACCCGCGCCCGATGTTATAGCGTCTGCCGTCGACAAAACTGTCCTCCTGCAGGCCGCCGAAATCGATGCCGTATGCCGGAAGCGGCGCATAGATATAGTCCTCGCCCGCCTGCCGCAGAAAGCTGCCGACGACGCGGAATTCCATGTTGAGGAACGTGCCGCCTCCCTGCCCGGTGTAATAGCCCACGGTGTTGAGCACATACACGCGGATCGTGTCCCCGAGGGACACGCCGTTTTCCTCCATGAACTGCGTCGAGAGCGCGCAGAACGGCTCCGTCCAGTCCCGCTCGGCAAACGAGTCCGCGCTCCAGTCCGGCAGAAACTCGCCGGTGAATTCGCCGAAATAGAACTCCGGTGCTTCGGAAATCTTGTTTGTAAACACAAGCAGCGGCTCCGCAAGCAGTTGGTTGACCATGTTTTCCTGCGTAAAGCCGTCGCTCGGGACGGGCACTTCCTGCGCGTTGCCCGCCGTGCCGTCCGCGTGTTCCACCACGCCGAGGTACTGATAGCTCATCGTGTATGTAACGGCCTCGTCGTCCACGCCTTCGATATCCGCAATCATCTGCGCATACCGCGGGGCGATCACCAGATTGCCCGCATATTTGCCGGCCATCGTGGTGCAGTAGCCCTTGATTTCAGACGTTTCGTAGAGGGAATCCAGCGCGTCTTCATAGGAAGCGCGCGTAGAAAGCAGCGTGCAGACAAACAGCGTCATCACCGCCGCAAGCAGCGGCACGACGACCGTCTTTGCGCCGTTGCGGGCGATTGAAAGCAGCGAATAGCGAACGCCGCCGCGTCCGAGCGTCGAGGAGCGTTTCGGCGGACGCTGGAGATGCGTATGCGTGCGCGCCTGCATCACGCGGCCGTGCCGCGTGCCTTTTGCAAAGCGCATGCAGGCGGCGAGCGCCATGAGGAACACCGCCGCGCCCACCGAGAGCACCAGCGGCACGGACGTTTTAGTGACAGGCGAAAACGCCCTCGTCACGCCGAGGTAGCCGTTGCTGTAGCGCAGGTCGGACGCCTGCAGTCCGGAGACGAACGAATAGGAGCGCTCCATCAGACCGCCCGCAAAACGCGTGCCGACCCATACGCCGCAGAGCACCGCGGCAAACGCGATGAGCCCCGCGCCGAAGAGCAGATAGAGCCGCGTTTCGGACGGAGCCGCGCCGAAACAGCGCATGGTCTCGACCGTGCCGCGCTGCTTCTCGACGAACAGATGCGCAAAGAAGAGCAGCACCGCGACCGCCGCGGCCAGCGCGACGGCGGAGAGCACCGCGGACGCGCCGCGGATCACGCCGAGCGAATCGGCGACGATCTGATAGCCCTCGTCAAAAATCTTCAGCGAAGCGCGCGCGGGCAGAAGCGACGTAATTTCTTCCGTAAACGCCTCCGCGCTGCCGTTTTGAATCGTCGCCTGGCCGAGCTTGTAGATGTATTTCTCCGGGCTGGCGGATTCGGCCACGGCGGGCACGTACACGTTGTACGCAAGCCCGTCGTAATAGTTGACGATGCCGACGATGGTGTATTCGTCCGAGCGCGAGAGGCTGCCCGCGCCCCAGTAGCAGTCCGCGGCGGGCAGGCCGGTGTTGTCCGTCGTGCGCAGCGTGAGCGTGTCGCCGACCGAAAGGCCGCTGCCGTCGGCGAGCGTTTCGGTCAGCACGCAGACCTTCGCGCCGCTTAACGCCTCCTCCTCGGTAAACAGCCGCCCGGAAATCACCTTGAGCTGCTGCTGATGGAATTCCTCCAGTTCGCCCGGCGACTGCGTGCGGTAGACATATATCTTGCTGTTCATCACGTTGTAATAGTCCGCGATGGAGAGATAGACGTTGTCCGGGTCGCTGCGGACGGTTTCGGGCGAATCGACCTGCAAAAGCGGCAGGATCGAAGAGCAGTCCACGCCGGAGAGCGTCGCGGCATAGCTGTAAAACGAGGAAAGGTGGATCGTTGAAACGAACGCCGCAAGCCCTTCGGAATAGCCGTGGATGACGTAATACGCGTCCCGGTCGGCCTCAAATTCGAAGCCATCCGTCACGAAAAAGATGTGCTTGCCCTGCATATCGGTTTTGTAGGAATACAGGCAGTCCGCCACCTCGGCGAAATATTTGCCGTCGCCGCCATACTCCACCACGTCGGTGATTACCAGTACGTCGTAAAGCTGGTAGGAAACGGACGAAGAATGCGCGACAAACCCGTCGATCACGCCGATGGAGCAGTCCGTCGGCTGCCAGAGCAGCACGTTTTCATTCTGCGCAATCGCGTCGAAATCGATCTTCTCCACCTCGGCAAGCATGGTTGCGTCATAGGCGCTCTCGTTTGGGTACATGTCGCCGAGGTATTCGATGGACGCGATGGTCGTGTAGCTTTCGTCGCACTCGCGCAGCAGCCTGACGCTGGAAAAAAACGTGTTGACGCCCAGATAGAGGAACGCCGTCACCGCCGCGATAAGCAGGAACGAAAGCGCGCTCCTTAGCGGCATGCGAAAAACGCTCTTGCCGCTAGTGCGCAGTACCATGCGCCTGCTGATTCGGTTTTTGCCGCGCTGTGTCTGAAAATCCGTCATCGTATTCTGTTTCTTTTGCCGTTTTTATGAAAGATAAACTGTATTAGGTGGTATTATATCATATCCACGCCGGTTTTTGGCAGCGGGATGCGTTTCTAAAGTTTAAACAATGCAGTTTTGCGGAATCGGCCTGCAGATTGAGGCAAAAACGCAAAAGCCCGCGGCGCCGCCGCGGGGCTTTTAGCACACAATGCAAGTTGAGACGGCGAAAATGCGCTTTGCGGATTTTGGGAACGCACCCGGAAAAAACCCGCAGGCGGCTTGCGTTCCGGCCCGCGGGCGATTCATTCAGGAGAGCCGCTCGATCGTCTGGCGCACCGCGTCGATCACGTCCCGCGCCATGAGGAAGCGCGTGCCGAGCAGTTCCAGCGCCGTGTCTGCCGACGCGCCGAGCAGGTAGGCTCCCGCGCTCGCCGCGCCGAACGCGTCCAGCCCCTGCGAAAGCAGCGCCGTGATCACGCCGGAGAGCACGTCCCCGCTGCCGCCCTTTGCAAGGCCGGGGTTGCCGGTGACGTTGAGGCGCACGGTTTCGCCGTTGGAGATGCAGCTCGTCGCGCCCTTGAGCAGCACGACGCAGTTCCATTGCTTTGCAGTTTTTCGCGCCGTCTCCACGGGGTCGCGCAGGACCTCCCGCATGGACAGCCCGCTCAGCCGCGCCATCTCCGCCGGATGCGGCGTGAGCACGACGTTCGGATGCAGGCGCTCCAGCAGGTCGCGCCCGCCCAGCGAAAGCTGGTTGAGCGCGTCCGCGTCCAGCACCAGCGGCAGGCGCGTCTCCAGCGCCCGCGCAATCAGCGGCAGTATATTCCCTTCGCCGACGCCGCAGCCGATGCAGACCGCGCTTTTGTCCGCAAGCAGCGCCGCCGCGTTTTCGCAGGCGGCCTCGTCCCAGTCCCCGCCCGCGCAGACAGGGACGGCGGAAGCTTCCGGGAGCAGGGAAAACGCCTGCTTGAGCGCGCCGGGCACCGCGGCGGTGACCAGCCCCGCGCCCGCGCGGAGCGCCGCGCCCGTGCACATCAGCGCCGCGCCGGTATAGTGCGTGCTGCCGGTGCAGAGCAGCGCGCGCCCGTTTTTGCCCTTGTGCGAGTCCATTGCGCGCGGGGGAAGCAGGTCGGCCGCGTCCTGCTTTTCCAGCAGGAACACGTCCCCTTCGTCCGTTCTTTCGCCGCTCAGCGGCCAAACGACGACCTCGCCGCAGAGTGCCCTGCCGGGAAAGAGCAGCTGCCCGCGCTTGCAGAATTCAAACGTGACCGTAACGTCCGCCTGCACCGCCGTGCCGAGGATTTCGCCCGTGGCCGCGCTCACGCCGGAGGGCATGTCCACCGCGACGACGGGTTTTTTGCAGGCACAGACAGCCTCGGCCGCCGTGCGGTATTTCCCCTCCAGCGGCCGGGAAAGCCCTGTGCCGAACAGCGCGTCGACAACCACGCCGCAGTTTGAAAGCGCCGCCTGCGTCAGCTCCGGCGAAAACGCCGCGCCGGCCTGCAGCGCGCGCAGATAGTTCGTCTTCGCGTCGCCTTTTAGTTTTTCCGGGTCGGCCAGCAGAACGCCGTCCGCCGTCCTGCCGGATTCCAGCAGCATCCGCAGGAGCGCAAAGCCGTCCCCGCCGTTGTTGCCGCCGCCGCAGACGACGAGCGCGCGCTCGCCGGAGAACCGCTTCAGGAGCGTTTCAAAAACGCCCTGCGCCGCCCGCTCCATCCAGTCCAGGCTGTCCGCCCGCCCGTCGGCAAAGCGCGCCTGTTCAAAGGCGCGCATCTCGTCTGCCGTTACAATTCTTTTCATGCTTCCCTATTCCTCCCCGCCGAGCGCAGCCTCCAGCGCGGCGCGCGCCTCGTCATAGCCGTAGCCGCGCGAAAGCAGCCGCCGTATCACCATTTCGCGCTGTTCCTCAGGCGGCAGCTTCGCATACTGCCGGACATATTTCCCGGCGACGGCCAGCGCGTTTTTCGCCTGCGCTTCCCCGTCCACCTCCGAAAGCGCGAGATCGATCGCCGCCTCGTCCGCTTCGTGCGCAAGTAACTGCATCCGCAGGTGTTCCCGGCTCACCGGTTTGGTCGCCAGCCGCGTTCGGACATATTCCCTTGCATACGCTTCGTCGCCGATCAGGCCCAGCTCCGTCAGCCGCGCCGTCACCGCGTCGATTTCCACCTCGCCGAACTCGCATTTGTCGAGGTGCCGTTCTACCTCGCGCACCGTACGCGCCCGCGGGCCGAGAAAGCGGAGCGCCTCGTCCATCGGCGTGCGTCCCGTTTCGCTTGCTTTTTTCGGTTTGGACATTCTTCTCGTCATATGCGTATTCTATCACAGCGGGCGCTTTGCGTTCAATGCGGCGGAACGCATTTCACGCCCCGCGGACACATTTTGCTTAAGTGCAACTTTCTGATGAACATTCTGTAACAATTCTGTCGAACCCGTTCGTTTGCTGGTGCATTCCCGTTTGGAATCGGCTAGAATAGTATCTGATACTGCAAGGAGGAACTTATGCCAACAGAGCAGGACCAACGTCAGCCGAGCACAACCGGGCCGCAGCCGGAGAACGAATATCCCGAAGTCGAGTTTGAGCCAATCGAGGACCTCGGCATCGGCCGGGCGAAGCGCGCCAGTGCAAAAGCGGCCGCGCGCAAACGGCGTCAAAAACACAACCGCCGCCTTCTGATTATGATCGGCAGCGTCGCGCTGCTTGCGCTGGCGGCGCTTGTTTTTCTTTTTGTACAGCACGAGCGTCAGCTCGCCGCCGAAGCGGCCGCGCAGGCCGCGCTGGAAGAAGAACTCCGCCTTGAGCGCATCGAATTCGAGGAGATGGCCAACTCCACCGTGTTTCTCGAAGGCATTTCGGTCAACGGCGTCGACGTCGGCGGCATGACCATGCTGGAGGCAGAGGCGGCCGTTGCGGCGACCGAGCAGGACCTCGGCAGCGAACAGGAAATTCAGCTTGTTTACAACAGCACGCTTTATCCGCTCGACCTTTCCGAGATGCACTACAGCACCAACCTCAGCGAAGTGCTCGACGAAGCGTACGAGCTTGGAAAAACCGGCGACTATGCCTCCATGAAAGCCGAAAAAGAGGACGTTGCGGCCAACGGCCGCTCGTTTGAACTGACCGTCAGTTACGATTTGACCTCGCTGACGGCGGGCGTTGCGCAGATTGCCGCGCAGATCGACGTCGCCGCGCTGGACGCGTCCGTCGCGAGCGTGGACGCCGAAAGCCGCAGCATCATCTTTACCGACGAAGTGATCGGCGTTTCCGTCGACCAAAGCACGCTTATAACCCGCGTTACGGACGCAATCCTCAACGGCGTGACCACGCCGGTTGAAATCCCCGTGACCGAAACGCAGCCGAGCGTCACGCGCGCGTCGCTCGAAGGCAAATACGTGCTGCGCGCCAGCGCGACGACGAGCTTTTCAAGCAGCACCAGCTCGCGCAAATACAACGTTAGAAAGGGCTGCGGGCTGATCAACGGCACCGTCCTCAAACCCGGCGAGGTCTTTTCCACCAACGACACGCTCGGCACGCGCAACAAGGCCAACGGCTGGAAGCAGGCGCACGCCTATGAAAGCGGCGCGGTCGTCACGCAGTACGGCGGCGGCGTATGCCAGCTTTCTTCAACGCTCTACAACGCGGCCGCCAAAGCCGACCTGGAAATCGTTTACCGCCGCAACCACACCATGCCCGTGGCGTATATCAGCAAGGGCCTGGACGCGACGATCAACTCGGTCGGCAACATCATAGACTTTAAATTCAGCAACAACACCACGAGCGACATCGTAATTTTCGGCTACACCACCAGCGACGACGATCTCACCTTCGAAATCTGGGGCCTGCCGTTTGAAACAACGGAATACGACGAGATCAAGCTCACCTCCGAACGCGTTTCAACGGACTATGTCAGCGGCGACCCGGTGGAGATCGAAGTTCCCGTCGGCACCGAAAAAGAGGACGGCTCGCTCATGGTTGCGGGAGAAACGTACACGGCGGTCGCCGCGCGCAACGGCTATGTGTACCAGTCCTACAAAAACTATTATTTAAACGGCACGCTCGTGCGCACCGAGAAGTTCGCGCTTTCGACCTATAAGTCCTATCAGGGCGAAATCTGGGTCTGCCCGCTCGACGAAACGCCGACGCCCACCCCGGCCGAAATTACGCCGGAACCCCTGCCGTCGGACACGCCGACACCGTCCTATCTGGTCATTACGCCCGTGCCGGACACGCCTTCGCCGGCCGTCACCACGCCGGAACCCTAGTGGAACACTCAAAAAAGCACAGCAAAGGACGGGATAACCCCGTCCTTTTTGTTCGTTAAAATTGATTCTGATGCGAAACCGGCCGTTTGAGACGCTTCGCAGCCTTTCGCAGTTTCCCGGCTTCAGTCCGTCTTCGGTTTCACAGTTACGCCGGGGTATTTCTCCCGCTTGCGCGCGCGCCCGCGCCGCCATTCTTCGTCCAGGTCGTACCCGCCGATTGCAGCCGCCTCAAAAAGCAGGAACAGCAGATCGTAAATCTGGTGCCGTTCCGCCTGCGCGTCGCCCTGCGCCGCCCTGAGCAGCGCAAGTTCTTCATCGATCATCGGGAAGATTTCACCCGCGCCTTTTTTTGCGCCGATGCGGTCCATAAATTCGCCCGCCTCGTCGCGATAGCTGTTGAGCGGCATTTCTCGTTTTCACCTTCGCGTTTTTTTACTGCCGGTTCGGGATTTTGGCGGCGGCCGCCCGCCGCGCCTTTTTACGGCACACGTTCATAAAACAAGGAGGACGATTTGTCCGCGTCCTCCTTTTCGTCCGTTTGAAGCGGACTTTTTCAGTCGTCCTGTTCGTGCTCCGCGTCGTAGCGTTCGCGTTCGAGCATGAGCCGCTTGAGCTCTTCCCTGCCCGCCGGTTCCTGCGGCGTGCCCATGCAGGCGCTGCAGGTCGTGAAACACTCCGGGCAGATGCAGCGGCTGCCGAGCCCTTTTTCGTCCTGCACCATATAGGCGCCGCAATTCTGACAGGAACAGCGCATGTCATCGCCTCCTTTACTTCGGATCACACTTATATTTTACCACCCGCCGCGCAGCTTGACAACGCGCGCGTCTTGGCGGCAAAGGCGGAGTGTGCTATAATTCTTGCGATATGAAACCGATGCTTTTACACAAACGATTTTTCCGCGTTTTACGCGCGGCGCCCGCTGTTTACTGCGCGCTCACCCTGCTTGCGCTCCCCGGTTTTTCGCGCGCCGACGAGGAGGCGTTTTCGCTCGGCGACTGTTCGGACGACGTGCTCCGCGCGGAACTCCGCCTTTCCGACCTCGGCTGCTTAAGCGGCGTTGTGGACGGGCGCTGGGGACAGAACGACGCGGACGCGCTCGCCGCGTTTTACGCTGCGTACGGCACGCCGGACGACGGCTCGCTCGACTCGCTCTTTTCCGCCGGCGCGGCTGCCGCACAGGACGCTTTTGCCGCGGACTCGCTGCTCGTGCCCGGCGTGCTCGTCAGCTGGGACGAGGTTAAAGCGCGCCTGACCATCGGCCAGGCGTACGCGCTCACCGACTGCCGCACGGGCATCACCGTGCGCGTCGTCTGCACCGAAAAAAGCGGCTACGCGCACTTTACGCCGGAGCTGGACTGGGACGACGCAACCCTGCGCGGGTTCTTTTCCGATGAGGCCAGTTCCGAAAAACTGCCCGTCGCGGTGCTGATCGACGGCGTTTCGGTCGCCGCGTCGCTGCAGTATGCGCCCGATCCCGGCGACGGGACTCTGCCGAGCTACAGCGTGTATTTTTCCGGCTCCGTTTCCGGCGTCGGCGGTATTGCGGACGCGGACCACGAGGCGGTCGTGACCGCGGCAGCGGGAGGCTAA
>DAOTGE010000028.1:26264-34963 GCA_035446965.1 Eubacteriales bacterium
CGGTATTGCGGACGCGGACCACGAGGCGGTCGTGACCGCGGCAGCGGGAGGCTAAGAAGTTCCGGCAAAAAACAAGTTTTCTGCCGGGTTAACCGTGCTTTGCCTCTCGCCTTCACGGGCTCCCGGGCGGCAAAGCACACAGGGAATTCGCCCGTCCCGGGCGATCCGTTGTGCCGGTTAAACCGGCACAGCCGGAATCAAGCAAAACATTGTTTCTCGCCTTGCAGAATCATGTCTGCGCAGACCGCCGTACAGACCGCCGGTTTTGACAGATTTATAAACCGGCACAGCCGGAATCAAGCAAAACATTGTTTCTCGCCTTGCAGAATCATGTGTGCGCAGACCGCCGTACAAGCCGCCGGTTTTGACAGATTTCATTCCGGCAAAAAACAGATTTTCTGCCGGGTTAAAAAAAAGCACCGCATGCATAATAATTTCTGGCAAACACGGCAAGACCGCCCATTGCGGGCGGTCTTGTTTGTGCTTGTTTTTGCCGGAACCGGGATGCGTCAGTTGGAACTGCGCTGGGAAATCCCCTTGATGGAACTAAGCGCCCAGTCGTGTTCCTTGAGCGTGACGACCGAGCCGCAGTACGGGCACTGCCCGCTGTGGTTGATCTCCAGCGGCGCCCCGCAGTTCGGGCAGCTCACCTGCGTCATCTCGTCCGCCTCGTGCGTGACCTCGTCCTTCGAGCGGATGATCTTCCAGTCGTATACCATGAACAGCTCGCGCGTCTTGCTGCCGCTGACCACCTCGCCGGTCCTGTCGTCGAGCGTGTAATCGCAGATGCGCGTGGAAAGCCGGACGACCAGAACGTCGTTGTCGCCCTCCACGGCGTAGCGCACGATGCGCGATTCGAGCACGGCGATGCGCTCGACATAGTTCGTGCGTCCCGCTTTGACCAGTTCGTCGAGCTGGCGTTCCATCTGGCTGTAGAGCGCGTCGGTCATGATTGCGCGCATGGGTTCCCATTTTTTGTCCTGCCAGGCGTTCTGCATCTGGATGTACCAGTTGCCGACTTTCTCCAAAAACGCCTGTTCGTTGAAGTTCGGGTCTTTCGTCTTGAGGTCCTCCAGCGGCAGGCCGGGCTCTTCCTCCGCGGCCTTGTAGACGGACGCGCCGGAGTTGTTTTTGGCGTTCTTGCGGAAGCGCGCGATCACGATGATGACGATCACGATGATCGCAATGGTAAAGAGGTTGCCGCCTAGGCACCCGCCCGACGAACTGCCTGACGAGTCGCTGTCATAGGTCGAACCGCTGCTCCAGCTTGACGTGCCGCTGTCCCAGTCCGAGCTGCTTCCCCAGTCCGAACTCCCCCAGTCCGAGCCGCCGCCGCCCCAGTCGGAATCGCCGGAAAAATTCCCCGCGTCCGCGAGCGAATATGCGCCGAGCGCCATGCAAAGCAGCAGCACGGCAATCAGCGCAAGGATTCTTGCGGTCCTTTTTTTCATACGTCCACCCCCTCGTTTGTTACAGCCTTATCATATCGTATTTTGCTTTTGCGGTAAATAGAAAAGAAGCGCCGCACACCGTAAAAAACAAAGCGGCCGTCCGTTGCTGCCGGACACCGCTGAGACCGTCAAAAAACTTGTTTTTTGACGGGATAACCGCTCTTTGCCTCTCGTACTTAATGGCTCGCGGGCGGCAAAGAGCACAGAGCAACCGCCCATTCCGGGCGATCCGTTACGCCGGATGAACCGGCGCAGCCGGAAAAAACGGGTTAAGGGCCGCGGCCCTTAACAATCCCGGAGACTTTTTTTGACAGGCAGCAGCGGCCATCCGGTAACCGGACGGCCGCCGCCGCTTCTTTCGTTTGAATCGCTCTATTCGTTCTGCGCGATCGGCTCGTATTCGCCCTCTTTGATCTGGCGCACAACGAGCTCCATGTCCCGGTCCAGCGCGTCCAGACAGGGTGTGTCCGCGCGGTAGCGCACGCAGGTGCCGCAGCTCGCGCTCAGGCTGCGCGGCACGGGCGAAAGCCGCGCCTGCACGCCTCTGACGCTCAGCGTGCGCTGGGAGCGCATCGCCGAAAGATGCGTATGGAACGTTGCGATATAATCGTTCATTTCTTCGTCAGCGTAAGCGTGAATTCCCCGTCTTTTTCGCTTGCGCTCACTTCGTATCCGCGCGATTTTGCAAAGCGCGTCACGTTTTCCTTTGCGGCCATCGCGTCCACGAGCACCGTCGCTTCCGCCGGAGCGGCCTTAATCGCCTTCTGCACCAGCACCACGGGTTCCGGGCAGAGCAGTCCCCTTGCGTCGATCGTTTCCATCGTTTGTTTACGCCCTTTCTCTGTTGAGTAGTCCGATCACGGTGAGCACGACAAAGCCCGCCACCACCGCGATCATGCCGTTCGTCGTGGGGCCTGCGCCGGACGACGCGAGGCCGAAGTTATGGCAGATCGCCGCGCCTACGAAGAAGCCCGTGATCGTAATCGCCGAATCCGTGTTGCCCTCGCCCGCAAGGATGAGCTGGCGAAGCGGGCAGCCGCCGAGCATCACGCTGCCCCAGCCGACCAGCGCCATGCCGAGGAAGTTCCAGAGCCCGTCCGTATGCGCGACCGGCTGGTCCGCAAACGAGAAATGCAGGTTGCCGAGGATGAGGTTGCCGATCAGCGTCGTAACGATGACCGCAAGGAATCCCCAGAGCATCGAAAAGTCGCCGAACATCATTGCGTCGCGGTTGCCCGCCACCGTGCAGAAGCGCGAACGCTGGCACATGCCGCCGACGATCAGCCCCGCCGCAAGCGAAATCAGCACCGGCGCGTGCGCCGCGCCCGGGCCGGATTCGCTGAAGGCAAACAGCGCGGGAACGGCCAGGCAGAGCACGAGGATGAGCACCGTGACCACCGGCAGCGCGCCGCCTTCGGTGAGGCTCTGCGCATAGGCGCGCTTGAGCGAGAAACCGCCCTTGAGCCAGAGCGTGCCGACGAAGATGCCGCCGATGAAACCGACCAGGCCGACCACGGCGTTGAGGTCGCCGCCGCCGATGCGCAGCATCATGCGGAGCGGGCAGCCGAGGAACATCAGCGCGCCGATCATGACGACCACGGCGATGATGAAACGCGTCATCGGCGAGGAACCGCCGCGCGGCTTGAACTCCTTAAAAAGCACCGCCACGATCATGGAACCCGCGATCATGCCGACGATTTCCGGCCGCACATACTGCACGACCGCCGCGGTATGCAGCTTGCATGCGCCCGCGGTGTCCCGGATAAAGCACGCGATGCAGAAGCCCATGTTGCCGGGGTTGCCCAGCGCCGTGAGCAGCACCGCCGCCGCGCCGATGACGACCCCCGTGAGAATCACCCAAAGGTTGCGTTTGTTCATTTTTTCTCCCAATCCTTCCATCGATATCGGCCGTTTAAGCCGGCTTTACGAACGGCTTCCCGCAGGATAAGCGCGGGTTTGACTTGCACGATTTGTTCCGTTCGGATATACTCTAGCATAGGTAAACGTTGTTTGCAAGCGAGGATAACGATATGGCAGAAAAAAATTTTCAACCCAAAATAATTTATTTGGATCAGGGTGCAACGTCCCGCCCGAAGGCCAAAGGTGTCGGCGAGGCGATGCGGCGGTACATCGACGAGGTCTGCGTCAACGTCAACCGCTCGACCTATGCGCCCGCGACGGACGCTTCCATCATGGAACTGGAAACACGCGAGATGCTCTGCAGCCTGTTCAATTTTTCCGACCCGACATACGCCATTTTCACGCCCGGCCAGACCTGGTCGCTCAACATCGCGCTCAAGGGGTTTTTGCATCCGGGCGACCATGTGCTCACCGGCTCGCTGGAGCACAACGCCGTGATGCGCCCGCTGACGCAGCTGCTTTCCCACGGCGTAACGTTCGACCGGATCCCCATGCGCGGGGACGACGAACTGGATTTGGATGCGGCGGAAAAGCTCATCCGCCCGAACACGAAGCTCTGCGTGCTTTCGCACGCTTCCAACATCAGCGGCACGGTGATGCCGCTCGCCGAAGCCGGCGCGCTCTGCCGCAGGCACGGTATTGCGTTCGTAGTGGACGCGGCGCAGAGCGGCGGGCATTTCCCCGTCGACTTCGCCGCAATCGGCGCACACGCGCTCTGCGTGCCCGGGCACAAGGGTCTTTGCGGGCCGAGCGGCATCGGCGCGCTGCTCATGACACGCCCGTTTGCCGAAGCGCTGGAGCCGCTGGTCACCGGCGGTACGGGCAGCGACTCGCACACCGAGGTACAGCCTTCCTACATGCCGGACCGCTTCGAGTCCGGCACGCCGAACCTGCCGGGCGTATACGGGCTGCACGCCGCGCTGGAGGAGCTTCTCTCCATCGGCGTGGACGCGCGCCGCGCACACGAAATAAACCTGCTGGAGCGCTTCTATGCCGGGCTCGACCGTCTCAAAGGCTTCCGCACGATCGGCACGCGGGACTTCTCCCGCCGCGTGGGCGTCGTCTCCTGCGACTTTGCCGCGCTGGACAACGCGGACGTGGCCGACCGGCTTTCGAGCGATTACGGCGTGCTCACGCGCTGCGGGCTGCACTGCGCGCCCAACGCGCACAAGACCTACGGCACGTTCCCGCAGGGCACGGTGCGCTTTTCCTTCGGCTGGTCGAACACAGCGGAGGATATCGACGGCGCGCTCGCCGCGCTGGCGGAAATCCTCGCGGACTGACGCGGAAGGTTGCAGCACGAATTGATTTTGCATCAAAAACAGGCTCCTTTCACCGGGAGCCTGTCTGCTTGCTAAAAAGTTTTATTCGCAGGGGATTCTCCCCTGCAACCCCACCCAAGGGACAAATCCCTTGGGAATCCCTTCTTTATCAACAACAGAACGCAAAAATGGAGGCGAAGCCTCCAGCGCCAAACAGGCTCCGCTTTTACGGAGCCTGTTTTTGTTTGCGTTCGTTTCGGTTACACCAGATAGATCGACTTGTCCCCCTTGGGCAGCACGACCCCGATGCGCTGCGCGCTCGGCACGCTCGCTTTGAGGTCTCTTTCCAGCGCGTCCGCATCCTTCGGGTCGACCGCGATGAGCAGCCCGCCGGAGGTCTGGGGGTCGTAGAGCGCGTCGCGCACCTTCAGCGGCAGGTCGCCTTCGTCCACGGACGCTTCGGCGAACGCGCGGTTGCGGTATACGCCTGCGGGCAGCAGCCCCATGTTCGCAAACTCCAGCACGTGCGGCAAAAAGTCCACCGCGCCGGTCTCGACGCGCGCGGACGTCTCCGAACCCTGCATCATCTCGAGCATGTGCCCCATCAGGCTGAAGCCCGTCACGTCCGTGCAGGCGTGCACGCGGTAGTTGACCGCGCAGTCCCGCGCGCCGCGGTTGAGCGTCGTCATCAGTTCGATCACGCGGTCCATCGCGCCTTCTTCGAGCATTTCGGCCTTTTCCGCCGTGGTGAGTATGCCGACGCCGAGCGGCTTTGTCAGAAACAGCACGTCGCCTTCGCGCGCGCCGAGGTTTTTGAAAAATTTATCGGGATGCACGAACCCCGTGACCGCGAGGCCGTATTTCGGCACGTCGTCAAAGATGCTGTGACCGCCGGTGATGATCGCGCCGGCTTCATACGCCTTGTCGTACCCGCCCGCGAGGATGGCGCGCACCGCGTCGCCCGGCATGTTTTCCGGCACGCAGAGCAGGTTGAGCGCGAGCTTCGGTTCGCCGCCCATGGCGTACACGTCCGAAAGCGCGTTGGTCGCGGCCACCTGGCCGAACGTGAACGGGTCGTTGACGATCGGCGGAAAAAAGTCGACCGTCTGCACCAGCGCCAGTTCGTCGCTGACGCGGTAGACCGAAGCGTCGTCCGAGCGGTCGAAGCCGACCAGCAGGTTCGGGTCTTCCCTTGCGGGCAGCCCGCCGAGGAGCCCCGCCAGCACGCCCGCGCCGACCTTCGCGCCGCATCCAGCGCATTTTGCAAGTTTCGTGAGTTTTACTTCCGTTTCCATTCGTATCCTTCCTTTGCCTGTAAGTGCAGAACCGCTTCCAGCACGCCGCCGCCGACGGCGAGCGCCTTGTCGGAGACCGTGTAGCAATGCGAAAGCTCGCACCGCGGGTCGACGTCCCCGCTCTTCATACCTTCATAAACCTCCAGCCCGTCCGGCAAAATCCCGCGCAGCACGCCGGAAAGACTGCTCACGACCGGCTTGTCGTCCACATAGGCGCAGATTTCGCCCTTGATCACGAGATCGCCGATTTTCTTAACGCCTTTAAACGTCCCCGCGCACGGCGCGCGCAGGATGCGCTCCAGCGTGAACCCGCCGATGTTGCCCGGCACGCGGGTGTCCGGCATGGCGCCGCCTTCGTAATACACGCGCCCGAGCGTATGTCCGCGCATGGTCTCCACAACCGCATGACAGTCTTCGCCCGCCGTAAAGCCGGGTCCTACGCCGACCACGATTTCCGCGTCCGTCATGCGCGTGCCGAGGTTCCTTTTGGCGAGGATTGCGTCCACCACGGCGGCGGGCCGGAGCTTCTTTGCCTCCGCGCCCTCCGGGTCGGCCAGCACGGCGATGTTCCCTTCGCCGAGAATGCGCTTTGCGTCCGCCGCGTCCTTTGCAAGCTCCGCCGTGATATCCTCCACCTGCGTGCTGTCGTTGATGATCGCTTCCGAAAAGCAGATCGTCCGCCGGATAGATGTCGGGACTGCAAGGTCGCTCATCACGACCGAAAACCCGCTTTTATAGAGCCGGAACGCCGCGCCGGTTGCAATGTCGCCCGCTCCGCGCACCCAAATGATCATATTCAAACTCCTCGCTTTCACGATTTTAGCGTTGTGTCTTCTT
This sequence comes from Eubacteriales bacterium, assembly GCA_035446965.1. Lineage (GTDB taxonomy): Bacteria > Bacillota > Clostridia > Christensenellales > CAG-138 > UBA7703. The sequence continues at coordinate 33,030 of DAOTGE010000028.1, forward strand.
TTTATGCGTTTTCCCCGCCCAGCGCGGCGATCACCGTCCGCTCGGCGGCGTTTGCGTTCTCCAGCACCCGCGCGATTGAAAGCGCATCTCGCTTTTGCGCCTCGCCGTCGGCCTTGTTGAGCAGAATGCAGTACCGCATGCCGCTTAAAACGCCCTTTTTCTGCCCGTCTTCATGCGAAAGCACGCGGGCGATATCCGCCGGCGCTACAGGATCGGTTTCATCCTTTTGAATCAGCGCGGCGTAGAGCTCCGGCCGGAAAGCCGTTTCGCACACCGGTTTGCCGATTCCGTCCAGCCCCGCGGCGGCGATCACCAGCTTCGTCTGCGGCGGGATCACCGGTTCGTGCGCGGCGGGAGCTTTGAGCGGACGCTTGCGTGCGCCGTCCGCCTCGCAGAGCACATAGTCCGCAAGGCGCAGCATCGTTTCCGGCGGCAGCACCGGCGCGGCAATTTTGCCCTCCTTGGAAGGTTCGCCGAGGCACACGATTCCGTCTTCCGCCAGCGCGCGTGCCGCCTGCGCTTCCGTCGCGCCGTGCAGGGTCCGCATGTGCTCCGGCGGGAAGATATGCGTCGTCGTGGTGACGATCACCCGCTCCCCGCGCGCGCAAAGCTCGCCCGCAAGGCGGAGCATGAGCGTCGTTTTGCCGCCGCCGCCGACCAGCGCGGTCAGTCCCCGCGGGACCGAAAACGCGTCCGCCGCGCTGTCCTGTGCGCGTAAAAATATCGTTTGCATATCGGGGAATTTCCTTATGTCGTTCTTCGGTGTTGAGAATAACACTTCGCCGCGGCGCATGTCAAATGCCGCGCGCACGTTTTCGCCGTTTCCGGCTCACGGCTGCGTTTTCAGCCGTCCGAACCCGCGCAGGTAAAGCAAATTCCGGATGATCACCGCCGACTTCCACCAGTTTCGGCTGACCGCCCATTCGTCCGGATACGCGCCCCAGTTCCAGTTGACGTTCCAGGAGCCGTCGTCCAGCTGCGTTTTTTGGATGAATTCGCACTCGAACTCCGCAATCTCCCGGCTGCCGGCGTAAAAAACGCTCTGCGGGCTTTCCAGAAACTGCGACGGCTTGCAGACGTACGCTGTTTCCCACGTTTCGGTTTCCTGCGTAATGGCGGCGCGGACGTGTCCGCGGAGGGTATCTTCCAGCGCCGCAAGGTCGATCACATCAGAAATTCCGGCTTCCGTAAGGTACTGCAAAAGCCGGACGTAGCAGGTCAGCGTGTGCATGCCGTTTTCGTGCGCGCCCTCCTGCAACTGGGAGAACGCCTCCTGCGCAACCCGGCTGCCGAGGTCATAAAGCGCACTGTCTCGCTGCGCGTTACGCAGGATGAACCCGGCGAGGGATGCGCTCGGGTTGTAGTCGCCGCCGTTCGCCGTGTCGTTTTCGGTGTGCCACCAGGGCGCGTGCGGATACGCGGCGTTGCTTTTCACGGCGAAATACCAGCATGTGCCGTCGAAATCCCGTCCGCTTTCGAGATAGCGCAGAATGCCGCGCACGATTTCGTTTGAAGGGTCGTCAATTCCGGTTTCTCGAACGATTTCGGTCGCCGTCCAGGTTTGGACAGGCGTGGACACAGGATTCCAAGCGTCCGCTTCCAGCGCATGGCCGAACCCGCCGTCGCCGTTCTGATACTGCGAGAGCGCGTCCAGAACGGCCTGCCCTGTGCCGTTTTCAAAATGAAACCGCCATCTTGCAAAGTCCAGCGGCCGCGCGTTGCGGTAAATAAACGTCCGTGCCTTTTTATAGAGTTCCTCCATCGTCGTCTCCTTTCGGCAAGCGCCGTTCCTTATCCTCAGTATAAGTTGCCGCGCGCCGGATTGCAAAGCCGCATAACCTGTCATTCCTCCCGCGTTTTCGCGCAAAAAGAAGCCGTGTTTCGGCTTCTCTTCGTTTGGTACCCCCTCAGGGATTCGAACCCTGGACACCCTG